>NZ_JBYIQW010000001.1:0-558541 GCF_057707815.1 Actinacidiphila sp. bgisy160
CGCCGTCCGGCTCTCGCTTTTCGGCTTTTCCGACTCTATCAGACCGTTTCCGGCCTGATCCCCGGTCAGCGGGGCTTGTCCTCGCGGCCGTTGGGCCGTTCCGACTGGTGAGACATTAGCGGATCAGTGGCGCCCGACGCCAATCGAGCAATTCCGTCGATCCTCATTCCGAAAAACGCACGCACGAACGAGACGGCACAGGGCCGTTCGTCGAGGTAGGTCTTGCGGGATGGCTGCCCGGGGCCGACCGGAGCCGGTGTTCACCAGCGGGCAACCCGGAGAACATTACGGATCCCCCGTACGGCTGTCAAACCGGGGCAGCCGGGTCAGTCGAGGTCCTTCAGGCGGCCGCCGGCATCGGGCTGGTCGGCCTCGACGCGGCGGAGGATGCGGGTCAGAAGGTCGCCGAGGACGTTGTGTTCGTCCGGCGCGAGGTCCTGGAGGAGATCCGCCTCGAAGACGGAGGCCATGCGCATCGTCTCCAGCCACTTGCTGCGGCCGAGGTCGGTGAGCTCGACGATGACACGGACGCGGTTGCTCTCGTCCCGCTCCCGGGTGACCAGGCCCTCCGAGACCATGCGGTCGATGCGGTGGGTCATGGCGGCGGGGGTGAGGCCGAGCCGCTTGGCCAGGTCGCCGGGGCCGAGTCGGTACGGACGTCCCACCACCACAAGGGCCTTGAGGACCTCCCACTCGGCGCTGGTGATGCCGACGGCCGACAGGTGTCGGCCGTAGCCCACGTTCATACGGCGGTTGAGCCTGCCCAGAGCCGTGACGATCTTCTCGACCTGGGGGTCCACCTCGGGGTATTCACGCTGGTAGATCGCGATCTGCTCATCGAGGTCCAGCTCCTGCGGGGTGCCGGCAGGGCCGTCGGCTGCGCTCGTCATGGCAGGAGTGTCCCACGAAACTCATTGGCCCTAAAGGCTTCTGGCATGTACTGTTTAGCTTCGAAATTTAATCTTGAAGTCTTCAAGTTCGAGGACTACTGACCTAAGGGGTGAGTGTGACCACCGCGATGGGCGCCGCGCTGCGCCGGATCCAGATGGGCAACGCGCTGAGCGCGTTCGGCAACGGTTTCACCGTCCCGTTCCTGTTCGTCTACGTGGCGCGGGTGCGGGACCTGGGAGCGGGCACGGCCGGTGTCGTGCTGTCCGCGTTCGCCGTCGCCGCGCTCGCTGTGCTGCCGTTCACCGGCCGGACGATCGACCGGAGCGGCCCGCTGCCCGTGCTGCTGACCGGTGCCTTCGCGGCGGCGGTGGGCTCCATGGGCTTCGGGCTGGCGTCGAGCGCGCCCCTGGTGATCGCCGCGTCCGCGGTGATGGGCGCCGGCATCGCGGTGATGCAGCCGGCACTGGCCACGCTCATCGTGTGGTGCTCCACCCCGAGGTCGCGGTCACGGGCCTTCGCGACGCAGTTCTTCCTGAGCAACCTCGGGCTGGGCGTCGGCGGCCTGTTCGGCGGGTTGCTGGTCGACACCTCGCGGCCGGGCTCCTTCACCCTGCTGTTCTCGGTCGAGGCCGCGATGTTCGTGGTCCTCGGTGTCGTGGCGGCCTCCGTACGGCTGCCGAAGGCGGCGCGCATGGAGGCGGCGCCGACGGACAAGGCGGCCGGGGGCTGGCGGGCGCTGTTCGCCGACCGGGCGATGGTGCAGCTGTGCGTGCTGGGCGGGGTGCTGTTCTTCGCCTGCTACGGGCAGTTCGAGTCGGGCCTGTCGGCGTACGCGGTCGAGGTGACGAAGGTGTCGCCGGCGACGCTGGGCGTCGCCCTTGCCGCGAACACCGCGGCGATCGTGGTGGCGCAGTTCCTCGTTCTGCGGCCGGTGGAGCGGCGGCGGCGCAGCCGGGTGATCGCGGCGGTCGGTGTGCTGTGGGCCGTGGCGTGGGTCGTCGCCGGGCTTTCGGGGCTGACCGGTTCCGCGCACGGGGTCGCGACGGCCATGCTGATCGGCACGTACGCGCTGTTCGGGCTCGGTGAGGCGATGCTGTCGCCGACGGTCGCGCCGCTGGTGGCGGACATGGCGCCGGAGCGGATGGTCGGCCAGTACAACGCGGCGTTCGCCCTGGTGAAGCAGCTGGCGCTGGCCGTGGGGCCCGCGGTCGGCGGGCTCATGGCGGGCGGCGGGATGTACACCGAGTACATCGTGATGCTGGTCGCGTGCTCGCTGGCGGTCAGCGTGCTCTCCGTACGGCTGGGCCGGCGGCTCACCGTCGGACAGGACGCGCCGATGCGGGAGCCCGTGCTGGCCGCGTGATCCTCCGTCAGGTGGGGAGCGCGAACTCGCACCACACCGCCTTGCCTCCGCCGGGGGTCCGCCGGGATCCCCAGGCGGAGGCGATGGTGGCGATGATGGAGATGCCCCGGCCGGCCTCGTCGGCCGGTTCGGCGCGACGGCGGCGCGGCAGGTGGTCGTCGCCGTCGGTCACCTCGATGATCAGGCGCCGGTCGGTGCGCCGCAGCCGCAGCCGCATGGGCGGGACGCCGTGCTGGAGCGAGTTGGCGACCAGTTCGCTGGCGGCGAGGACACCGAGGTCAACGAGTTCGACGGGAAAACGCCACGAGGTCAGCACGCCCTGGGCGAAGGCACGGGCGCGGGGGGCCGCCTCGATGCCGCCGAGCAGCTCCAGGGAGGCGTTGCGGAACAGCTCGGAGTCGTTGCCCTCGCGCTGCGGGTACTGCATGACGAGCACGGCGACGTCGTCGGCGTGCTCGGAAGTGACGCCGAGGGCGCGCAGCAGGCGGTCGCAGATGACCTGGGGGCTGCCGGTGGCGCCGGCGACGGCGTTCATCAGGGCGGAGACGCCCTCGTCGATGTCCTCGCCGCGGCGCTCGATGAGTCCGTCGGTGTAGAGCACGGCGGTGGCGCCGGGCCCGAGGGGGACGGATCCGGAGGTGTGGACCCAGCCGCCGGTGCCGAGCGGCGGGCCCGTGGGTTCGTCGGCGCGGCGGACGGTGCCGTCGGCGTCGCGGACGACGATCGGCAGGTGGCCGGCGGAGGCGTACGACAGCCGTCCCTCGCTGGGGTCGTGCACGGCGTAGACGCAGGTGGCGATCTGGGTGGCGTCGATCTCGGCGGCGAGGCCGTCGAGGAGCTGGATGACCTCGTGCGGGGGGAGGTCGAGGCGCGCGTAGGCGCGGACCGCGGTGCGGAGCTGGCCCATGACGGCGGCGGCGCGCACGCCGCGGCCCATGACGTCGCCGATGACCAGGGCGGTGCGGCCTGCGCCGAGGGTGATGACGTCGTACCAGTCGCCGCCGACGGCGGCGTCGGTGCCGCCGGGCTGGTAGGTGGCCGCGACGCGCAGGTCGTCGGGCTGTTCGAGCTCTTGGGGGAGCAGGCTGCGCTGGAGGGTCACGGCGGTCGCGTGGAGGCGGCGCTCGCTCTCGCGCAGGCGTTCGGCGGACTGGACCTGGTCGGTGACGTCGGTGGCGAAGACCAGGACCCCGCCGGTGGCGCCGCCGTCCTTCACCGGGACGGGGCTGCAGGTGAGCGTGAAGTAACCCTGCCGGGTGGCGGTGGCGACCTTGCGGGCCTTGACGGTACGCGGCTTGCCGCTGCGGAAGACCTGGTCCATCAGGGGGAGCAGGCCGAGCTCGGCGAGCTCGGGAAGGGACTCGCGGGCGGGCTCCCCGGGGGCGCGGGGGCCGAAGACCTCGGCCCAGGCCTCGTTGACATAACCGAGGTGGTGAGTGGCTCCGTGCGTGACCGCGATGAGGGCGGGCAGCCGGCCCAGCACCTCGCGTACGGGGAGGGCGTCGAGGGTGTGCGCCGGCGCGTCGGGGTGCTCGGCGGCCTCCCCGCGCGCCGGGGGGACCGCTCCGCCGGACGGGGGTTCGGATCCGGCGGCCGCCGCCTGGGCATTGCGTCGTTGTGTTCCGGGGAGCCGGGCGCTCCAGCGCGTGAGGTTCAAACGTCCGATTCCTCGTATTTGTCACTCTTTGCAGGTGCTGACGCACGCTTGGTCACGGGTCCAGTGTGGCCGACCCACCGCTCCGGGGGAATCGGCCACCGCATCCGCACTGGCGGTCAGGGCGCGTCGGGCTTGCGGCCGGTCTCCGCGGCGAGCTCGAACTCCGCGCGGGGGTTCTCCAGCGAGCCCAGCGAGACGATCTCCCGTTTGAAGAGCCCGGACAGGACCCATTCGGCCAGGATGCGCGCCTTGCGGTTGAAGGTGGGCATCCGGCTGAGGTGGTACGCGCGGTGCATGAACCAGGCGGGGTAGCCCTTGAGTTTGCGCCCATAGACCTGCGCCACGCCTTTGTGGAGGCCGAGTGAGGCGACCGAGCCCGCGTACTGGTGACGGTAGTCGGTCAGCGGCTCCCCGCGCAGGCTCGCGACGATGTTGTCCGCCAGGACCCGGGCCTGGCGCAGCGCGTGCTGGGCGTTGGGCGCGCAGAGCGCCTCGGGGTCGCCGGAGGTGAGGTCCGGGACGGCGGCGGCGTCGCCCGCGGCCCAGGCGCCCTCGGTGCCGGCGATCCGCAGGGCCGCGGTGCACTTGATCCGGCCGCGGCCGTTCAGCGGCAGGTCGGTGCGGGAGAGCACGGGGTGCGGCTTGACGCCGGCCGTCCACACCAGGGTGCGGGTGGGCACGCGGGAGCCGTCGTCGAGGGCGGCGACGCGGTTCTCACAGGACTCCAGCCGGGTGTTCAGGCGGATGTCGACGTTGCGGCCGCGCAGCTCGCGGACGGCGTACCTGCCCATCTCCTCGCCGACCTCGGGGAGGATACGGTCGGTGGCCTCCACCAGAATCCACTTCAGGTCGTCGGCCTCGACGTTGTGGTAGTAGCGCACGGCGTAGCGGGCCATGTCCTCCAGCTCGCCGAGGGCCTCCACGCCCGCGTAGCCGCCTCCGACGAAGACGAAGGTCAAGGCGGCCTCGCGAACCTCGACGTCCCGGGTGGAGGAGGCGATGTCGAGCTGCTCCAGGACGTGGTTGCGCAGCCCGATGGCCTCCTCGACGGTCTTGAAGCCGATGCCGTGCTCGGCGAGGCCGCGGATCGGCAGGGTGCGGGAGACCGAGCCGGGCGCCAGCACCAGGTGGTCGTACGGCAGCTCCAGCGCGCCGGAGCCCTCCTCGTCGGTGGCGAGGGTGGCGAGCGTGGCGACCCGTTTGCCGTGGTCGATGCGCCGGGCCTCGCCGATGACCAGCGTGCAGCGGTCCAGGACCCGGCGCAGCGGCACCACGACGTGGCGGGGGGAGATCGAGCCGGCCGCCGCCTCGGGCAGGAAGGGCTGATAGGTCATGTAGGGCTGCGGTTCGACCACGACGATTTCCGCTTCGTCGTGTTTCAGCCTGCGCTGCAGCCGCAAAGCGGTGTACATGCCCACATATCCGCCGCCGACGACCAGGATGCGCGGGATCCCGGATCCTTCTGCCGCGCCGGACGGCCCCTTGAATGCTGCCATCGTTCCATGAGGCAATGGGCCATCGGGGTTTGTCCACAGGGCGTACGGCAATGAATGGCCGAATCCTGTTCTCGGGCAGGTCACGGGCGGGTACTGACCGGTGTGAACCGCCGGGACGGAGAATCGGCGGCCGCGGTACTCCGATCGTGGGTGGGCGCCCCCTTCATTCTTGACCAGGGCTCAACTATGTTCGTATCCCGCCGGGGAGCACGCGCGGCATCGTCCGCCGCCTCCCGGCGATCATGGGGTGGGGAGTCTCCGGGGGGAGACGCGATCAACCGGGGGATACACATATGCATATCCAGGACTCTCAGTGGGCGATGACCGCGACCGTCAGCGGCCATCCGGATCCGGTCGTGCGCGGTGGCGGCGGGAGTCGTACTTCCCCGCTGCGCGTGGACGCGCAGCGCAACCTCGAGCACGTCCTGCGGGCCGCCCGGGAGGTCTTCGGCGAGCTGGGGTACGGCGCGCCGATGGAGGACGTGGCGCGGCGGGCCCGGGTGGGCGTCGGCACCGTCTACCGGCGCTTCCCCAGCAAGGACGTGCTGGTGCGGCGCATAGCCGAGGAGGAGACGGCGCGGCTGACGGAGCAGGCGCGCGCGGCCCTGGGCCAGGAGGAGGAAGCCTGGTCGGCGCTGTCCCGCTTCCTGCGGACGTCGGTGGCCTCCGGCGCCGGGCGGCTGCTGCCGCCGCAGGTGCTTCAGGTGCGGCCGGCCGGTGCGGCCGACGGGACGCGGGTGCCGCAGCAGCGCGGCGGGGCCGACGACATCGCGTCGGGCGCCGGGATAGCCACGTTGCTGGAGGTCGTCGGACAGCTGGTGGAGCGGGCGCGGGCGGCCGGTGAGCTGCGCGCGGACGTGTCGGTGGCCGATGTGCTGCTGGTGATCGCCACCTCGGCGCCGTCGCTGCCGGACTCCGCCCAGCAGGCGGCCGCCTCGGCCCGCTTGCTGGACATCCTGCTGGAGGGACTGCGCTCCCGTCCGGGGGCGTGAGGGCTGACCCGTTCAGGTGATGAGTCGCGTCCGGGGGGTGAAACTCCCCGGACGAGTGGTTCTGGTGCTTGACAGGCCGTCGGACGGTACGCGTGTGCCACTCTTACGCCCGTGGATGAAGGAAACGGGGAGTCCGGTCCGCCCACGGGGGCGGGGGCGGACTCCGGTGGGGGCCCGCCGTCCGGCCGTGTACCCGGGCAGCGGGAGCCGCTGGCGGAGCGCGTCCCCGAGGCCGGTGACATTCCGGGGGCGCAGCTGTCCGACGCCGACCTGGTGGCCCGTGTCCGCGGCGGCGACGACAGCGCGTACGAGGAGCTGTACCGGCGGCACGTCGCGGCCGTACGGCGCTACGCACGGGGGTGCTGCCGTGACCGGCACACCGCGGAGGACCTGACCGGCGAGGTCTTCGCCCGCACACTGCAGGCGATCCGCAGCGGCAGCGGTCCGGACGCCGCGGTGCGCGCCTACCTGCTCACCACGGTGCGGCGGGTGGCCGCGTCGTGGGGCAGCACCGCCAAGCGGGAGCAACTGGTGGACGACTTCGCGGTGTTCGCGGTCACGTCGGCCGGTGCCGCGGCGGGCGAGGGCAGCCAGGAGCCGGGCGCGGACGTGCGCGCCATGCACGAGGCAGAACGGTCGCTGGCCATCCAGGCCTTCCGCACGCTCCCCGAGCGCTGGCAGGCGGTGCTGTGGCACACCGCGGTCGAGGAGGAGTCGCCCAGCAAGGTCGCGCCGTTGCTCGGTCTGTCGGCCAACGCGACGGCGGTCCTCGCGCACCGTGCCCGCGAGGGACTGCGCCAGGCCTACCTGCAGGCGCACGTCTCGTCCGCGCTGACCGCGCAGGGGTCCTGCGCCCGCTACGCGGACCGCCTCGGCGCGCACGCCCGCGGCGGTCTGCGGATGCGGGCCGACCGGGAGCTGCGCAAACACCTGGAGGAGTGTGCCAAGTGCCGCCTGGCGGCGGCGGAGCTGGCGGACGTGAACGCGGCGCTCAAGGGGCTGCTGCCGGTCGCGGTCGTCGGCTGGTTCGGCGCCGCGTACGCGGCGAAGGCGGCGGGCGTCGCCGCGGGTGGCGCGGTGGCCGGTGCCGGCGCGGGTGCCGTGGCCGCCGCCACCTCGGGCGGTGGCGCGGGAGGGGGCGCGGCGGCGGGTGCCGGTGGCGCCGTGGCCGCGGAAGGGGCCGCGGCACCGGTGAAGATCGCCGTGGCCGCGGGGCTGGCCCTCGCGGCGGCCGGTGCGGTGGTGGCGATCGCCCTGACCGGTGACGACAGCACGCCCCGGCCGCAGGCGGAGAGCAGGCCCTCGGCCGCGCCGGTCGTACCGGCGCCGGCTCCCACGCCGCCCCCCTCACCGTCGCGGCGCTCCCCCGCGCCGAGCCCGACGCCGCCGGTCCTACCCCCCGTACGGGCCGCCGCACCGACCCCGACGCCTCCGGCGCGTCCCGTCGAGGAGCTCGCGCCCGCGCCCACGCGCAGCGAGCCGCCCGCCCCGTCGCCCAGCCGTACCGCCGAGCCCCCGCCCACGCCCACCCCGGCGCCCGAGCCGACGGTCCACCGGCTGAGCGCACTGGAGCACGGCGTCCTCGGCCGGTCGGACCGGCCCACGATCCGGCTCGGCGACTGGGTCTGGCAGCGCTGGGGCCTCGGCATCGACGGCACGCGCTACTCCGACGGCGTCACGGTCGGCGCGCCGTCCACCGTCACCATCGACCTCAACCGCTCCTGCACCGCCTTCGACGCCGTGGTCGGCATCGACGACATCGCCCTGGGCTTCGGCGCGGCGCGCTTCTCGGTCCACGGCGATAACGGGTGGCTGTGGCGCTCCGAAGTGCTGCGCGGTGGTGACCCCGGCGTGCCGGTGCACGTGCCGATCGCTGGCAACCGCTCCATCCGACTGCAGGTCGAGCCGACGCACAGGTTCCAGGTGGTGAACGTGGCGGACTGGGCGGTGTCGCGGATCACCTGCGACTGAACCCTGTCCGCCCGCCGCATCCCCGCCGGTTCAGCCGGCGGGGACCTCGCACGCGCCGTCGGCGCAGGCGTCCGTCGCGGGGGCGGCAGGCACGGCGCCGGTCTCCTTCGCGACCTGCTCCAGCACGCGCAGGAAGGTCGAGGACTCCTGGCCGCCCTGGACGGCCCACTTGCCCTCGAAGACGAAGGTCGGGACGGCGTTCACACCGATGCCCCGGGCGTCGTCGATCTCGGCGAGCACCTCCTCGAGGCCCTCGTCGGAGGCGAGGAAGGCGGCCGCGCGGTCGCGGTCGAGCCCGGCCTCGGCGGCGAGCGCGGCCAGGGTGGCGCGGTCGCCGACGTCGGCGCCCTCTGCGAAGTGCGCCACGAGCAGCCGGTCCTTGAGTGCGGCCTGCTCCTTGGCGCCGTAGGCGTTCAGGGCGTGCCACAGCAGGCGGTGGGCGAGCAGGGTGTTGTTCTCGATGGCGCGGTCGAAGTCGAAGGCCAGGCCCTCGGCGCGGCCGAGCTCCTCCAGCCGGGCGTCCATCGCCGCGGACTGCGGGCCGTAGCGCTCGTTGAGGTAGGCGCGGTGGGGCTCGGGGGTCTCGGACTTGTCGGGAGCGAGCTGGAAGGGGCGGTAGACCACCTCGACCTGATCGGCCTGCGGGAAGGCGGCCAGCGCCCGCTCGAAGCGGCGCTTGCCGACGTAGCACCAGGGACAGGCGATGTCGCTGTAGATCTCGACCTTCATGCTCTCTCCGTCATCGAAATCGTCAGTTGAATCCTCAACGCTGCAACGAAGGGCCCGTCTCCGGCCATTCCCCGGTCGCCCCGGCCGTCCTCGTGGGTTCGGCCCCGCGCACGGCTAGACGGTCGCCTCGGCCAGCAGCGCGTACGCGCCCTCGCCACCCAGCTCGTGGCCCGCGGCGCGGGCCCGCTCGTACGGCCCGTCCCCCAGCGCCGCGCGGGCCGTCGCTTCCGCCGCGCGCACCCCCTCCTCCTCCGGCACCGGACGCGGCAGACCCGCCCGCAGCCCGTCGGCCGCGCCGTGCAGCCGGGCGGCCCGTACAGGATCACCGAGGGCGACCAGCACCTCGGCGGCGTATTCGACCACCGCCGCCGTGCGCGGTTCGGCGCAGAAGCCGTCCAGCCCCGCGCGCAGTGCCCGCGCGAACCCGGCCAGGGCGTCCGCCTGGTCGCCCCCGGCGGCGGCGACCCGGGCCGCGAGGCTCGCCACGAGCAGCTCGAAGTCCGGTGGGGGCGTACCCAGCCAGCCCTCGCCGTGGGCGAGTTCGACCAGCGTCCTGGCCTCCCCGAGTTCGCCGCGGCGCAGCAGGATCGTCGCCATCAGCGCGCGGATGTACGCGCGGGCGTCCCACACCCCGTACTGCTCGGCCTCCTCGGCGGCCTGGCGCAGCAGCTTCTCGGCGCGGTCGTCGTCGCCCTCCCGGTGGGCCAGTTCGCCCAGGCGGGAACGGACGAAGATGCCCTCCGCGTGCGCGCCCAGCTCACAACCGAGCCGAAGCGCCTCCTCCAGGTCCGCCCGGGCCGCCGGGTAGTCCCCGTACGCCAGGGCCATCTCGGCGCCGGCCTCGCAGACCTGGGCGCGCATCCAGCGGTCGCCGAGCCGCTCGCTCAGCTCCAGCAATTCCGGCCAGTCCGCGTCGGCCCGGGGGAGCCCGCCGGGGAGGTCGATCGTGATGTGCGTGCGCAACATCAGCGCGGCCGCCAGCTCCCATTCGCCGCCGTACACGCGGCACGTGGCCACCATCGCGTCGGCGTGCTCCCGGATCGCCCCGTGGCGGCCCACGACGTAGCCGGAGAACGGCCACAGGACTCCGGGGAAGCGGGCCGAGTGGACGCTGGGCACGCTGTAGACCTCGATGATCCTCGAGGCCAGCGCCAGCACCTCTGGGCTCTGCAACTCCTCGCGGGGCATGGTGTCGCCGGCCACGAACAGGTGGAGCAGCCGCAGGTTCATGCGCGGCCAGAAGCCGGGGGCGGCGGGGTCGTCCGGGAGGCCGGTGATCGCGATCAGCCGCCCGAGCCACTCCCGCGCCTCGTCGCGGAAGTTGCGCAGCCACCAGAACCAGCCCATGGCCAGGGCGATTTCGATCGCGTCGTCCGCGTCCCCCGCCTCGATCGTGCGGCGCAGCACGGCCCGGACGTTGTCCAGGTCCGCCTCCAGGCGGGCCGCCCACAGCAGCTGGTCGGGGCCGCGCATGCCGGAGTCGGCGGTGCGGGCGAAGTCCGTGAAGTACGCGGTGTGCCGGCGCGCCGCCTCCGCCAGGTCGGCCGGCTCGCCGGCGGCGCGCTCGGCGGCGTACTCGTGGATCGTCTCCAGCAGCCGGTAGCGCACCTCCCGCGCGCCGTGATCGACGACGACGAGGGACTTGTCGACGAGCTGGCCGACCAGCTCCAGTGCCTCCTCCCCGCACACCGCTTCGGCCGCCTGCAGCGTGCAGCCGCCGGCGAAGACGCTCAGTCGGCACAACGCCGTGCGTTCCGCTTCGCCGAGCAGGTCCCAGCTCCAGTCGACGACCGCGCGCAGCGTCTGCTGGCGGGGGAGCGCGGTGCGGCTGCCGCCGGTCAGCAGACGGAAGCGGTCGTCGAGGCGCTCCGCGATCTGCCGCGGGGTGAGCACCCGCAGCCGCGCGGCGGCCAGCTCGATGGCCAGCGGAAGCCCGTCGAGACGGCGGCAGATCTCGTCCACCGCCTCCGCGTGGTCGCGGTCCGCATCGAACCCGGGGCGTACGGCCGCCGCCCGCTCCACGAACAGCCGGTGCGCGGTCGGCAGCGGCAGCGGCTCCACGGGGCACACCGTCTCGCCGGGCAGGCCCAGCGGCTCGCGGCTCGTGGCGAGCACGGTCACTCCGGGGCAGGCGGCGAGCAACTGGTCGGTGAGCGCGGCCGCGGCGTCGATGACGTGCTCGCAGTTGTCCAGCACCAGCAGCATTCGGCGGTGTGCACAGTGCTCCAGGAGCCGCGCGGCCGGGTCAGCCTCCTGGCCCGCGCTGCGCAACTCGCGGGCGGCGGCCAGCACGGCCGTGTCACGGCGCCCGAGCGCGCTCAGCACGGCGTCCGGCACGGCGTTGGGGCGGTCCAGCGGGGCGAACTCCGCCAGCCACACCCCGTCCGGGTACGCCGATGACCCGGCCACCGCGGCCGCCACCTCTTGCGACAACCGCGTCTTGCCGGAGCCGCCCGGGCCGGTCAGCGTCACCAGGCGGTGCCCGCCGTCGGTCAGGCTCGCGCGTAGTGCGCCGAGTTCGGCCTCGCGGCCGACGAAGCTGGTGAGGCGGGCCCGCAGGTTTCCGGTGCGGGGCGGGGCGGCGGCCGGCTGCGTTCGCGGTTGTGCGGTGAGCAACTCGGCGTGCAGTGCTTGGAGTTCGGGACCGGGGTCGGTGCCGAGGCGGTCGGCGAGGGCCAGGCGGGTGTCTTCGTACGCGGCCAGGGCGTCGGCGGGGCGGCCTGTCGCGCGCAGCGCCCGTATCAACTGCGTCCGGAACGGCTCGTGCAGCGGGTGCTCGGCGACCAGCCCGCGTAGCTGCGGCAGCAGTTCGGCGGCGCCGCCGAGCGCCAGGCACGCCTCGATGCGGCGGTACGTCGCGGTCAGCCGCAGATCCTCCGCCCGCGCGGCGGCGGAACCCCGGTCGGGCAGGTCCGCCAGCGCGGGGCCGCGCCACAGTGCGAGCGCGGACTCCAGGGTCTCGGCGGCGGCGGCCGGGTCGCCCGCGTCGAGGGAGGCGCTGCCGTCGCGTACGAGGCGCTCGAAGAGGTGGAGGTCGACGTCGTCCGGGGTGGCCGTGAGCAGGCGGTAGCCGGCGGGGCCGGAGGCGACGATGTCCCTGGCACCGTTCATGTCCCCGGGCGCGAGGGCGCGGCGCAGCCTCGACACGAGCGCCTGCAGGGCGCCGGAGGCGTCCTGGGGCGGCTCGTCGCCCTCGCCGCCCCACACCTCGGCGATCAGGGCCTGCGGGGACACCGCGTGCGGGGCGTTCAGCGCGAGTGCGGCCAGCAGGGCGCGCAGTCGCTTGCCGCTGCCCAGGGGCACCGGCGCCCCGGTGGGGGTGCGCGCCTCCGTGGCGCCGAGGATCAGGTACCGGTATCGCACGGGGCCATTCTCCCGGTGCGGGCCCTGCGGGGCGAAGCCGCGCCGCGGGGCGAAGCCGCGCCGCGGGGCGAAGCCGCGCCGCGGGGCGAAGCCGCGCACACGGCAACAGGCCGCAGCGGGCGCCGCCTACCTGGCGGTGCCGCCGTCCCGGTCGTCGTCCTCCTCACGCGGGCCGAGCAACTCGTCCGCGAGGGAGGGGAGGTCGTCGAGCGGGGTCTCCTCGGCCCACGAGGGCCGACGGCGGGGGCGCTGCCCCTCCGCGGGGACGGACGGCATCTCGCGCGTGCGCTCGTTGTCAGGGCCACGCGGCGCCGCCTGCGGCTCCTCGGGCCGGAAAATGCCGGGCGGCACACGGTCGGCGGAGGGAACGGGCGGCAGGACCGCGGTCTCCTCCACGTCGGAAGGCGCGGCGGGCCGCGGCGTCTCGACGGTCTTGGTGAAGTCCGGAAAGGCCGGCTTGACCGGCGGCAGGACCGCCGTCTCGTCGTCGACGGGCATCGCGCGCAGCACAGCCGTCTCCGCGTCCTCGGCCGCGTCGGCCGACGGGGCCTGCGGGCGGGGCGTCTCGACGGTCTTCGTCGCGTCCTCCGCCTCGATGCGGGCCTGCTCGGCCCGCATCAGCGCCTCCTCGGCCTTGCGCTGGCGCTCCAGGCGGCGTTCCTCGGCCTCGGCGCGGAGACGGGCCTCCTCCTCGGCCTGGCGGCGCAGCCGTTCCTGCTCCTCGCGGCGGACGCGCTCCTCGGCCTCGCGGCGGGCGCGCTCCTCCTCCGCCTGGCGGCGGGCCTCCTCGGCCTGGCGGCGGGCCTCCTCCGCCGCGGCCTCCTCGGCCTCACGGCGGGCGGTTTCCTCCTCGGCGCGGCGGCGTTCCTCCTGCTCCGCACGGAGCTTCTCCAGCTGGGCCTGGCGCTCGTGTTCGAGCCGCTCCTCCTCGGCCCGGCGGGCGGCCTCCTCCTCGGCGCGCCTGCGGGCGTCCTCCTCGGCCTGGCGGCGGGCCTCCTCGCGGGCCTCGATCTCCTTCTCCGACAGGGGGAGGATCTCGTCGAGCCGGTGCCGTATCACCGTCGTGACGGCCTCCGGTTCCTGGGCCGCGTCGACGACCAGGTAGCGCGCGGGGTCGGCCGCGGCAAGCGTGAGGAAGCCGGCGCGCACGCGGTCGTGGAACTCCGCGGGTTCGGACTCGAGCCGGTCGGGCGCCTCGGTGAAGCGCTCGCGGGCGGCCTCGGGGGTCACGTCCAGCAGGACGGTCAGGTGCGGGACGAGCCCGTCCGTCGCCCAGCGGGAGATGCGGGCGATCTCGGTCGGCGCGAGGTCGCGTCCGGCGCCCTGGTAGGCGACGGAGGAGTCGATGTAGCGGTCGGAGATGACGACCGCGCCGCGGTCCAGCGCGGGGCGTACGACGGTGTCGACGTGCTCGGCGCGGTCCGCGGCGTACAGCAGGGCCTCGGCGCGGTGGGACAACCCGCCGCTGGAGACGTCGAGCAGGATCGAGCGCAGTCGCTTGCCGACCGCCGTGGCACCCGGCTCGCGGGTGACGACGACCTCGTGGCCCTTGCCGCGGATCCACTCGGCGAGGGCCTCGACCTGGGTGGACTTACCGGCCCCGTCGCCGCCCTCGACGGCGATGAAGAAGCCGGTGGGGGCGGGTGCCTGCTCGGGGTCGCCGCCGCGCAGCGCCTCACGCAGGTCGCGGCGCAGCGGCACGCCCTGGCGGTCGTCGGTCTTACCGAGGACGAGGGCGGCGACGGGCAGCAGCAGAGCGCCGATCAGCATGAGGGCGTACGCGGCGCCGCCGTGGTCGAAGGTGAAGTGCCCGTTGACGACGCGGTGCGGGCCGATGCCGCCGGCCAGCAGGGGGGCGCCGACGGCGCCGACCGCCATGAGCAGGTGCGTGACCGCGTGCAGGTGGTCGGTGGCGCGGGCCCGGCGGGGCTCCTCGGTCTCCTGGTCGATGAGGACGTGCCCGGTGCCGGCGGTGATCCCGGCCGTGACGCCGGCGAGCAGCGCCAGCAGCAGCACGGTCGTCGGGTCGGGCACGATGCCGGTCAGCAGCAGGGCCAGACCGGTGACGGCGATGGCGATGGCGAGCAGGCGGCGCCTGGACAGGCCCGGGAAGGTGCGCGGGGCGATCCGGATGCCGAGCACCGGGCCGGCGGTGAGCGCCAGCACGAGGAGGCCGTAGCCGACCGGGCCGCCGCCGAGGTCGGCGGCGTGCAGCACGGCGAGTGCCACGGCGGCGGCGACGGCGCCGGCGACGGCGGCCGTGCCGAGCACGAGCAGCGGCACGGCGCCTGTGCGCCCGCGGTCGTTGCTGCGCAGGCCCTGCAGCGGGGAGTGCGGCGGGGTGGCCTGGTCGCCCGGCAGCTCCAGCAGGTAGAGCACGGCGCCGGAGGCGGCGAACAGCCCGGCGGCGACGTAGGAGGCGAGAGCGGCCTGGTGCACGCCGAACCAGACGACGCCCAGGCCGATCAGGTTGCCGACGAGCGTGACGACGACGAGGCTCGCGGCGGCGATCGGGAAGGCGACGAAGCCCGTGCGCTGGTCGAGGCGGCGCAGCGCGTCGAGGCGGTCGGGCAGCGGACGTACCGTTCCCGCGCCCGGCGCGGGCGCGGGCAGCAGACCGGGAGCGGCACCGTCCTTGGCGACGGTCCACAGCCGCTCGGCCACCCCGGTGACGAAGACGGTGACCAGCAGCCAGGCGACCGCGTTGTCCGGCACCCAGTCGATCCACAGCGGCGCGACGATCAGCAGCGCCAGGCGCACGACGTCGGAGCCGATCATCGACCACCGGCGGTCGAGCACTCCGCCCGGTCCGGTGAGGGCGCCCAGCGGGCCGAGCAGAACGGCGCCGAAGAGCAGGGCCGCCAGGACGCGCGCGCCGAAGACGGCCGCGACGGCGAAGGCCGCGCCGCGGTATCCGCCGCCGAAGGACTGGGCGCCGACGGCGGCCTGCGCCGTCAGGACGACCAGGACCAGCAGCGCGAGCCGGTCGCCGACGGTGCCTGTGAGCTGAGCGCCCCACAGCTTGCGCAGGGGCGGGATCTTCAGGAGCGCGCCCACGGCGCGCTGCCGTGAGTCGGCCTCGAGTTCGTCGGCGAACGTGTCCGTTGGCTGCTCGGATCGCGTCATTCCGCCAGCCTATCGGGACCCGGTGCCGTCCCGGAGGGCGCCTGCCGGGACCGCACCGGCCGTGCGGTCCCCGCGAGGACTACTCGGCGGGCTTCGCGGCCGAGGACGCGGCCTTCTTCGCCGTGGTCGTGGCCTTGGCCGCGGTCTTCTTGGCGGTCGTCCTGGCCGCCGCGGTCTTCTTCGCCGCGGTGGTCTTGGCGGCCGTCTTCTTCGCCGCCGTCTTGGTCGCGGTCGCCTTCTTCGCCGGGGCCTTCTTGGCGACGGCCTTCTTCGCCGTCTTCTTGGCGGGGCCCTTGGCCCGCTTCTCCGCGAGCAGCTCGTAGCCGCGCTCGGGCGTGATCGTCTCGACGTCGTCGTCGCGGCGCAGTGTGGCGTTGGTCTCGCCATCGGTGACGTACGGGCCGAAACGGCCGTCCTTGACGACGACGGGGCGCTCGCTGACCGGGTCGGTGCCCAGTTCCTTCAGCGGGGGCTTGGCGGCGGCGCGGCCGCGCACCTTGGGCTGGGCGTAGATCGCCAGAGCCTGGTCGAGGGTGATCGTGAAGAGCTGCTCCTCCGTCTCCAGGGAGCGCGAGTCGGTGCCCTTCTTCAGATACGGGCCGTAGCGGCCGTTCTGCGCGGTGATCTCCACGCCCTCGGGGTCGGTGCCGACGACCCGGGGCAGCGACATCAGCCTCAGCGCGTCCTGCAGCGTGACCGTGTCGATGGACATCGACTTGAAGAGTGAGGCGGTCCGCGGCTTGACCGCGTTCTTGCCGGTCTTCGGGGTGCCCTCGGGGAGGATCTCGGTGACGTACGGGCCGTAGCGGCCGGCCTTGGCGACGATCGGGCGGCCGGTCTCGGGGTCGGTGCCCAGCTCGAAGTCGCCGCTCGGCTTGTTGAGCAGTTCCTCGGCGAGCTCGACGGTCAGCTCGTCCGGCGGCAGGTCGTCGGGGACGTCGACGCGCTGCCCGGTCTCGCCCTCGACCTCGCTGGGCTTCTCCACGTACGGGCCGTAGCGGCCGACACGCAGCACGATGCCGTTGCCGACGGGGAAGGAGGAGACCTCGCGGGCGTCGATGGCGCCGAGGTCCTCGACCAGCTCCTTGAGGCCGCCGAGGTGGTCGCCGTCGCCGTTGCCCGCGTCGGCGGCGCCGCCCACCGGGGTCTCGCCCTCGCCGAAGTAGAAGCGGCGCAGCCACGGCACGGCTTGGGCCTCGCCGCGGGCGATGCGGTCGAGGTCGTCCTCCATGCGGGCGGTGAAGTCGTAGTCGACGAGCCGGCCGAAGTGCTTCTCCAGCAGGCCGACGACGGCGAAGGAGAGGAAGGACGGCACCAGGGCCGTGCCCTTCTTGAAGACGTAGCCGCGGTCGAGAATGGTGCCGATGATCGACGCGTAGGTCGACGGACGTCCGATCTCGCGCTCTTCCAGCTCCTTGACCAGCGAGGCCTCGGTGTAGCGGGCGGGCGGCTTGGTGGCGTGGCCGTCGGCGGTGATGTCCCGCGCGGTGAGCGCGTCGCCCTCGGTGACGGCGGGGAGCCGGCGCTCGCTGCTGTCGAGCTCGGCGTTGGGGTCGTCGGCGCCCTCGACGTAGGCCTTCATGAAGCCGTGGAAGGTGATGATCTTGCCCGAGGCGGAGAACTCGACGTCCCGGCCGTCGGCGGCGCTGCCGCCGACCTTGACGGTGACGGACTGGCCGACCGCGTCCTTCATCTGGGAGGCGACGGTGCGCATCCAGATCAGCTCGTACAGGCGGTACTGGTCACCGGTCAGGCCGGTCTCCGCCGGGGTGCGGAAACGATCACCCGAGGGGCGGATCGCCTCGTGCGCCTCCTGGGCGTTCTTTACCTTGCCCGCGTAGACGCGCGGCCTGTCCGGCAGGTATTCGGCGCCGTAGAGCTGGGTGACCTGGGCCCGGGCGGCGGCGATGGCGGTCTCCGACAGGGTCGTGGAGTCCGTACGCATGTAGGTGATGAAGCCGTTCTCGTACAGCTTCTGGGCGACCTGCATGGTGGCCTTGGCGCCGAAGCCGAGCTTGCGGCTGGCCTCCTGCTGCAGCGTCGTGGTGCGGAAGGGCGCGTAGGGCGAGCGGCGGTACGGCTTGGACTCGACCGAGCGGACGGAGAAGGCGGCGCCCTCCAGGGCGGCGGCGAGCGCGCGGGCGGCGGCCTCGTCCAGGTGGAGGACGCCCGTACCGTCCCTGAGCTGCCCGGTCGACCCGAAGTCGCGGCCCTGGGCGACGCGCTTTCCGTCGACGGCGTTGAGCTTGGCGCCGAAGGTGCCGGGGTCGGTGGCATCACCGGTCCGGCCGGTGGCGAAGGTCGCGGACAGGTCCCAGTACTCGGCGGAGCGGAAGGCGATGCGCTCGCGCTCGCGCTGGACGACGAGCCGGGTGGCGACGGACTGGACGCGGCCGGCCGACAGGCGCGGCATGACCTTCTTCCACAGGACCGGCGAGACCTCGTAGCCGTAGAGGCGGTCGAGGATGCGGCGGGTCTCCTGGGCGTCGACGAGGGTCTGGTTCAGCTCGCGAGGGTTGCGGACGGCTTCCTGGATGGCGTCCTTGGTGATCTCGTGGAAGACCATCCGGCGGACCGGGACCTTGGGCTTGAGGACCTCCTGCAGGTGCCAGGCGATGGCCTCGCCCTCGCGGTCCTCATCGGTGGCGAGCAGGAGCTCGTCGGACTCCTTGAGCAGGTCCTTCAGCTTCTTGACCTGGGCCTTCTTGTCCGCGTTGACGACATAGATCGGCTGGAACTCGCTGTCGACGTTGACGCCGAGCCGCGCCCACGGCTGACCCTTGTACTCCGCCGGCACCTCGGCGGCCCCGTTCGGCAGGTCGCGGATGTGCCCGACGCTGGCTTCGACGACATAGCCGGGGCCGAGGTAGCTCTTGATCGTCTTCGCCTTGGCAGGCGACTCGACAATCACGAGTCGGCGGCCGCTGCCCTGTGCGGTCTCGCGGGTCGGGGACAACTTCGCTCTTCTCTCCGGGTCGAAGGTGGTCTCGCTGCGGAGTGTGACCGTACATCCCGGTCCCGTGTCAAACGGGAAAAGTCCGCAACGCCACTCGAACGGTAACCCGACAAGCGTCCTGTCTGCCGCACGGACTGCCGCCCATGTCCGATTTGCCCAGCTCAGAGGATCAGGAACAGCCAGAGACCGACAAGGAGCGAAGCAACTCCGAAGAAACCTGCCACGGCGGCCGACGCCGGCCCCCCTGCCTGGACCACCGGCAGGTGCCGCAGCGACCGGGTGACGGTCCAGGCCACGAGGGCCGCCCCGAATACCGCGAACACCGTCCCGGCGAAGATTCCTGGCGCGGTTTCCATGTACATGCCCCCGGATCCCTCTGGTGCTCCACGACCGGCGCCCCGCAGCCATGGAGAGTGGCACGCCGGGGCGACAACGGGAGGAACCATCGGTGAACTCCGCTCGAAAGAGCCTGGCCGAATCCTTCCGCTCCCGCCCGTCCGCCGGCCCGGTCCCGCGAGGAGCCGGCCGCGGCCCGTCCCGCTCACCGTCCCCCTCCGCCCGCGCCGCCGCCTCACCCCCTACCGTCTTGACTCGCCTGACAAGATGTCCGGATACACCGAACGTTCTCTCAGGGGGAGTCCCACGATGTCCGACCCGAACAACCCGTACGGCCAGCCCAAGCAGGACGGTTACGGATACCCGCAGCAGCCCCCGGCCGGCCCCGGCGGCTACGGGCAGCAGCCCGGCTACGGCTACCCACAGCAGGGCCACCCCCAGCCCGGTTACCCGCAGGGCTACCCCCAGGGCGCCTACACCGGTGACCCCAACGCCCCGTACGGCTACGACATGTACGGCCGTCCGCTGTCGGACAAGTCCAAGGTCGTGGCGGGCGTGCTGCAACTGCTGGCGGGCGGCCTGGGCATCGGCCGCTTCTACGTGGGTGACATCGGCATCGGCGTCGCGCAGCTCCTCACCTGCGGCGGCCTCGGCATCTGGGCGCTGATCGACGGCATCCTCTTCCTGACGAGCAACGACCGCACCGACTCCCAGGGCCGCATCCTGCGCAGCTGAGCACGATGACCTCTCCGACCTGGAACAAGCTCAGGGCCGTGGCCGGACGACCGGCCACGGCCCCCTTGGCGTCGCTCGTCGCGGGCGCGGCTGGCGCCGCCTACCTGTGGGGCACCAACCCGCACCAGGAGGGGCACTGGCTGCCCCGATGCCCCTTCAACTTCCTGACGGGGCTGCTCTGTCCCGCCTGCGGAGCGACCCGCATGGTCTACGACCTGATGCACGGCGATCCCTCGGCGGCCTTCCACGACAACGCGCTGATGCTCCTGGCGAGTCCCTTTCCTCTTTATCTGTACGCGCGATGGGTGAGGGAGGGGCTGCGCGGCCGTTCCTACCACCCCACGCTGGGTCGGCGTGCGCAGATGGCGATCCTGGGGATCGCCGTGGCCTGGGCGGTCGTACGCAACGCGGTTTGACAACGCGGTGATCACGGTTGCGTGACGGGTGTTCATCAGTGGGACGGATGTCAATTCTCTGATGTAAGTATGTGGCCATCCGAGGCGGGGGGCCGGATCCTGAGGAAACGCGCGCTCCCGCCCGCTCGTCCCCATTTGCGCAAGGAGCGACCTCACATGGCCACGCCCACCACTGACGCCCCGCACGGCTACGACCCGGCCGGTCGGCCGCTGTCCGACAAGTCGAAGATCACCGCCGGTCTGCTGCAGCTCTTCCTGGGCACCCTGGGCATCGGCCGCTTCTACACCGGCCACACCGGCATGGCGATCGGCCAGCTCCTGACCTGTGGTGGTCTGGGCATCTGGTCCTTCATCGACGCGATCCTCTTCTTCACCAGCAAGGACCGCACCGACGCCAAGGGCCGCGTCCTGCAGGGCTGATCCCCGGTCGCACCCCGACGGCCCGCCTCCGCTCTCCGCAGCGGAGGCGGGCCGTCGCGCTCCCGCTCAGACCGGCTCGATGAAGCCCTGCTCCACCAGCAGCCGGATCGCCTCCGGCGTGCGGTCCCGCAGCACCACCGGCTCCTCGCCCAGCAACTGGGCGATGGCGTCCAGGATCCGACCGGCCGTCAGCGTCCCGTCGCAGACGCCCGCGAAGCCCGCGCCGACCGTGTCCACCCTCGTCGCGCGCCGCATGCCGCGGTTGGCCCGCAGGACGACGTGCTCCGGGTCCTCGGCGCCGGGCAGGCCCACCTGCTCCTGCACCACCTCGTCCGCCAGCCGGAAGCGCTCGTCGAGCAGCGCCGCGTCGTCGTGGGTACGCAGGAAGTCCTGGCGCCCGAACCAGGCCGCGATGTGCGGGCCGAGCGGCTGCTCGACCGGGTGCGGCCACTCCTCGGCGGTGATCACGGGACGGTCGGAACCGGTCCTGCGCACGGTGATCCAGCCGAAACCGACGGCCCGGGTCTTGCGCTGCTCGAAGGCGTCCAGCCACGCGTCGTAACGGGCGGCGTACGCCTCAGGCCCGGCCAGGTGGTCGCCACCGTCGCGCAGCCACAGCTCCGCGTACTGCGTGACGTCCTGCACCTCCCGCTGCACGATCCACGCGTCGCAGCCGGCGGGCACCCAGGCGGCGACGCGGTCCCGCCAGTCCTCGCCCTCGGTGTGCTCCCAGTTGGCCAGCAGCTGCAGGTGCCCGCCCTCGGTGAGGTGGTCGGTGGCCTGCCGGACGACGGTTCGGCACAGGTCGTCGCCGGCCATGCCGCCGTCGCGGTAGGTGAAGCGGCTGCCCGGGGAGATGACGAACGGCGGGTTGGACACGATCAGGTCGTAGCGCTCGTCGCCGACGGGCTCGAAGAGGCTGCCCTGCCTGACGTCCGGCTCGGGGGCGCCCGACAGGGCGAGGGTGAGCCGCGTGAAGTGCAGGGCGCGGGGGTTGAGGTCGGTCGCGGTCACCCGGGTGGCGTGGCGGGAGGCGTGCAGCGCCTGGATGCCGGAGCCGGTGCCGAGGTCCAGCGCCCGGGCCACGGGCGTGCGTACGGTGATCCCGGCGAGGGTGGTCGACGCGCCACCGACGCCGAGCACCAGGTCCGCGCGGTCCACGCCGGGCGTCGTACGGATGCCGTTGGCGCCGCCCACGGCGCAGCCGAGGTCGGAGACGATGTACCAGTCCTCGCCGCCGTCGCCGCCGTAGGGGCGGACGTCCACCGTGGCGCGCACTTCTTCGCCGTCCCGGACGAGCCAGCCGTCCTCGAGGGCAGCGTCGAGGGGCAGCACGCCCCGCAGCCGCGCGTACGGGACCGGCTGCTGCAGCAGGAAGAGCCGCACCAGGCTCTCCAGCGGGCCGCCACCGCGGGTGGCGCGCAGGGCGGGCACGGTCTCCGCCCGCGAGAGCGCGGCGTAGGCGGTCGCCCCGAGCAGGTCGAGGCAGCCGTCGGCCGTGAAGGCCGCGGCGCGCAGCGCGTCGCGGAGGCGGCCGGCGCGGTCGGGGGCGGGCAGGGGCTGCGGGGGCGGCTGCGTACTCACGCTGCCATTGTCGCCCCGGAGAGGGCGCCCGGTGGACCCCACCCGCCCTCGGGCCGTCAGGACTTCGAGGGCGTGGCGCCGGAGTCCTGGCAGCCGGGCTGCTTCGCCATCGCCTGGCCGACCTCGCCCTGGCGCAGCGTGTCGAGCGCCTGCTCGCCGCTCTTGCTCACCTTGGCCAGGCTGTCGGAGACGCTCTTCAGCCCGTCGGCGAACTTCGCCTGGTCGGAGACGGGTAGCGCGTCGACCTGCTCGCGCAGGTTCGCGTATGCGGTGGACAGCGCATTGAGGTCGCTGACCGCGTCCTGCTTGAGCTTGGCGCCGTTGTCGACCGGCGGGTCGCCGGCCTTGCCCACGATCCCGGCGAGCGCCTTGTAGGCGTCCGAGATCTGCCCGAACGCCGTGGAGTCGGCGCTCCGGACCTCCTGCGGCTTGGCGTTGCTCGGGGTGTTGCTGATGTGGGTGTTCGCGTCGTTGATCTTCTCGACCTGGGCGGAAGCCTGGTCACAGACCGTCTTCGCCCAGGCGTCGAGCTCCTTGTTACCGCCGTCGCCGCATCCCGACAGCGACCCCGTCGCGAGGATCACAGCCGTGACGGACAGTGCAGCCGCGAGTTTGTTCTTCACGGCCCCGGAACCTACACGGCTCTTGTCCGCGGGCCACATCGCTTCCACTCGATATGCCCACTATTGCTCCTTATGAACCAAGAAGAGGGTGATGCATCTGACGTGGGCGCAGGCGGCGGGCGCCACCCCGGAGGATGACGCCCGCCGCCGTATCAGGATGAGCCAACGCTACGTCAGACCGTGGCCGTCGCATTTGGGTCGGCTGATCGCTTCGTGCTCGCGGTGTCGTCGTGGCCGGTGTCGGCGCCCTCGTCATCCCCGACCGCGATGCCGCGCCGCTTGGAGATGTAGACGGCGGCGACGACGACCAGGAGCGCCACGGCCGCGGCGCCGATCCGCACGCCCAGGTTGGCGTCGTCGCCGTAGGAGAACTTCACCACCGCGGGGGCGACCAGCAGCGCCACCAGGTTCATGACCTTGAGCAGCGGGTTGATGGCCGGACCCGCGGTGTCCTTGAAGGGGTCGCCGACGGTGTCGCCGATGACGGTGGCGGCGTGGGCCTCGCTGCCCTTGCCCCCGTAGTGGCCGTCCTCGACGAGCTTCTTCGCGTTGTCCCAGGCACCACCGGAGTTGGCCAGGAACACCGCCATGAGCGTGCCCGCGCCGATGGCCCCGGCGAGGTACGAGCCCAGCGAGCCGATGCCGAGCGCGAAGCCCACGGCGATCGGGGCGAGGACGGCGAGCAGACCGGGGGTGGCCAGCTCGCGCAGCGCGTCCTTGGTGCAGATGTCGACGACGCGCCCGTACTCGGGCTTCTCCGTGTAGTCCATGATCCCGGGGTGCTCGCGGAACTGCCGGCGCACCTCGAAGACCACCGAGCCGGCGGACCGGGACACGGCGTTGATCGCCAGTCCGGAGAAGAGGAAGACGACGGCCGCACCGAGCAGCAGGCCGACCAGGTTGTTGGGCTGGGAGATGTCCAGGTCCAGCCACCTGAGGTCTGCGGCGGAGATGTTCGCCTCCCGCACCGCGGTGTCGACGGCCTCCTTGAAAGAGCCGAACAGGGCGGTCGCGGCGAGCACGGCGGTCGCGATGGCGATGCCCTTGGTGATCGCCTTGGTGGTGTTGCCGACCGCGTCGAGGTCGGTGAGCACCTTGGCGCCCTCGCCGTGGACGTCGCCGGACATCTCGGCGATGCCCTGGGCGTTGTCGGAGACCGGGCCGAAGGTGTCCATGGCGACGATCACGCCGACGGTGGTGAGCAGACCGGTACCGGCCAGCGCCACCGCGAACAGGGCGAGCCAGATCGAGGCACCGCCCAGCAGGAAGGCGCCGTACACCGAGAGGCCGATGAGGACGGCCGAGTACACCGCCGACTCCAGACCGACGGAGATGCCGGACAGGACGACGGTGGCGGGCCCGGTCAGGGACGTCTTGCCGATGTCCCGCACCGGGCGCCGGTTGGTCTCGGTGAAGTAGCCCGTGAGCTGCTGGATGAGCGCCGCCAGCACGATGCCGATGGCGACCGCGACCAGCGCCAGGATGCGCGGGTCACCGCCGTGCGAGGCGATGTCGCCGGGCACGTTTGCCAGCTCCGCGTACGTCGAGGGCAGATACACGAACGCCGCGACGGCCACCATCGCCAGCGAGATCACCGCGGAGACGAAGAAGCCGCGGTTGATGGCGGTCATGCCGCTGCGGTCCTTGCGGCGGGGGGCCACCGCGAAGATGCCGATCATGGCGGTGAGCACACCGATCGCCGGGATCAGCAGCGGGAAGGCCAGACCGGAGTCGCCGAAGGCGACCTTGCCGAGGATGAGCGCGGCCACCAGGGTGACGGCGTACGACTCGAACAGGTCGGCCGCCATGCCTGCGCAGTCGCCGACGTTGTCGCCGACGTTGTCCGCGATGGTGGCGGCGTTGCGCGGGTCGTCCTCGGGGATGCCCTGCTCGACCTTGCCGACCAGGTCGGCGCCGACGTCCGCGGCCTTGGTGAAGATCCCGCCGCCGACACGCATGAACATCGCGAGCAGCGCGGCACCGAAGCCGAAGCCCTCCAGCACCTTGGGCGCGTCGGCCTTGTAGACCAGCACGACGACGGAGGCGCCCAGCAGACCCAGGCCCACGGTGAACATGCCGACCACACCGCCGGTGCGGAAGGCGATCTTCATCGCGCGGTGCGAGACGGTCGTCAGGTCCGCCGCGGGCTCACCCTGCGCCGGGGTCGCGGCTCGTGCGGCCGCGGCCACGCGGACGTTGCTGCGCACCGCCAGCCACATGCCGATGTAGCCGGTGACCGCCGAGAAGCCGGCGCCCACCAGGAAGAACACGCTACGGCCGATGCGCTGCGACGTGGTGTCCGCGGGCAGCAACATGAGCAGGAAGAACGCGACGACCGCGAAAGCTCCCAGAGTGCGGAACTGCCGTGCGAGGTAGGCGTTTGCGCCTTCCTGCACGGCAGCCGCGATCTTCTTCATGCTGTCGGTGCCCTCGTCGGCACTGAGCACTTGACGTACCAGCACCACGGCGAGCACCAGGGCGGCCAGTGCCACCACCACGATGACGAGCACGAGATTGCGGTTGCCGTCGGTCAGTACGGGTGATGCGGCCAGGGGTTGAGCGATGTCCTGCAGGTGAGGGGTGAGTGGCCCCGCCATTCGTCCTCCTTGACGTTTGGCACGTGGGCGCGCGGCTCCGGCGACTTAGCAGCCGCGACGCTCAGGCTTGTGAGCTGAGCAAAGATGGACGGATTGTAGGGAGCCGAACTAGATCAAAACAGGGCGCAGGAAACGAAATTCGCCGAGGCCGGGGATGTAGCAAAGGAGATCGCCCACAGATATCACCGGAAAAGGTGAACAGTCACCGTGTAAGTGGATCAACCACCGGGTGAATCCGCGCACGCCGAGCTGACCTGCGGTGAAGCTCGCAGGCGGCTCGGCAGGAGGAGCGCGTGAAGGGGCGGGGCGGCTAGGAGAGCGCGGCCGGGTTCAGCGGCCAGCTCATCCGGATGACATCGCCGTACTCTCCCGAGAAGACCTCGACGTCGTCGACGAGGCCACTGATGACGGCCAGACCCATCTGGCCCTCGTCCTCCGCCTCGGAGGAGTCGGACGAGGAGGACGAGCCGTCGGGAAGCGACTCGGGGTGCTCGGCGGGGCTGTCACCACGCGCCGAGGGCACATTTGCGGCGTCGGCCGGGCGGTCGTCCGCCTCCGAGGACTTGTCGCCGACCTCGATGGAGAACTTCTTCTCCTCCTCGGTCAGCACCACCCGCACCGGACGGTCCGCACCGCTGCTGCGGTACAGCCCGACGGCCCGGCTGCACGCCTCACCGACGGCGAGCCGGACCTCGTCGAGGACGGCCTCGTCCACCCCTGCCCTGCGGGCTACCGCAGCCGCCACCAGTCGTGCGGTGCGGACGTGCTCCGGCAGTGCGCTGAAGAGCAGTTCTACGGTGGGCATGGCCTCCCCCTCGTGCCTGTGGGCGGGCAACACAGGGGCCCGGGCGTCGGCGTCGCCCGGAGCCCCGCGGTCCGGCGCCGAACGTCAGTCGGTCGCCGCGACGGCCTCGTCGACCGAGGTGTGGATGGGGAACACCTTGGTCAGGCCGGTGATACGGAAAATCTTGAGAATGCGCTCCTGGTTGCACACCAGGCGCAGCGAGCCTTCATGCGCGCGAACCCGCTTGAGCCCGCCGACGAGCACACCCAGTCCGGTCGAGTCCAGGAAGTCCACGCCTTCCATGTCCACGACCAGGTGGTAGCTACCGTCGTTCACGAGTTCCACCAGCTGCTCCCGCAGCTTGGGTGCGGTGTACACATCAATCTCGCCGCCGACCTCGACGACCGTACGGTCGCCGACGGTTCGAGTCGACAGGGACAGGTCCACGGATCCTCCAGCACCTTGCATCGAGCGGTCGCCCCCCATGGATCGGCAGCCGCGATGGCATTCAATCACTTACCAGCGGGCATGCACGACGCCTTACGGCGATTGTCCGTCATGCCAGTGACACACTGAGTGCCGATGGCTCAGGATCATCTTCCGCAGTCGGCGCACGGCCGTACCTCCCCCGTCGCCCTCCTGGAGCGGCTTGCCACGGGGGCGGGCAGGGCCGCGCGCATCACCCATACGGAGCACTTGCCCCCGCGGGCGGGTCGCCATGCCGATTGGCCTGATCAGATCCGCCCGGAGGTGATCGACGCGGTCCGCGCGTGCGGCATCGAACAGCCCTGGGAGCACCAGGCCCGGGTGGCCGCCCACGCCCTCGCCGGCACCTCCGCGGTGGTCGCCACGGGGACGGCCTCCGGCAAGTCCCTGGCGTACCTCGTGCCGGTCCTCAGCGCCCTCCTGGAGGGCTCCGAGGCCCCGAACGGCCGGGGTGCCACCGCGCTCTACCTGGCACCCACGAAGGCCCTGGCGGCCGACCAGCGCCGTGCCGTGGCCGAGCTCGCCGCCCCGCTGGGCAAGGCGGTGCGCGCGGCGGTCTACGACGGCGACACGCCGTTCGAGGAACGCGAGTGGGTCCGCCAGTACGCGACCTACGTGCTCACCAACCCCGACATGCTCCATCTGGGCGTCCTGCCGGGCCATTCCCGGTGGTCCTCCTTCCTCCGGCGGCTGCGCTACGTCGTGATCGACGAGTGCCACAGCTACCGGGGCGTGTTCGGCTCGCACGTCGCCCAGGTCATACGCAGGCTGCGGCGCGTCTGCGCCCGCTACGGGGCTGATCCCGTCTTCCTCCTCGCCTCCGCGACCGCCGCCGACCCCGGCGCCACCGCCACCCGGCTGACCGGTGTGCCCGTCGCCGAGGTCACCGAGGACGCCTCGCCCCGCGGCGAGGTCGCCTTCGCCCTGTGGGAGCCCCCGCTCACCGAGCTCAGCGGGGAGCACGGCGCCCCGGTGCGCCGCACCGCCACCGCAGAGGCCGCCGACCTACTGACGGACCTGGTGCTCGACGGCACCCGCACCGTCGCCTTCGTGCGCTCCCGGCGGGCCGCCGAGCTGATCTCCGTCATCGCCCAGGAACGCCTCGCCGAGATCGACCGCCGGCTGCCCCGCCGGGTCGCCGCCTACCGGGGCGGTTACCTGCCCCAGGAGCGCCGGGCCATCGAACGGGACCTGCACACCGGGCGGCTCCTCGGACTGGCCTCCACGACGGCCCTGGAGCTGGGCGTGGACGTCTCCGGGCTCGACGCCGTGCTCCTGGCCGGGTACCCGGGCACCAGGGCCTCCCTGTGGCAGCAGGCGGGCCGGGCGGGACGGTCCGGCCAGGGGGCACTGGCGGTGCTGATCGCCCGCGACGACCCGCTGGACACCTACCTCGTGCACCACCCGGACGCCCTCTTCCGGCGTCCCGTCGAGTCGACCGTGCTCGACCCCGACAACCCCTACGTCCTCGCCCCGCACCTGTGCGCCGCGGCGGCCGAGCTGCCGCTGGGCGAGGAGGACCTGGCGCTCTTCGGGCCCGAGACCGCCGGGCTGCTGCCGCAGCTGGAGCGCCGCGGCCTGCTGCGGCGCCGTACCGGTGGCTGGTTCTGGACGCGGCGGGAGAGGGCCGCCGACCTCACCGACATCCGAGGCGAGGGCGGCAAGCCCGTCCAGGTGGTCGAGGCCGGGACCGGGCGCCTGCTCGGCACCGTCGACGCGGGCGCCGCGCACACCACCGTCCACGAAGGCGCCGTCCATCTGCACCAGGGCCGTACCTATCTCGTCCGGCACCTGGACCTGGAGGACTCCGTCGCGCTGGTGGAGCGGGCCGACCCGCCGTACTCGACGATGGCCCGCGACACCACGGCGATCTCCGTGCTCGACGAGGACCTGGTGGAGGAGTGGGGCGAGGCCCGCCTCCACTTCGGCTCCGTCGAGGTCACCCATCAGGTCGTCTCCTTCCTGCGCCGCCGGCTGATCACCAACGAGGTGATGGGCGAGACCAGGCTGGACCTGCCACCGCGCACCCTGCGGACCCGAGCCGTGTGGTGGACGGTCACCGACGATCAGCTCGACGCGGCGCGTATCCACCCCGAGGAGCTGCCCGGCGCCCTCCATGCGGCCGAGCACGCCTCGATCGGTCTCCTCCCGCTCTTCGCCACCTGCGACCGCTGGGACATCGGCGGGGTCTCCGTGCCGCTCCACCAGGACACCGGGCTGCCGACCGTCTTCGTGTACGACGGCCATCCCGGTGGCGCGGGCTTCGCGGAGCGGGCCTTCCGCACCGCCCGCGGCTGGCTCACCGCCACCCGCGAGGCGATCGCCTCCTGCGAGTGCGAGTTCGGCTGCCCCTCCTGTGTGCAGTCGCCCAAGTGCGGCAACGGCAACGACCCGCTGGACAAGCAGGGCGCGGTACGTCTGCTCGACGTGCTCCTTGCGACGGAGGGCCCGTCGGAGCCCGCCCCCGCCGTCCCCGCGCCCGCCCCGGATCCGGAGCCCTGAGGCCCGGCCCGGGAGCGCACCCGGGCGGGCCCGACCGCGGCCGTGACGTCGGCGATCTCACCGCTGACCACACAGCGCAACAGCCGGGCGTGCTGGGCGGCGGCCACCCGTCCGGCCGTGGCACAGGCCTCCGCGCCACCCCGCAGGGCGTGGTCGGCGGCGGCGAGCGCCGCGAGGTCCGCGGCCGCCCCCGCGCGGTGCCGTGCCGCGACGGCGGCGCCGAACGTCAGCACGGCGCACGCGGCCAGCGCCAGCAGCGCCCCCAGAAGCGCCGTCCAGACCGTCGCGGAGCCCTGGTCGTCCGCTCGCCGGCTCACGGCCGCTCCCCCGTTCCCTCCACGGCGGCGACCGCCTCCCCGCGGAGCGTGAGGGACAGGGAGCGGACCTCGACGGTCACCCGGACCACATCGCCGCCCCGGTGGAGGAAGACCACGGCCCCGGCGGGAGCCGCCGTGCGGGCCGCCTGCAGCACCGCGCCGTCCCGCTCCTCGCGGGCGGCCGCGCGCGCTCCGGCCCGTGCGGCGTCGACGCAGCGGATCTGCGCGGCCGCCGCGGCCAGCCCCCACAGCAGCAGCCCCGTGAGGAACACCAGCGACGGGATGACCACCGCGGCCTCCGCCGTGACGTAGCCGGCGTCGCCGCGGCGCTCAGAACGCCACATCGAGGGCCCGCTTGATGAGCCCGCTGAGCGCGGAACTGACCGCGCCCGAGGTGACCACCTTGTAGAGCACGGCCGCGAAACCGCAGGCCGCCAGCGTGCCCACGGCGTACTCGGCCGTGGTCATCCCGCGCTCGCCGGTGCGGCAGCGGCGGCTCAGCTTCCTCAGACAACGCTTCACTCGCATGACTCCCCCTTCAGTTCGTCGTGCCGGCGAGGATCGCCCCCGCCAGCCCCATGACCACCGGCGCGACCCCCACGAGGAGGAAGGCCGGCAGGAAGCACAGCCCCAGCGGGGCGGTGACCAGCACTCCGGCGCGACGTGCGCGCGCCGCCCCGCGACGGGCGTGTTCGGCGCGGCAGCCAGCGGCCAGCCGCGCGATCTCCTCGACGGGCGGCACTCCCGTCGTGGTGGCCCGCTCCAGGCACCGGGCGAGCTCTCGGCAGCCGAGCCGGTCCAGCCGGCCCCAGCACTGCGCGGGGTCGCCGCCCAGGCGGAGCTCGGCGGCGGCGCGGGTGAGCGCCTCCCCGAGCGGCCCTCCGAGGGACGGCCCGACGGCCTCGGCGGCCTCGCGGGGACCCGCCCCGGCCGTCACGCAGGCCGCCATCAGATCGGCCGCCAGTGGCAGCTGTCGCGCGGCCCGCGCCTGGTCCACGGGCCCGGCGGGCCGGGGCCGCCGCTGCCGGCGACGTATCGCGTAAGCGGCACCGATCCCGGCCGCCGCGCCGGGGATTCCGCCGACCAGGGCGAACGCGCCCAGAGCGACCCCGGCGACCGGCGCCCATTCCCGGACGGGGGCCGTACCCGGCCACCTGCTGCCGCGCCGGGCAGGGGGTGCCATGCCCATGAGCAGCCGGAGCCTGCGCCGCGCGGCGCGCTCCCTCCGGGCGGCGGCGAACGCGCCCGCGACGCAGAGGGCGGCGGCGACGGCCACGACGATCCCCAGCCTGTGGACGACGTCGCCGCTCATGACCCGCCCTCCGCGGTCCGGACGATGCGCGCGGTCCAGGCGAGCCCGGCCCACTCCAATGACCCGCCCGCCGCCAGGCAGCCCAGCCCGGCGGGTGTGCGCAGCAGGGTGCCCAGCGGATCCGCGCCCAGCCCGGTGCCAAGGACCAGCCCGAAGACGGGCAGCAGGGCCAGCAGCGCCACGGTGGAGCGGGGCGCCGCAAGCTGGGCCCTCAGGTCCTCCCGCTGGTCGCGTTCGGCACGCAGCGCGGCCGCGATCCGGTCCAGGCCGTCCGCGAGCCCGGCACCTCCGTCCATCGCCACCCGCCAGCACGCGGCGACGCCGGAAAGCCCCTCGGCGCCCTCCAGCCGGGCGGCCGCCAGCAGCGCCGCGGGTACGTCACCGGCGAACCGGGCGGCGGCCAGCAACGGCAGCGCGGCGTCCGAGAGGCCGGGACGCTCCGGCCAACCCTCACGGCCCAGCGCACCGGCCAGCGCGGCGGGCGGGGCCAGTCCGGCCCGCAGGTCACCGGCGACCGCCGCGCACAGCGCACCCACCGCCACGGCCCGCCGTTCCGCCTCGGCCCGCCGCTCCCGCTCGCGCAGCCCGCGCCCGGCGAGTGGCACCGCGGCCGCCCCGAGCAGGACCGGCAGCACCGAGCCTGCGGCCAGTCCCGCGACCAACCCGCCGGGCAGGAGAAGCACTTCGCGGCCGAGGCGCCAGCCGAACCGCACCCGGAACGGCTCCAGCAGCCCGCTGAGGCGGGTTTCGATCCCGACTGGCCCCAGGAGCCCGCCGGGCGTCCCGCGGGCCTCAGGACCGCCACCGAGCAACGTCCGCGCCCTGCGCAGGACTTCGTCCCGAGCGCACACCACCCAGGCAGCGGCGCCCGCCGACAGGGCGGCAAGGAGCACCGCGGCGCTCATGGCCGCCCCCTCTCGCAGAGCGCGGCCAACCGGTCCCATCCCGGGCCGCGTTCGGCACCGCGCAGGGCCGGCACCGTGCCGACGATCCCGTCCGGCCCGCGCTCCAGGACGTGGATCTCGGCGACCCGGCGCCGGCCCGAGCGGTCCCGCACCAGATGCACCACCACTGACAGGGCGGCCGCCAACTGGCTGTGCAGCGCTGCCCGGTCCAGACCCGCCACGGCACCCAGCGCCTCCAGCCGGGCGGGCACATCCCCCGCGGCGTTGGCGTGGACCGTCCCGCAGCCGCCCGCGTGCCGCGTAAACCGTGCATGAACAGGCACAGGGCGGATGGCCCACTTCCTAGCCATCCAAGGAAAGGGCCGCCCGTGCCTACCGTCGTGATCTACGACCGCCTATCTCGCCTGTTCGCCGACGAGGCGCCCGACCACCGAATCGCCGCCTGCAAGCGGTACGCCGCCGACCGTGGCTGGACCGTCGTCCACATCGCGACCGACACCAACGTCTCCGGCGCGTCCCAGCTTGAGGACCGCCCCGGCATGCGTGAGGTGCTGACCCGGCTCCCCAGGGCCGACTACGTGCTCGCCGCCAAGCTCGACCGGTACGCGAGGTCGGTCTGGGAGTTTCAACGGCTCCTGAAAGCCGCCGAAGCCACGAATACGACCATCGTCACGGCGGACGGCGTACTCACCCCGGAGACGTCGCGGTTTATCGTCAACGTCTTCGCGTCGTTCGCCGAGTACGAGCGCGACATGATCAAGGCGCGCATCACCGCGTCGAAGGAGCACCACCGCTCCAAGGGCAACCACCTCGGAGGGCTCCCGCCGTACGGGTACCAGGTGGTCGGACCGGTCAACGCTAAGCGGTGGGAGATCGACGAGCCCGCCGCCGCGATCATCCGCGAGTGTGCCAGCCGGCTCGTCCACAACGGCGAGCCGATCGCTGCCCTTGCTCGCGACCTGAACAAGAGGGGCGTACTCCCGCCCGCAGATCACGCCCGCGCCCGTGCCGGGCGAGAGCTCCGGGGGCAGCAATGGCACACGACCACCCTCCGCGACGTGCTGTACACGCCCGCCGTACGGGGGTGGCTCATCCAGGCAACGCCAGGCACCAAGCGCGGTGCCCTGACCAATCAGCCCGTGCTCGACAACAAGGGCAAGCCCATATCAGCTGGCCCCGCACTCCTCGATGCCGAGACCTGGGCCGCTGTCCGCGCGGCGCTGGACGAAAAGGCCAAGGGGCGCGGCACCGACCGCTCCGGGAAGTCCGTCCTCCTCCACATCGCCCGCTGCTCCGAGTGCGACGGCCCGATGTACCGGCAGCGGCGAGCCGTGAAGGGCGTCGACTACTCGACGTACGTGTGCCGTGCCGGTGTCGGGAAGCGCGGCATCCACCGCCCGAACGTCGTCACGGCGCGATACCTGGAGGAGCTGGTCACTGAGGACTACCTCCGTCGGTTCGGCAATTTCACCCGGATGCGCTGGGCCGAGCCGGACGGGTCCGCCGTCCTCCAACTCTCCGAGGTGTCCGCGTCGATCGAACGACTCTCGATTAACTTGCAGGCGCTTGACCCGAACGGCACAGCGGTGCGCATCGCGTACCGCCAGCTGGAAGTACTGGAGAAGCGACAGGCCGAGCTCAAGGCCGAGGCCGAGCACTCCGTCGGCAGGTGGGTCGACGCCGGAGGCACCGTCGCCGACGAGTGGGAGCGACGCGACGAGGAGGGCCGCCGGGCACTGCTGGCCGACCTGGGTACGCGGGTAGTCGTCCGTCCGGCGACCCCCGGCGCACCGAAGCGGTTCGACCCGGCGCGGGTGACGATCGACTACGACGGCCCGGCGTGGCTTCGTGGCCTGGACCCGGCGGAGGCGGAACTGGCCGCACTGCACGTCGACCTCGCCGACTGACGGCGGCACTGACGGCCGACGGGCGGTGTCTCGGGCGATGACCCCGGGGCGCCGCCCTTCGTCGTTTACACGCCCAGCAGTGGCGTTGTGGCCGACGTCACTAATTTGGTCTCCACTATGTGGGACGGACCCGAGCCAATTCCGAGGTGCTGGCCCACTTAGTACATGTGGCGCGGCACTTCGGTGCTGCGGCGGGTGCCTGGGGACGGCACGGGTAGCGACGGCCTCGGGGCCGCCCTCGCGGATGACGCGGGGTGCGACTCCGGGGCCGTTGGCGCCCAGGCGCTGCGGGCGTAACCGCCGGTGAAAGAGCGCTAGCGCAAAGCTGAGCACTGCCCGCCGGAGTGGTGGTTCGTGACGTAGAACCGTCACTCGCTATTCCAACAAGTAGTTTTGGTCGGTCGGTTTCACTAAGCCAACAATCCTGAAGTGACGTTTCTTCGTCACCACGCGTCACGCGGCCCTGTCCGGCGCCCCTCGCTCGCGCCCCGTCCGCGCCTCGCCTGAGCACCCGCCGCGCCGATGCCCGCCTTCGGGACGCGCGCTCGCCGCAGCGTGAGCACCCCGTTCGTGCCTGGCGCACTTCCGGGCCGCCCGCATGACCCATCCACCGTTTGGAGGTCCTCCCATGCCGTCTAACCCGTATACCGCTGTCCACCAGCGCGCTTCCTTCCAGCGCGGTCCAGCGAAGTACCACTGCTGCTACATCTGTGGCCTGCAAGCCAGCGACTGGGCTCTGAACCGCGACGCCGGGCACGAGATCAAGCTCGATGACGCCCGAGTGCATCGCGGATCGCAGCGCCGCCGCCGCACCTACGCTGACTCGCTCGACGCGTACGTTCCGCTGTGCCGTAGCTGCCACCGCGCGTACGACGCTGGAGCCGTCGACCGCCGGTCCCGCTGGAACATCATCGACCCGGACCTCCGCGAGCGTGCCCGCGCCCGCGTCGCCGCCGCCCGGTCGGCGTGGCTTCGCTGGCGCGGTAAGCCGGTGACCAAGGAGTTCCGCGAGTGCGAGTCGTGCGCCGGACCGTTCTGGACGACTCGCGGCGACACCTGGTGTGTGTTTTGCCGCCAGCCCGACACTGCCGCGATCGTCGGCAACCGTCGTCCCATGCGACGCCCGTAGCACGCCACTGCTGCCCCGCTGACGGCCGAGCACGCGACGACCGTCCCCTCACCAACACCGCCACTCAGCATCGCGCTGGGTGGCGGTTCTTTCGTTCCCGAATGGAGGCCCCATGGCCGCACCCACGACCGTTTACACGACCGCCAACCTCGCAGTCATGCTGGCCCATCCCGCGTGCCCGCCAATGCTGGCAGCCAACTGGTCGCACCTGACGAGGACTGCCGCGAACCGCGCCGACGCCATACGCCGGGGCGACCCCGACGACGCCGAGTTTTGGCGCCGTCAGAACGACGAAGCCCTCAGCCACCTCGACGCAACGCTCACCGCCCACGCCCCGAGCCTGCTGCCCAACCACTGAGGAGCGCCCATGGACGACTACCTGCATGTGCCGTACCGCGCCTGGAAGGCGATCCGCTGGGCTGCCCGCGCTGCGTTGCGGTCGAAGGGCTACACCGCCGCCGAACTCGCATCTCCGGAGACCCGCGCCCGCGCTTTCGACGAGCTCACCTCGGACTTGCGCGGCCCCGACCACCTGCCCGCAAGCCAGCGCGCCGCGATGATCGCCGCCGCCGCGAACTACGCGCTCGACCGAGAGATCCGCAGCGCCCGCACGTGAAGGAACCCATGCCCACGATCACCCGCGCCGACCTGATCGCGCTGTTCCGCTGGACAGCCGGCTCGTCGCTCCTGATACTCCTCGCGCTCGTCCTGCTGACGATCTAGCCGCCGACCACAACCTCACACGCCAAACCGCCCCGGGGCGTGCTGCTGACCGCGCAGCGCGCCCCTTCGCCATGCCTGGAGCCACCCATGAACCCCAAGCACCTTCGCCCCGGCGACGAGATCCACGCCGCCCGGCTTGCCGACGTCCTGCCCGACGTCATCGACCAGCGCCCCGGCTCGTACGAGAACGTCACCCGCGTCATGTGGGCCGTGAACGACGAGCTCACCCGACGGCAGCAGGCGACTGTTCCGCTCGGCGTGATGGTCCGGCTTCTGCGTGATGCCGGGTGGGTCGTCCGGAAGACGACGCGTGACGGTCGACGCAGTACGTACGTGTTCGGCCTGGCGCTGTCGGACGCCGCATGAGCCGTGGCCCCGTGAGCAAGCGTTGGGCCAGGACCGTCCGCCGTGTCGCCGGAGCTCACCTCGTGAATGCCCGTGACGACTTGTCCACGGTCGCAGCCCGTGAAGCCGCATACACACGCCTCGTCGAAGCACTCACCGTGCCGGACTGGGTCGATATCCCGTACGACGAAGCGGCCGACATCGCCTGCGATGTCGTCTGGGCCCTCGTGAACAAGTGGGCTGATGGCTACCACCTGCGCGCCAAGCCGCGCGACTGATCCACACCGCGTTTACACACACCTCGAAGGAGACCCCGTGTCCCAGATCTACGCCGACATCACCGGCATCCCGCCCCGTGCCTTCCTCCCCAAGCCCCTTCACAAGTTCCTCGACGCCCGCGAGGCCGCCTACGAGCGGTTCGTCGACTACGAGTCGGAACACGCCGAGCTGCTGATGTCCAGCTGGGAGGCCGCCGCCATCGCGAAGGACGAGGCTGCCGGTCGCGATGCCATGGCCGCCGGTCGTGATCCGCTCGACGAGCCGTCGCACCTGGAAGCCGCCCAGCGCCGCCGCCCGCGTGTGATCGGCGCCCTCCGACAGCTCGCCGCCGAGGTCCACAAGGCCGACGCCGCGCTCAAGGCCGCTGTTCGCCGGGAGATGCCCGCGATCGCGGAGCTGGTCGAAGCCGACGTGTCCAAGGCCGCGAACGCATACATCGACGCCCAGCGGGTCGCTGACGCCGCCCGGCAGGTGTACGGGGCCGCTCTCACCCGGCGCGCGTGGGTGACCAACTGGGACAAGCTCGGCCTGTACACCGACTGCCCGGACGTCACCGAAGCTACGCCGGTCACGGCATCCGAGGGCCCCGCCGTCGATCTGTACGGCTTCCCGATCGACCGTGGCGCCGCCGAGGTCCGAGCCATCGACGAGTCGTACGGCCGCGTCGTTGCGAAGCCGAAGCGTGCGATCCGATCGACGGTCAATGGCCAGGAGCTGGAGATCGACGAGCACCACGCCGCCGCGCTGGTCGCCAAGGGCCAAGCCGAGTACGTCGACGGCGCCGCCTGACCAATCAGCCGGCTCGGGGCGGTGGCCGATCGCTGCCGCCCCGTCGGCGCCCAACCCAAGGAGTACACATGACCGACCCGTCACCCCTCGATTACCCGCCGCCCGGCATCACGCAGCGGGAGTGGGCCGACATGTCCACGAGCGAGCGAGCCGCCGCGCTGTACAACGGCGAGCCGATGTCGTGGGCGCACGACGACGACGTACAGCGACTGCGCGAGCGCCCTTGATGTTGCTCCGCGTCGCCGCTTTCCACCAGCTGGTGCTGGGCGACAAGGTCCTCAGCGCTGGCGACACGTTCGAGGTCGCCGACGAGGTGGCCGCGAACTTCCTCGCTACCGGAATGGTGATCCCCGCCGACGGCGACTGGCGCGGCGTGGTGCCTGGTGCCGTACCGCAGCCACCCAAGCCGGAACCTAAGCCCCGGAAGGCCAAGGGCCGCACCCGCGCCGAGTGCCCATGTGAGCCAGGGCCGCGCCCTCAGGGTGCGCGTGCATCGCTACAGATGTGCCCGGTGGATGGGTGCCAGTGCAAGACCTACCGGGGTAAGTGCCGGGCGCACGCTCGGTACAACGCTACCGGGGTGAGGTACCGCGACAGCCACAACGACGGCAGCTCGACCGACCAGGCGCGCTGGCTGCGTGCCAGCCGTGCTTACCTCCGCGAGCACCCGTGGTGTGAAGACTCAAGCCACCAGCCCGCGATCGCCGCGCCGCCCGCGAAGGTCGTCGACCACATCGACGGGCTAGGCATCCAGGGCCCACGGGGCTTCGACGAGACCAACTTGCAAGCGCTTTGCGCGCCGTGTCACGGCCGGAAGACCGCTCGCGAGTCCTTCGGTCACTAATTGTGACCCCCACCCGGCGGGCGGCCCCTTCGACCCCGGGGGCTCAACGCGCGGGGGAGGGGAATCGAGCATTTGTTGACCAGTATCAACTTTCCGGGGCGTGCCCCGACCACACAACGTGAGGTGAACCGTGGCCGGTGTGCCCGGAATGAAGCAACCCGCTCGCCGCAACCCGATCCAGCGCGGCGAGTCGACCACCAAGCTGCCGAACTACTGCGACTTGCCTACTCCGGCGATACCGCCTGGTGCCAACTTCACGGACGCGCAGGCGTCCCGCTGGGATGAACTCTGGGCCACCCCGTCCGCGTGGCTGTGGTCGGAGTCGGAGATCGGCCTCGTGGCCGCGTACGTGCACCTGGAACGCACGCTGTTCGACGGCACCGGTACCGCAGCCACGATCCGCGAGGTCAAGGCGCTCGGCGAATCGCTCGGCATGACCCCGCAGTCTCGCGCCCGTATGGGCTACACCATCGAGGAGAAAAAGTGACCAAGCGACCCAGTGCCCGTCAGCAGGCGGCGCGGAAGAGGGCCGAAGCCGCCCCCGCGCATGTCGACCCGAGGCTGTGTCCGCGCCACAGGAGCTACGTGCATCGGGGCGCGCCCTGCAAGTGGTGCACGGCGGGTTACCCGACCATCGCCGAAAACCAGATGATCACCATGCTGGACGCGATCGTCGAGGTGGACGCTCCCGAGGTCCGTACGAGTGGCGACGACCTGCGGCGGCGGATCGCTGATCTCGCCTGAGCAGGCCCGCCGCCAGCTGGCCCACTTCCACGATGACCGGGTCGCTCCCGGTTGCGTCTCCCATCGCCTGACGCCCCTCGGATTCGTCCGGGGGGCTTCGGCGTATCCGGGGCGATCCAAGCGAACGAAGGAGACAACCCATGGGCCGATGGGATAACCGCTGGCCACACCCCGTGCCGGACGGTCAGGCATGGTGCCGCGTCGGGCCGCACCTGGCGGACGTGGGCGACATGAAGCGCCACGCGCACAGGCCCGGCGGGATCGACACGATCTGCCGGGCGCACCACGTTGCCGCCGGGCGCGCCCGGTGCGCCGCGAATCCGGGTGCCCACGCTGCCGACAGCCGGGCGCACCGCGCTCGTCTCGCTGCCCGCACCGACGCCGAGATAGCTGCTGGCCGTGCGCGACTTCGACCGGACGGCCTGAAGCGGTGCCGCAAGTGCCGTGAGCAACTCCCGCTCGACGCATTCAGCGACAACCGCACCCGCGCCGACGGCCTCAACGTCGACTGCCGCGACTGCGACAACCCGAAGCTCCGCCGCGCCGCAATGCCTCACATCGAAGCGATGGACCTGTGGACGTGCGTTTACTGCGGCGGCCCTGCCGAGCACACCGACCACGTCATACCGCAGGCTCACGGCGGTAGCGACGACGCGGTGAACCTCGTCCCGGCTTGCGCGGAGTGCAACACGTCGAAGAACGCCGCCCCGGTCCTTGAATGGATCGCTCGCCGCGACCCCGAGCTCCTCGACCTGGTAGCCGGCTGGCCCGTCGAGGTCATCGAGGTGACCGCTTGAGACGCATCTCCGTAACCACCGCCGTCCGCGTAGCCGCCCTCGCCGCAGCGATGTTCATCTCGTTCGCCGTCGAGCGCGACCTGGCGCTGTCCCACGGCGTGCCGACGGTCGTCGCTCCGGCCGTGCCCGTGGCCGTCGACCTGTTCATGGTGTGGGCTGTCCGGACACGGCGTGACGTCGCGCTGTCCGTGGCCGTAGCCGTCGCCGCGAACGTGGCCGGTGTGCTGACCGTCGAGCCGCTGGCCGCCGTCGACACCTGGGTGTCCGCCGGACTGCACGCGGTCTTCCCGTTGACCGTGTGGCGGATGCACCGGCGTCACGCGCCCGCTGCCGACCCGCTGACGACGCAGGACGCCCCGGCCGACCGACCGGCCGCACCGGTCCCGGACACGCCCCCAGTCGCCCAGCAGGCCACGCGACCGGACACGGTCACGAACAGGCCGAAGGCGACTCCAGCGGAACGGCGACCGGCCGCACCGGCTGCCGACATGTCCGCCGTCCGCGACGCCGTCCGCGAGCTGGCCGCCACTGGCCAACGCGTGACCGGCCGGATGTTGGCCGACCGACTCGGTGTGTCCGAGCGGACCGCACGCCGGTACCTGGCCGCCGTCGCTTAGACCGTTTACACGCCGCCCCGCCCTGGTTCATCACGAGCCGGGGCGGGGCTTTTTGCGTTTGCCCTGGTCACGAGCTTGAGAAGCCTCCGAACAGCGTCTTCAAATGTTCCCGGCGCCGCTACAGAGCGGAGTCAGGCAACTGCGGAGGGGTACCGAATGAACACCGAACACACGCACCGCGCGATGGGCCGGGGGGCCGCTGTGCACGTCATCCTGGCCTCCGGCTGGACGGCTTGCGGCAAGCAAGGGGTCTACGGCGAGCCGGTCATTACCGGTTCGACGTGCAAGGTCTGCGAACGCCGGTCGCCTGAGCTCGTGAAGCCGATCGCTCCCGCGCCGGTCGAGGCTCCGAAGCCCAAGGCCAAGCGGAAGGCCCCGAAGGGCCGCAAGCCCCGCGCCACGAAGGCGGCGGGTACGACGAAACTCTTCGCCTCCGACAAGAACGCCGACGCCGCCACGATCCCCGGCGCTCGCTGGGCGGCGAAGGTCCGCGCGACCGGTGCGCTCACGGCGTCCGTGAACTGCGCCGAGTATGGACTGATCGATGCCGCCGACAAGTGGATGGCTCTGTGCGTGACGCACAACGAGCAGGACTTCCACCCGACCCACCGCGACGCGTGGACGGCTCGCCGCCGCCCGCAGGACTGGTGTGGCGGATGCGCCGCGATCGCTGCCGGGGGTACCGACTGACCCGGCCAACTGCTAAGACGCCCCTCAGTGAACCGCTGGGGGGCGTTTTCGCGTTTACACGTCCGCGACGAACGACCCTTGCCCGAGCACGGTCCGCAGTCGCCCCTCCGCGCGCAGCGCCGCCACCGCCTTCTGAACGGTCGAAGCGGCGACGTCCAGCTCGGCCGCGAGGTCGACGACCGCCGGGAAACGAGAGCCGGGCGGGTACGTACCCGCGTCCAAGCGCCGCCTGAGCTCGTCGGCGACTTGCGGCCACACGGGAACGGAGCGGTCAAGATCCATGGTGCCTAGCGTCCGCGAATGTGCGTCATCGTGCGACCGCGCATGCGCGAATGCGCGTATGCTCAACGGCGAGAGGACCCCGGCGACGGAGGCAACCGTCCCGGGGCTTGGCCACTCGCTTAGAGGAGCGAATGACATGCATGAGGCTACCGCCCCGCGCCGACTTGGCACCGACCCGCTCACGGGGAAGACCGTGTTCGCCCTGACCAAGCCGGGCTCCCCCTTGGACCGGGCCGCAGACGTCGCCGAGGTCGAAGCCGCCGTCGCTCTTCACGCGGTGGTTGAGACGATCTTGGAGGCTGGCGAAGCGATCGGCGACGCCGAACGGGCCGTGTTCCTGGAGCCCATGACTGCGGCGCTGGGGAAGGTGATCGCGATCGCCGCGAAGCACCTCGACGACCCGGGCGACGCGTTGGACAGCACCGCCGCCCGCGCACTGCTCGACGTCCTTCGCCGCGCGCACCACTGACCGCGCCTGCTCGCCGCTGAACGGCCGAACGACCGCCCTCGGGTACATCCCGGGGGCATCGTCGTTCACGCGCCCCAATCGGCCGTCCTGACGATTCGGCAGAGGTGCGTGTACGGTCAGCGTGCCATTCGCCTTCGTGACCGGTGTTGAGGGCGCCCAGCAGATCGAGGACCTCGGGCCCGCGCACCTCGCCGACCACCAACCGGTCCGGCCGCATGCGCAGCGCCTGCCGTACGAGGTCCCGCAGGGTGACCAGCCCGGCGCCTTCCTGGTTGGCGGGCCGGGTCTCCAGCCGTACGACGTGCGGATGGCGCGGCCGCAGCTCGGCGGAGTCCTCGGCGAGGACGATGCGCTCGCCCGGCGGGACGAGGCCGAGCAGGCAGCTCAGCAGTGTGGTCTTGCCGGAGCCCGTGCCGCCGGAGACCAGGTACGACAGGCGGGCGTCCAGCACCGCCCGCAGGAGGGCGGCCGTACCGCCGTCCATGCTGCCCGCGGCCATCAGCTCGTCCAGGGTGAAGGCCCGGGTGCGGACGACGCGCAGGGACAGGCACGGGGCGCCGACCACCACCGGCGGCAGCACCGCGTGCAGCCTGGTGCCGTCCGGCAGCCGGGCGTCCACCCAGGGCCGGGCGTCGTCCAGGCGTCGTCCGGCCGCGGAGGCGAGCCGCTGGGCGAGCCTGCGCACCGCCGCGGCGTCCGCGAACCGCACGTCGGTGCGCTCCAGTCCGGCGCCCCGGTCGGCCCACACCTCGTCCGGCCCGTTCACCAGGACATCGGTGACGTCCGGCTCGGCGAGCAGCCCCTCCAGGGGCCCGGCGCCGACCATCTCCGAGCGCAGGGCGGCCACCACGTCGAGCACCTCGGTGTCGCCCAGCAGCCGGCCCTGCGCCCGCAATGCGGCGGCCACGCCGGCCGGGGTGGGCTCGTCCCCCGAGGCGGCCAGCCGCAGGCGCACGGCGTCGAGCAGGGCGGGTGTCATCACGTCGGCGCTCATGCGGCCACGCTCCCGCCACCGGGCAGCGCCGCGGTGAGGAAGGCCGAGCAGAACCCTGCCAGCGGGCCCCGGCCGCTGCTTCCCGGTGCCTCGCCGCTGTCCAGGGCGAGGCGCAGGCCGGGCTCCGGCGGCAGCTCGCCGGCGAGCGGGAGCCCGACCAGCTCGGCGAGCGTCTCGTCGGTGAGCCCCGAGCCGAAGGGGCCGCGGGCGACGACCCGCAGGTCCCGCAGCACCATGGCCATCCGCGAGGCGACGCGGCCGGCGGCGGCGACCGCGCGCAACTCGGCCGGGACGACCAGCAGGCCGACGTCGATCTGGGCGAGCGCCTCGGCCACGGCCTCGTCCATCCGGCGCGGCAGGTCGACGACCACCACGCCGCCGCGCCGCCGGGCGGCGCCCATCACCGACCGCATGGCCGGCGGCGGGATGACGACGCTGTCGCCCCGGTCCCAGCTGAGCACGCTCAGGGCGTGCGTACAGGGGAGCGACTCCTCCAGGGCGCCGCTGTTGACCCGGCCCCGTGACTCGGCGAGGTCGGGCCAGCGCAGCCCGCCCACCCGTTCGGCCCCGAGCAGCACGTCCAGCCCGCCGCCGAGCGGATCGGCGTCGACGAGCATGGTGCGGCGCCCGGAGCGGGCGGCCGTGACGGCCATCGCGCAGGCCAGGGTGCTGGCGCCCGCGCCACCGCGGCCGCCCACCACGCCGATCGTCAGGGCCGGGTCGCCGGCGCCCTCCGCCACGTCGGCGATCCGGTCGACCAGCCAGGTCTCGGCGTCGGGCAGGAAGACGACGTGCTCGGCGCCGACGTCCACGGCGCGGCGCCACACGTCGGGATCGTCCAAGTCCCGGCCGACGAGGAGCACGCCCCGCCGGCGGTGCGCCGTGTCCGGCACCCGGCGGACGTCGTCGGCGCCGACGAGCACCAGCGGCGCACCCTCCCAGCTGCCCGGCGCCGGCGGGACCCCGAAGGCGACCTCCGGCTCCGCGCCGGCCGCGGCGCACAGACGCAGCAGGTCGTCCAGGAGGGCCCCGTCCTCGGTGACGATCAGCGGGCCGCCATCGGATTCGTCCTTTCCGCGCGGGCGTCCGGACACCCGCCCGGACGGCCACCCGCCACGCGTTCCTTTTGTTTCATCGTTGAATGATTCGGCCACCTCGGCGTCCCCCTCGCTCGTTCCGGCCCGTCCCGTCGGTATCGGGCACATGCACCGGACCCATCTCCGGCGCGGCATTTGCCGCCAGAGTCTCGTGAGTCGCCGAAAATTGATGATCTTGGTGGTAATCCGTGGATAACCAGGCCGTTGTGGATATCCCCGCCACCCACCCGAGTGGCTTCCGCCGGGCAGCGCAACGAATGCGATCCGTCACTCACGGTAGTCGCACAAGAAAAAAGACCGGCCCCCCGCGGAAGCCGCGGGGGGCCGATCACATGCCGGGCGCGTCCGGACTCAAGGCCTGAATATGCCCCCGGACATGCGACGACCCCCGCCGGGGGGGAGAGCGGGGGTCGTCCCCACGGTCCGACTCGGGGGGGGAGGAGCCAGACCGGGTTAGCACGGTCGCGAACGATCCGTGACTTCCATGGTGTACCCGATGGCCTTCTCAGGCAAACCCACGCGCAGGAGCTTACGCCGAATGGTGGGTCCCTATGCTCGTCCTCGTGGAAAACCACCTGTCGCCGCGCACCGCCGCGTTCTTCGATCTCGACAAGACGGTGATCGCCAAGTCGAGCACCTTGGCGTTCAGCAGGCCGTTCTACCAAGGCGGCCTCATCAACCGCCGCGCCGTGCTGCGGACCGCGTACGCCCAGTTCGTCTATCTGCTCGGCGGCGCAGACCACGACCAGATGGAGGGGATGCGAAAGTACCTCTCCGACATGTGCCGGGGATGGAACGTGCAGCAGGTGCGGGAGATCGTGGCCGAGACCCTCCACGACCTCATCGACCCCATCATCTTCGACGAGGCGGCCTCCCTCATCGAGGAACACCACCTGGCCGGCCGCGACGTCGTCATCGTCAGCGCCTCGGGCGCCGAGGTCGTGGAGCCCATCGGCGAGATGCTCGGCGCGGACCACGTCATCGCCACCCGGATGGCGGTCGAGGACGGGTGCTACACCGGCCGGATCGAACACTACGTCTACGGCCCGGCCAAGGCGCGGGCCATCACCGAGCTCGCGGCGGCCGAGGGTTACGACCTCAAACGCTGCTTCGCCTACAGCGACTCGGTGACCGACATCCCGATGCTCGAGTCGGTCGGCCACCCCTACACGGTCAACCCCGACCGCGGGCTGCGCCGGGAGGCGGCGTCACGCGAATGGCCGATACTCACCTTCAGCCGTCCGGTCCGGCTGCACCAGCGGGTGCCCGCGCTGACGATGCCCTCGGGTCCGGTGCTGGCGCTCGCCGCGGTCGGCGCGGCCGCCGCCACGGCGGGACTCGTGTGGTACGCGGCCCGCCGGCGCAGGCCCGTCCTGTACTGATAGGCACCCGAACGCACCCTTCGGGGAGATCGCGCTGATCAGACCCCGTATGCAGCAAAGAACTGCGGTGAGGGGTTCCGGTTCTCCCGAAGGTGCAGTAGAAAGGTTGTACGGCCCGCGAGACCACGGACTTCCGCGAGGAACCCCGTCGAATCAGGCCCCACGGACCGAGCATGACAGCTGGGAACCCACGCGACGCGGACCCGCTGACCGGGCCGGCCGCACCAGGTACGGGCAAAGTCCCCGACCTGATGGGCAGACATCGTGCACGCCTGGTAACCCGACCGTCATGCCAGCGGCGGCACCCACGCGGTGCCGCCGCAACCTTGTGCCCCCGGATCCCGCCGGGCGCGGCCGGCGGGTGCTACGTGCTACGCGGCGCCGCGCTGCAGGGCCTCGCAGACCGCCACGCTCTCCCGTACGCCCAGACCCACGGCCTGCCCGCAGTGCGAGATCCAGGCCGCCATGCCCTCGGGCGTGCCGGAGACGTAGCCCCGCAGCGCCTTCAGGTAGTCCGCGCGCCCGAGTTCGGCGTGGCCGACCTCGGCCGGGCAGATGGACTTGGGGTCCAGACCGCTCCCGACGAGGACGACGCGCTGCGCGGCCCGCGCCACGATGCCGTTGTACGAGCCGAAGGGCCGCAGGCACAGCAACTCGCCGTGCACGACCGCGGCAACGACCAGCGCCGGCGCCTGGCTGCCCGACAGCAGCAGGTCGGCGAGCCCGTCGAGGCGCGCGACGACCTCCGCGGTGTCGGGCAGCGGGAACTCGGCGACGTCCAGGAGCGGTTCCTCGACCTTCTCGCCCGTCTGCCGCGGCCGGCCGACCGTCTCGTCCGGTGAGACGCCGCCGGCCGCGACCAGGTGCAGCCGGGCCAGCGCCTGCAGCGGCGACCGGCGCCAGACGGAGAGCAACTGGCCGGCCTCGGCGGTGAGCCGCAGCGCGGCGCCCACCGCGCGCGACTCGTCATCGGAGGAGAAGTCGCTGCGCCTGCGCACCTCTTCCAGCGCCCAGTCGGCGCCGGCGAGCGCCGCGGAACCGCGGGCGCCGCGCAGCGCCGCCTCCGAGGACACCTCCTCGGAGCGGCGGCGCATCACCCGGTGCCCGTAGACCTGGTCCACGGCATTCCGTACGGTGTCCACCGACTCGGCGACACCGGGGAGCGAACCGAGAACGGCGAGCGGATCAGCTGTCGTACCCATACCCACGACCCTACGCACCCCCGGCGGCGCCTCGGTGGGCGAGTGGGCATCGTCACGCGCGCCGCGGGCTCCCGCGCCACCCCTGACCGGAGCCAGGACGGGCCGCGGGGGCAGCCCAGACAAGCCCGGATGTCCACCGACGGGTGAACTCCCGCGGCGGAATCCGCATGCGACGCGCCCCGTCACTACGCTTAACGAACATGAAGATCGCTTTCGTCGGAAAGGGCGGCAGCGGCAAGACCACGCTGTCCTCCCTCTTCATCCGCCACCTCGCCGCCGCCCACGCCCCCGTCGTGGCCGTCGACGCCGACATCAACCAGCACCTCGGCCCGGCGCTCGGCCTCGACGAGGAGGAGGCCGCCGTCCTTCCGGCGATGGGCGCCCACCTCCCGGAGATCAAGGAGTACCTGCGTGGCACCAACCCGCGGATCGCGTCCGCGGAGACGATGATCAAGACCACCCCGCCCGGCGAGGGCTCCCGCCTGCTGCGGATCACCGAGGACAACCCGGTCTACGCCGCCTGCGCCCGGCCCGTCGCGCTCGACGGCGGCGAGGCGCGACTGATGGTCACCGGCCCCTTCGACGAGTCCGACCTGGGGGTGGCCTGCTACCACTCGAAGGTCGGGGCGGTGGAGCTGTTCCTCAACCATCTGGTCGACGGCCGCGAGGAGTACGTCGTCGTCGACATGACGGCCGGCAGCGACTCCTTCGCCTCCGGCATGTTCACCCGCTTCGACATGACCTTCCTCGTCGCCGAGCCCACCCGCAAGGGCGTGGCGGTCTACCGCCAGTACAAGGAGTACGCCCGGGACTTCGGGGTCGCCCTGCACGTCGTCGGCAACAAGGTGCAGGGCCCGGACGACGTGGACTTCCTGCGCTCGCACGTGGGCGACGACCTGCTGGTCACCGTCGGGCACTCGGACTGGGTCCGCGCCATGGAGAAGGGCCGCCCCCCGTGCTTCGGGGAACTGGAGGAGCCCAACCGCGCCGCGCTGCGGTCGATGCGTGACGCCGCGGACGCCACGTACGAGCGGCGCGACTGGGGGCGCTACACCCGCCAGATGGTCCACTTCCACCTCAAGAACGCGGAGAGCTGGGGCAACGCGAGGACCGGCGCGGACCTCGCCTCCCAGGTCGATCCGGGCTTCGTCCTGGGCGAACGGTTCACTCTCACCGGGTAATCGTTCGCCCGTTCGGGCGAATCCTCATCCACGGACCCTTTGTCTGCATTACTCTCCATTTACCGACTCTTGAGAGTGTTCGGGCAATCGCATTCCGTTACTCGCAAGGCCGAAGCACCCGCCGCAACAGCCGTGACCACGACCGCGTACGCGCACCAGCCGGACGCAGCCGCGCCGCCCCGGAGGAGACGGGAACATGCACGCCACGCCAGAACCACAGCCGCAGCAGTCGCAGATCCCACCGCTGGATCTGCCGCCACCAACGCTCCGCGCCGACGACGGGACCGCTGCCTGGCAGCACGACCTGTCGGCCTCGGTCACCGTCTTCCTGATCGCCGTCCCGCTGTCGCTGGGCATCGCCCTGGCCACCGGCGCCCCGCTGGAGTCGGGGCTGATCGCCGCCGCGGTCGGCGGCATCGTCGCGGGGCTGATGGGCGGTGCGCCGCTCCAGGTCAGCGGTGCCGCCACCAGCCTGGTGGTGGTCACCGCCGAGCTCGTCCAGCGCTACGGCTGGCGGACCACCTGTGCCATCACGGTGCTGGCCGGGCTCACCCAACTCGCCCTGGGCGCCCTGCGGGTGGCCCGGGCTGCGCTCGCCGTCAGCCCGGCGATCGTGCACGGCATGCTGGCGGGCATCGGCGCCGCCATCGCGCTCGCCCAGCTTCATGTCGTGCTCGGCGCCCGCCCGGACAGCTCGGCGCTCGCCAATCTCACCGCCCTGCCACAGCAGTTGTCATCCCCGCACCCGGGCGCTCTGCTGATCGCAGGCGTCACGGTGACCGTGCTGGTCGGCTGGCCGCGCCTGCCCGGGCGGGCCGGCAGGACACTGCGCACGGTGCCCGCGCCGCTCGCAGCCGTCGCGGCGGCGACCGCCGTCGGCGCGCCCATCGCGGTGCCGCGGGTCGACCTGCCCGCCTGGCAGGCGGTGGCGCTGCCAGGGCTGCCACACGGGCCGGTGCTCGGTATCGCCGCCGCCGTCCTGACCGTCACCCTGGTGGCGAGCATGGAGTCCCTGCTGTCTGCGGTGGCGATCGACAAGCTGCGCTCCGGGCGCGGGGCGCCCGGGGACGCCGTGCCGGCCCGCCTCAACCGGGAACTGCTCGGACAGGGCGCGTCCAACGTGGTCTCGGGCCTGCTCGGCGGGCTGCCGGTGGCCGGCGGCGCGATCCGCGGCTCGGCGAACGTGGCCGCGGGCGCGCGGACGCGCCGGTCCACGACGCTGCACGGGGTGTGGGTGCTGCTCTGCGCCGGGCTGCTGGCCGGGCTGCTGGAGCACATCCCGCTCGCCGCCCTCGCCGCCCTGGTCATGGTGGTCGGGATGAAGATGGTGAGCTTCGCGCACATCAAGCACGTGCAACGGCACCGGGAGTTCCCGGTCTACGCGGCGACGCTCGGCGCGGTGCTGCTGATCGGCGTGCTGGAGGGGGTCCTGACCGGCATCGCGGTGGCCGTCTTCCTGTCACTGCGCCGGCTGACGCACACCAGGATCACGGTGACGGAGGAGTCCGGCGTCCACCAGGTGCACGTACGGGGCCAGTTGACCTTCCTCGCGGTGCCCCGGCTGACCCGGGCGCTGGCGGAGGTGCCGGAGGGGACCCGCGCCGTGGTCACCCTGGACGGCTCCTTCATGGACCACGCGGCGTACGAATCGCTGCAGCACTGGTGCGACGGCCACCGGGCGCGCGGCGGCTGGTCCACCCTCACGGGCCGCTCGGGAACCCCGATCGCGGTCCCGTCGAGCGCGCACGCCTGCCGCCCCTGGACGCCGTGGCGCAACCACCACTGCACCAAGCCGGGCACGGAGGCGGGGGCCGCCGGGCAGTTGGTGGGCGGGCTCAGCGCCTTCCAGCGCAACACGGCGCCGCTGGTCAGGGACGAGTTGGCGCGGCTCGCCCGCGAGGGGCAGCGGCCCACCCAGCTCTTCCTCACCTGCGCCGACTCACGCCTGGTCACCAGCATGATCACCTCGAGTGGGCCAGGTGACCTGTTCACCGTGCGCAACGTGGGAAACCTGATGCCGCCGCCCGGCGCCGACGCCTCCTGCGACTCCGTGGGCGCCGCCATCGAGTACGCGGTGGAGGTGCTGAAGGTCGGCAGCATCACCGTGTGCGGGCATTCCGGGTGCGGTGCCATGCAGGCACTGCTGAGCGGGGCGGGCCACGAGCCGGGGGCGCAGACCCCGCTGGCCCGCTGGCTCCGCCACGGCCGGCCGAGCCTCGCGCGGCTGGAGCGCATCGGCCGGCCCGGACGCGGCGAGGTCGCCCTCGCGGACCGCCCGGTGGCCGACGAGCTGGAACGGCTCTGCCTCGTCAATGTCGTACAGCAGCTGGACCATCTGATGGCCCATGCCTGCGTCGCCCGCAGGGTGGCCGAGGGATCACTCCAGCTGCACGGCATGTACTTCCACGTCGCCGAGGCCCAGGCCTACGTCCTCGACGGTGGGACCGGCACGTTCGCCGCCGTGCGGCCGGAAGTGCTCGACGCCGTCTGAGACCGTCCGAGTGGGCCGCCCGCATCAGGCGACCCGCGCGTCCCGGCCCGCCGTGCACCTGACGGCGGGCCGGCCCATGTCCGGGCACTCCGCCCATAACACCCACGAGACCCACGACGCCCATGGCGCCCATGACACCGCGACAGGTCTAAACCAATTTTTGCCGCGAACCCTTGTCATTTCGCCCCTCCGGCTGGTGAGCTATGGCCTGGGACACAAGAGGACACCCTGCGAAGGAGCACGGCGTGAGCAACGAGAGCCTGGCCAACCTTTTGAAGGAGGAGCGCCGGTTCGCTCCGCCCGCCGAGCTGGCGGCCGGTGCCAATGTGACCGCGGAGGCCTACCAGCAGGCCGGTGACGACCGACTGGGCTTCTGGGCGGCGCAGGCCCGCCGGCTGACCTGGGCGAAGGAGCCGACGAAGACCCTGGACTGGTCCAACCCGCCGTTCGCGAAGTGGTTCGCCGACGGCACCCTGAACGTCGCCTACAACTGCGTCGACCGGCACGTCGAGGCCGGCAACGGCGACCGGGTGGCGATCCATTTCGAGGGCGAGCCCGGCGACGGCCGGGCCGTCACCTACGCCGAGCTCAAGGACGAGGTGAGCCGCGCCGCGAACGCGCTGACCGAGCTGGGCGTGACGGCCGGTGACCGGGTCGCCATCTACATGCCCATGATCCCCGAAACCGTCGTGGCGATGCTGGCCTGCGCCCGCGTCGGCGCCGCGCACTCGGTGGTCTTCGGCGGTTTCTCGGCCGACGCGCTCGCCGCCCGTATCCAGGACGCCGACGCCAAGGTGGTCATCACCGCCGACGGCGGCTACCGCCGCGGCAAGCCCTCCGCGCTGAAGCCCGCCGTGGACGACGCCGTCGCCCGCGCCGGCGGCGTGGAGAAGGTGCTGGTCGTGCGCCGCACCGGCCAGGAGGTCGCCTGGACCGAGGACCGCGACCTGTGGTGGCACGAACTGGTCGAGCGGCAGTCCGCCGAGCACACCCCGGAAGCCTTCGAGGCCGAGCACCTGCTCTTCATCCTCTACACCTCCGGCACCACCGGTAAGCCCAAGGGCATCCTGCACACCTCGGGTGGCTACCTGACGCAGACCTCCTACACCCACCACGCGGTCTTCGACCTCAAGCCGGAGACCGACGTCTACTGGTGCACCGCCGACGTCGGCTGGGTCACCGGCCACTCGTACATCGTCTACGGCCCGCTGGCCAACGGCGCCACCCAGGTGCTGTACGAGGGCACCCCGGACACCCCGCACCAGGGCCGCTTCTGGGAGATCGTCCAGAAGTACGGGGTCACGATCCTCTACACCGCCCCCACGGCGATCCGCACGTTCATGAAGTGGGGCGACGACATCCCCGCCAAGTTCGACCTGTCCTCGCTGCGCGTCCTGGGCAGCGTCGGCGAGCCGATCAACCCCGAGGCGTGGATCTGGTACCGCGAGCACATCGGCCGCGGCAGTTGCCCGATCGTGGACACCTGGTGGCAGACCGAGACCGGCGCCATGATGATCTCCCCCCTGCCCGGCGTGACGGAGACCAAGCCCGGCTCCGCGCAGCGCCCGCTGCCCGGCATCTCCGCCACCGTCGTGGACGACGACGCCAACGAGGTGCCCGACGGCTCCGGCGGCTACCTCGTCCTCACCGAGCCGTGGCCGTCGATGCTCCGCACCATCTGGGGCGACGACCAGCGCTACCTGGACACCTACTGGTCCCGCTTCGAGGGCCGCTACTTCGCCGGCGACGGCGCCAAGAAGGACGAGGACGGCGACATCTGGCTGCTGGGCCGGGTGGACGACGTCATGCTCGTCTCGGGCCACAACATCTCCACTACGGAGGTCGAGTCGGCCCTCGTCTCGCACCCGAAGGTCGCCGAGGCGGCCGTGGTCGGCGCCGCCGACGCCACCACCGGCCAGGCCATCGTCGCCTTCGTGATCCTGCGCGGCACCGCCGCGTCCGAGGACGGCGAGGAGCTGATCGCCGAGCTGCGCGACCACGTCGCCAAGACGCTCGGCCCGATCGCCAAGCCGAAGCGGATCCTCACGGTGGCCGAGCTGCCGAAGACCCGCTCCGGCAAGATCATGCGGCGCCTGCTGCGCGACGTCGCCGAGAACCGGGAGCTGGGGGACGTCACCACACTGACGGACTCCACGGTCATGGACCTCATCCAGACGAAGCTCCCGAGCGCCGCGAGCGAGGACTGACCGTTCCGCGTCACCGCACCGAAGAGGCCCCCGCGGGGGCCTCTTCGCCGTTTCCCGGCGGCGGGAGCGCCCCTGCGACCCCCGGCGATTGTCCGTAATGTGAAGAACGCCGGAGCCTCCGGCGCCGACCCGGTAACCGCGCGTAAGAAACGCGACAGTGAATCGGGGCGTGCGGGGAGGTCTGGTCGGCAAGGTGATCAGCCATGCCGAGCCCGACCGGAGGTCCACCCCCCGTGACCGCGACCAACCGCCGCCGTTCCGTCTTCCTGGGCCGGATGCCCCTCCCCGAGCGGAACTACGTCGCCGACGCGCTGCGGACGGAGACCGTGGGCGGCGTAATTCTGCTGCTGGCCGCCGTCGTCGCGCTGATCTGGGCGAACAGCCCGCTGAGCGCCTCGTACCGGTCCACCGTCGCCTTCACCTTCGGGCCCGAGTCGCTGCACCTGGACCTGTCGGTGGGGCACTGGGCCGCGGACGGACTGCTGACGGTCTTCTTCTTCGTCGCCGGCATCGAGCTCAAACGGGAACTGGTCGCGGGCGAGCTGCGCCGTCCGTCGGCGGCGGCGCTCCCCGTCATCGCCGCGGTCTGCGGCATGGCCGCGCCCGCGGTCGTGTACGCGGTGGTCAACGGCGTCGGCGGCGGCTCCCTGCAGGGCTGGGCGGTGCCCACGGCGACCGACATCGCGTTCGCCCTCGCGGTGCTGGCCGTGCTCGGCACCTCGCTGCCGTCGGCGCTGCGCGCGTTCCTGCTGACCCTGGCGGTCGTGGACGACCTCTTCGCGATCCTGATCATCGCGGTCTTCTTCACCTCGGGGATCAACCTCGTCGCGCTGGCGCTGGCCCTCGCCGGGCTCGTGCTGTTCCGGCTGCTGCTCCACAAGGAGGTGCGCGGCTGGTACGTGTACGTGCCGCTCGCCCTGGTCAACTGGGCGCTGATGCACGCCAGCGGGGTGCACGCCACGATCGCGGGCGTCGCGATGGGCCTGATGCTGCGCTGCCACCGCCGCGAGGGCGAGGAGCGGTCCCCCGGAGAGCGGATCGAGCACCTCGTACGGCCGCTGTCGGCCGGACTCGCGGTGCCGCTGTTCGCGCTCTTCTCCGCGGGGGTGCCGATCGCCGGCAGCGCGGTCGCCGAGGTGTTCGGCCGCCCCGAGACGCTGGGCGTGGTGCTGGGACTGGTCGTCGGCAAGCCGCTCGGCGTGATCGGCGGCACCTGGCTGGCCGCACGCTTCACCCGCGCGGCGCTCAACCCCGACCTGGCCTGGGCCGACGTGCTGGCCGTCGCCACGCTCGCGGGGATCGGCTTCACGGTCTCCCTGCTCATCGGCGAGCTGGCCTTCGAGGGCGACCAGCTGCTGACCGAGGAGGTCAAGGCGGCCGTCCTGCTCGGGTCGTTCATCGCCGCGGTGCTCGCCGCGGTGCTGCTGAAGCTCCGCAACGCCAAGTACCGGCGCATGTGCGAGGACGAGGAGCGCGACGAGGACCGGGACGGCGTCCCCGACGTCTACGAGTGGGCGAACCCCGAGTTCCACCTGCGCATGGCCGCGATCCACGAGGCGAAGGCGGCCGAGCACCGCAGGCTCGCGGAAGTGGCGCGCTCCGGGGGCAGCGGCGAGGATGAGTCGGGCATGATCGGGGGGTAACCCGTTTGCCCCGGATGACGACTGACGCACCATGACGACGACGGAGGACCCGATGAGCCGAGCGGACGAGCCCGTGAACGTGGGGGTGACCGTGAGCCCCAACGGAAGCCGTAGCCTCGGTCAGCTCTTCGCCTCGGCGACGGCGGACCTGTCCGAGCTGGTCCACGAGGAGGTCGCCCTCGCCAAGGCCGAGCTGAGGCAGGACATGAAGCGCGCCGGCATGGGCGGCGGCGCGGTGGGCGCGGCCGGCATCCTGGCGCTCTTCTCGCTGCCGGTGCTGAGCTTCGCGGCGGCGTACGGCATCCACAACCTCGGGCTGGGCCTCGCCTGGTCGTTCCTGATCGTCGGCGCGGCCTATCTGGTGCTGGCCGGTGTGCTGGGCCTGATGGCGCGCTCGAAGTTCAAGAAGATCAAGAAGCCGGAGCGCAGCATCGCCTCGGCAAAGGAGACGGCGGCGGTGCTGCAGGGTGTCAAGCCGCACCCCCGGAGCGCCCACTCCGGCACGACGGGGGCCGCGGTTGAGGCCAAGGTGTGACACGCTCAGGGCATGACGGTCGCTGACAGTTCCCCGGTGGTACGCATCGACGGGCCCTGGACCCACCGGGACGTCGCCGCGAACGGTGCCCGCTTCCACATCGCCGAGCTCGGTGACGGCCCGCTGGTGCTGCTGCTGCACGGCTTCCCGCAGTTCTGGTGGACCTGGCGGCACCAGCTGATGGCGCTGGCCGACGCGGGCTTCCGCGCGGTCGCCATGGACCTGCGCGGAGTGGGCGGCAGTGACCGCACACCGCGCGGCTACGACCCCGCGAACCTGGCGCTCGACGTCACCGGCGTGATCCGCTCGCTCGGTGAGCCGGACGCCGCGCTGGTCGGGCACGACCTCGGCGGTTACCTGGCGTGGACGGCGGCGGCGATGCGGCCCAAGCTCGTCCGGCGGCTGGCGGTGTGCTCCATGCCGCATCCCCGGCGCTGGCGGTCGGCGATGCTGACGGACCTGCGGCACAGCGCGGCCGGCGGCTACGTGTGGGGGTTCCAGCGGCCGTTCATCCCGGAGCGGCAGCTGGTCGCGGACGACGCGGCGTTGGTGGGACGGCTGCTGCGGGACTGGTCGGGGCCCCGGCTGCCGGAGGACGAGACGGTGGACGCCTACCGCCGGGCGATGCTCATCCCGTCGACGGCGCACTGCTCGATCGAGCCGTACCGCTGGATGGTGCGCTCACTGGCCCGCGTGGACGGCTTCCAGTTCAACCGCCGCATGAAGCGTCCGGTGCGGGTGCCCACGCTGCATCTGCACGGTTCACTCGACCCGGCGATGCGGGCCCGGCACGCCGCGGGCAGCGGGGAGTACGTGGAGGCGCCGTACCGCTGGCGGCTCTTCGACGGTCTGGGGCACTTCCCCCATGAGGAGGATCCGGCGGCGTTCTCGACCGAGCTGGTCAACTGGCTCAAGGACCCCGAACCGGATCGTTAATCTCGTACGACGATCAGCCAAATGCCGGGCGCATAGGCCAACTGATGGAGCGCCAGGCGGTTACCGACCATGGACCCCGGGCAGACAGCTCGGTATGGGCTGGACGCACGACTACCGTGACGTGTCACGCGACCGCCGCGCCGACGGAGCGCGGATCACCACCGGGACGCAGGCCCCGGACCATCGGTCCGGAGGCTCCCGACTCGGTATTCCCCATATCCTCAGGCGCCGCGCCCGCTGGGTGGGCGCTCGGCTGAGGCATACCCGCAGCGACTGACCGCCCGGCCCCGCACCGGCCGGCAGGCTCCCCCGGCAGGCCTACAGGGCGCAGCCCTGTGTGTCGACCTGCCGGTTCGCCGTACGGCCGGCCCGGACGTCCGGCCCGACCTCGTCCGCCGTCAGGGCGTAGCCGGTGTCCGCGTCGTCGAGGGACTTGGCGAACACCACGCCGTAGACCCGCCCCTCGGGGGTGAGCAGCGGTCCGCCCGAGTTGCCCTGGCGGACGAGCGTGTACAGGGAGTAGACGTCGCGCTCCACGGTGCCCCGGTGGTAGATGTCCGGGCCCGAGGCGGGGATACGGCCGCGCACCCGGGCGGCTCGCACGTCGAAGCCGCCGTTCTCCGGGAAGCCGGCCACGATCGCGTCGTCCCGTGACCGGGCGTCGGTGGTGCTGAAGGACAACGCGGGCGCGTCCAGGGACGGTACGTCGATGACCGCGATGTCGCGCTGCCAGTCGTAGAGCACGACCTTGCCGTCGTACACCCGGCCCTCGCCGCCGATCTGCACCGTCGGGTTGTCGACGCCGCCGACGACGTGGGCGTTGGTCATCACGCGGTGCGGCGCGAAGACGAAGCCGGTGCCCTCCAGCACCTTGCCGCAGCTCGGTGCCGTGCCGACGACCTTGACGATGCTGCGCCGCGCGCGGCCGACGACCGCGCTGTCGGCGAGCGCCGGGTCCGGAGCGGGGACGGCGGTGATCGGCTCGTTGCCGAACGGCGAGAAGACCTGGGGCAGTCCGTTCTGCGCGAGCACCGAGCTGAAGTCGGCGAACCAGTTGTCGGCCTCGCGCGGCACGATCTGCGCCACCCCCAGCAGCACCCGGGAGGAGCGGACCTCGCGGCCGAGGCTGGGCAGCGTGGTGGTGGTGGCGAGCGCGGAACCGATGAGCCAGGCGACGAGCAGCATCGCCAGGACGTTGACCAGGGCGCCGCCGACGGCGTCGATCGCCCGCGCCGGGGACCAGCTGATGTGCGTACGGGCCTTGTTGCCGAGGTGCGTGGTGAAGGCCTGGCCCACCGAGGCGCACACGATGATCAGGACCACCGCCGCGACGACCGCCACCGTGCCGGGCTGGGCGTTGCCGGTGACCGCGTTCCAGATCGCGGGCAGTACGTAGACCGCGACCAGACCACCGCCGAGGAACCCGACCACCGACATCACGCCGACGACGAATCCCTGGCGGTAGCCCACGATCGCGAACCACACGGCGGCCAGCAACAACACGATGTCCAGCACATTCACCTGGACACCGTCTCATGGCGGATCAGCCCAGCGGGACCGTCTTTGCACGATCCCAGGGTCGTTCCCAGCCCGCGTGGTGGAGGATCCGGTCGATCAGGCCCGCGGTGAACCCCCACACCAGGGCGCCCTGCACGAGGAAGGCGGGCCCCTGGAGGCCGCTGGGATGCGTCACCATGGCCCGGTTGGCCGGATCGGTGAGATCCGCCACGGGGACGGTGAACACCCGTGCGGTCTCGGCCGGATCGACCGCTCCCACCGGGGACGGCGTACGCCACCAGCCGAGCACCGGCGTCACGACGAAATCGCTCACCGGGATGTAGAGCCGTGGGAGCACCCCGAAGACCTGCACCCCCGACGGGTCGAGGCCGGTCTCCTCCCAGGCTTCGCGCAGCGCGGCCCGCAGCGGGCCCTCGCCCTGCGGGTCGCCGTCCTCCGGATCGAGCGCGCCGCCCGGGAAGGAGGGCTGCCCCGCGTGCGAGCGCAGGGAGGCCGCCCGTTCCATCAGGAGCAGTTCGGGCCCTCCGGCCCCCGCGCCGAGAAGGATGAGGACGGCGGAGGGCCGGCCGCCGTTCGGCGGCGGCAGGAAACGGCTGAGCTGCTCGGGCCGCACGGCGTCGACCGCGCGGGCCACCGGGCCGAGCCAGGACGGCAACCCCTCGCGGTCGACCGATACGTCCTCGATGTCGGGTCGTGCCTGCGTCACTCCGCCTCCAGCGGCGGCGCCGCCTTGCCCGGGAACCCCGGCGGCGGCTTGAGCCGCTGCCCGGGGCCACCGCCCATCTCGTACTTCAGCAGCTTCTTCGCCTTCTCCGGATCCGTCTCGCCCTCGCCGTACGACGGGCACAGCGGTGCGATCGGGCAGACGCCGCAGGCGGGGCGGCGGGCGTGGCACATCCGGCGGCCGTGGAAGATCAGACGGTGCGAGAGCATCGTCCACTCGCTCTTCGGGAAGATCGCCATGATGTCCTGCTCGATCTTCTCCGGCTCCGTCGCGCTGGTCCAGCCGAAGCGGCGGACCAGCCGCTGGAAGTGGGTGTCCACGGTGAGGCCGGGGACGCCGAAGGCGTTGCCGAGCACCACGTTGGCCGTCTTGCGGCCCACGCCGGGAAGCGTGACCAGGTCCTCCAGCCGGCCGGGCACCTCGCCGCCGAAGCTGTCGCGGATCGCCGCCGACAGGCCGAGCAGCGCCCGCGCCTTGGCGCGGAAGAAACCGGTGGGGCGCAGGATCTGCTCCAGCTCCTCCGGGTCGGCGGCCGCCAGGTCCTCCGGCGTCGGGTACTTGGCGAACAGCGCCGGGGTGGTCTGGTTGACCCTCAGGTCGGTCGTCTGGGCCGAGAGCACCGTGGCGACGAGCAACTGGAAGGGGTTCTCGAAGTCGAGCTCGGGGTGGGCGTACGGGTACAGCTCGGTGAGCTCGCGGTTGATCCGGCGGGCCCTGCGGACCATCGCGAGCCGGGACTCGGGCTTGCCGGACGCCCGCGCGCGGCCGGCGGGGGTGTTGCGGGCGGCCTGTTCGCTCACAGCGGAATCCGCGGCGGCGGTCGCCCTCCCGGCCCCACCACCCTGCCGTTTCTTCTGCGCACTTGGCGTATCGGACACCCGGCCAGCCTAAGCCTCGCCACCGACAATCGCCCTGGAGAGCCGTGATCCGGCCCCCAAACGGACCCCCGGAGCACAATCACACGAGCACATAAGACAGACTTGTGATTGATCGCACTGTTTTGCTGTCGGGCATGATGGGGACCGACCCAGCGATGTCGACAAGGAGAGAGCTCGTGGACGACGTTCTGCGGCGCGCACCGCTTTTCGCGGCGCTCGACGATGAGCAGGCCGCTGAACTGCGCGCCTCCATGACGGAGGTCACGCTCGCGCGTGGCGACTCGCTGTTCCACGAGGGGGAACCCGGGGACCGGCTGTACGTCGTCACCGAGGGCAAGGTGAAGCTGCACCGCACCTCCCCCGACGGCCGCGAGAACATGCTCGCCGTGGTCGGCCCCGGCGAGCTGATCGGTGAGCTGTCGCTCTTCGACCCCGGCCCGCGCACGGCCACCGCCACCGCGCTGACCGAGGTGAAGCTGCTCGGCCTCGGCCACGGCGACCTGCAGCCCTGGCTCAACGCCCGCCCCGAGGTCGCCGCCGCGCTGCTGCGCGCCGTCGCCCGGCGCCTGCGCCGCACCAACGACGTCATGTCCGACCTGGTCTTCTCCGACGTCCCCGGCCGCGTGGCCAAGGCTCTGCTGGACCTGTCGCGCCGCTTCGGCGTGCAGTCCGAGGAGGGCATCCACGTCGTCCACGACCTGACGCAGGAGGAGCTCGCCCAGCTGGTGGGCGCCTCCCGGGAGACCGTCAACAAGGCCCTCGCCGACTTCGCGGGCCGCGGCTGGCTGCGCCTGGAGGCGCGGGCGGTCATCCTGCTGGACGTCGAGCGGCTGGCCAAGCGCTCGCGCTGACGCCCGTACGCGTACGAAGGGGCGCCCACCCTGGGCGCCCCTTCCGCGTCCGCGGGGCGCGCCGCGGGGCGTACCGGCCATCAGATCAGCCCGTGCTCCAGCAGGTAGTCCAGCTGCGCCCGCACCGACAGCTCGGCGGCCGGCCACAGGGCGCGGTCGACGTCCGCGTACACATGGGCGACGACCTCGGAGGGGGTCGTCAGGCCCTGCTCCACGGCCGTCTCCACCTGGGCGAGGCGGTGGGCGCGGTGGGCGAGGTAGAACTCGACGGCGCCGCGCGCGTCGGCGAGGACCGGGCCGTGGCCCGGCAGCACGGTGGCGACGCCGTCGTGCATCGTGAGCGCCTGCAGCCGGCGCAGGGAGTCCAGGTAGTCGCCCAGCCGCCCGTCGGGGTGGGCGACGACCGTGGTGCCGCGGCCGAGGACGGTGTCGCCGGTGAGCACGGCCCGGTCGGCGGGCAGGTGGAAGGAGAGCGAGTCCGCGGTGTGCCCCGGGGTGGGCACGACGCGCAGCTCCAGGCCGCCGGTGGTGACGACATCGCCCGCGGCGAGGCCCTCGTCGCCCAGGCGCAGCGCCGGGTCCAGGGCGCGCACCGGCGTGCCGGTCAGTTCGGCGAAGCGGCCCGCGCCCTCGGCGTGGTCGGGGTGCCCGTGGGTGAGCAGGGTGAGGGCGATCCTCTTGCCGAGGGAGTGCGCGGTGGACACCACGGTGTTCAGGTGACCGTCGTCGAGCGGTCCGGGGTCGATGACGACGGCGAGCTCGGAGTCCGGCTCGGAGACGATCCAGGTGTTCGTGCCGTCCAGCGTCATCGGCGAGGGGTTCGGCGCGAGCACGCACAACGCGCGGGGGGTCGCCCGCCCGCCGACCTCCGCGCGCGGGTTGCCGGGCTGCGGGGCCGAGGTCATTCGGCGGCTCCCATGCGCTTGGTGAACTCTTCGTGGCCGGGCCAGGTCAGCACGATCTCGTCGCCCACCAGCGTGGCCCGCGCCAGCACCGGGGCGAGGTCGCGTCCGTCCGCGGCGCCCTCCAGGGCCGCTCCCGCCGATTCGTACGGCAGCAGCTCGCGCAGCGTCGCGATCGTCGGCGGCAGCATGATCATCTCGCCGCGGTCGTAGCCGGCCACGGCCTCCGCGGGCCGCAGCCACACCGTACGGTCCGCCTCGCCCGACACGTCGCGGGTGCGCTGGCCGGGCGGGAGCGCGGTCACGAAGAACCACGTGTCGTACCGGCGCTCCTCGAACTCCGGGGTGATCCAGCGGGCCCACGGGCCGAGCAGGTCGGAGCGAAGCACCAGGGAGCGGCGGGCGAGGAAGTCGGCGAAGGACAGCTCCCGGGAGACCAGCGCGCGCCGGTCGGCCTCCCAGTCCTCGCCGGTGGTGTCCGCGACGACGGAGCCCTCGTCGGCCCCGGCCAGCAGCACGCCGGACTCCTCGAAGGTCTCGCGCACGGCCGCGCACACGATCGCCTGCGCGGAGGCGGGGTCCAGGCCGTCGCCCAGCCGGGCGGCCCAGGTCCGCGGCGAGGGTCCCGCCCAGGCCACCGGCCGCTCGTCGCGCGGGTCCACCCCGCCACCGGGATAGGCGTACGCGCCCGCCGCGAAGGCCATCGAGGCCCGGCGCCGCAGCATGTGCACGGCGGGGCCGCCATCGGCGTCCCGCAGCAGCAGGACGGTCGCCGCACGACGCGGCACGACGGGCTCCAGGGTGCCCGCGGTGAGGGCGCGGATGCGCTCGGGCCAGCTCGGCGGGAACCACTGGTTCGTGGTGGTCATGTGGCGGATGCTATGCGCTTGCGCGGGGATGTTCGATAGGGCCCGGGCCGCACGGGCCCGGGCACCCCTCCGGTGACCGGGCGCGGCCTGGCCGGAGGGGTACGGGACGTCAGTCCTCGACCTCGACCTGGATCTCGACCTCGACCGGCGCGTCGAGCGGCAGGACGGCCACCCCGACGGCGCTGCGGGCGTGCACGCCCTTGTCGCCGAGGACCTCGCCGAGCAGCTCGCTCGCGCCGTTGACGACGGAAGGCTGCCCGGTGAAGTCGGGGGCGGAGGCGACGAAGCCGACGACCTTCACGACGCGCTTGACGCGGTCGAGGTCACCCACGACGGAGCGGACCGCGGCCAGGGCGTTGAGCGCGCAGGTGCGGGCGAGCTGCTTGGCCTCGTCCGCGGTGACCTCGGCACCGACCTTGCCCGTGCAGGTCAGCTTGCCCTCGACGACGGGCAGCTGGCCCGACGTGTACACGTACGCGCCGGACCGGACGGCCGGGACGTACGCGGCGATCGGCGCGGCCACCGCGGGGAGCTCCAGCCCCAGTTCCGCGAGCCGCTGCTCGACGCCGCTCACGCGGTCTTCTCCCGCTTGAAGTACGCCACCAGTTGCTCGGGGTTGTTCGGGCCCGGCACGACCTGGACGAGCTCCCAGCCGTCCTCGCCCCAGGTGTCCAGGATCTGCTTCGTCGCGTGCACCAGCAGCGGCACGGTCGCGTATTCCCACTTCGTCATGAGGGGACTGTAATGCCTGGCACAGCCCCGCCCCTGCGTAGCCCCGCCCTCTACTGGTTAGGCTCGCAGGTGTGAGGCTCCACATCGTGACGGGCAAGGGCGGCACGGGCAAGACGACGGTCGCCGCGGCGCTGGCACTCGCGCTGGCCGCCGAGGGACGGCGCACCCTGCTGACGGAGGTCGAGGGACGCCAGGGCATCGCCCAGGTCTTCGAGACCGAGGCCCTCCCCTACGAGGAGCGCAAGATCGCGGTGGCGCCGGGCGGGGGCGAGGTGTACGCCCTGGCCATCGACGCCGAACAGGCGCTGCTGGACTACCTCGACATGTTCTACAAGCTCGGCCGGGCCGGCCGGGCCCTGAAGAAGCTGGGCGCGATCGACTTCGCCACCACCGTGGCGCCGGGCCTGCGCGACGTCCTGCTGACCGGCAAGGTCTGCGAGGCCGTGCGCCGCAAGGACCGGGCCGGCTGGCGGTCGTACGACGCGGTGGTGCTGGACGCGCCGCCGACCGGGCGGATCACCCGCTTCCTCAACGTCAACGACGAGGTCGCCGGGCTGGCCCGGTTCGGCCCGATACACAATCAGGCGCAGGCCGTGATGCGGGTGATGAAGTCCCCGGAGACCGCGGTGCACCTGGTCACCCTGCTGGAGGAGATGCCGGTCCAGGAGACCGTGGACGGCGTGGCGGAGCTGCGCGCGGCCGGGCTGCCGACCGGGGCCGTGGTCATCAACATGGTGCGCCCGGTGGTGATGGACGGCGTGGCCGTGGCCTCGGCGCGCGACGGGCGGCGCACAGCGATCGCCAAGGCGCTCTCCCAGGCCGGGCTGGGCGGCGCGCGGCGCGGTGGCCTCGCGGAGCGGCTCGTCGACCCGCTGCTGGCGCAGGCGCACGAGCACGCGGAGCGGGTGGCCCTGGAGCGCGCCCAGCGCGCGGAACTGGCCGCGCTGGGGCTGCCCGCGTACGAGCTGGAACTGATGGGCGACGGGGTCGATCTCGGCGGGTTGTACAGATTGGCTGAAAATCTGCGGAAGCAGGGGTTGGGGGTCGCATGAGCCTGGAGAGTCCGGTATTGGACATCGACCCGCTGATCGACGATCCGCAGACCCGGATCGTCGTCTGCTGCGGCTCGGGCGGGGTCGGCAAGACCACCACGGCCGCGGCGCTGGGTGTCCGCGCCGCCGAGCGGGGCCGCAAGGCCGTGGTGCTGACCATCGACCCGGCGCGCCGGCTGGCGCAGTCCATGGGGCTCACGGAACTCGACAACACCCCGCGCAAGGTGGCCGGGATCGACGAGTCCGCGGGCGGCGAGCTGCACGCGATGATGCTCGACATGAAGCGGACCTTCGACGAGGTCGTGCTGCAGCACACGGACCGGGAGCGGGCCCGGGCGATCCTGGACAACCCCTTCTACCAATCGCTCTCCGCGGGCTTCGCCGGCACGCAGGAGTACATGGCCATGGAGAAACTCGGCCAGCTGCGCGCCCTCGACCAATGGGACCTGATCATCGTCGACACCCCGCCGAGCCGGTCGGCGCTGGACTTCCTGGACGCCCCGAAGCGGCTGGGGTCCTTCCTGGACGGACGCTTCATCCGGCTGCTGATGGCCCCCGCGAAGGTCGGCGGCCGGGCGGGCGTAAAGTTCCTCAATGTCGGGATGTCGATGATGACCGGCACGCTCAGCAAGGTCATGGGCGCGCACCTGCTGCGCGACGTGCAGACCTTCGTGGCGGCGATGGACTCGATGTTCGGCGGCTTCCGCTCCCGGGCGGACGCCACGTACAAACTGCTCCAGGCGAACGGGACGGCGTTCCTGGTGGTGGCCGCACCGGAGCGGGACGCACTGCGGGAGGCGTCGTACTTCGTGGAGCGGCTGGCGGCGGAGAACATGCCGCTGGCCGGGCTGGTGCTGAACCGCGTGCACGGCAGCGGGGCGGCGCAGCTCACGGCGGAACGGGCGCTGGCGGCGGCCGAGGCGCTGGACGACCTGGACGCCGATGGTCCCGCGGGCCGCGGCGCCCTGACCGATGATCCTCCAACTCCCCAGCTGACCGGGGAGTTTGACGAACCCGCAGAAAATCTTCAAAGCGCCGGCATTGTGGATCAGCCCCGCGGGAAAGCTGGACTCGGTACGGCCGACGGCGGCGAAGGGACCCCGGGTACGGACAGTGCGGACACGAACTCTCCCGAATCGCCCGACGGCCACCCCGCCGATTCCGCGCCCGCGCAGGACCCGCCCGCGGGCCGGCCCACGGAACCGGACCCGCTGGACGCCGACCGTCTCGCCGCCGGCCTGCTGCGCCTGCACGCCGAGCGGATGCAGCTGGTCGCGCGCGAGCGGCGCACCCGCGACCGCTTCGTCTCCGTGCACCCGGACGTGCCGATGGTCGACGTCGCGGCCCTGCCCGGCGACGTGCACGACCTCGAGGGCCTGCGCGCGATCGGCGAACGGCTCGCGCAGGGTCAGCCGACGGCGGCGTAGTCGTCGTAGCCCTCGTCGTCGAGCGGGAGCACACCCGTGCTGCGCTCGTACTCCGTGCGCGCCGTCTCCAGCAGCCTGCGCCACGAGGTGACCGTGGGACGCCGGCGCAACAGCGCCCTGCGCTCCCGCTCGGTCATCCCGCCCCAGACGCCGAATTCGACGCGGTTGTCCAGGGCGTCGGCCAGGCACTCGGTGCGTACCGGGCAGCCGGTGCACACCGCCTTGGCCCTGTTCTGGGCCGCTCCCTGGACGAAAAGTTCATCCGGATCCGTCGTGCGGCACGCGGCCTGCGTACTCCAGTCCGTAACCCAGCTGCTCATGCTGGCGCCGTCCTCTCCCGAATCGAGGCTCCCCCACGGCGGCAAGCGGCATATTCACCGTTGCCAGTTGAGGACGTTACGGAAGGTGGGCACGGCGCAACAGCCCTTTCAGGCCCAATCTTGAATGGCCCGAACGGACTATGCGTACGCGGCAGATCACCCGACGGAGTGAGCCGACGACAGAACAGGCGAATTGGCGCAAAACGGCCAGATCGCCACTTCGAGGGCCTGAGATCCAGGTCATATGGCTGGCATATGACAGGAATTCGGGCAGTTCTCATCACCCACAAGAGTGAGGACGGAAGACAGACGTGTGCGCAGTGTTCGCGCCTGTCTGTTACAGAGTAGGCGAACAAGCATGCCCACGTCTTAAGAATGGCAACGTAAGCTGCACCCCATGGGTCACAAGCGATCGCGCCCCACCGGCAGCGGGGGCACCAGCACCGCTCAGCAGGCCGCCAAGTTCCTCGGGGTCAGTGTCATGGCCGGCGTCGTGCTGGCCGGCATCGCCCTCCCCGCGGCCGGAGCTCTCGGACTGAGCGCCAAGGGCACCGCGGCCGGCTTCGACTCCCTGCCGGGCGAGCTCAAGCGCCCGCCGCTCTCCCAGAGCACCCAGATCCTGGACGCCAAGGGCGACCTGATCGCGAACGTCTACTCGCGCGACCGCAAGGTCGTGGGGCTCGACAAGATCAGCAAGTCGATGCAGCAGGCCATCGTCGCCATCGAGGACGCCCGCTTCTACGAGCACGGCGCCATCGACGTCAAGGGCATCCTGCGCGCGCTCAACAAGAACGCCCAGGAGGGCGGTGTCTCCGAGGGCGCGTCCACCCTGACGCAGCAGTACGTGAAGAACGTCTTCATCGAGGAGGCCGGCAACGACGCGACCAAGGTCGCGCAGGCCACCCAGCAGACCATCGGCCGCAAGATCAAGGAGATGAAGTACGCCATCCAGCTCGAACAGGAGCTGGGGAAGAAGAAGATCCTCGAGAACTACCTCAACATCACCTTCTTCGGCGAACAGGCGTACGGCGTCGAGTCCGCCTCCCGCCGCTACTTCAGCAAGTCCGCCAAGGACCTGTCGCTCACCGAGTCCGCGCTGCTGGCCGGTCTCGTCCAGTCACCGAGCCGCTACGACCCCGTGAACGACCCGGAGGAGGCCAAGAAGCGCCGCGACGTGGTGCTGCAGCGCATGGCCGACCTGAAGGACATCACGCAGGCCGAGGCCGACGCCGCGAAGAAGAAGCCGCTCGGCCTCAAGATCAGCCAGCCCAAGAACGGCTGCATCACCGCCGGCAACGGCGCCGGGTTCTTCTGCGACTACGTGCACCAGGTCTTCCTCAGCGACAAAGCCTTCGGCAAGACCAAGGCCGAGCGCTCCAAGCGCTGGGACCAGGGCGGCCTCACCATCCGCACCACCTTGGACCCGAAGGCGCAGCAGGCGGTCCAGGACTCGATCAGCCGGCACGTGTACAAGAGCGACGACGTCGCCACCGCCGTGACGCTGGTCCAGCCCGGCACGGGCAAGATCGTCGGGATGGGCCAGTCCCGCCCGTACGGCTTCAAGAAGAACCAGACCCAGATCAACTACTCCGTCGACCGGAGCATGGGCGGCGGCGCCGGCTACCAGCCGGGGTCGACGTTCAAGCCCTTCACCGCCGCGGCCGCCCTGGAGAAGGGCATGTCGACGGCGCAGGTCTACCCCTCGCCGTACGAGATGCCGTACCCGGACGTCACCGACTGCAAGGGCAACCGCTACACCAGCGACGCCAAGGTGCCGAACGAGAGCAAGTCCGAGGTCGGCCCCTACGGGATGAGGGAGGCGCTGGCGAAGTCGATCAATACCTACTTCGTCTCCCTCGAGGCCGACGCCGGCCTGTGCGACGTGACGCGGATGGTCAACGCCCTCGGCATCACCGAGCGCGCCGGCGGGACGAAGCTCGGCCTCGGTGCCTCCTTCACCCTCGGCGTCAACGAGATGTCGCCGCTGAAGATGGCCGCCGCCTACGCGGCCTTCGCCAACAAGGGTGAGTACTGCACGCCGATCGCCATCGAGTCGGTCACCGACGCGAACGGCAAGAAGCTGCCGGTGCCGAAGACCGAGTGCGAGCGGGCCATGTCCGAGCAGACCGCCTCCACGATCAACACCCTGCTCAAGGGCGTGGTCGAGGACGGCACCGGTCAGCAGGCCGGGCTGAACGACCGCGACAGCGCGGGAAAGACCGGTACGACGGACTACCGCTTCGCCGCCTGGTTCGTCGGCTACACCTCGGACATGGCGGGTGCCGTCTGGGTCGGCGACCCGGCCCACAAGCGCAAGATGACCAACATCACCATCGGCGGCCGGTACCACGCCGAGGTCTACGGCGCCGACACCCCGGGCCCGATCTGGAAGGACGCGATGTCCGGCGCCCTGGCCGGCACCGTCTCGCCCAGTCTGCCGACGGTCGCCATCAAGGATCCCGAGAAGCCGCGGGACGAGAATGACGACCGCCACGGCCGCGGCAACAACGGCGGCAACGGCAACGGTGGGGACGGCGGTCTCCTCGGCGACATCTTCGGTGGCGACACCCTGGGCGCCGACGGTGTCAACGGTTTCACCACCGGCGGCGGCAACGGCCGCAGCGGTGGGACCAACAGCACCACGGGCCCCGGGACCGGCACCCCTGAGACGGGTGGCACCGGGCCGGGCTGATCCCCCACGGAATGTGACATGACGCCGAAGGGGCGCCTGGACCGATCGGTCCAGGCGCCCCTTCGGCGTTCCGCCGGGCGCGGTCAGCCGTCCGCGAGCTGCCTGCGCACCTCCGCGGCGACCCGGCCGCCCTCGGCCAGGCCCGCGACCTTCGGGGTCACGATCTTCATGACCGCGCCCATCGCCTTGGGCCCCGCGGCCCCCGACTCCTCGATCGCCGCGGCGACGATGCCGGCCAGCTCCGCGTCGTCCAGTTGCTTCGGCAGGTACGCGGCCAGCACCTCGCCCTCGGCCAGCTCACGCTCCGCGGCCTCCTTGCGGCCGCCCTGCTCGAAGGCGTCGGCGGCCTCCCGGCGCTTCTTCGCCTCGCGGGCGATCACCTGCAGCACCTCGTCATCGGAGAGCTCGCGCGCCTGCTTGCCCGCGACCTCCTCCTTGGTGATCGCGGTGAGGGTGAGACGGAGGGTGGACGAGATCAGCTCGTCGCGCCCCTTGATGGCAGCCGTGAGGTCGTCGTGCAGACGCTGCTTGAGCGTGGTGGTCATGGCCCCGAGTCTGCCAGGTCGCCGCCGGGAGGGCCGGAAATTTATCCCTGACGAGCCGTCTGCCACCATGGAGGGCATGCGCGCGCGATACGGAGTACCCCTGGGCATCACAGCTGCCGGTGCGGCCTGCGTGGCCTACGCGGCCGGAATCGAGGTGCGGTCCTTCCGCCTGCGCAGGGTGGCGGTGCCGGTGCTGCCGGCCGGGATGCGGCCGATCCGCGTCCTGCAGATCTCCGACATCCACATGGTCAGCGGCCAGAACAAGAAGCGCCGATGGCTGCAGTCGCTGGCAGGGCTGCGCCCGGACTTCGTGGTGAACACCGGGGACAACCTCTCCGACCCCCACGGCGTCCCCGAACTGCTGGACGCCCTCGGCCCGCTGCTCGACCTCCCCGGCGCGTACGTCTTCGGTTCCAACGACTACTACGCCCCCAAGCTGCGCAACCCCGCCCGCTATCTCGTCGAGCGCGTCCGGGGCGTGCACGGTCTCAACGGCAAGAACGACCCGGCCATCGGCGTCACCCGCAACCCCTGGGAAGAGGTCCGCGACGCCTTCGACGTGGCCGGGTGGGTCGGGGTCAACAACACCCGCGGCCGCCTCAAGCTCGACGACGGCATCGAGATCGCCTTCGCCGGCCTCGACGACCCGCACATCCGCCGCGACCGCTACGCCGCCATCGCCGGCGGCCCCGACACGGACGCCGACCTCTCCCTCGCCGTCGTCCACGCCCCGTACCTGCGCGTGCTCGACTCCTTCACCGCCGACCGCTACCCGCTGATCCTCGCCGGTCACACCCACGGCGGACAGCTGTGCATCCCCTTCTACGGCGCCCTGGTCACCAACTGCGACATCGACACCGACCGGGTCAAGGGCCTGTCCACCCACGAGGCCGCCGGCCACCGCTCCTATCTGCACGTGTCCGCGGGCTGCGGCACCAACCGCTACACCCCGGTCCGCTTCGCCTGCCCGCCCGAGGCGACCCTGCTCACCCTGACACCGGCGCCTGAGCCGCCGGGGAAAACCGGATTTCGTCTCCAGCGGGAGGTCCGCTAGAGTAATCCTCGTCGCGCCGGGCCCAAGGCCACGAAGCGACACCGGGGTGTGGCGCAGCTTGGTAGCGCGCTTCGTTCGGGACGAAGAGGCCGTGGGTTCAAATCCCGCCACCCCGACTTCGGAAAATGCAGGTCAGGGCCGGTTTCCCCAATGGGGAGACCGGCCCTGCTTGCTGTTGAGTGTCTAAGTGAGTGTCTACGGCTTCGGATCGCGCTTGAAGATGCCGTCCATCACGACCGCTCCCGTCTGGATCACCGGGCGGATCTGCTTCCGGTAGACCTCTTCGGTGACGGCCGTACCGGAGTGGCCGACCAGGCGCGAGATCTCCTCCAGCGGGACACCGCGGTCCGACAGCAGCGAGACGAAGCTGTGCCGCAGCTCCCGGGGCGCGCCGCGTTCACGCCCTCCGCGTTCTTGAGAGCCGCCCGGAAGGCCCGCCGGACGTGCGAGGCGTCTGCCTCCTTCCCCACGGCCGAGCAGAACACGAGCCCGTGCTCCTCCCACGAGTCGCCGGCCGCCAGGCGGTCCCAGCCCTGGTCTTCCCAGTGCTGCCACAGCACGTCCACGCACCGGGCGGGGAGCGCGAGCGTGCGGCGTGACTTCCTGGTCTTCGTGTCTCCCCCGGAGCGGACCGAGCGCCACACCGCCATGTAGGGCGGGGTCGGCGGGTCGGTCTTGGGGTCGCCACGCAGGTAAACGTGGTCCCAGGTGAGCGCCCGCATCTCCTCGGTACGCGCTCCGGTGAGGAGCGCCACCACGATGTAGGCGTGCATCGAGGTACGTTCGGCAGCAGTCAGCACCGCCTCGGCTTGGGCGAGGGTGAGCGCCTTGGACGGCCGGCCAGGCTGTCCCTTCGGCACCGAGCACAGCTCCACGACGTTGCGCTTCACCTTGTCCCGGGCCAAAGCCCGCTTCACGGCGCGGTTCAGGCAGGAGTGGATGCCTTCCAGAGTTCGAGTGCTGAGAGTCTGCGCCAGCTTGCCGAGCCACTTGTCCACGTCTTCGGCGCTCAAGTCCCGCAACTTTCGGGCCCCGAGCGCCGGGATGATGTGAATGCGGCTGAGGCTGGTGCAGGCGTCCACGGTGCCCTGGTCGCGGCCCGCCAGCCCGTAGGCCAGCCAGTCGTTGACCGCGTTCGCCACGGTGTAGCCGGACGGTGCCAGCGCCAAGCCGTCCTCGTAGTTGCGGATGAGTTCCTTGAGCTTGTTCTTGGCCTCGGTCTTCGTCTTTCCACTGGCCCGCTTCATGATCCGCTTGCCGCTGGGGTCGGAGCCGAGACTCGCGGCGGCGATCCACCGTTGCCGCGTCTCGCTCCAGTAGAGCCCGCCGTCCCCGCGACTCCGCCGCGTGCTCATCGCTTGCCCCCAGCTTCCCGCTCCAGCAGCGCGACGTAATCAGCGATTGCCGACGCAGGGATGAGCCGTGTACGGCCCTCTTTGACCGTGCGCAGGCGACCAGTGCGGATCAGCTCATAGATCACCGTACGGCTCAGGTTCAGCACCTTCACGGCGTCCGGAACCCGATAGAGCGCGGGCCGAGCGGGAGTTGCCGTCGTCATGGTCACCACTCCCCCGCCTGGTCTTCGGGTAGGTCGGCGAGGGCTTCGCGGGCGGTGTCGCGGTTGGTGCGGATGTCGCGGGCGATGCTGGCAGCGAGCCAGGACTCTCCCGGTGTGTGGCCGTGTCCGGCGTAGGTCCAGTGGGCGAGCACGAGCGTGGAACCCTCCAAGGTGTCATCGGGATCGGGAAGCCCGCGCTCACGGCGTTCCTGGCGGGCGCGGTAGTCGGCGCGGACCTGGCGCAGCGCGCCCAGGGTGGTGGAGTAGCGGCGGGACTTGGTGGAGAAGTGCCCGCGAAAGCCCAGCATGTGAGCCCAAGCGCGCAGCTTGCGGTCCGGATAGTGCGGGTCGAGGTCGAAGCAGGCTTCGATCAGACGGCGGGTGTGGGCGGGGACGTCGAACAGGTCGAGGGCCTCGCGGTTGCCGACCCGGCGGTCTACAGTGCCGGTAGTCTCGGCGGCCTTGGTGGCGTACTTGGCCACGTATGCGGCGACGGCCTGTTCGGTCAGTTCCTGGCCGTCATCCGTGCCGATCGGGCGGACATCGACCTGCGAACCCCAGCGCAGCTCCCGCGCCCGGAGGGTGCCGGCGGCCGGGACCGGAACCGAGACCCGAGCCGCGGCGGCATGGATCGCGGCATCCAACAGCGCCACACTCGCCCACGACGGCGGAACATCCTCCGGACCACCGGGGCCGTCGAGTCGCACGATCGCGTGGAAGTGCACGGCCCCGCGCTGTTGGTACTCGGCGACCTTCCCGAACGAGACCCGACAGACCTCCTTCATGGCGGTCTGGGAGAGTTCGGCGCGGGCGGCGATCTCCCGGCGCAGGTAGATCGTGAAGCGCCGCCACAGGTCGCCCGCGTGGTTGTTCCACAGCACCGCGCCCGCGTAGTCGTACCGCTCGGGATCGAGCGGCGTGCCGATGGCGGAGTCGTGCTCGCTGTGGGCGGTGCCGCAGCGGCAGCGGCCGGTGTCGGGGCGGTTGTGGACCGGCCCGAACGACGGCGCGGTCAGCGTGGCGAACACCTTCGGATGGGTGCGGACCGCCACCGGGACGTCCTTGCGCTCATCCCCGGTCAGCCCCGCGCGGATCAGGTGGAAGGTGTCCCCGGCATAGGTCCAGGCGCACGACGGGCAGCGCGAGGCCCGGCGGTTGCCACAGGCCACCCGTAACCGGCCCCCGGGCTCACCGTCGGTCGAGTACGAGTAGAGGACGTCGCCTGACTTGGCGTCGCGGGTGACGGTGAGCCCTTGCAGGTGGATCGGGTCGGCGCAGCCTCCAGTGCGCTGGATCTGCTCCCGCCAAGTTCGTACAGCTGCCACTCGACGCGCACGGCACCGGGCCGGGCGAACTCCGCTTCCAGGCCGACGATTTCGCCCCAACGCATGCCGGTGTAGCCCTTGAGGACGACGGCGACGAACTCGTCGTCGCGGCCGGAGAGCAGAGCGGCCCGCTCGGCGGTCAGCAGGATGCCGAGGGGGTCGGTGACAACCTTCTCCGGCCCGCGGTCGCGGGAGCGGCCGGCGCGCTTGCCGCGCCCGCGCCGCCTGGCCGCAGGGTTGGAGACGATCAGACCCTCGTCGATCGCGTCCTCGAAGATCAGGTGGAGCGTCGAGCGCCAGGTCTTGACGCTGGAGGCCGCGTAGACGGCCTTCTCCTTCTTCTCCCACAGGTCGACGTCCGTGCGCAGGATGCCGGCGAGCGCCTTGTCCTCGAAGTCAGGGAGCAGGTGCTCCTCGATGTGGCGCTTGTAGTTCTGCATGGTCGAGGCGGCCAGGTCCTGGGCCTCGTACCAGCGGTTCGCGTACTCGCCGAAGGTCTCCTGGCCGAGTGCCGGGTCGCGCCAGTCGCCGCGCCGGTACTTGTTCTCTGCCTCGGCCGCTGCCCGTTGCGCCTCGCCCTTGGTGGCGAACCGGATCGCCTTGCCGGTCTCGTCGACGACCGTGTTGTGCTTGCCGGGCGCGGTCTTGTACCGACCGCGCCAGTAGTTTCCGCGCTTCTCCGCGAAACCCACGTACCCCTCCCCTTCCTCGTCCTCGTGTTACGCGGCGGTCCCGAACTGGCCCTGGCGTGTTCGGCGTGGTGGCCGGGCGCGCAGGCGAGCCGGGGTCGCGGCAGACCTCTGGGAAGGCTGGGGAGTGGGTGCTTTGGGAGCGGGAGCAGCCGCCGAGGGCTGCTGCGGGGAGGCAGGGCGTGCCTCATGCATGCGGATGATCTCGGCGAGGTGCTCGCCGGTGAAGCGGTAGGCGCGACCGGCCCGCGTGAAGGGGATGAGCCGCCGCCGGGCGCGGTCCTTGACCCACCAGGCGGAGCAGCCCAGGACGGCCGCGACTTCCTCGGGGCGATAGAGGCGCGGGAGGGCTGAGTCGGCGCGCGGAGTCGGTGCGGAGACAGGGGGTATTGCGGGTTGGCGCAAGGGGTGAGTCCTCTTCTGGCGGGCATGGGTGCGGCAACACCGGCCCGCCGGCAGATCGCCTGGGATGAGGGGGTGAGATGCCCGTGCTGGGGGTTTGCGGGCCCAGGACGGGAGCAGGAGTCGGAGGCTATGCCTCGTCGGACGAGCCGGTGTCACGGTGCTCGCCGGGCGGCGGCCCGTACGTCTCCAGCAGGTGCTTGGTGGACGCCTCGGCCATGGCGTTGGAGACCATCACGTCCGCTTCCTCGCGGATGTCGGGGTGCTCGGCGAGGTACGCGTCCAGGGCGTCACGCGCCTGGGCGAAGGCGGCGTTGGCCCGCTGGGTCTCGCGGAATGCGTCCACGACCGCGTCGATGAGTTCCATGGCGTGGGCCTGGGCGGCGAGTTGCGGGGGGCCGACGAGGTTGCGCAGGTCGAGGCCGAAGACCTCGGCGAAGCCGATGACCTCGTCGAGGTTGATGCGGCGCTTGCCGTTCTCGATGCGCCAGACCGCGGACGGGTTCATTTCGAAGCCGGCCTCGTTCAGGCGGTCGGACAGGGCGTTGGTGCTCCAGCCGCGCGCCTCGCGCTCCAGCTTGATGCGCACCGCGACGTTCGCCTCACCGCTGAGCAGCACACCCTGCTGGGCGTCTTCGTCGGTCACGGGGCACCTCCTTCCGTTCGTAGCAAGCCACTGCCATATGCAGCAACCCCACCACAGTAGCACGCTTCCTGCGAGATGCAGAACACTTCTGCGAACGGCAATTCATGTGGCACACTGGTAGCCCCACCGCAGTAGCCCGAGGAGCCCTCACGACCCACGTCCGATAGAGCCGCAAGCAAAAAGCCCCCGGCTGTCACCGGGGGCCAAGCGCAAACCTCTCAACCGCCATCCCTAGCGATCGACCCGCGTGGCCGGGATTGCCGTCCCGTATGGCCCGCGAGCAGAGGAGCTGATGCCAAGTATGACCGATCCTCAGCCGAATACGCCATCCCTCCAGGCCGACGGCACCCCGCCGAGGCCACCGGCTGCCGCAACCGACCAGCAGCCAACTCACACCGCGCCGCCCGCCGACGAGGTCCGCAACGACGGACCCGACGTCGTGCCTGTGTCCGAGGGGGCGCAGATATTGGCTGACCTGCGGGCCCGGATCAAGCGGTTCGTCGTGATGCCGAGCGAGGAGGCCCTCACCGCGGTGACCCTGTGGGTGGCGGCCACCCACATACAGCCCGCGTGGCAGCATGCGCCGCGTCTGGCGGTGGTGGGGCCGGCAAAGCGGTGTGGCAAGTCGCGGCTGCTCGATGTGGTGACCGAGACCGTGCATGCACCGCTGATCACGGTCAACGCCAGCCCGGCGGCGATCTTCCGCTCGATCACCGCCGAGGATCCGCCCACGCTCCTCGTCGACGAGGCCGACACACTGTTCGGCACCGCCAAGGCGGCCGAGCGCAACGAGGACCTGCGTGGCCTGCTGAACGCCGGCCACCAGCGCAACCGGCCCACCTTGCGCGTCACGGGCCCGGAACACACGCCGGTCGCCTTCCGACGTTCGCCATGGCCGCTCTGGCGGGCATCGGTGACCTGCCCGACACGATCATGGACCGGTCGGTGGTCATCCGGATGCGCCGCCGGGCACCGGGCGAGACCGTCGCGGCGTTCCGCACCGGGCGGGACACCCCCGCCCTGCACGCCGTCCGCGACCGCCTCACCGCCTGGCTTCAGCCTCTACGCGCCGAGGCGATGGACATCGAGCCGGACATGCCGGTCGAGGACCGCGCAGCCGACACTGGGAGCCTCTGGTGATCGTCGCCGACCTCGCCGGAGGCGACTGGCCCACGCTGGCCCGTACGGCCTGCCGGGTGATGACCGACCATGAGTCGGGCAAGGACGCGGACACAGGACTGCGCACCCGCATCCTGATCGACATCCGGCGGGTCTTCACCGCCGAGCGCGACCCCGCAGCGCTGCGCACGAGCCGCCTGCTCGAAGAGCTCAACAGCGACGAGGAAGCGCCGTGGGCCGAATACGGCCCTACCGGGCTGACCTCGCGCCGCCTCGGGATCCTGCTGGAGGACTACGGCATCCGTCCGGGCAATCACCGCTTCCCCGGCGGTGTCCAGGCCAAGGGCTACGCCCGAAACCAGTTCCTCGACGCCTGGGCCCGCTACTGCCCCGCACCGGCGGCTGAGACAGCGAAACAAGCCGAACCCGGCGAAGCCGCAGGATCCGCCACCAGCACCGCAGCCTGACCCAACTCGACCCGTCACACCCGTCCCCGCGCAGGTCAGCGCCGGGACGGGTGACCGGCCCGCAACGAGTCAACCCGACATCGTCATGCCTCCCGTACCTACCCTGACCAGGCACGCAACGGGTGGTACGAGTCACCGCGCCTCACGGCGGCCACGCGTCCCGCGCCGTGGCCGCCGCCCGAACCCCACCTGGAGTGCCTCCGCTTGACGTCCCGCACCGCCACCAGCGCGCCCACCGCCATACCGGGTACCACCGCTATCCGCTTCGGCATCGCCCTGCTCGCCGCGGTGGCCTTCGCCCTCTCCTACGACGCCCTGCGTCAGATGGCCGTCGCCATCCACATCCGCGGATTGCTCACCTACACCTTCCCCCTGGTGATCGACGGCTTCATCGCCATCGGTATCGGCGCCCAGCTCATGCTGCGCACCGCCCCGCTGCGCTCACGGCTGTACGTAGGGGCACTCGTCGGCCTGGCCACCGGCGTGAGCATCGGGGCCAATGCCGTACACGCCATCCGCCTCAACCAGCAGACCCGCCCCAACGGACTGCACCTGGACAACGCCACCGTCGGCGCACTGTCCGCCCTCGCCCCACTCGCCCTGGCCGGCGCCGTCCACCTCTACCTCGTCATCCGACGCCACCCCACACCTCACCCCCAGGAAGCCGACGCCACCGCACGCCACAACCCTGCCAACCGCAGCCACAACGACGCCCGCCCCGCTGCCCCTACCGACGACAACTCCGATCAGCCGGAGCCGACGGGTCTCGACGTGGCGGACCGGCAGGCCGACGTGGCGCGGGGTTACGCCGAGGTGGCACAGGACGCCGCCGACGTGCCGAAGCACGCGCAGCCTTTCGCCGAGCCGGAAGGCCAGCAGCACCACACCGTGTCCGACGAACTCCTCGCCATCGCCCGAACCGCGCCGCTGGGACGCGGAGGCCGTGCCTCGCGCCGCCACATCGAAACGGCGATCCGCAGCAGGAGCCTCCCCCTCAGCAGGACCGACGCAGAAACGATCAAGAACCTCCTGCAGGCCGAACTCGATGAGGCCGCCCTCCAGCGGAAGGACGCCCTCGACGAAGCCCCCGCTGTCGCCCTCTGAGCCCCTTCGGCCGCCCCATCGCTCGTCCCGCTCGACTCGCACCACTCGTCCCCGCGCAGGTCAGCGCGGGGACGGGTGGCCGCCCCGCAACGGGTCAACCCGGCATCACCATCCCGCCCACTTCACCCCTGACCAGGCAGTCAGTCACCAACACCCCACGGAGACCGCCCCATGCACCACCCGCACCACGAAGCCCCCACCACCCAGCAGGAGATGACCACCACCCCAGCCACCCGGCCAGCAAGGTATCCCGCTGGACCGTCCACAGGCCGGCCCCACGGGGAAGCCTCCGCCCCAGGGGTGGCGGAGGCACTCGGGCACCAGGGGGCGCCCGAGGAAGAACAGCCCGTCGCCGACGTCTCCACCACCGCTGCTGTTCCGCTGCCGCACGCCGCCGAAGCAGCCGCCCTGCAGCGCGTCGCCCGCCGTCGCAAACCTGACCCGAACGGCCAGCGCAAGAAGCGGGTCGATGCCCGCTACAGCGTCGAGGAGAAGGCCGCCATCCTCGCCAAGGCCAGGTCGCTGAACGTCAGCGGCGCCCACTACGTCACCCTCGCCCACGTCCACGGCGACCTCACCGTGCCCGGCCAGCGCGCCCAGCTCGACGACTACATCGACGAACTCAACGCCCTGCGCCAGCAGGTCGCCGCCATCGGCCGCAACATCAACCAGATCGCCAAGAAGCTCAACTCCGGCGGCGATCCACACCCTGGGGACAGCGAACTACTGGCCCACACCGACCAGACCTTGCACGCCGTCGCGGAGGCTGTGCGCCACATCGCGGCAGCCGCGAACCAGGCCGTCAGCCACAAGGCGGCCCGATGATCGCGAAGCTCACCGGCGGCCAGGACACCGCCAACTTGATCCGCTACCTGTACGACACCAGGAAGAAGGGCCACACCGACCCTCACCTGGCCGCTTCCTGGGATGGCTTCGCTCCCGATCCCGGCCGCGCCGACGACTTCGACGCCACGAAGAGGCGCCTGGTCGCCGACCTCGACTTGCACGTCAAGCAGGCCGATCGGCTCGGCCGCGCACCCGAGAAACACGTGTGGCACTGCTCGATCCGCGCCGCCGAGACCGACCACCACCTCAACGACGAGGAGTGGGCCGACATCGCCCGCCGCGTCGTCGCCGCCACCGGCATCGCCCCTGACGGCGATCCGGACGGCTGCCGCTGGGTCGCTGTGCGGCACGCGCCCGACCACATCCACATCGCTGCCACCAAAGTCCGCGCCGATCTGCGCACCGCACGCCACTGGAACGACTACCTCACCGCGGACCGCGAACTCGCCGCGATCGAGAAGGAGTACGGCCTGCGCCAGGTCGTCCGTGGAGACCGCACGGCCGCCAAGCGACCCACCCGTGCGGAACAGGAGAAGGCCAAGCGCGCCGGCCAGGCCCGCACCGCCCGCGAACGACTGCGCACCACGGTCCGCACCGCGATGGCCGCCGCCACCAGCACAGAGGAGTTCATCAGCCTGCTCCAGCGCACCGACGGCATCCTCGTCGACGTCAAGCACTTCCCGTCCGGTGACGTGCGCGGCTACACCGTCGCCCTCGAAGGCGACACCAACGGTGCGAAGGAGCCGGTCTGGTACTCCGGCTCCGAACTCTCCCCGGACCTGTCCTTCCCCAAGATCCGAAAGCGCCTCGACTCCGCCGACCCACAGCAAGGCCCGCGTAAGGCCGACCCGTGGCACCAGGCCACCGCCGCCGCGGAGCGCATCCCCCACCGCCTCGGGCACGGCGACGACGCAGCCGCCCAGGCCCACCTGGCAGCCTTCGGCGAAGCCCTCGACGTCCTCCCCCTTCTCGCGCCCCAGACCGTCCGGCCCCAACTCTTCCAGGCAGCAGAGGCATTCGAGCGCGCCACCCGATCCCGCGTCCAAGCCGAGCACCACCATGCCCGCGCCCTACGCGGCGCCGTGCGAGCCATGGTCCGCGAACCCGCCCCCAAGGACGGCGCCACCCTGGCGATGTTCCTTGACGCCGCGATCCTCGTCGTCATCGCTGCCACCCGCTGGCACCAGCTCCGCCACCACGACCAGCAAGTCGCCGCCGCCCACCAGACCTTGATCCATCTCCAGGCCGCCTACGAGCAGGCAGCCGCTGCGCCATTGGCCGCCCTCGCCCAGCGCCGACCGCCGCAACAGACCGTGACCCGGCACATCCGCCACCTCCACCAGGCCGTACCCGAGCACGCCGAGCAGCTCACCGAAGACCCCGCCTTCGGCGCCCTCACCGCTGTCCTCGCCGAAGCCGAGGCCGCAGGTCACAACCCTGAGCGGCTCCTCCAGCAGGCCGCCGCCCAGCGCACTCTGGACGACGCCCGATCTCCCGCCAGGACCCTGGCCTGGCGTATCGAGCGCCTCAGTGCACGGCCGGTACCTAGCGCCCGAGCCCGCGCGGCACAGGCCCGCAGCACAGCACGGGGGAACATATCTGCCCAGCGTTCCACCGCTCCCGTCCACGAAGCAGCCACCACCCCCGTCCCTCAACCGCAGCATGGACGGCGGCGCTGATCACGGCCGGAGGGGCAACTGGGGGCGAGCAGTTCGATTGAGGTCCCCCACTTGGCAGCCGTTCAGGCCCCGATCCCGCAGAGCCTGAACGGCTACCCCTTTGAACTGTCCGCGCGTTCTTCCCGCGAGCCTACGGCGAAACGACTCCGACTTCCCAGGTATCCGCGTCCGGACTTCGCCTGTAGAAGACGTTCGACTGAACGGGATCACACAATGCGACGAGGATCTCGCCTTCTTCCAGGTCCACGACCCTCTGAAACAAGGAACTCCTCCCTGCCCTCACTCGCAGCACCTTGAACTCGAACCGGTGCGCGCCGGGCGGAAGCTCAACGAACTTGGGCATCTTCGCGTCGCGACTGCGGGAGCAGAGCTCAACGCCGTTCTCCCGGAGAGACACGACACCCGCCTTGTACGTCAGGCTTCGAAGTGGCTCCCTGATCTCGGCAAACACCAGAACTCCTGTTCGCCTTCTGCTCTGCTCTCTCCGCAAGCGCCACCTGACGACAAGGGGCAACCGCTTTGACTCCTCAAGCGCTTTCACCGCGGGACTCCGACCGGATTCCGCCATGAGCTAATCATCCTCCCAGCGGCCGGGGTCTCCCAGGTTGCCTCCCGTGGTGGTTCCGATCGTCGCGAAAACGACAGAACTCACGTTGGCGACACGGCATAGCGCGCGACACGATCGCACCCCCTTTGAGGACTGTTCGCGTAACGATGCCTGCTCCTGCTGCCTCCCGTAGCGCTGAGGAATAGTCAAGACCTGTAGATCAGTTGAGGTGCTTCAGGCCGATTCCCTCTTGGGTTCGGGACCAGGTGACGGAGCCGGTCACGAACCCCCGCTGAGCGCCATCCAGAGGGTGCCCGCTGCTGTGGTCGCCGCGCATAGAGCGAGGGCGGTGTCGGCGCAGGGGGAGCGTGTCCAGTGGGTTTTAGGGCGAAGGTCGGGAGTTGGTGGGTGGGGGGTGTTGTGCCAGGTGGTAATGGTGTGGGCCGCTTCCTCGCTGGTGCCCTTGATGCGGTCGACGAGTGAGCCGCCGAACGCGAACGACGGGATGCGCTTGTCATCGTGGAGGTGCAACTCCAGGGTGCCGTGGTCGTCCACCTCGGCTCGGGCGAGGGCGGACCGTGGGATGGTGTGGGTGCGTAGAGGGTTGATGACGACCAGTGTGGCCTCGTGTAGGGCGACCTTGCAGGTGGCAATTCGGCCCAGGATTGCTGCCAGGGCCAGGTAGACGGGGATTCCCTGCCAGCCCATGCGGAAGCCGTTCACCGAGGTAACTTTCCAGACGGCCGCCAGCATTCCGATGCCGAGGGCCGTGATGGCTGTTCCGCAGAGGATGGGCCAGGAACGGCGGCGAAGTACGGTTCGACCTTGTGATGATAGCTTCGTCATCGCTCTCTTTCCCTTCCTGGCCCTTCGGCAGTGCCTCAGGTTCTCATGGTCGCGTTCGGCGGTGGGCGCTCAGCACCAGCCCGCTGACGCTCCCGGGCTTGACGCGCCCACGCCGCAGAAGGTGAGCGAGTTGCCGAGGTTGAGGGTCATGTTGGCCTGGGTGGCGCCCCAGTCGACGGTCTTGCGGTAGCCGTAGATCGTGACGTTCTCCATTTCGGAGACCGTCTTGACCCGGGTTCGGCTCACGAAGGCCGAGCCTCGCCAGCTGCCCGCCAGTCCGCGGGCCACGCCGCCGCCCGCAAGCGTCCAAGCAAGGCTCTTGCCTGCCGCGGCGTAGTTCCAGCTTCCGGTTGTCAGGCCGTCGCCGACGAAGGTCGTTCCGACGGCGACTACGCCTGCTACGGTGCAGACTCCCGCCGAGACCACCACGCAGGTGCCGAAGGCCAGCCCTGGGATGACCCGGTTCTTCCAGCCGTCCCAGGTCGTGAACGTGTCCTTCAGCCAGCCGCCGGTGCCGCGTGCCGCGCCCTTGAGCTTGCCCCAGAAGCCGTCGTCCTTCTTGGGTTCGGGACCGGGGTTGGGCGGGACAGTCTTGAGCCAGCCCTTGGGGGCAGGAGTGGAGGGCAGGTCGAGGTTGCGGCGGCCGGGGATGCCGCCCAGGCCGGTGGGCTTGGTGTTGCCCTTGACCAGGACGGGGCGGGAGCCGCAGCGGCAGGCCCGGACCGGGCCCTCGGAGTTGCCGGCCTTCTTCTTGCTGGTGCTGACCGGAATGCCGCCCCGGCACGTGATGCCGTACTTCTGCGGCTCGTTGCACTCGGGGACGCCGAGGCCCGACGGGTCGGCGAGAGTCGACGGGTTCTGGACGGCGTAGCTGTAGCCGTTGAGGGTCTGTCCCACGCTGGTCTGCAGGAGCGGGTCGACGCTGATGAACTGGCCGATCACGGGGTCGTACTGGCGGGCGCCCACGTGGGTGAGGCCGGTGCCGGTGTCGGTGGTCTTGCCGAGGAAGCCTTTGTCGTCGGGCCAGGCCGTGCCGGTGGTGCTGCCCCGCTCTGCGCCGAAGGGCGTCAGGTAGCGGCGGGAGTACGCCTGGTCCGTAGCGTCGATGGCGAGGGCGGCGGTGGCGTGCTCATCGGCGACCAGATAGCTGAGCTGGTTGGTTCCGCTCTCGTTGGAACGGACGGCCACCGTCAGGTCGTCGGAGCCGTAGTGGCGTTGCGCCCAGGTGGTGCCGTCGGCGCGCAGGTGCAGTTCAGTCGCGCCCGCGTACAGGACGCGTTCACCGTCCTGCGTGGCGCGGATCAGGAGAGTGCCGTCGGCGCCGTAGAGGGAGTCCGTTGTTTTCCCGTTCTCCGTCAGGCTTGACAGTCTGTTCTCGTCCGACCAGACCAGGCTCTGGGTGGCCGTGCCGTCGGGGCGGATGGTGGTGTTGCCCGCGCTGTCGACGTCGTAGGCGCGATCCGGTGTGGTGCAGTTCGCGGTCTTGCTGGTGCCGGTCAGGGCGTGCGGCTGGGCCGACTTCTCGTAGCAGTAGGTCGTGTTGGTGGTGGCGGTGCTGGTGCGGGCGGTCTCCGTGGTGCGCTGGCCGGCGTCGTTGTAGGTGTAGCTGGTCCAATACGGGGCCCGGCCGCCCAGGGTGCTGGCGTTGCGGGTGTCGGAGCAGTTCTGGGAGGCGGGTGTCCATGCCTCCGTCAGGCGGCGGTGGCCGTCATGGTTGAAGCACTGAGTCTCCGGCGCGGCGATTCCGCCGAGGGTGCTGGTGTCGGCGATGGAGGTGACGTTGCCCGCCTGGTCGTAGGTGTAGATGAGGTTCTGCAGCTTGTAGGGGTGCGTCTGATCGGTGACGTGGCTGCCGAGGAGCCGTCCGGTGCCCTCCTCCCAGGTGTTGGTGATGTACGCCTTCTTGTGTGCCTCGGTGTTGGCGGTGCCGAGGACCGCCTGTCTGGCCTCGCCGAGGGGGGAGTAGTCGACGTCGAGGAGGTAGCCGGTGCTGCCGCCCAGGGAGGTGAGCTGACCGGTGCCGGTGTAGCCGTAGTCGACGATCTCCGAGGGCAGGCCGCCGAGTGCGGGCTCCTTGGCGCTCTGGAGGGTGCCGTCGATGTTGTAGTTGGTCTCGAACTGGACGGTGGCGGCACCCGCCCCGGCGAGCGGGTCGGAGGCGGGCAGGGTCAGTTCGGTGGTGGTGGGGCGGGACATGCTGTCGTAGGCGGTGACGGTCTCGGTGTACGCCGTGCCTGTCTTGCCGCCGACGTAGCGGATGCTCGTGTCCGCCTCGCCCTTGAGGAGTGCGTCGTAGGTGTAGGCGGTGAGCTGGTTGGCGTCGGTCTTCGAGCCCTTCCAGGTGCCGGTGGTGCGGCCGAGGGCGTCGTAGCCGGTGATGACGGACCGGCCACGGGAGTCGGTGGTCTGTGTCGGCCGGTCCATCTTGTCGTAGGCCAGCTTCGTCAGGCCCTTGTCGGGGTCGTCCGCGTTGGTCTTGCGGCCGAACAGGTCGTAGCCGTAGGTCCACTTGGCGCCGTCGGGGCCGGTGACCTCGGTCTGCATGTCGTCCAGCGTGTATTGGAAGCGGGTGCTGGTGTACGAGGCTGTGCCCGCGCCGCCGTCGAACTGGGGGTCGGCCGGGCTCGGGCCCGCGTACTCCCGGGTTTCCACCGTCCGGTCCCGGGCATCGGTGATGGTGCGGGCCGCGGATCCGCCCTGCACAGCGCTGGTGGCGGTGGAGTCACCGGTGTGGGTCGTGGTGGTCGACCACTTCTTCACCCCGTACACGTACAAGGTGCTGGTGATCGCCCGCTCCGCGCCGTCGTAGACCGTCTCCGTCTGCCGGGGCGCCTCGCCGTACTCCTCGCGGGTGTAGGTGCCGTTCGGGGTGCTGGTGCTGTCGAAGATGTCCTCGTACTTCTCGTACTCCAGTCCGCGGGTGTTGTAGCGGAGGTCGGTGAGGATCCGGCCGCCGACCGGGGTGGGGGATTGCGTCTGGATCGGGCGCATCAGCGAGTCGTGGAACTCGTAGGTGGTGTTGTACGTCTCGCCGTCCCGCTTGAGAGTCGAGGTGGAGACCCAGGACGGTTCGGTGGCGCTGATGCGGTACGCGTACGTGGTGTTCGCGCTGTAGCCGGCGGCCTTGTTGCGGTTGGGCTGCCAGACCGCCGTGAGCCGTCCCAGGGCGTCGTAGGTGGTCTCGGTCTTCTTCAGGTTGGCGTCGTACACGCGCAGTTCCTGGCCGTGCCGGTGGTCCAGGAAGCTGGTGATCTTGTGGCCGAGGGGGTCGGTGACGATCGTCTTCGTCAGCGGGCCGGCGGCGGCGGGGGTGTAGGCGGTGTTGGTGGTGTTGCCCTCGGCGTCGGTGACGTCGACGGGGCGGCCCAGGGTGTCGTACGTGGTGGTCGTGGTCCGCTGCCAGTCTGAGGCCGGGCGCAGGCCGTCCGTGCCCGCGGTGGCGGAGTAGCCGGAGGCACGGCCGGTCCAGGTGGCCGCGCCCTTGGTCGGGGTCTGGGACGCCGACCAGGCGGTGGCGGAGGGGTTGTCGTAGACGGTGGCGGTGTCGGTGAGGACATCGCCACGGGTCTCCGAGTTCGCCGGGAGGTTCAGGCTGGTGTCGGCCACCGAGCAGGACTGGCCGACGGTACGGGTACGGGAGACCAGGTCGGTGATACCGGCCGCGTCGTTACGGGCGTACCAGGTGCGGGTGCAGGTCTGGTCGCCGCCCTTGCCGACCTCGCCGGAGTCGTCGGCCGTGGCCGGCATGCCGTAGTCGTCGTAGGTCGTGGCGACCGAGCGGGCGCGCCAGGTCCCGGAGGCGGTCAGGTAGGTATGGGTGGTGGACTTCCCCGATCGGACGTAGCGGGCCACGTGGTCGGCGGCGTCGGGCGCGCTCTGTCGTGCCGTTTCCTTCGACCACGGGTCGTTGACCTCCACCGTGATCGGGGTCGAGCCGTTGTACGTGACGTGCTCGCGGCGTGTGCCCGCGTACTGGTCGCTGTCGGTGATGCTCGCCGCCCCGATCGACGGGGCCGTCAGCGGGGCGAGGGAGACGGAGCGGGTGGTGCCGTCCTTCTTCTTGTCGCCGTGCATGCCCTGCATGTAGAGGGAGACGGTCTTGGAGCGGGTGGTGCTCGCGGCGCCGGTAAGGACGGTGACCTCGCGGTAGCCGCGCCAGCCGGACCAGGTGCGCTCCGCCTTCGGGGTGAGCGGGTCGTCGTTGTAGTGCCAGGCGGCGCCCTTGTAGTCGTAGGCATACTCGACGGCGTCGTTGTGACCGGCCGGGTCGGAAACGACGACGGCCAGGACCCGGTACTTGTGGAACCAGTCCACCGACGCCTCGGAGGAGCCGTTGATGTTCCAGTACCTCGGGTAGCAGGAGCGGGTGTTGGTGTCCTCGGCGGCGCCCGTCACCTCGCTGCGCACGCACTCCGGTGAGGAGAGGGTGACCGTGGTGATCGAGCCGCTCTCGGAGGTAACGGTGGAGATCCGGGGGCGGGTCAGCGGCAGGATGTCGTCGGTGCCGTCGACGCGGTTCTCGCGCCACTGGTAGGTGAACGTGATCGGGTTCAGCGCGATGGCGGTGTCCCCGGCCTTGCCGGTCCGCTTGATCGACTTCAGGGTCAGTACGTGGTCGGAGGTGTCGCCGATGTCCCCGCCGTCCTGGTACTCCTGGGTGAGTGCCCAGGAGTCCACCGGGTCGTAGGCGCTGGTGGTGGCGTTCCAGGAGGAGGTGGCGACGCCGGTCAGCCGCTTGCGGGAGAAGAACGAGGGGCCGGAGGCCAGACAGTCCGTGTCCCCGTCGGTGCAGATCGCGTCGAAGGGCACATCTGGCCAGTTCTTGGCGGTGTCCTTGGTCAGCGAGGAGCAGTCGGTGACGGTGCAGCGCTCGGCGTGGGTGAAGGTCACCTTGGCGTCGGCGTCGTCGGTGAACAGCGCGCCCTTGCGCAGTCCGTACTTGATCTCTGCCAGGTAGCCGCCGCGGGTGTAGGCGGCGTTGGCCGTGGTGGCCTTGTTCTTCTTGTAGTGGTTGGTCTCCTTGGCGTACCAGTACGTGGAGGCATTGGCGTGGGTGTCCTCGACGTAGTCGAGGTTCCACCGCCACGCCTGGGTCACGGAGCGGTCCGCGAAGGAGTCGCCGTTGCCGTAGCCGGGCTCGCCGGAGTCGTCGCCGTAGACCGGCACGGTCCAGGTGGAGTCGGTGCGCTGATCGGTGGCGCCGTCGAGCTTGTTCAGGCCGAAGACGTACTTGGTGCCGTCGCCGGTGATCACGGTCCAGTACTCGCCGTTGCCGTCGCCGTTGTCGGCGCCCGTGGAGCGGGTCACCAGGGAGGCGTCGTCGTTCTCCAGCCGCCAGGTGCTGTCCCAGGTGCCGGACACCTTCACCAGGCGGCTGGCCTTGCCGTTCAGGACGAGTTGGGCGTTGTCGTACTTCCAGCAGGTGTCGAAGACATCCTCGTGGCCGTCGTCGTCGCAGGAGTTGTAGGAGCGTTCGATGTAGGACTCGGTGATGCTGAAGCCCTCTCCGACCGCGCTGCCCTGATTGTTGGTAGCGGCGGTACGGCCGTCGACGCTGCCCGAGTCGTAGGTGAGGGACAGCTCGGGGGTTGGTCCGGCCGCGGCGGGCGGCATGTTGAAGTCGTGGCTCCAGGAGAAAGTGCCGGAGTTGTCGCCGGCCTCCCAGGACGAGGACTCCGACAGTTCGGTGGCCGAGTAGTCGCCGGAGCCCGAGGGGGACTCGCCCGCGCCCGGGTCGGTCGCGGTCACGGCGAACACCGCCGCCTCCGACGTGGCCGCGTCCGCCAGTTGCGTCGAGGGGCCGTCACTGGTCTCCGACAGTGGGACAGAGGCGGTGATGGTCTGGCCGACGAAGTCGTTGTCGGACTTGACCGGGGTAGGAGTGCGGCACGCGGACTTCTCCGGCGTGTCCAGGGCGCAGCCGGGGAGGCGCACCAGGCGCAGTCGGGAGGACCAGCCGCCGCCGATCGACGAGGCGAAGCCGCTGTAGTCGATGCGGAGTTCGGCCTGTCCTGCCTCGTCCGCCTCGGCGGTCAGCAGCACGCCGGTGATGCCAGCGTCCCTGGCGGCTTTCTGGTCGAGAACCGTGATCCGCGCGGTGTTGCCGGATACGGCGCCGTTCTTACCTCCGGCCGGAGCGATGCTGACGGGAAGGCCGCCGGGCTCTGCCTGGACTGGCTTGCCGACGTCCAGTTCGACGCGCGCGTCGCCCTGCTCGGGCCAGGCAGCCTTCCGCTCCGCACGAGCCTGTCGGGCGCGTTCGGCATCGGCCTTCTTGTCCTTGGCAACCTTCGCGCGGGCTTCCTTCGCGCCGGGCCCGTCGACTTCCCTGACCTTGCTCACCCGCTGGTCGGGAACGTCCGGTCGGCCGAGTCCCTTGTCGGCGGCCTGCGCCACAGGGGCCAGCCCGGTCGGGGCCACCAAAGACAGGGCCAGGAACGTCACGATCGTCCCGGCGCGCTGTCTTCTGTCGCCCCGCGCGCTCCTTGATGTGCCTATGCCAAGAGCCATGATTGTCCGCTCCCACCCCGTTGTTCTACGTCATGAAAGGCCCACAGAGCCGCGAAGACCGACAAGCGATGTGCTGTGGCGCCTCGGTGCGGCGCTCCACCGGCGCCGCACCACTTCTCCGCGACGGTCAGTCGCCCACCCGGACCTCGACCTGCTCCGGGCTCGCCATCGCCCCCGCCCACAGGCGCAGTTCAGCAACCCTGGCGGGCAGGTAGTGCTTCCACACTCCGCCGGTGAAGCCCTTGCCGACGGCGAAGTCGCCGCTGCCGATCTCGGCGGTGTACACCTTGGCGTCGCCGTTCTGCCCGTAGCCCAGGTAGAGGCTGATCGTCCCGTCGACCGAGTCGTGAACGCCGGTCAGCCGGACCGGGCTGTCCACGGCGGCGACTTCGTCAGAGACGACGGAGGAGAAGGAGCCGTCAGCGTTGAGCCGGCCGAAGTGCCAGACGCCGACCGGCACCGTGGTCTCCTCCAACGTCTCCTCGTCCAGGACGGTGTCCTTGCCGGTCAGCTCATACCACAGACCCCAGGCCGAGCCGTCGCCGGTGCGCTGACCGATGACCTGCCCCGTATAGCCGACGCTCTTGGTGACAAGTTTTGCCGCGTCCAGTTCCACCAGGGTGGTAGCGGTGAACGAGGCACTGTCGTCCACCAGCGGCCCTGCGACGGTCGCTGCGTCATCGACGCCGTCCAGGATCATGCTCTCGCCATCGATCGACGCACCGCCTGTCAGCGTGAGCGCCTTGCCGTAGCCGGAGGTCGTGTCGGCGATCGTGGTGCCGCTGCCGCGGGCCGCGGAGAAGTCCGCGACGAGTTCCGCACCAGCGTACTTGTCAGAAATGAGCAGGCGGGCCTCGTCGTGGACCTCCTTCGGTGTCAGGGCGCGCTGCCACACGGCGGGTTCGTCGATCGAGCCGTGCATGAAGTCCTTGTAGACGTCGGCGTGCAGCACCCGGCCGATCTGCAGCGGCCCGTCCGCGTCCCATGCCGGACCGGCGTCGGTGCTCCCCTGCAGGACACCGTTCACGTAGAGGCTGATCGTCTTGCTGGTGGCGTCATGGACGCCGGCCACATGGGTCCACACACCGCGAGGCGAGGGCCTTGTGGACTTGATCTCGTGGTAGGCGGGCTCGGTGGACAGCACCCGCATGCTCCATGTGTTGTCGCCTCCGGCGCCGTAGGACAGGTAGAAGGGGCTGTACTTCTGCGTCCATGGACTGGTGGTCGGGCTCTGGCTGAGCACGGTCAAGGTGTGATTGGCCTGCGGGTCGACACGTACCCAGGCGGCGATGGTGTACGAGGAACGGGTCTCCAGAGCCTGTCCGCCGGTGGCGGCGTAGCCGGTGGTGCCGTTGAGAACCAAGCCCTTGTCCGTCACCGCGCTCTCCAGGGGCTGCCCCTCGGCGTCGTGAGTGACCAGCCCGCGCCGCCCGCGGTCATCGCGGCTAGCGTCACCCCCCAGCGTCGCGTCGTCGCTGCCGTCGCCGGTCGCAGAGTCCAGCGCCGTACCGCTGGCCTCGTCGAAGTGCCAGCGTCCGACCGGACCTTCGCCCGCGGCAACAAGGAAGTCCACCACGTTCTGCGCGCCCCAGCGACCTACCGTGTCCTTCGCCCGCACATACAGGCTGTACGTGCCGGAGCTATCGGGCGTGATGTCCTTCGACACCGTTGATCCGTTGATGGCCGTTGACCAGGCGTCCGCGGTGGACAGCTTGTACTGGTAGGCGACGTTGGAGTCGCCGGTGGCCGGGGCGAAGGTGAAGGTGCCCTTCCGGCCCGGTCCGCCTCCTGCCGCGCAGGCCGTGTCCGTGCAGGCCGAGTAGGGGCTGCCGACGGTGATCTTCGGGGCCTTCGGGGCGGTCGGGTCGACCTTGAAATAGCACCAGCCGGTCGTCGAGGCGTTCGACGGCCCCGACAGGTAGCTGCCGCCGCTGTTGTAGTACGAGCGGACCCAGGCCCGGTACCGGTACAGCTTGCCCTCGGTCAGCGTCGACCAGGACTTGGTCAGCTTCACACCGTCCCCGACGTACCCGCTGGAAGGACTCAAGTCGCCGTTGCCCGCTGTGGTGTCCGACCACGTGCTGTCGCTGTTCTTGTGGTCGAGGTCGAAGTAGACCCGCAGCTGAGCGTCCTTCTCGCCGCCCGACGCGGTCTGTGCCGTCGCTGTCAGGGCCGGGGTCGGGTCGGAGACGACCGCCGGGTCCGACTCGGCCGTCTCGCACACCGTGCCCGAGCCGGTCATCAGCCCGATGCCGGTCGGCTTGGCAGGCAGGCCGACGAAGTCGACGGACAGGACGGCGTCGTTCTTGAACCGCTTCCAGGCACTGGTGTCGGACTCATCGTGCGCCCGGACCTCCAGCGTGAGCCGGGAGAACTTGCCCGCCGCGAAACTCCGCACTGTCGGCGTCAGGTTTTCGTTCGTCTCCTCCGGATTGTCGTTGAACTCGATCGGCGCGTCCGGGGAGTCCGGATCACACAGCGAACCGCGCCCCGCCGACACATGCCGGTCGCCCATCAGGTCCAGCGCCTTCGGCCGGGAGGACCATGTGGTGGAGGAAGAGATGTTGTTCGTGCGTACCAGATCCACCCAGCGCGGCTCACACTGGAACGCCCACGGCTCGGTCACCCGGAACGTGGCGTCCAGCACCTGCTTACCCTTCAGGCTCGCCGGGGAGAACTCGAAGTACAGCCGCTGGACATAGCCCGGACCGCAGTAATAGCCGCTCCACGTACCGCACTTGCCCGCCCCCTTGCCGAGGCCGTCGTCGCCGTTGCCCCAGCCGTACGACTCGTAGCCGTCACTGCGCAGCAGCGTGCGCTCCGACTCGCCCCAGGTCACCGTCGGGTCGATGTACAGCGGAAACGCCGCTGCCTCCGTCCCGGCCAGCATCTCGGCGTCCGGGATCACCGTGAGCGCGTCGTCGGACACCTTCACGTCCATCGTGGTGACGGTGTCCCCCGCCCCGGGCTCAGCGCCCTCAGCGGGAGAGGCACCCACCTCCGCCGGATCCGAGCCCTCGGTGTCCGCGGCGTCCGCCGCCAGAGACATCGGCTGCGCACCGGATGCCGCACCGGCGGAGTCCCACATCTGAGCAGGCGGAGCCCGGAAGACACGGTTACCGTCGTCGTCGATCGCGGTGAGATTGCCCGCCTTCCCCTTGAGCAGGCTCAGGCCGGTCGCTTTCAACGAGTAGTCGATCTGCTTCAGCTCCTCCTGGGCGGCGGCCTCAGGAGTCTTGACCACCAGTACGTGGCGGAACCCCTCCACGGAGGCCGTGATCCTCAGATCGACGCCCGGAAGCACGTCCGCGTACACCGCGCTGGTCCCGTCCAGCACCGGTTCGGGGAGCTTGCCCGGCCACCCCATCTGGAGCGACCGTCCCCGGTCGGAGATCTTCACCAGCGGCTCGGTGTCCCCACCGCCGGAGAACTCCATCTCGACAGCCGCAGCCTTCGGCGCCACCGTGCCGTCCCCACGGACCTCCAAGGTGGCGTCCGGCGCCTGCCAGCCCCCGCCGGACGTGGGCACTCGCACGGGAACCGCGGACTCCTCCAGCGTGAAGGTGAAGCCGTCCGGGTTAGCGAAAACCGTCGTACGCTCCGACCGCTCCCCGGTGACCTCGACCCGCTGCCCCGACTCCTGGGCCGCGGCGAGCGCCTTCTGCCCCTCCGACAGCGCAGGCTGTGCCTCGTCCGCCGCTGCCTGGGAAACCGGCCCCCAAGCATGTACAGCCACCAGGACTGCCACCGCAGTCACAGCGGAACGCAGACTCCGCACCTGTCTTCCATGCACGCCGCCAGCGCGACGCCCCCGTCTCAAGCTCACAGCCCCACCCCAAGTTCACGACCCAGTCATGACTCTTGCTTGATGCAACCTTTGCCATGGACATGAGAAGGAAAACGTTGTGTGATGAATCTGTGACCGAGGGGGTCCGCGGTGCACTGCGGTTGTACTTGGGCGGTGCTTCCACGAAAGCTACTCCCGCTCCCTGCAAAGGGTGAGCAAGCTGTTGATCTGTAACTCCTCGCGCCAGGCCCGGCCGGGCAGGCGCCCTGTCGGCCGGCAGCAATGAAGACGTGATCGCCGGACGAAGGGAGAAGCTCCGGCCCGCTCATCGGACCTCAACCGGGCGCCAGTCCCGTCGCGGCGGTCCACCGCTCCTGGCACACCAGCCAGGTCTTCCACGGCAGCCCACGCCCCGCCCCGGCCGCCTGATCGCCGAGCGCCTATCACGTGACCCGCTGGTAAGGAGTGCGATACCGGGAGTATGGTCTCTCGTATGGCGACGAAGAAGGTAACCGTGACGATTCCCGAGGATCTCCTGGACGAGATCCGCGCGGACGCGGCAGAGCGGGGCCTGTCGGCGTATGTCGCCGAAGCGCTGCGCTTCAAGCGTGACCGGGACCGGCTCCTGGAACTGGTCGACTGGCTGCAGGAAGAGCACGGCCCCATCACCGAGGACGAGCATGCGGCAGCGCTCGTCGAGCTGGACGAACTCGACGCCGAACACGAGCGGCGTCGAACCGCCGGAAAGCACAACGCCGGAGAGGCTGCGTGAAGAAGCGAGCCGCCGAGCACGGACAGCGACCCCTCCGCGTCTTCGTACTGGACTGTGAAGCCCTGTCCCTTGCGGTACGCGGCGACCGGAAGATGATCGCCTGGCTCGACCTCGCGGCACGCGGGGAGGCCGAAGTGGTGACGTCCCCGATGACACTGGTCGAGGCGTACGACGGCAGAACGACCGAGCAGCGCTGGGACTGGGTACTGTCCCGGCTCCAGGTCGTCGACATCGGGAAGGACGAGGCCCGCCAGGCGCGTCGCCTCCTGGCCGACGCCAAGTTGCACGGCCACAAGTACGCGATCGACGCCGTGCTCGCCGTCATCGCGCGACAGCAGAAGGGACAGGTCACCGTCTTCACATCGGATGTCGACGACCTGGAGAAGCTGGTCCCAGACACGATCATCGTCAAGAAGGTCTGACCCGACCCGCGTCCCTCCAGCGCCCGCACCCACGCTGGTGAGCACCCGCGATGCCATCGCGTACTTCGTCCGGACCACATCGGCAGTCTCCGACGCCAGGCAGCGGACGGCAAATAGAGTGGCCGACTCGACTTCCTGGCACCGGTGGGCCGGTGGATTGCCTTCGGGTCGCAGGGCTGACTCTCCAGCACCATCCTGGCAGTAGCACCCTTGGGAGCCATCTGGGAGCCGCCCTGCTCCCGATACCCCCTCCACGCCACCCGAGACCAACCGGGACCACCGGCCTGACCTGCGCAAACGCAATCCAGGCAGGAAAGATCATTAACCGATCCTCATTCGGGACGAAGAGGCCGTGGGTTCAAATCCCGCCACCCCGACTTCGTGAAGTGCAGGTCAGGGCCGGTTTCCTTGCTGGGGAAACCGGCCCTGCTTGTTGTTGAGTCTCTACGGCTTCGGATCGCGCTTGAAGATGCCGTTCATCACGACCGCTCCCGTCTGGATCAACGGGCGGATCTGCTTGCGATAGACCTCCTCGGTGACGGCCGTACCGGAGTGACCGACCAGGCGCGAGATCTCCTCCAGCGGAACCCCACGGTCCGACAGCAGCGAGACGAAGCTACGCCGCAGCTCCCGCGGCATCCATTCCGCTGCGTTCACACCCTCCGCGTTCTTGAGAGCCGCACGGAAGGCCCGCCGGACGTGCAAGGCGTCCGCCTCCTTCCCCACGGCCGAGCAGAACACGAGCCCGTGCTCCTCCCATGAGTCGCCGACCGCCAGGCGGTCCCACCCTTGCTCCTCCCAGTGCTGCCAGAGCACCTCTACGCACCTGGAGGGGAGCGCGAGCGTGCGGCGCGACTTCCTGGTCTTCGTGTCTCCCCGGAGCGGACCGAGCGCCACACCGCCATGTAGAGCGGGGTCGGCGGGTCGGTCCTGGGGTCACCGCGCAGGAAGACATGGTCCCAGGTGAGCGCCCGCATCTCCTCGGTACGCGCTCCGGTGAGGAGCGCCACCACGATGTAGGCGAGCATCGAGGTGCGGGCGGCAGCTGCCAGTACCCCTTCGGCTTGGGCGAGCGTTGGTGCGGATATCGCGGGCGATGGTGGTGGCGATCCCGCTGTGGTTGGGGCGGTCGGCTCCGCGGCTTTACGCAGCCACCATGGGGCGAGCCTCGAAGATCGGGGCCCACGTTGGGTTATTGCGGGGCGGGCACGGAGCCAGCCCGATTCGTGGCCAGCGTACGGGCCCCGATCTCTCGCCCCATGTCGGATCCCGCCCAAAGCCTCTCCGCACCGACCGCGCGGCAAGGTGCAGCATGTACCATCCGCCTGTGCATGACAGGCAGGTGGGCGTACGGAGTGCAGTCGGCTGGATTGCGGGTTGGACCATAGCAACAGCCGTGTGGTGGCTGGTGGGCCGACTCATGGACCCTCCGTGGAATTTGGCCAGGTGCGCATTTCAAGGCGGAGTGCCCGTCGCGGCAATGGCGCTCGGAAGTTACCTCCGCCGAAAGTGACCTGGGCCGTGTGCCACAGCCGTGCCATGTGAGGCGGTGCCGAGCGGGGAGCCACGGGGAACAGCGGTGACTGGAAGGTGTTGCCGCAGTTCAGCGTCCGCCCAGGTGAGGCGTAGTCCGGGCCTTCAGTCTTCCAAACTGGGGCTCTCGCGCCGCCTCGCGTGTCACCTAGACTGCGTCTCGTGGGGGCTGGCGGCAATACGATGCGGCGACGTCATGGAGTGCCTGGGTGGGACCCCAAGGCCTTCCCGAACGCCAACAAGAGAGCTATCGGCGAAGGGGGACCACTCTTCGGGTGGAAGTCCCCAGGTCCCCGGGATCCTCGTTTGATCCTCGTAGGTGGAGCGCTGTTTCTCATCGCAGGTGCGTGGTTTCTGACCATGACGGCGAAGAACGCAGTAGATCTACGCAACGGCGTGCACACGGTAGGGATCATCCGGACGCACTACCACGGCGCCAACGACGATCGCCTCTGGGTGACCTTCACCGTGGCGAATGACCAGGTCACCCGCCAGCTACCAGCAACCACCGACCGCAAGTTGCTGGACGATGGAGACCGCCTAGCCATCGTCTACAAGGCCAACCATCCCGAGAGAGTCATCGCAGAGCGTGACATCGGGAGCGGGTCGTTGTTGTTCTGGTCAGCGTTCACTGCCGTCGGCCTCGCTCTGGTGATCTACTCAGGCCTGACGCTCCATCATGCAAGGAGATGGCAGCTACGCGAAGCCACAGAGCCCCCCAGTTTTGCGAATTGAGCGAACCACTCCCGCGGTATGCCGTTGCTATGCGGTATGCGCAGGGTGGGGGCCTGACCGCTGAGCGGCGGGCGTTTCGTGAACAGGTCCGGCTTGAGGCCGCGGCGCGGTTCGTCCGTGGTGAGAAGACCGCAGCGATCGCGAAGGAGTTACGGATCAGCGAGCGGTCGGTGGAGCGGTGGCGTCGGGCCTGGCGGGAGAGCGGCATCGAGGATCTGCGGTCGGCCGGCCCAGCAAAGGCACCGAAGCTGTCCGCCCAGCAGTTCACGGTGCTGGAGGACGAGCTGGGCAGGGGGCCGACCGCGCAGCAACGGCCACGGCCACGGCCACGGCGCAGAACGACGGGAACTCCTGCACTTGCTGGTTGGACGTGTACGGCTCTACCTACTACCTGTCGCGCCTGGTGTTGATCACGGCATCGGCGGTCGTTGCCGCTGGGCAGAACCTTTCGGGCGGTGTTGGAACCTGGCTAGTGGCTTGGATCCCAGTCCTATCGGTCCTGGTGGCCTCTTTGACCGCGCTCGACACTTGGCTGAAGCCCCAGCAGAAGTGGAAGGGCTCGCTTGAAACCCGTGATGCGGTCTTGGATCTGCTTCTACGCATGGACGACGGGTTAGGCAATGGGGAGGCCCGTCAAGAGTTTCGCGAGATCAAGGATCAGCATCGGGACCGGAACATCTTCTGATCACCAGGGTTCGCTGCCTGCCCCAGGGACACCGGCCCCTACCTTCACCTGCCTCCTGCCGCGCTGGAGCCAGGCGGGGGCCTCACATGTAGGCCAGCAACGATCTGTGCTGGACGGTGGTGGACAGCAAGGGGCAAGAGCCGCAGTGAGCGGGTGCCTGCATGGAGATCCACCCGCGCGCGGTGCGCGGCATCAACCGCAGACCGTGCCGGGTTCGGGGAGTTCGCCGTGGGTCAGGTAGAGGTCGACGGCGTCGTCGATGCAGGGGCTGCCGCGGTGGTAGGCCGTGTGGCCGTCGCCGTCGTAGGTCAGGAGCCGGCCCGAGTCGAGTTGGCGGGCCAGGGACTGGGCCCAGGGGTACGGGGTGGCGGGGTCTCGGGTGGTGCCGACGACGAGGATGGGGGCCGCGCCGGGGGCGGCGATGGGGCGCGGGCTCTGGGTGGGCGGGACGGGCCAGTGGGTGCACAGGACCAGGAACGTGGCCAGTGAGGCGCCGAACTGGGGCGAGGCGCGCAGGAAGGCGGGCAGTGCGGCCTGGGCCTCGGCGTAGGAGAAGCGGGCGCCGAGGGTGGCGCTGAGGCAGTCGACGGCGAGCAGGGCGTCCGCGGCGTTGCCGGAGCCGTTCTCGTCCGCGCCGGCGACCTGCTGGAGTTCGGTGGTGTCGCCGGCCAGGACCTGGCGCAGCATGGTGCGCAGTTCCTCCCAGGAGGCGTCGCGCAGTGCCGTGATGACCGCGGTGATGAAGTCCTCGCCGGTGACGGTGATGTCCTTGCCCTGGCGCAGCGGGCCGGCGTCCAGCTTCTCCCGCAGGCTGTCGAGGACGCGGCCGGCCTCCGCGACGGAGTGGCCGACCGGGCAGTCGGGGCGGGCGACGCAGTCGGCGGCGAAGGACTCCCAGGCCAGCTGGTAGCCGGCGGTGCTGTCCAGGTTCTCCCGGTAGCCGTCGATCGCGGGGTCCACCACGCCGTCCAGGACCATGCGGCCGACCCGGGAGGGAAAGAGGTCGGCGTAGGTCGCGCCCAGGTAGGTGCCGTAGGAGTAGCCGAGGTAGTGCAGGCGCTCGTCGCCGAGGAGGGCGCGCACGACGTCCATGTCGCGTGCCGCGTCGGGGGTACCGACGTGGGGCAGCAGCTCACCGGCGTGCTTCTCGCAGGCGGTGGCGAGTTCCTGGAACGCCTCGTAGGAGTCGGTGATCCCGGCCGCGTCACCGGAGATCCGCAGGCCGAAGCCCATGGGTGTGGCCGGGGTGTCGGTGCCGCAGTCGACGGGGGTGCTGTACTGCACGCCGCGCGGGTCGACGGCGACCAGGTCGTACGCGGTGCGCATGGCCGGCGAGAAGGTGCCGACGGCGGCGACCAGGTAGTCGACGGCGGACTCGCCGGGGCCGCCGGGGTTGATCTGGAGCGAGCCGACGCGGGCGCCGGCACCGCCGGTGGCGCGCACGCGGGCGGCGGTCAGGGTGATGTCGCCGGCCTCCGGGCGGGCGTAGTCCAGGGGCACCGTCACGGTGGCGCACTGGAAGCCGGGCACGTCCTGGCAGGCCGCCCAGTCGAGGTGCTGCTCGTAGTAGCGCCGCAGCTCCGGGGGTACGCCCGCCGCGGGGTCGGCGGCCCGGCCGGCCTCGGGCGCAGGCCGCGGCGGGACGACGGTGGCGCAGGCCGCGGTCAGCAGCAGCCCGCAGGTGCTCAGCACCGCGACCGCTTCGCGCAGCCTGCGCCGGGGTATCCCGCCGGTGTCTCGGACAGCGATCATCGCCACGCCTTCCTCCTGCGCACGTGTGACGGGGGGACCGCCGCCAGACCCGGCGCCCGGGCCGGCCCGGGGCGGTCCTGGTCCGGTCGTGTCGCGGAGCGCTCGGACGCACCCCCCGCGACTCCGCTGCGTCACCAGCCCATCACACGTCGTGCGGAGCGGCGGCCCGAGTGGGCCGAACGCGTGAACCTCCGGGGCGCCCGGGGAGGGGTTCGCCGGGGGATTCAGCGGGGCGCGTAGGCGATGTGCTCGAAGGGCCAGGAGCGGGCCAGCCAGTCGCCGACGACGCGGTGGAGACCGGCGTCCAGGGCCGCGTGGCGGGCGTTGACCCAGGAGCGGACGTCGATGACGCCGGACGCGTCGCGGGAGCCGTAGACGTACACACAGCCGATGACCTCGCCGCCGGGGACGGACAGGACGGTGTAGGTGAAGCCGGTGCGCCGCTCGAAGTCCTCCGCGTGCCTGCGCAGGTCCTCGAGGTTGGCCTCGAGGCTCATGCCGTCCGGCGGCGGCCAGGAGCGGCCCTCGAAGCCGGGGGTGGCGCGGATGTGGTCGATGCTGGACGTCCAGGCGGCGTGGTCGGCGGCGTTGTGCTGCGGGCCGAGGGGTTCCAGGCGGAAGTGGTCGGTGGCGGGCGGGTCCGGGACGACGAAGTCCGGTGGGACCAGGGGCTGTTCTGTGGCGGTCATGGCGTGAGGGTAGCCGGGGCCGCCCGGGACGTCGCCAGTGTGCCGTCGCCGTGCGAAGGTCCGTCCGGTGATCCTGCTGACCGGGGTGGCCCTCGTCGACCAGGTGCTGCGCGCGGGCCGGTGGGGCGGACGCGGCGGGCAGGTCTCCTCGACCGGTTTCGGGGAGCTGAACGCGGGCTTCTCCCCTGGCGGGCGGGGCGAGTCGGACGAACGCCGGGCGACGCCGCTGCCGCGCGGCGCGTAGGGCGACGGAGCGCCCCCGCGGTCGCGGGTGGACCCGGGGCGGGGGAGGGCGCCGATCGTCGTTCCGGGGCGCGATCGCGCGGGTGACGACGGCCACGGTCCGCTGCGGGGCGCGATCGGGTTTGATGGTGTCATGAGCGACGTCATGGCTGGTATGCCGGATTGGGAGAAGCGCTTCCGGGCGCCACGCGTCGGACTGCCGGAGTGGGCGGAGGACGCCCCCCACCGCAGCCTGTTCGTGTCGAATGCGACGGGTACGTACGAGCTCTACGCGTGGGACCGGACGACCGGAGCGCAGCGGCAGGTCACCGACCGGCCGAACGGCACGTCGGACGGGACGCTGACGCCGGACGGCGCGTGGGTGTGGTGGTTCGCGGACACCGACGGGGACGAGTTCGGGGTCTGGATGCGGCAGCCCTTCGAGGGCGGTCCGGACGAGCCGGCCGCGCCCGGCCTGGAGCCCTCGTACCCCGCGGGGCTGGCGCTGGGCCGGGGCGGGCTGGCGGTAGTCGGCCGCTCCACCGACGAGGAGGGCACGACGATCCACGTCGTGCGTCCCGGGGCGGAGCCGGTGGAGATCTACCGGCACGAGGAGTCGGGCGGGGTCGGCGCGCTGTCGGAGGACGGCACGCTGGTCGTCGTCGAGCACACCGAGCACGGCGACGCGATGCACTCGTCGCTGCGGGTCGTCACCACGGACGGCACGACGGTCGCCGAGCTGGACGACAGCGAGGGCGGCACGAAGGAACTGGGCCTGGAGTGCCTGGGGTTCGCCCCCGTGCCGGGGGACGCCCGGCTGCTGGTGGCGCACCAGCGGCGGGGCCGCTGGGAGCCGATGGTCTGGGACGTCGCGGCGGGCACGGAGACGGCGCTGGCGATCGACCTGCCCGGTGACGTCGCGGCGGAGTGGTACCCCGACGGCACCGCGCTGCTGGTGGTGCACTCCTACCGGGCCCGCAGCGAGATCTACCGCTACGTGCTGGCGGACGGGGAGCTGACCCGGCTGGACACCCCTGCGGGCTCGGTGAGCGGCGCCACGGCCCGCCCCGACGGCACGGTGGAGTTCCTGTGGTCGTCGGCGGCGGCGCCCTCCGAGGTGCGGTCGACGACCGGCGCGGTGGTGCTGGAGGCGCCGGGCGAGCGTGCCCCCGGCTCGCTGCCGGTGGAGGACGTGTGGGTGGACGGGCCCGGCGGGCCGGTGCACGCGCTCGTCCAGCGACCCGCGGGGGGCGAGGGCCCTTACCCGACGGTGTTCGAGATCCACGGCGGGCCCACCTGGCACGATTCGGACGCCTTCGCGGCCGGGCCGGCGGCCTGGCTCGACCACGGCTACGCGGTGGTGCGGGTCAACTACCGCGGTTCCACCGGCTACGGCCGGGAGTGGACGGACGCGCTCAAGCACCGCGTCGGCCTGATCGAGCTGGAGGACATCGAGGCGGTCCGGGCGTGGGCGGTGGAGTCGGGCTTCGCCGACCCGGCCCGGATCGTGCTGTCCGGCGGCTCCTGGGGCGGCTTCCTGACGCTGCTGGGTCTCGGCACCCGTCCCGAACTGTGGACGGTGGGCCTGGCGGCGGTGCCGGTCGCGGACTACGTGACGGCGTACGGCGACGAGATGGAGGCACTGAAGGCGCTGGACCGCACCCTGTTCGGCGGTTCCCCCGAGGAGGTCCCGGACCGCTACGAGGCGTCCTCGCCGATCACGTACGTGGCGCGGGTCAAGGCCCCGGTCTACATCTCGGCGGGTCTCAACGACCCGCGCTGCCCGATCCGGCAGATCGACAACTACGTCGAGCGGCTGGCGGGCCTGGGCAAGGTGCACGAGGTCTACCGCTACGACGCCGGGCACGGCTCGCTCGTCGTCGACGAGCGGATCAAGCAGCTACGGCTGGAGCTGGACTTCGTCCGGCGCCACCTCGGCGGCTGAGGCCGCGGCCGGACCCTCCTCCACGGTGAGACCGAGCTCGGCGTCGCGCCGGGTCTCGGCCTCCCGCCGGAGGAGCCGGAACCACATGAAGACCACGAAGCCCGCGAAGACGAACCACTCACCGGTGTAGCCGAGGTTCTGGAAGGCCTTGAGGTCCAGGCCCGTGCCGCTGGGCGCGGCCGGCGGGACGGCCCGCAGGGGCGCGTGGACGGCCTCGGTCTGGGTGATCCACGCGCCGTACACCTGGTACGGGACGAGGTTGACCAGGGACGCCGCGCTGATGATCCCCAGCTGCCCCTCGGGGAGTCCGCCGCGCCCGATCGCGCCGTCGGTGTCGGCGCTCTCGGGCGCCTGCAGGGCCCCGGTGACGGTGACCTCGCCGGCGGGAGCCGCGGGCACGTCGGCGGCGGACGCGCCGTCCGCGTCCCCGGGCAGCCAGCCGCGGACGACGGGCAGGGCGGCCGCGCCGTCGCCGGTGAGCAGCGGGGTGAGCACGTAGTAGCCGGTGTGTCCGTCGAGCTCACGGCCGGGTACGAGGAACTGGTGCGCGCTGTCGTAGCGGCCGGTGGCCGCCACCGCGCGGCCGACCGTCTCGGTGGTGACCGCGGAGGTCGCCCGCGGGAGCAGGCGCTCCAGCGGCACCGCGTCGCGGGCGGCGACCGCGGGCAGGTCCTGTGCGGCCCGGTGACTGTCGACGCGGGCCTCGAACCGGCTCAGCTGCCAGCTGCCCATGAACGTGCAGAGGACCACGGCGCACACCATGAAGAGGTGCCCGCCCAGCCAGCGGGGGGACAGCAGAAACCGGTACACGCCGTCAACGGTACGGGGCACCCGGGTGTCCCCGGGAACCGCCCCCTGCTACTGGGCGGCGACGGCGCCGGTCTTGTAGACCGTACCGGCGCAGGCGCCGTCGATCGTCGCCTTGACGACGGGCGCTCCGGCCTCGGGGGTGTGGCTCAGGACGACGGCCGTCGGACCACCCTGTCCGGGACTGTTCTCGCCCACCGGGGGCGCGGACGCCTCACCGGACGGGCTGTTGGTGGCGGTCGCGGTGGGCGGTGGCGTGGACGGGGCCGTACAACCGCCTGTGTCGCCGCCGGCGGCCGGGACCCAGGTGAACTCCACCCGGTAGCTCTGCCCGGGCTTGAGGATCAGCGCCGTGCCGAGCGAGTCGGGCAGTGTGGTGCCGTCGTTCGCGGTGTGGTCCACGACGCTGATGCGGGCGCTGTCGGCCGTGCCCTGGGTGGCGAAGGTCACCGAACCACCGTCGTCGACGGTGCACGAGCCCTCGGACACGTTCCCCACCTGGAACCAGCCGCTGACCCGGCCCGAGCCGTCGGCGGCGCCGGCGTAGCCGGAGGCGTCGCCGAGGTCCGCCGTGGTGCACAGCGGGGCGTTGGCCGCGAGCGTGTCGGAGGGGCCCGCGGTGCCCGAGGTCCCGGGGGTGACCTGAGTGAGGGAGCCGCCGGTGTGCTTGGGGTCCTCGTCGGGACGGCCGTCGCCGTCGGACGGGCTCGGCGTTCCGCCGCCGGCGGTGGGGCCGTTCGCGTCGCCGTCGGTGCCACCGGTGTCCTGGGCGCTGGAGGCGTTGGCGGTGCCGGTCTTGGCGGATCCGGAGAGGTTCGCCGCGTGGAGGGCGGCGGGGACCGCGACCAGCGCCAGCAGGCACGCGGCCGCGGTGCCGGCCAGCAACTGCCGCCGGTGGGCACGCCGGGCGGGGACCGCGCGGCGCAGGTGCTCCAGCGCCTCGTGGCCGGGCTGGATGTCGCTCACGGCGTCGCGCATGAGCCGGCGCAGCGCCAGTTCGTCGGGGCTCAGCCGCTCTTCGGGGCTGCCGCCGTTGATGTCGTTGTCGGGTTCCATAGAGCCGGGTGGGTTCGGGTTGGTCATGCCGGGGCCTCCATCGCGACGCGGAGCGCCGCGAGACCACGCGAGCCGTACGCCTTCACCGAGCCTATGGAAACGCCGAGGGTCTCGGCCACTTGGGCTTCGGTCATGTCGGCGAAGTAGCGCAGGACGAGGACCTCGCGCTGCCGGCGCTGCAGCTTGCGCAACGCCGCCTTCAGCTCGTCGCGCTCCAGCGCCTCGTACGCGCCCTCCTCGGCGCTCGCCATGTCGGGCATGGGCTTGGACAGCAGTCGCATGCCCATGATGCGGCGGCGGAGCGCGGAGCGGGAGAGGTTGACGACGGTCTGCCGGAGGTAGGCAAGGGTCTTCTCGGGTTCGCGGACCCGCTTGCGGGCCGAGTGGACGCGGATGAAGGCCTCCTGGACGACGTCCTCGCAGGAGGCGGTGTCGTCCAGCAGGAGCGCGGCGAGGCCGAGCAGCGAGCGGTAGTGGGCCCGGTAGGTCTCGGTCAGGTGGTCGACGGTGGTCCCGACTGACATCGTGCCGTCAGTGTCGCCGCGGTCGCGGTCCGAGGGCGCCTGTGCCACAGGCCAGGGCGCGATCACCGGGATGCCGCCGACCGCGCGCGACGGCCTCCGGACGTGCGGGCGCGCCGGAGCGCTGCTCCGCCCCACGAGGGGTGCTTCGATGCCGAGTGCCTCTGCCACGACTGTTGGACACGCGTCCCCCCGTCAGGGTTGTACGCCGGAGGCACCGTTTTTGACGGTGTAGCACATATGCCCATGCGTACCAACTCTTCCCCAATGCCCCATCTTGCTGGCGCTGTTGCGCCGCGCCCGGCCTGCAGCACAGTAGGGCAGTGCGCTGACACAAAGACGCTCCCTGCGCGCCGCGCGGTTGCGACACACAGGGAGCTGAAATTGTCTGGCGCCTACAGGCTTCCGATCAAGCGGTATAGACCAGGGATTTGGGTCGCCCGACCGGAATCGGGCTGCTCAGCGACCCGTTCCTCCGTAGACGACCGCTTCGTCGGTTTCGCTGTCCAGGCCGAACGCGGAGTGCACGGCGCGCACGGCCTCGTTGACGTCGTCGGCACGGGTGACGACCGAGATGCGGATCTCGGAGGTGGAGATCAGCTCGATGTTCACGCCCGCGTTGGACAGCGCCTCGAAGAACTGCGCCGTGACCCCGGGGTTGGTCTTCATCCCGGCGCCGACGAGCGAGATCTTGGCGATCTGGTCGTCGTAGCGGAGCGTCTCGAAGCCGATGGTGTCCTGGACGCGCTTCAGGGCCTCGATCGCCTTCGGGCCGTCGGCCTTGGGGAGGGTGAAGGAGATGTCGGTCAGGCCGGTGGCCGCGGCCGACACGTTCTGCACCACCATGTCGATGTTGATCTCGGCGTCCGCGATCGCCCTGAAGATCACGGCGGCCTCGCCCGGCTTGTCGGGCACACCGACGACCGTCACCTTGGCCTCGGATGTGTCGTGCGCGACACCGGAGATGATCGCGTGCTCCATGCCCTTCTGGTCCTCTCGCGGCTCATTGCTGACCCAAGTGCCCTGGAGGCCGGAGAACGACGACCGGACGTGGATCGGGATGTTGTAACGGCGGGCGTACTCCACACAGCGGTGGAGCAGCACCTTGGAGCCGGAGCTGGCGAGCTCCAGCATGTCCTCGGACGAGATCCAGTCGATCTTCCGCGCCTTCTTCACCACGCGCGGGTCGGCGGTGAACACGCCGTCGACGTCGGTGTAGATCTCGCACACCTCGGCGTCCAGGGCCGCCGCCAGCGCCACCGCGGTGGTGTCGGAGCCGCCCCGGCCCAGCGTCGTGATGTCCTTGCTGTCCTGGGACACGCCCTGGAAGCCGGCCACGATCGCGATGTTGCCCTGGTCGAGCGCGGTGCGGATGCGACCCGGCGTGACGTCGATGATGCGCGCTTTGTTGTGGACGGAGTCGGTGATGACACCTGCCTGGCTGCCGGTGAACGACTGCGCCTCGTGTCCGAGGTTTTTGATCGCCATCGCCAGCAGGGCCATGGAGATCCGTTCTCCGGCGGTCAGCAGCATGTCGAACTCGCGGCCGGTAGGCATCGGAGATACCTGCTCGGCGAGCTCGATCAACTCGTCCGTCGTGTCACCCATCGCCGAGACCACGACGACCACCTGGTGGCCGCTCTTCTTGGCATCGACGATCCGCTTGGCAACGCGCTTGATGCCCTCGGCATCCGCAACGGAGGAGCCGCCGTACTTCTGCACGACAAGGCCCACGTGCGCTCCTCAAATCCGGGACTGCGTTCGGCTCAGTCTAACGAGCAAGCCGGGACGGACCCTTCAATACCACATGTTGAGATGCCGGGCCCACTCTGCGAGCCGTCTGCCCAGCGACACGCCGGTCTGTGCACACCAGGGTGCGTGCTCCGGGTCACTACGGTTGCCTCGATCACGGCCCGGAGCGCCACCACGCACACGCGCCCGCTCCACGGGTGGGGCGGGCGCGTGTGCGTGGTGGTTCAGCGGCTGGGGCGCAGCCCGAGCGGCTTGGCGATCTCGACGGCCATGACCCGGCCGGCCTCGGCGGCGAGCCGGTCCTCGTCGTCCGCGCCGTGGTCGGTGTCCAGGCCGTCCAGCGCGTCCAGCGGACTGTCCAGCCGTACATGGGCGACGAGCGACTGCAGGGCCCGCAGCGAGGCCGAGGCGGTCGGCCCCCAGTTGGACAGGTAGGAGAACTGCCACCACCACAGCGCCTCGCTGACCCGGCCCTCACGGAAGTGCGCCAGCCCGTGCGCGAGGTCCGTCACCACGTCCGCGAGGTCGTCGGAGATCCGGCAGGCCACCGGCGTGCTGCGCGGCACGTACGGGTCGAAGACCTCGGAGTAGACGTCGATCGGCTCCAGCAGCACCGCGAGCCGCTGGCGCAGCTCGTCGGCGTCGGGCTCCGGGCCGATGTCGGGCTCGTAGCGCTCCTCGGGAACGATGTCCTCGTGCGCCCCGAGGCGGCCGCCGGCCAGCAGCAGCTGGGAGACCTCCAGCAGCAGGTAGGGCACCGCGCTGTCGGGGTCGTCGCCCTTGGCGACCTCCCGCACCGACAGGATGAAGCTCTCGATCTGGTCCGCGATCGAGGAGGCGAAGTCGTCGGGGTCCAGGGCGTTGTCAGACATCAAGCAGCCGCCTTCCTTCAAAGGCCCGGCCGAGCGTGACCTCGTCGGCGTACTCCAAGTCGCCGCCGACCGGCAAGCCGCTCGCGAGACGGGTGACCTTCAGTCCCATCGGTTTGACCATGCGTGCGAGATACGTGGCCGTCGCCTCCCCCTCGAGGTTGGGGTCGGTGGCCAGGATCAGCTCGGTGACGGTGCCGTCCGCGAGCCGCGCCAGCAGCTCCCGTATGCGCAGATCGTCCGGACCGACCCCTTCGATCGGGCTGATCGCGCCGCCGAGTACGTGGTAGCGGCCACGGAACTCGCGGGTGCGCTCGATCGCCACCACGTCCTTGGGCTCCTCGACCACGCAGATGACGGACGGGTCGCGGCGCGGATCACGGCAGACCCGGCACTGGTCGGCCTCGGCGACGTTGCCGCAGACCGCGCAGAACCGGACCTTCGCCTTCACCTCACTGAGGGCGTGCGCGAGCCGTCGGACGTCGGCGGGATCGGCCTGAAGGATGTGGAAGGCGATCCTCTGCGCGCTCTTGGGACCCACGCCGGGCAGCCTGCCCAGCTCGTCGATCAGGTCCTGAACCACGCCCTCGTACACGCTGTGCCCTCTTCGTCGCCTGGAACTAGAAAGGAAGGCCGGGGATGCCCCCGAGCCCCTGGGCGAGCGGGCCGAGCTTGCTCTGCTGCAGCTCCTGCGCGCTCGCGGTCGCGTTGTGCACGGCGGCGACGACCAGATCGGCCAGCGTCTCCGTGTCCTCAGGATCGACCGCCTTGGGGTCGATGACCAGACCCCGCAACTCGCCGGCTCCGGTCACGGTCGCCTTCACCAGGCCACCGCCGGCCGTGCCCTCGATCTCCGTCTCGGCGAGCTCCTGCTGGGCCGCCGCGAGGTCCTGCTGCATCTTCTGTGCCTGCTTGAGCAGCTGCTGCATGTTCGGCTGACCACCACCGGGGATCACGGTCTCGCTCCTGCCTCACGACGTCGGTTGTGCGGGTAGGGCGAGCCTACGTGCTCGGGCGCCCGCTCGCGCTACCCGTACGAGGGAACGAGCGGGACGCGTCGCCCGTTCCGCCCCGGCCGCGCCGTTCCTCCCACGAGGAACGGGGGCGCCGCGGCTACTCGTTGGCGATCTCCTCGATCAGGGTGGCACCCAGCTCGCGCACGATGAGGTCGTGACCGCTGAGCGCCGTCTCGTCCAGATCCGGGTCGTCGTCCTCGGGCATGTCGTACTCGATGGGCGGGGGCTCGTCGGCGACGGGCGGGTACGCGGACGCCGCCGGCGCCGCGTTGACGGCGGCGCGGGCCGCCGCGGCGGCAGGCGGCGGCGGGGGCGGCGCCTGGTTCTGGGACTGCTGGTGCGGTTGTTGCTGGGGCTGCTGGTACGGCTGCGGCTGCTGGGCGGGCGCGGCCGGGGACGCGGGGGCGGGACGAGGGCCGCCGGAACCACCGCCCGGTCCCGCCGGGCCGGGGCCGCCGCCTCCGGGGCCGCCGCCCGGGCTGACGATCGCCTCGATGCGCCACTGGACGCCCAGTGCCTCGGTGATCGCCTGCTTGAGCACCTCCTCGTGGCCGCGGTTGGCGAAGCTGTCGCGGGCGCCGGGGTTGTCGAAGCCGATCTGCAGCGTCGCCCCGTCGAAGCCGACGAGCCGGGCGTTCTGGTCCAGCAGTATCCAGGTCACCTTCCGCAGCCGCTTGACCGCCTCGAGGACGGTGGGCCACATCTGGTGGACGCGCGAGGCGTCACCGATGGGCTGCGCTGCCGCGGCGGGTGCGGCCTGTGCCGGCGCGGCGGGCGGCGCCGCGGGGCCGGGCGCCTGGGCCGGAGCCGATGCCGCGGTGGGCCAGGCGCCGGGGCGCTGCCCGCCGCCGGGGGCGGTGGCGGTCGGCCAGGCGCCGGGGCGCTGCGCGGGCGGCGCCGCGGGGGCGGGCGCAGGCGTGGGCTCGGGGGCGGCCGCCGGTGCGGGGGCGGGTACGGGGGCGGCTTCGGCGGGCCGGGCCGGGCCGCCCATCGCCGCGCGCGCCGCGGCGGGGCCGCCGCCGGGCGCGAGCGGCTCGCCGAACTCCACCACCGGGCCCGCAGGGCCGCCTGCGGGGGCCGCGGAACCACCGGCGGACGCACGGCGTTCCAGCCGGTCCAGGCGGGCCTGCAGCGACCGCTCGTCGTCGTAGGCCGTCGGCAGCAGCACCCGGGCGCAGATCAACTCCAGTTGCAGACGCGGCGAGGTCGCCCCGCGCATCTCCGTGAGCCCGGCGTTGACCAGGTCCGCGGCACGGCTGAGCTCCGCCGCCCCGAACACCCCGGCCTGGGCCCGCATCCGCTCCACCACGTCGGCGGGGGCGTCGAGCAGCCCCTTCTCCACCGCGTCCGGCACCGCCGCGAGGATCACCAGGTCCCGCAGCCGCTCCAGCAGGTCGGCCACGAAGCGCCGCGGGTCGTGCCCGCCCTCGATCACACGGTCCACGAGCTCGAACGCCGCACCGCCGTCCCCGGCGGCGAAGGCGTCCACGACGTCGTCCAGCAGCGCGCCGTCGGTGTAGCCGAGCAGCGAGGTCGCCATGGCGTACGTCACACCGGCCTCGCCGGCTCCGGCGAGCAACTGGTCCATCACGGACATCGAGTCACGCACCGAGCCGGCACCGGCCCGGACCACCAGCGGGTAGACCCCGGCCTCGACCGGGATCGCCTCCCGCTCACAGACCTCGGCCAGGTAGTCGCGCAGCGTGCCGGGCGGCACCAGCCGGAACGGGTAGTGGTGGGTGCGCGACCGGATGGTGCCGATGACTTTCTCGGGCTCCGTGGTCGCGAAGATGAACTTCAGGTGCTCCGGGGGCTCCTCTACCACCTTCAGCAGGGCGTTGAAGCCCGCCGGGGTGACCATGTGCGCCTCGTCGATGATGTAGATCTTGTAGCGGCTGCTCGCCGGCCCGAAGAAGGCCTTCTCCCGCAGGTCACGGGCGTCGTCCACACCGCCGTGCGACGCCGCGTCGATCTCGATCACATCGATCGACCCCGGGCCGTTGCGGGCCAGGTCGCGGCACGACTGGCACTCCCCGCACGGCGTCGGCGTCGGGCCCTTCTCGCAGTTCAGGCAGCGCGCCAGGATGCGGGCACTGGTCGTCTTGCCACAGCCGCGCGGCCCGCTGAACAGGTACGCGTGGTTGACCCGGTTGTTCCGCAGCGCCTGCTGCAGCGGGTCGGTGACGTGCTCCTGCCCGATGACCTCGGCGAAGGTCTCGGGGCGATAGCGGCGGTACAGAGCGAGGGACACGCCTACGACGATATCGGCCCCCACCGACACCCGGGCCCCGCACGTGTGACGGGCACCACACCGGCGGCCTCCCCCGGGCACCCCGGGCCGCGTTCCCGCAGGTGCATGGGCAGCAGAAGACCCCCCACGCACCCGCCAGAGCCCACTTACCCTTGCTGCCTTCCGGCCCTGGGGGGGTTCAGCGAGATAGCGCCACGTGAGGGGCTGCGCTCAGCCTACCTGATCGGATCACCCGAGAACGAGTTCGCGAGCACTCCCTCCGGTCTAGTAATGTTTGCCGCGGAGGATTCGCCTAGAGGCCTAGGGCGCACGCTTGGAAAGCGTGTTGGGGGCAACCCCTCACGAGTTCGAATCTCGTATCCTCCGCCAGTGCCTCACCGGGCACGTTGTCGAAGGGCCCCACCGGTCGCGGTGGGGCCCTTCGACGTTCTCCGTCTCGGTTGGTGTCCGGCGAGCTCCACAGCGCCTCGCCGACCTGGCGAGCCACGTTCTTCAGCACGGGTCCGGTCACGTGCATGTATCGCGTGCGCATCCGGGCCGAGCCGCCCGGTTCCCTACCCGTGATCGCGTCCACGACGACATCGGGGACGCCGAGCAGAAGGAGGACCGTCGCCGCGGTGTGGCGAGCGTCGTGCAGCCGGCCGTCCCGCACCCCCGCGAGTTGAAGCAGCTCCTTCCAGTGGTGGTAGTCCGTGTTCGGCACCAGTGGCGAGCCGTCAGGCTGAGCGAAGACGTACCCGGTGCCCTGCCAAGCGTCGCCGGCGGCGATCCTTTCGCGCTCCTGTTCTTCCAGGTGGCGACGGAGCAGCTTGATCAGCGGATCCGGCAGGCCGATGGTGCGGCGGCCGGACGACGAACTCGGATTCCGCGACGAGCGCACCACCACACTGGCCGCCCTACTCAGCCCAGGCGCCCACTTCGTGTACACGTACGACTTCGGGGACTCCTGGGAGCACCTCATCACCGTGGAGCAGTTCCAGACAGCCTCAGCCGGGCTCCGCTATCCGCACTGCGTGGACGGCGCCGGGGCGTGCCCGCCCGAGGACTGCGGCGGCGCCCCCGGCTACAGCGACCTCAAAGTGATCCTTGCCGACCCGGCGCATGAGGAACACCACGCCATGCTGGTATGGCTCGGGCTTCGGTCCGCCACGGTATTCGCCCCTGACCGTTTCACGCCGGACGATGCCAACGCGCGGCTGCTGAGCCTCACAGCACCATGAAAGACGAGCCGTCCGGCCACGCCATCGTTCACGGCCCTGGGTGCTACCGACTGCTCCACCGGCCCCGCCACACTCGGACAAGGACGTACGGACCGACCTCCCGTCCCCCGCGTTCGGGTCTTGGGCGTCGACTACACGGCGACGAGGCGCACTCTGTCGCCGCAGAGCTTCGTCATGTCGTCGATGTCCGAGGTGAGCATGACGACCGGGCGGCGCTGACGCAGCGCCGTCTCGGCCACGGCGGCGTCGATGGCGTATTTGTGACCATGCAGCCCAGCGTTGATCAGCATGGCTGAGGCGGCCTTGGCCTCCTCTTCGCCGATGTGCACGATCCGCACGCCGGACAGGACCCAGGCGAGCCGCGCCTTGTCGGTCCGGCGACGCACCGCTTCGATGATGGTGAGAGCGCTGATGACCACCTCCATGCCCCGCTTGCGGGCTTCGGCGACGAGGGCGACGACGGGCTCGTGATCACTGACGAACTTCGACAGGCCCTCGCAGTCGAGAACGAGGGTGCCTTCGTGACTCAGCCTGCGGCGGGCCACTGCCCCTCCTCGGCGAACACCTCGTCGAGGACCCGGCGTGCCCGCTCCTGCTCGTGCTCGGAGATCGGCCCCTGTCGGCGTTCGTAGTCGGCCAGGTACTCATCCAAGATCTGACCGCGCAGCTCGCGCTCCACCGCTTCGGTGATGAACGCGGAGAACTTACGCTTGCCCACCCGTCGGCGGATCGCCTCCGCCGTCCCCTCGGGCAGGGAAAGGCTGACCCTGGTGGCCGGCCCTTCGCCGACGCTGTAAGGAATCTCGCTCACGGGACAGAGATTATCAAACAAGTAGGAATTCGGTCTTGGTGCAGCGCCCACCGAACGACGTGAGCCGCCCACCCGTCGCCTCCTGGTCTCAGTTCTGGTCTCATTCACCCACGTTCAGTTGCGTCCGGGCGTCACTGAACGATCCGCTCCACCGCAGGCCAGAGCGCCCCCGGCCCTCACTGGACACCCGGACGAACATTTGGAAAGCGTGTTGGGGGCAACCCTTCACGAGTTCGAATCTCGTATCCTCCGCAGCCGCCTGAACAGGCGAAACGAGAAGCCGAGCCGAATCTGCGGCTCGGCTTCTCGTCGTGATCCGGTTGCATTCCTGGTTGCGCTTATATGCATCCGATTCGGACGTTCCGGGTGACTGGGTGGCCCCGCCCCCCGCCTCGCGGATGCCGGCGCCCACCAACGGGGGAGCCTGTCCCGTACGGCATCTGCGGATCACAGGGGTGCGACATCCTTGGAACCCCGCGGCGTCTGCCCGTTGTCATAATCCTGATCTCGCGAGGTGCCCCGGCATGAAGTCCCGATCGACGCTGGCGACTTGGCTGGGCGGCCTCGACGGCTGTCGCCTGGCACGCGTGCTCGAGACACGGAAGGACGCGGCGGCCGCTCCGGAGCTGCGCTCAGTGGGGGAACTGGCCGACCGTCTTCAGCGCCCGGGGTCGGTGGCGCTTGCCCTGCCGCGGCTCGCGCTCCCACACCTCCAGGTCGCCGAAGCGCTGGCGGCACTGCGCGTGCCCGCGTCGCGCGATGCCCTGGCGGAGCTGCTGGGAGTTGCGGACGACGACACCACCCGTGAACTGGCGGCCGTGCTGGAGGCTCTGGCCGATCAGGCTCTGGTCTGGCCGGACGGCGCGGCTCCGCATGACCGGACCGCTGCGGCAGGCCTGGGACGCGCCGCTGGGTCTGGATGCCCCGCTGGAAGAACTGCTCGCCGACGCGACCTCCTCTTGCGGCACTGGGCGCCAAGCCGCCCGGCAGCAAGTCGCAGCGACTGACGGCGCTACTGGAACACCACAGCGACCCGGAGCGGATCCTCTCCGTGGTCGCCAAGGCCCCTGCGGCGGCCCGGAAGCTGCTCGAAGGCCGAGCGGGGGCCGGGCCAGCGGGGCCCGCGCGCTTCATCATGTTCGGGAGTCCGGGCTCCGATCCCGAACCGGGCGCTCGATGGGCACGCGAACGGGGGTTCCTGGTCCAGGACCGTCACCGCTACGGCCCGGCCCGTATGCCCGCCGAGGTGGCGCTCGCGCTGCGCGGGCCCGGCTGGCACGCCCCGTTCCAGCCCGTCCCGCCTTCCGTCGGATGGGCGACCGTCACCCCCGGGAGACCAGCGGCACGGCGTCGGTGTGGCGGTTCAGCGCCGCCAGTGTCCGCCGGGCGCTGGACGCCGGCCGCACTCCAGAGGACATCGCAGCCGATCTGGCCGCCGTCGCCGCCGGGCCGCCTGGTGCCACCTTCGGGACGCCGAGCGCGTTTTCACACTCTCCCGCATCCACAGCGTCATGAGCGCTGCACCTGAATGAGGAAGAAATGGTATCGACAGCGATAGTATCTTTGCCGATACCATTGCTCACGGGAGGGAGGCTTGAATGCGACGTTTCATCGGTCGGGACCGCGAGCTGAACGTGCTCGGCAGCGCCCTGCGGTCGGTCCACGATGCCGTCGGCGCGGCCAAGCCGGGACAGTGCATCCTCATGCGCGGGCGGAGGCGAGTCGGCAAGTCCAGCCTCGTCGAAGAATTCCTCCGGCGCACCGAGGTGCCGTACCTGTTCTTCACCGCGGCGGGCGGCTCGGCGGAGGATGAGCTGACGGAGTTGCTCGACACCGTCGCGAGATCCACCCTGCCGGAGCGGGCACTGTTCTCGGAGGAGACTCCAGAGCAGTGGAATGCGGCGTTCAGGCTGCTCGCGGAGATCCTTCCCGACGACGGCCCGAGCGTGGTCGTCATCGACGAGGTTCCGTACCTCATGGACCGCATCGATGCCTTCGAGGGCATGCTCCAGCGGGCGTGGGACCGTCTGCTGAGCCGTAAACCCGTACTTCTCCTCCTGATCGGGTCCGACCTGTCGATGATGGAGGCGCTGAACAGCTACGACCGGCCCTTCCACCAGCGGGGCCGGGAAATGGTCGTGGGGCCGCTGAACCCGGCCGACATCGGCGAGATGCTCGGCCTTGAGCCGGCGGCCGCCTTCGACGCCGCCCTGATCACAGGCGGACTTCCGCTGATCTGCGCGGAGTGGCGGCCCGGAGCCGACATCTGGGAGTTCCTCCGCGACTCGCTCGACAACCCGATCTCCGCGCTGCTCGTCTCCGCCGAGCGGTCACTGGCCGCGGAGTTCCCACCGCAGGCGATGAGCCGGGAGGTCCTACGGGCCATCGGAAGCGGCGAGAGAACCTTCACCAACATCGCTCGCGCGGCGGGCGGCATCGCCCACACCACGCTCACCCGAGCCTCTGACGTCCTGACCGAAAAACGGGTGGTGGCAGCCGAGCTGCCCCTCTCGCTGAGACCGTCGAAGGAACGCCGCTACCGCGTGGCCGACCCCTACCTCCGGTTCTGGCTCGCGTTCCTGGATCCACACATGGCGGAGATCGAGCGCATGCGGGGAGATCTCACACTGAGCCGGATCAAGGAACAGTGGACAAGCTGGCGGGGGCGTGCGATCGAGCCCCTCGTCCGGGAATCCCTCGCCCGCCTCCTGCCGGACGGGCTCCTGCCCGCCACCCCGGCGATCGGCGGCTACTGGACCCGCAGCAACGACGTCGAAATCGACCTGGTCGGCGCCGACCGGCAGCCGGTGGCCAAGGAACTGCTCTTCCTCGGTTCGGTCAAGTGGCTGGAGAACTCCGCGTTCGACAGTCACGACCTGGCCGCGCTCCAGAAGCACCGGGCCGCAATCACCGACGAGCCGGTACCGCTCGTGGCGGTCTCGCGCAACGGGACCACCTGTTCCGGGCTCCAGGCGGCGTACGGACCCGGAGAACTGCTCGGCGCCTGGCGCAGGGCGTAAGCAGGGGATGGACTCCTGTGGTTGCAGTTCTGGTTGCAATCACCCCCGTCCAGGCCCGTCCGGACAGGGCCGCCACGAACGCTCCGCTGCAGGTCAGGACGGGTACGACCCCCGCCGGACCCTCGTACGAACATTGGGAAAGCGTGTTGGGGGCAACCCCTCACGAGTTCGAATCTCGTATCCTCCGCCAGTGCCTCACCGGGCACGTTGCCGAAGGGCCCCACCGGTCACGGTGGGGCCCTTCGACGTTCTCCGTCTCGGTTGGTGTCCGGCGAGCTCCACAGCGCGTCGCCAACCTGGCGAGCCACGTTCTTCAGCACGGGTCCGGTCACGTGCATGTATCGCGTGCGCATCCGGGCCCAGCCCCCAGGTTCCCTACCCGTGATCGCGTCCACGACGACATCAGGAACGCCGAGCAGAAGGAGGACCGTCGCCGCGGTGTGGCGAGCGTCGTGCAGCCGACCGTCCCGTACTCCCGCGACAGGGGACAAGCCTGCACGAGTTGCCGGCAAGCGTACGGCCCCCTGTCCATGCTCGACCCCAGCCCAAGCAGGCCACCGGCCAAAGCTCGCGCCAACGCCCGCGCGCTTCAGCTACCGCCGGCCTGCCCGTCCGTTCACCACCACTGGAGGATCCCTGCGCACACCGCCACATTCCTGCTGCGGAGCGCGCTGGGCCCAGGTGGCGGGCTGGTGGTCATAGGGGAGCTGACCCGCCAGGCTTCTGGACCGGGCTGGAGGAAGCCGCGACTCTTCTCCGCAGTGGCGGCTGCGTTGCTCGCCGCGCTTCTGACCATCTAGACAAGCAGCAAGACCCAGACCGACTGCGCTACCAGCTCCGGATCTGCTTGAAGGGTTGCCAGGCCGTCATGTGAACGGTCTGGGCCTTCGTCGTCGAGCCCGGGCGCAGCGCGGTGAAATCGGGTTTCAACCTCCAGCGGCCGAAGGCGCTCTGAACACGAGTGAGGGACAGGGCCCGTGCGGGGCCCCGAGAGGAGACCAGATGCCGGAGAACGGCAGGGGCACGGGTGTGGCGGTGGATCCAGGAGCGCCGGAGAGCTTCGAGGCCTTCGCCAGGGCGAGGCAGAAGCGGTTGTACCGGACCGCGTACCTGCTGTGCGGGGACGCGGAGACCGCTCGGGATCTGACGCAGACCACGCTCGCCAAGCTGTTCCAGCACTGGCGGCGGGCGAGCGCCGCCGACCACATAGACGCGTACGCACGGACCGTGCTGACCCGTACCTACCTGGCCGAGCGCAGGCGGCGGCTGCGGGACCTGCTGGCGCACTCCCGCCCAGGTCCCGGGCCGGTGCCCGACCACGCCGACCTGCGGGTGACGTTGTTGTCGGCGCTCGCCGGACTGCCGCCCAGGGCGCGGGCCATGGTCGTGCTGCGCTACTGGGAGGACCAGAGCGTCGAGTCCGTCGCCACGCTGCTGAAGTGCAGCGAGTCCACCGTCAAGAGCCAGTGCTCGCGCTCCCTGGCCAAGCTGCGCGCCCAGTTGGGTGAGGCCCACATCTACGCCACGGGAAGCTGAGGAAAGCCATGGGAGACAACATGCGTGAGGCAGAGGACGGAAGCGCCCTGCTGGTGAGGGAGGTCATGGAGCACGCGGTGGCGGAGCTGCCACCGGTCCACGACCTGGTGCCGGCCGCGGTGGTCCAGGGCCGGCGCCGCAGGGCGCGGGCCCGGATGGCCGTCGCCGCCGCGGTCGCCTGCGCGTTCGGGGCCGTGGTCTTCGGTTCCGTGTCGCTGCCGGGCGGGGACGGCGGGGGCAGGACGGTCCGGCCCGCCGCCAACACCACGCCCTCGCCGCGTACGTCCGAGGAGCCGGCGCCGTACCGGACGCCGGTCCACATCGAACCCACCAGTGACACCGAGGAGTCCATGGCCGATCTGCCGCCTGCCGAGCGCGAGCGGCAGGAGGCGTTCCAGCAGCAGGCGGCGGTGCTCCTCGACGAACTCCTGCCGGACGCGGTCGGGCTGGTACGGCCGGTCGACCTCGCGGTGTGGCGCTACCAGGGCGAGACCCCGAAGGGGGAGGTGTTCACCGTCGCCCTGTCGGTAAGGCCCGCCGGCAGCGCCCCTGGAACGACCCGGCACGGGGCCACCTGCCCCGGGGAGCCCGGCTCCCTCAAGGGCGGCAGCTGCGAGCAAGGAACGCTGCCGGGCGGCATCAAGGCGGCGGCGTACCGCTTGGTCGACGGCTCTCCGGACACGATGTACACCCGGGTCCGCTTCGCCTACGGCCACAGCGACGTGGAACTCGCCGTCTACCCCGACCAGGACGCGAAGGTCTCCGCCCCGGTGACCGCGGGGCAACTGCTTGCGGTGGCGCGCGACCGGCGTTTCCTCGACCTGGTGCGCGTCGCCGACGCCGATCCCATGGAGAAGAAGCAGATCTCCGTCCGGGGCGGCTGAGCGACGCCCCGGGGGACGGCACGAAGGGGCCCCGGCCGGGATCCGGCCGCGGCCCCTTCAGGTCGTGAGCGGGGTCAGCGGACGGTGGAGCGGGCGGCCTGCTCGATGATGCGGGTCACCGCGCCGGGGTGGGAGACCGAGACGGCGTGGGAGGCCTTGATCTCGACGGTGTGGGCGTGGGCCCGCTCGGCCATGAAGCGCTGGGCGGCGGGGGTGATGTTCTTGTCCTGGGTGGTGACCAGGTCCCAGGAGGGGATGCTTCGCCAGGCGGCGTTGACGGCCTTCTCGTCGAAGACCGAGGCGGCCACGGGGCGCTGGGTGGCGGCCATCTGCTCAGCGACGGTCTTCGGTACGTCGGCCGCGAACTGGGCCCGGAACTTGTCGGTCTTGATGTAGAGGTCGGTGCCGGTGCCGCCGCCGGGGAGCGGGAAGGGCACGGGGTTGAGGGTCTCGCCGAGGGTGCCGCCGGGGAACTTGCCGGAGATCTGCGTGACGGTCTCGCCCTTGTCCGGGGCGAAGGCGGCTATGTAGACGAGCGCCTTGACGTTGGGGGAGTCGGCGGCGGCCTCGCTGATCACCGAGCCGCCGTAGGAGTGGCCGACGAGCACGACCGGGCCCCGCACGCTCTTCAGGAAGCTGTGGACGTACGCCGAGTCGCTCGCCAGGCCGCGCAACGGGTTGGCCGGGGCCACGACGGGATAGCCCGCGTGCTTCAGGCGGGTCACCACGCCGTTCCAGCTGGAGGAGTCCGCGAACGCGCCGTGCACCAGGACGACCGTGGGCTTCTTCTCCTGCGGGCGGTGCGCGGCCTTGGCGGCGTTCGCCGGGGCCGTGGCCGTCAGCGTGAGGGCCGCGACACCGGCGGCGGCGCCCAGGACGGCGACGCTCTTGCGGGTGGGGCGGAGGACGGTCTTGAGGTTCACGGTGGCTCCTTGGCGTACGGGACCCGGCAGCGCCGGACAGGTGGTCCGTCCCGGGGCGTCCGCTCCGGGCGATGCAGAGAAACCTAGCGTCCGTTTATCTTGTGCGCAAGTTAATCGAGTACGAGTTCATAGCTCGCGCGGAAGGTGCGACAATGTCCGCCGGAGCACCCGACCGACGACCAAGGAGGGGAGGGAATCGTGAACGACGACACCCGCGCACCCGGGAACGGCGACACCGCGGAGCCCTCGCTACTGTTGGACGACCATTTCTGCTTCACGCTGTACGCCGCCTCGCGCGCGGTCACCGGCGTCTACCGGCCCCTGCTGGACGCGGTGGGCCTGACCTATCCCCAGTACCTGGTCATGGTCGTGCTCTGGGAGCACCGCACCGTGACCGTCAAGGACCTGGTGGCCGCGCTTCACCTGGACTACGGGACGCTCACACCGCTGATCAAGCGCCTGGAGGCGCACGGCCTGCTCAGGCGGCAGCGCCGGGCGGACGACGAGCGGGTGGTCGAGGTGGCGCTGACTCCGGAGGGGACCGCACTGCGGGAGCGGATCCGCGCAGTGCCCCTGGCGATCGGGGAGGCCATGGGGCTGACCCGGGAGGAGATCGGGACGGCCCAGGACCTGCTGCGCCGGCTGACGGCCAACGTGGACCGCCACGCCACGGGCGCCGAGCCCGCCGCCACGACGCCGTAGCCGGCCGCTTGAGCGTGGTCGCGCCGGGCAACAGAATGGTCCCGCAGCGTTGATCACGTGCGTGCCGGGGCGCACGGTGTCCGGCGGGGGATGAGGTATGGGACTGCCCGAGGACCCTCCGGGGCGCGTGATGGGGGAGCGTGAGTTCGACGCGTTCTACAGCAGGAGTGTCCGCCGCCTCATCGGACAGCTGTACGCGATGACGGGCGACCTCGCGGAGTCGCAGGACGTGGTGCAGGAGGCGTTCGCCCGGGCCTGGGAGCACCGGGCCGAACTCGATCTGCACGGCGCGCCCGAGGCCTGGGTGCGCACCGTGGCCTGGCGCCTGGCCGTCAGCCGGTGGCGACGTGTGCGCACCGCGCTGGCGCTGGCCCGCCGGCAGGGTCCGCCCCCGGTCGTACCGCCGCCGGAACCGCACCACGTGGTGCTGGTCGAGGCGTTGCGGCGACTCCCGGAGGCGCAGCGGCGGGCCGTGGTCCTGCACCATCTGTGCGATCTGCCGGTGGAACAGGTGGCGGCCGAGACGGGCTCCCCGGTCGGCACCGTCAAGGTGCACCTCAGCCGCGGGCGGGCGACGCTCGCGCGGCTGCTGGCACACACGGAACTGGACCCCGAGGCGGGCCGACTTCCGGAGGGGAAGCATGGCTGACGGCAGCGAGCTGGGCAGGCTCCTCACCGAACTCGCCGAGTCCGGCCGGGGGCGGGCCGTGCCGGCGGCCGCGCACCAGGTGCGGGCCCGCGGCGAACGGCGCCGCCGCCGCGCGCGGACGGTACGGACCTCCGTCGTGGCGGTGCTCGCCTGCGTGCTGCTGGGAGGCGGCCTCGCGCTGGCCGGGGCCGCCCGGGTGCCGGAGCCGCCGGCGGTCACCCCGTCGCCGCCGCCCTCCCTCTTCGTCCGCCCGACACCCGCGCCGGGCGAGGAGTACGCCAGCGAACTGGGCTACGTCCACGGCGCGGTGGCCCAGGGCGACAGCGTGCGGGTCACCGTACGGCAGCTCCGGGCGGCCGCGGGGGGAACGCCGACGCCCACCGGCGTGGTGCACACGCTGACCCTGCCGAGCACGACGCTGGTCGAGACGCTCCGGCTGTCGGGCGGGCACCCCGCGGACCGGCAACTGGGCCAGCTGGTGGGACGGCTGGCCGGCGGTCCGCGGTGGACGTTCGAGATCGACTACGACGAGGAAGGGCGGGTGGCGTCCCTACGGGAGACCGGTTAGCGCGACGGGGAGTTGTTACCGGTCCATGACATTCCCGGTGTAACCCGCGTGGCGGGCCGGTGCGTAGAGCCTGTGCACGCCGCCCGTACCCGACCCGATGGGACCCCACTGTGTCTTCCTCGTCCTCCCCGCGCCGCGCCGCCGCCGGGCTCGCCGCCCTCGTCCTCACCACCCTCGCTCTCAGCGCCTGTTCCGGGGAGGTGGAGGGCGGCGGGGACACCGGCCGTACCGACGTGGCCGCCTCCTCCCCTGCCCCGGCGCCGACTTCGGCCCCCGCCTCGCCGTCGGCACCGCCCTCGCCGAAGCGCTCCGACGTGCCCTCCCCCTCACACTCCGCCCAGGTCCCCGCGCGCTGGGCCGGGAGCAAGCAGTTCGTGCAGGTCGACAACGCGTGGATCAAGGACGGGCGCACCTACCTCTCGGTGCGCCCCGCCCGGAAGGTGCCCGTGACGGGACGGATCGAGGCGTGGAACATACTCCCGGGCAAGGGTCCCTACACCACGGTGCGCATGGCCCCGGGGGGCCGGGTCCTGCTGTCGGTCCCGCTGGGCGACGACTCCGCCCCCCACGCCTACTCCCAGGCGCAGTTCATCAGCCGCTACTGGGCTCAGCCGGCCTCGTACCGGGGATCGCTGGGCTACGACGTCAGTTTCGACCTGAACGGTGAGGTGGTCAGGCTCCAGTCGCTCTACACCCCCTGATCCCTCGCGGGTACGGGCGCGGACGGGTCCCGGCCCGAGGGAAGGCCGGGACCCGGGTGTGCGGGGCGGTCGGGAGGTCAGGAGGTCAGCGCCGCCTGGCCGCGGTCCGCCCGCGTCGGTCCGGCGGCCGACGGCCGCACGTCGAAGTCGAACATGGCGGTCGGCAGGTACAGGGAGCAGCACGCGTTGGGGATGTCCACGATGCCGCTGATGCGTCCCTCGATGGGGGCGGAGCCGAGCAGCAGGTAGGCCTGCTCGCCACTGTAGCCGAACCTCTTGAGGTACTCGACGGCGTTGAGGCACGCGCGGCGGTAGGCGAGCGTCGCGTCGAGGTAGTAGTTCGTGTCCGTGTCGTGGTCGACGGAGATCCCGATGAAGGTGAGGAAGTCCGAGTAACGCGGTTCGACGTTGCCGGGCATGAACACCGGGTTGGTGGAGATGCCGTACTTCTCCATGCCTCCCTTGATCAGGTCGACGTGGAAGTCGATGAACCCGCCCATCTCGATGGCGCCGCAGAAGGTGATCTCCCCGTCGCCCTGGCTGAAGTGCAGGTCGCCGCCGGAGAGCTTGGCGTCCTTCACGAGCACCGGGTAGAAGACCCGGGAACCACGCGTGAAGTTCTTGATGTCGTGGTTGCCTCCGTTCTCACGGGCCGGCACCGTGCGGGCGCCCTCCGCGCAGATGCGCGTGGCGAGGTCGCCGGTCGCCGTGCCGGCGAGCGCGTGGGAGGAGTCCGGTGGGACGGCGAGCGGCGGGACGCGGTCGGGGTCGGTGTCGATGAGCGCCTTCTCGCGTGCGTTCCACCGGCCCAGCAGTTCGGCGGACGGCGCGGTCCCGAACAGTCCCGGGTGGGTGATGCCGGTGAAGCGGATCCCGGGCAGGTGCCGGGAGACCGCCTGCTGGCCGTGGAAGTCCCACACCGCCTTGTAGGCGTCCGGGAAGTAGTCGGTCAGGAAACCTCCGCCGTTGGCCTTGGCGAAGATGCCGGTATAGCCCCAGCCCTGGCCCGCGGCGTCCCCAGTCTGCTGGGGGACGGGGCCGAGGTCGAGGATGTCGACGACGAGCAGGTCGCCGGGCTCGGCTCCCTCCACGCCGATCGGGCCGCTGAGCATGTGGGGGATGGTGAGGTCGATGTCGCGGACGTCGTTGGCGGAGTCGTTGTTGCCGACCTGGCAGTCGGTCCAGTCCCGGCACTCCATCCGGAACTCGGCTCCGGGCTTCACCATGGCGGCTACGGGTATGTCAGGGTGCCACCTGTTGTGTCCCGGGGTGTCCTGATCGCGCATCGACTTGGTCTGGTCCACGCTGAAAACTACTTCGGGCATGACAGCCTCTCTTTTCTGATCCGGTCAGGACGGTGCGCCCGCGCCGCCGGACTGCCGGCCGGGCGGGGCGCCTAACCCGGCGACCCGGACGACGCGGCGGCCCGGGCCTGTTCTCGCGATTTCCTGGTGAGCGGCCACAGCGCCGCGAACACGACCACGCCGAAGGCACCCAGGGCGATGGCGATCTCCGTGGTGTGCTTCCAGTAGCCGGACAGCAGCAGCGCCGCGGGGATCACGCCGGTGACCCAGCCCTCGATCGCCGTCACCCAGCCGGTATAAGCGCCCAGCTCCGCTTTCCCGAGACCGAGCACCAGGAAGAAGAGAGCCCACAGGAACGCCCAGTACAGCCAGATGACACCGAACGGGTAGTCCTTGAAGAGATGGAAATTGACGAACGAGTACCCGAGGGCGGCTATCGCCACGAACAGGGAGTACCAGCCGACGCCGACACCCTCGATCTCCGCGAGAAGGACGATACCCACGTAGAGGTAGGTGAATCCGAAGAGGTAAAGCCCTGATGCCGCCAGGATTTTGTTCGGGTCACCGTTGGCCGTGAAGATGAGGTACGTCGGGGTCAGCACCTGCAGCGCACCCACGAAAAGGTTGAACACCGCCGCCGACTTGGGGTCGACCTTCTGCAGCAGCAGGAGGCCGTTCAGGAACAGCACCGCACCGACGAAGAGCAGTCCCACGTTTGCCACGGGGACGCACCTCCTAAGTCCGCGTGGGGACGGTTTGATACCGGCGCGCCACCGGATCCCGCCTCGGCGGGAGCAGCGTCCGCGCTCCGGTGTCGGCCCCCCTGAACAGCTATAACTCGCCAATCACCGCCCTTGGACTAGGGCTTGGGCAGCCGGGACAGCGCCGGATGGGGCCGCGGCGCCGACCGCTCGCGCGGCGGCGGGGCGGACACGACGTCCGGCGCCTCACGGGACTTCTCCTCCCGTTCGCGGGAGGCGAGGAGCCCGTGCGGCATGACGGCGAGGGAGGGCGAGGAGAACACGCGCCTGGACTCGCCCGCGCAGACGGGGCAGTCGTGGACGGCAGGTGCGGAACCTATCGCGAGTTTGACGTCGAAAGGCCCGCAGTTGCTGCAAAGGTATTCATAGGTCGCCATGAAGTTGCCTCCGGTCATCGGCGCACCCAGGTCAACCTCGACGTCTGCGACACACCCCGTTGAGCGCACGCCGGGGGAACAATCCCTATATCAAGGAGACGCCACGGCAAGACAGTTGTCAAGGTCGCCGGGAGGCGCCCGGAGTACGCCGGAAGGGAGTTCCGGAGTTCCCTTTACGGCGCTCCGGAAACATCCGATTCCATGCACCGATCCTCGTCCCTGCCCGGTCGGCGTATATACGTCTCCGGGGGCGCGAGCGCATTCCGGGCCCCCGGGGGAACGCCCGGAAGCCTTCCCGGACCGCCGCCCGCCCGCCCACCTGACCGCCCGGACGAGGGCCGGGCGAGGGCCGGACGAGGGCCGGACGAGGGCCGGACGAGGGCCGGGCGGGGCGCCGCCCCGCCGAATCCTGGGCGCGGGATGCCCGACCCGGCCGGTATGACCGCTGTGAGGCGGTTCACTGTGCTTTTCCTGGACGGACACCAGTCGCGCCTTTAGCGTTCATATACATCGGCCTTTTCCGTGAATGCAGTGGCAATGGCACCGCGCTCATCGGACGGCACACAACGCTTCGCGGAACAAGGCGAACGCCGGAGAGGTGGAGAAGTGAGCATGGACGCCGTGTGGGTCCGTGGCGTGAGCGGCCTTCAGATGCATCACGTCACCGACCTCCAGGACGCCGGCAGGTTCCTGGGCAACGCAGCCATGGCCCTGCGGGCCGCCCACGTGCGGACGGGCGCCGAGCGCTACGAGGGCCTCGCCGCCGAGCTCAAGGCCCTGGTCACCCGGGTACGGGAACTGGAGGACGAGGCCCGCTCCGCGATGCACGAGCTGCACGCGAGCGACCCCGAGCGCTTCGCCCGCTGCCGCGAGGGCCACGAGCCCTGGCCCGGCGAGATCCAGGCCGGGTTCATCCCCCGCCACACCTGCCGTGACGAGTGCCTCTACCACGACCGCGGCGTGCTCGAGGCGATCACCCAGTGCACCTGCGGCAGGCCGCCCTGCCAGGCCTGCGAGATCGGCGGGAAGCCCGTCATGAACTGATCCACCGCGCTTCGCGGCCGCTCCCGGGCGGCACGAGGGCCCCGGGCTCCGATGAGGCCGGGGCTCTCGTCGTGCTGGGACACCGTCGATCCGGATCTTGTATCGTCAGCGTCCGCCGACGGGCAGGCGCACGCGGGAAGGGACCCGACGGGATGAGGACGAGACGGTACGGCACGGGGGCGGCGCTGTTGTGCCTGGCAGCGGTCCTGGTCGCGGGGTGCGACGACGGTCCAAAGAAGGACGCGGCGCCCCCGCGGCCCTCGCCCACGGCCTCCGTGCCGGCGAAGGTCTCGGCCGCGGAGGAGGTCAAGGCGCGTCTGGAGGAACGCCTCGCGGTGGGAGAGCAGCGATTCGGCACGGGTGTGAACTCCCCCTGTGCGACCTCGTCGGCCCGGATGTTCACCGCGGACTGCCAGGAGGCGGCCGACGCGACCGCCGCCGCCGCGGACCTGGCGCTCGCCGAGATCGACGGGAGGGACGGCTTCGCGACGCTCGGCTCTGTCGCACGGAAAATCCGTACGGCCGCGGACACGTACGGGCGGCTCGGCTGCGCGCAGGGTCCCGCCGCGGCGGACGCCCGGAAGGCCTGCCTCGAGCCGGCCGCGGTCATCGCACAGGGTTTCCCCGACCTCAGAGTCGGCGCCAATCTGGCCCTGGCCGGGAGGTGACGGCCGCGGTCGGCGGACCGGTCCGGCCGGCCACGCGAGCAGGCCCGGCAGCGGCACGACCGCGACCAGCGCGACCGCCGCGATCGCGAGCCCTCGGGTGACCCGGCGGCGGGAGGGCATCCCGGGCACCTGGATGCCGGTGGCCCGGGGAAGGCGTGCGGTCGGCGCCGAGCCCCCCTGTGCGGGTCGCACTCACGCGGACACTCGGACCGGGCCGGGCGCAGGGCCCTTGTCGTCGTGGTGTGCGGCGCCCGCGTGGGGGTGCGCAGGCTACGGGCGGGGCGCCGCGCTCTCGCCCGGGCGGAACTGGGGGCCGTAGGTGTGGCGCCCGTCGCCGAGCGGGATCTCCATGAGGGCGAGGGCGGGCTCCTCCAGTTCCTCCATCGCCTTGATCGCACGGTTGAGCGCGCCGTGGTCCGCGGACTGCCAGGCGGCCTCCAGGTCGCGCAGCAGCTCGCCGTAGGCGGTGTCGAAGCGGCGCAGCAGGGCCGCGGCCTCGCGGGGCGGGTGGGGCCAGCCGCCCCGGGGGACCACGCCCATGGGGTGGACGTCCGGGAAGGGGATGGGCGGGCCGCTGAACGCCCACAGGCCGTCGTCCTCCTCCAGGGTGCGACCGTGGTAGATCTCGGCGAAGGCGTAGTAGTGGGCCAGCGCGCGGTTGCCCCCCGTGGCCTCGCCGGACGGCGCCTCGGGGGAGGTCGAGCTGCCCTCGCCCTGCTCCTTGATGATCTCCACGGCGGCCAGGACGTCGTCCAGGGTCCGCATCGGCCGCAGTTCGTCGGGGCCGATGCGCTGGCCGATCTGGCCGCGGACGCTGAGCTCGGGGCGGTGGTCGAGGAAGGCGGTGACGACCCCGTCGTAGAACTCGCCGATGGTCGGCGGCCCGGCGGACGGCTCGGGGAGCGGGGACTCCGGGGTCTCGATGGCCATGAGGACGTCCCGTACGTACGCGCGTGTCAGCCCGGAGAGGTACACCGTCAGCTCGCCGCGCACACCGCCGGGCAGGCGGGCGGGGTAGTCCGGAGTGACGCCGACGATCCGCGGCCGGCCGCCCACGGCGACGAGCATGTTGCAGGCCAGGCCCATGTGGAACATCTCGTCGGTGACGATGCCGCGGATCAGGTTGGCGACGGTGGCGGACCGGTCCCGCACCGACCACCAGGCGCACAGGTACGGCGGGATGGTGGCTAGTTCCAGCTCCACGGCCACCTGCAGGGCCCGCCGCAGCCAGTCGGTGTCGCGGGAGGGCGCCGGGACGGCCAGCAGACGGGCGACCACGCCGTGGGCGGCCGCCGCCGCGACGGCGGGGGCGACCGCCGGGGCCGCCGCGGCCGCTGCCGCGGCCTGGACCGTCACCGGCAACGACGCCGCGAGCGGGGCCGCGTTGGCGGCGGTGCCGAGGACGGCGGGGCTGACGGCGGCCGCAGCGGCCGACTTGACGAAGCCCCGGCGGTCGAGTGCCGGTGGCGCGGTGACGGCGGTCCCGTGCTCGTTGTCCTGGTCGTCCACCGGTTTCCTCACGCAGGTCTCCGTCCCCGGGAAGAATGACGCGCGGGGCACGGCACTCGGCGGACCCGCGAGGCTGGCGAAGCTACCAGCGAGGCCCTGGGCGCCGGGCCCGCGACGCCGCGCGAGCCGCCCATGCCGCCCGAGCGGCCCAACGCGCCCCGCCGACGCGCCCCCGCCCGCCTGACCTCGGCGCCGTCCCGGCGTGGGCTCCACGTCCGGCGCCGGGAACGTGCGTACGCTGCCCGGTGCCCCTCCCGAACCCGAGGACGTCCAGGCATGCACGACACCGGCGACGCCACCGCGCTTGTGGTCATCGACATGATCAACGCCTATGAGCACGAGGACGCCGAACTTCTGCTGCCGGCGGTGCGCGAGGCGCTGCCCGGGGTGTGCCGGCTGATCTCCCGGGCCCGGGAGGAGGGCGTGGACGTCATCTATGTCAACGACAACTTCGGCCGCTGGCGCTCGCACCACGACGAGATCCTCGACATCGCACTCTCCGGTCCGCACGCCGACCTGGTGGAGCCCGTGCGGCCCGACGCGGAGTCGCTGTTCGTCGTGAAGGCCCGGCACTCGATCTTCTTCCAGACCCCGCTGGAGTACCTGCTGGGGCAGTTGGGCGTGGGCCGCCTGGTGCTGTGCGGACAGGTCACCGAGCAGTGCGTGCTCTACTCCGCGCTGGACGCGCACATCCGCCACGTGCTCACCGTGGTCGCGCCGGACGCGGTCGCGCACATCCACCGGGATCTCGCGGACGCCGCGCTGCGCATGATGGAGCGCAACATGGGCACCCTCGTCACGCCCTCGTCCGGGATCGGGCTGCGCACCTGAACCCGGAGTGCGGGGCCGTCGCCTCCCGCACCCGTATGGGTGTCCTTCATGCGGCAGGGCACGGTCCTGGAACGGCTGCCGGCGGGACGGCTGCCGACGGCGCAGTTCGCCGCGGGCGCCGCGAACCACCTGCTGCCCGCGGGGATCGGGGCGAGAGCGGTCAGCCTGCGCTTCATGCGCGCGTGCGGGCTGCCGCCCGCCCGGTCGGCGGCGGCCATCGCGCTGTACCGCGGCCGGCGCTCAGCTGCTGCTCGGGCTGGTGCCGGTGCCGTTGGTGGGCGGGAACGCGTAGACGTGGTCCGGGGTGACGATCTTGGTCATCGCCTCGGCGAAGAGGCTGCTGGGCTCGTTGCCGCCCACGGCGGTGTCGGTGTTGAGCAGCACGACCATGGTCGCCTTGGCGCCGGGCAGGTACACGGCGGTGCTCTGGTAGCCGGGCAGCGAGCCGTTGTGCCCGATCCAGCCGTGGTTGTCGAAGAGGCCGAGGCCGTAGCCGATGCCCGGGTACGAGGTGGGGAGGAAGGCCGTGCGCTGTGCCTGGGTCGCCTTGCTGAGCAGGGTGCCGTCGGCCACGACGCGGGCCCAGGCCCGCAGGTCCTGGTGGTCGGAGACCATGGCGCCGGCGGCCCAGGCCCAGGAGGGGTTCCAGTTGGTGGCGTCGGCTTCCTTCCCGTCCTTGGTCTGCCGGGTGTAGCCGCGGGCGTGCGGGTTCGGGAAGGCGCGCCCGGTGGGGAAGACGGTGTGCTTCAGCTTGGCCGGGCCGAGCACGTCGCGCCGCAGGTAGTCGCCGAGCGGCATGCCGCTCGCCTTCTCGATCACCAGGCCCAGCAGGACGGTGTTGGTGTTGGAGTACTGGAAGCGGGAGCCGGGGCCGGCCTGCGCGGGGTGCTGAAAGGCGTAGGCGAGCAGCTCGGCGGGGACGAACTCCCGGTTCGGGTCGGCCTTGAGGGCCTTCTGGAAGTTCGGGTCGTCCGTGTAGTTGTAGAGCCCGCTGCGCATCTCGGCGAGCTGCCGCAGGGTGATGCGGTCGCCGCCGGGCACGCCGTCCACGTACCGGGCGACGGGGTCGTCGAGCCCGGCCTTCTTCCGGTCGACGAGGGTGAGCAGCGCTGTCACGGTGAAGGTCTTGGTCACGCTGCCGATCCGCATGGAGAGGTCGGGCGACATGCGCGCCCTCGACTTCTTGTCGGCCACACCGAGGGCGCGTACGTAGGAGCCCTTGCCGGGGGCCCACAGACCCACGACCGCGCCGGGCACGCCGGTCTTCCGCAGGGTGTCCTTCAGGGCGCCGTCGAGCTTACTGACGACATCGCCCGAGAGCGCCGGGAAGTCCCCGGCGGCGTCCGGTGAACCGCTGGGCGAGACCTGCGCGGGTGAGGCGGAGGCGGGGGAGGCGGACGCCGGGGCCGCCGTCCGGTCCTGCGCCTCGGCCCGTGCGAGCGGCGTGGCCGGCGCGGACCTCGCCGCCCGGGTGCCCTCGGGGGAGCGGGTGGTGTCCGCGGGCCCGCCGCACGCCAGGGCCGTGGGGAGCGCGACGGCGGCGAGGGCCGTCGCGACGGCCCTTCGCACGGCGCTGCGGAGCCTGGGCGGACGGGCGCACGGGTGCGTCATGTCAGTGCCTTTCGGCCGTGGGGACGGGACGGGGCGAGGGCACGCCATCGTGAAGGTAAGCCGCCGACCGCGGCGCGGCGACCGGGCGGCGGGCGCCGCGCGGCCGGACGGGTGACGGCCTTCGCGGGAACGGGTCTTGACGGTGCGTCGGCTCATTGGTTGAGTGGCTCATCCACTGACCCCTTGGAGGAGTGATGGAAGCGCTGCCGCGCACGTCGATCGTGGACGTCCTGGAGGACCGGATCCGCGAGGAGATCCTCACCGGCCGCCGCCCCGCGGGGAGCCTGCTGCCGCCCGAGCGCACGCTGGCCGAGGGGTACGGCGTCACCCGCACCACCCTCAAGCACGCCTTCGGGCGGCTGGTGCAGGCCGGGCTGCTGGAGACCCGGCACGGCGTCGGAACCCGGGTCCGGGACTACGAACGCCTCGGCGGCGCCGACCTGCTGCCCATGCTCGTCCGGCACGACGCGCGCTGGCTCTCGGAGATCTTCGAGGTGCGGCGCGGCGTGGGCGCCCTGATCGCCGACGCGGCGGCGACCCGGGCGAGCGGCGCCGCGCGGACCCGGCTGCGGGAGCTGGTGGAAGCCGTGCGCGCGGCCGGGGACCCGGACGCGGTGCAGCTGGCGGACGCAGAGGTGCACCGGGCACTGGCCCGCGCCACCGGCAACCGCGTCTACGTACTCCTCACCAACACCCTTTTCAACGCCTACCTCCCGATGCGCCGTCACCTCGCGGGCCCCTTCCAGGACGCGGAGGAGGCGTACGAGCGGCTGGCGCCGGTGGTCGCCGCGGTGGAGGAGGGCGACGGCGCGGCCGCCCGCGCGGCGGCGGAGGCGTATCTGACGGCGACCGAGGAGATCATGCGCGAGGGGCTGAGGTCCCGGTGAGCGGGGCCCGGGGGACGGTCTTCGCCGAGACCATGACGGGGACCGTACGGCTGCGGGGCGAGGACCGCGAGCGGCCGGTGCGGCTGGAGCTGACGGCACGCAGTGACGACCTGCTGCTCCCGCACCGCACGACCGCGGCCCGTGTCACCGGACGGCTGCGCGTCGCGGGTCGCGCCGACGCCGCCGCCAACGGCACGCTGGAGGTCTCGCCGCTGGCCCGGCGGCGCATCCACTACCGGCTGGAGTTCGAACTCGACGGCGCCCGCTGCCTCCTGGAGGGCTGGAAGTCCGTCACCCCGAGGCGGCCGCTGGCCTCGCTGACCACCCTGCCCTTCACCCTCACCGCCGGCGACGACCCGGAGCCGGCCGGCACGGGCACCCTGCGCTTCCGCACGGCGACCTCGCTCGTGCCGTTCCTGGCGAGCTTCCGCTTCCCCCGCCGGGACGACCCCCGGGCGCAGTGGGCGCCGCGCTGGAACGGCGCCGCGGGCCGCACCGAGGTCTGGTACACCACGGTCACCGACCCGGCGACGGGCACCGGCCTGTGGCTGCACCACGAACTCGTGGCCCCCGCCGACGGTTCCCCCGCCTTCGCCCACGGCTGGGCCGCCGTCTTCCCCCCGGACGGCAAGGGCCCGGTGGAGCACGCCCGCTTCGGCCCGCTGCCCTGGCCTCCCTCGACGGGCGCCGGGGGCTTCACCGCGGACGGCGTCGAGGCCGTCCCCGGCCGGCTGCGCGGCACGGCCGGATCCCTCGCCTGGGACCTCGTCGAGGACGCGGGCACCGAGCGGCCGCTGTACACCTTCCCCCGCTGGTCGTGGCGGCATCCGCTGCTGCCCGCCGCGCAGATCGTGCCCTCGCCCCGCGCCCGGTACACGGGCTCCGTCCGCCACGGCGGGTCCGAACTCGCCCTGCGCGCCGCACCCGGGGCCTCGGCCCGCATCTACGGCCACGGCAACGCCCGGCGCTGGGCCTGGCTGCACGCCGACCTCGGCGACGGGGACGTGCTGGAGGTCGTCGCCGCCGTCTCCACCCGCCCGGGCCTGGACCGCCTGCCGCCGCTGGTGTTCCTGCGGCTGCGCAAGGACGGCCGCGACTGGCCGCGCGGCGGTCTGCGCCCGGCCCTGGGGCGCGCCGGACTCGGCCGCTTCACCGCCGACATCGGCCTGCCGCGCTGGACGGTGACCGGCCGCGCGGGCGGGCGGCGGATCACCGTAAGGGTCGACCAGCCGCCGGAGCGCACCCTCGCCCTCGACTACGCCGACCCCGACGGCTCGCCCGCCGTGTGCCGCAACAGCGAGACCGCCGACGCCCACGTCCTGCTGGAGCGCCGGGGCCGCGGCGGCTGGCGAACCGAGGCGCAGTGGACGCTCGCCGGCACCGCCCACGCCGAAGTGGGCGACCGGTGAGCGCCGCCGTCCGCGGCCTGGTCGCCGCGCTGCTCGCCGACGCCGGCGACGGCGGCTGGCCCGCGGGCGTGCCGGGCCGGCTGGACGGCCTGCTGGCGGCGATGCCCGCGCGGACCCGGCACGGTTTCCGCGCCGCGGCGGCCGCGGTGGACGCCTACGCGGCGGCGCGCACCGGGCGGCGGCTGGACCGGATGGGCCCGGCGGAGCGGGAGCGGGTGCTGGCCGGACTCGCCGCGCGGCCCGCGCTGCTGCCCCTGCTCGACGTGGTGAAGGTGCCGGTGCTGCTGGCGGCGGGCACCGAACGGCTGCTGGCGGAGCCGCCTCGCGCCGCGGCGCTCCCGGCCCCGCAGGACCCGCCCCTGGACTGCGTGCCCGCCGGCCAGTGGCCGGACCGCTCCCGCGCGGACGCCGTCATCGTCGGCTCGGGTGCCGGCGGGGCGATGGCGGCACGCACCCTGGCGCGGGCGGGACTGCGGGTGGTCGTACTGGAGGAGGGCAGGCGGCACACCACGGCGGAGTTCGGACGGCGGGCCCCGCTCGACCGGTTCGCCGAGCTGTACCGGGACGGCGGCGCCACCGTCGCCCTCGGGAACCCCCCGCTGATCGTGCCGACCGGGCGCGCCGTCGGCGGCACGACGGTCGTCAACTCCGGTACGTGCTACCGCACTCCGGACCGCGTGCTGGGCCGGTGGCGCGAGGAGTACGGGCTCGGGGACCTCGCCGACCCGGTGGCCTTCGGCGCGTACCTGGACGAGGTGGAGCGCACCCTGCGGGTGGGCCGCCAGCCCCAGGACGTGCTGGGCCGCAACGGCGCCCTCGCCCTGCTCGGCGCGGGCGGGCTCGGCTGGCGGGCCGCGCCCCTGCGGCGCAACGCCCCCGGGTGCCGGGGCTCGTGCCAGTGCGTGGTGGGCTGCCCGTCCGGGGCGAAGCAGAGCGTCCAGCTGTCGGTGCTGCCGCAGGCATGCGCGGCCGGGGCCCGGATCGTCACCGGGGCCCACGTGCGGCGCGTGCTGACCGAGCCCGGCCGGCCCGGCGGCCCGCGCGCCTGCGGGGTGGCGGTGCGGCGGCCGGACGGCAGCGAACTGGAGATCCTCAGCCCGCTGGTCGTGGTGGCCGCCGGCGCGCTGCGCACTCCCCCGCTGCTGCGCCGTTCCGGCCTCGGCGGGCACCCGCGGACCGGCCGCAACCTCGCCGTGCACCCCGCCACCAGTGTCGCCGGGCGGTTCGCCGAGCCGGTCGCGGACGGCGGCCCGGCGGTCCTGCAGAGCGTCGGCGTGGAGGAGCTGCACGAGGACGGCATCCTCGTCGAGGCGACCGCCCCGCCGCCCGGCATGGGCTCGTTCGTGCTGCCGGGCGTCGGCCGGGAACTGCGCGCGGAGCTGGAGGACTCGGGACGGCTGGCCACCTTCGGCGCGATGATCGCGGACCGGCCCGGCGGACGCGTCCTCGGCCGTGAGGGCGCCCTGCTCCGCTACGACCTCGACCCCCGCGACGGCCGCCGGCTACTGCGCGCCGTCCGCGCGATGGGCGACCTGCTCTTCGCCGCCGGGGCCGAGGAGGTCCTCACCGGCGTCCCCGCCGCCCCGCGGGCCCGTACACCGCGGGAGTTCGCGGCGGTCCTGGAGCGGGTGACGGCACGGCAGCTGCACCTGTCGGCCTTCCACCCCACGGGCACCGTCGCCCTCGGCGCGGACCCGCAGGTGGCGCCCGCCGACCCCGCGGGCCGGCTGCGCGGCGTGCACGGGGTACTGATCGCCGACGCCTCGGCGCTGCCCAGCTGCCCCGAGGTGAACCCGCAGCTCAGCATCATGGCGCTGGCCCTGGCGGTCGCCGAGGGCGCGGTGCGGGCGGCCGGCTGAGGGATCAGCCGGCTCGGAGGACCGCGCAGGTCGTCGTGCCGTGGGCGTGAGCTTCTGGCCGGCCACGCCGGTCACCCGCGCCTCGGCGGTGGCCGGCGGACCGCGGCCGTCGCCGACAGCCGCAGCGCCCGCGTCCCCGTTGCGGAGGTCAGCGCGCGCCCGGGACCGCCAGGCGGGCCGCGGACGTGCCCAGGCCGGTCGGGCCGACGGGCAGGCGGACCACTCCCCCCACCGGGCGGCGCAGTTCGTCCTCGTCATAGCGGCGGCAGCCGCGGTGCCAGGTCAGGATGCCCGCGAGCCAGTTCTCCAGCTCGCGCACATAGCCCTCCAGCACCGCCCGCGCCTCCGTTCCGAGCCTGAAGTCGTCGTACAGGACAGGGAGTTCGTTCGCCGCGACATGCTGGAACTGCCGCATGCGCCCGCTCATCAGGTCGTGGACGACGGCGAGCGAGGCCTGCTCGTCGCAGTCGAAGAAGTTCCGCACCACCAGCAGGGCGTTGTGGATCTCGCCCTCGTACTCGATCTCCTTCTGGTACGAGAAGGCGTCGTTCATCAGACAGGCGTAGTCGGCGGCGGCGTTCTCCAGCGACCGCATCGGCCCGCTGCGGTAGACCTCCTCCGGCACCCGCCTGCCGTGGCCCAGTCGGCACAGACTCATCGTGAGGTCGGAGCCGAAGGTGTGGCGGCGCATCTCCAGGTAGTCGACGGGGTCCGGGATGCGGTTCTGCGCCTGGTTGGCGAGCTCCCACAGCCAACTGGCCGTCATGTTCTCCACCGCGGTGCGGAAGCGACGCCGCGCCTGCGGCTCCATCGGCCCGGCCGTCCGCGCCCACAGGTCGGCCAGACCGCGCTCCAGGGCGGTGGCCGGGGCCGGGGCGGCCGAGCCGTCGACCGGCATGAAGGCCGACAGCCGCTCGTTGGCCGCGCGGGCGCCGGCCAGGTCACGGGTGCGGCCGAACACGGCGGGGAAGTAGTCGTCGGCGTACGTGCCCCAGGTGAGCCAGCCCGAGGTGAGGTCCAGCCCCGCAAGGCTCGCGTCGGGGTGGATGCCGGCGGCGCACAGCGGGAAGTCGAAGGCGACCAGCTTGTGCTCGTCCCACACGTGGGAGTGCGGCACTCCGGGCTGCGGCAGCAGCAGGCCCGTCCGGTGCGCCCACTCGACGACATGGCGCCGGGCGGCGTCCAGGTGCGGGCTGAGCCTGGCCGGGAAGGGCATGAGGAAGTCGGGCAGCGGGGTCGGCCCAGTGCGCCGCGGCACATGGGTGAAGCCGCGGAAGCGGGCGGCCTCGGCGCGGCCGGTGGTCCGCACGGTGCCGGCCGACACCCCGAGCCCGCCGGGCAGCGCGAAGGGCGACCAGCCTCCGCCGGAGCCGGCCCCCGCCCCGCCGCCGTTCATGTAGCGGCTGGAACGCATGTGCCACTCGTGGCCGCCGGACTGCCAGTCCTGCAGGCCCTTGACGTACGCCAGCACCCGCGCGCGCTCCCCCGGGTCGAGCGCGTGCTCGGCGAAGAGCGGCGGCAGTTCGGTGAGCACGGTGTTCTCGAACTGCTGCAGCCGTGAGGTCAGCAGGTCGTTGACCGACTCCGCGGCCTCCTGCGTCGAGCAGCCGAGGAAGGTCTCCAGGACCAGCACCCCGTTGCTGAGCTCGCCCTCCTCCTCCGTCTCCCGCTGGTACGAGAAGAGGTCGTTGCGCAGGTGCACCGCGTCGGAGAAGGCGTCGCGCAGCACGAGCAGCGGCCGCGCACCGGCGACGGCGGCCGGCACCTCGGCCCCGGCGGCGTACTCCACCAGCCCCGCCGACCAGGGTGCGCCGCCGACCTTGCGGCGCATCTCGATGTACTCCACCGGGTTGGGCACCCGGCCCGCGTTGATGTTGGAAAGCTCCCACAGGGACTCGCGCAGCAGGTGCTCGGTGCTCTCGGCGAAACGCCCGCGCCAGTCCATGGACATCGCCGGCACCGTGCGCGCCCACAGGTCGGCGAGGCCGGCCTCCACCGGGTTCCGCGGTTCCGGCATGCCCTGCGCCGGGTCCATCGGCATGAAGGCCGGCAGCCGGTCCAGGTACGCCTTGCCGCCCTCGCGGTCCTGCGTGCGCTTGAACGCCTCCAGGAAGTGGTCGTCGAAGAAGAAGACCCACACGTACCAGTCCGTCACCAGGGACAGCGCCGGTCCGGAGCAGTCCGGGTGCGTGTACGCGCACAGCAGTGCGTAGTCGTGCGAGTCGAGGTCGTGGGTGTCCCAGATGCCCGAGCCCTCGAGCATCCCCATGTCCCGTGCCCACCCGCGGGAGTGCTCCCGGGCCTGCTCCACGTGGGGATTCAGGCGGGCCGGGTACGGCAGGTAGAAGTCGGGCAGTTCAAATGGCTGCGTCACTCGATCAGCGCTACCCGGGGCCACAGGCGCTATCCGATATGGCGGACAACCCATACGAACGGGTGAAAACGCCCCTCGCGGCACTCGGCACAGCACATCCACCCTGCCCCCTCCATCGAGTGCCGCCGATCCCCACCCAGTCGACGAAGCTCTGGGGTATCAATGAAACGGGTGGAATCGACACGCGAGCTTGCGCCGACCGGGGGGTACCGTGGAGCCGTTCGAGCAGATGCACCGATTGATCGAGCGCTTTCTGTGCGGTCCGACCTCCGCGCTGCGCAACCAGAACCGCAGCTACCGCCCCTCGTCGGGCAAGGCCGTGGCGGACAGCGGCTACGAACTGATCCCCGGCGCCCTCTACCGTTACGACCTGGTCGACCTGGAGGGGTACCCGGTAACCGTCCAGCTCTACCGCGGCCTTTCCGAGGTGGCCGGGCAACTGTGGGAGCAGGAGGTGCGTGTCCTCCTGCGGGCCGCGGCACTGCGCCACCCCGCACTGCCGGTCATCGAGACCGGTGGCTACCGAGACGGCGGCGACACAGCGTCAGCCGGGATCGACGTCCGGGGTTTCGCGTACGTCGTCACCAAGGGAGCCGTCCACAGCCTGCCCAATGAACCGGGTCTGCTCGAGGGACTCCGGACCAATCCGTCGCTGGCCGTACGCCAGTTCTTCTTCCTCGCCGACGCCCTCTCGGTCCTGCACAGACAGAAGATCGTGCACCGGAACCTGTGGCCGGGAACCATCGACGTACATCAGGACGAGTCGATGCCGCCCGGACCCGAGCGACTGCAGTTGAAACTTTCCCGTTTCGAGATGAGCGCCCTGGTGGGCAACCTGCTGAGGGCCGCCGAGAGCGACGGCGAGAACACCGCCGAACAGGCGGTCAGGATCCTCCTCGGTCAGGATTCCCGGGCTCTGGCCTATTGCGCACCGGAACGTCTCGCCTACCTCTTTCCTGACGCGGACACCCAACCCGCCGACCAGACGGGGTCGGACGTGTTCAGCCTGGGCGCCACGGTGGCCGAGTGGTTCCTACCCACGGATCCCGGCCAGCCGACCCCACCCAGCGGGACGGCGGGTCAAGCCCTGAGAGCCTGGGCACTTGAGCGCCACGAGAAGCTGCGCCGCGCCCTGAACGACTGCGGCTCGCTCCCCGTCGCGCTCAAGTCCCTGCTCGCCGACATGCTGCACCCCGATCCCGAGGCGAGGCCCAACTCCGAGGCGGTCGTCAATCGGATCAGCGCAGAATACGAGGAGATATCAGGCTATTGGGACGAGGAGAAGGGGAGTCAGCTCCCCTACCTCATCGCCTTCCTCCCCGCCGAGTTCCGGCGCACGCTCTACACCTGGGGCTGGTTGTCACTCGACCCCGAGACGCCCGAAGGCCGTGAGGAACTGGCGCAGTTCATCCGTGACGACCTGAAGGGTGCGCGCCTCCTCCATGCCGAGCACGGCGCCGATCCCTACGTCGTGGACGGTCCGACCGAGACGAAGCGCGCCGCTCGCCAGCTTCTGATCGGCGCCCGCGCGGCCTGGTTCTGCGAGCGGTTCCGCCCGTACAACGTCCTGGGTACAAGTCTCGGCCCGCCGGAGGACAACACCCTGGTGATCAAATACCCGGTGCCGCTGGACCGGCCGCTCGGACGGACCCTGCAGGAAGACGCGAGACGGAGTCCGCTTCATCGGATCATCCCGTCGGTGGACGTCATCCCTTACGACATCCACCCGGCCGAATTCGCGGGCCAACGTCGCAACCGGCCGAGCTGGACCGTGCTCATCGACGCGATCACACGGGCTTCCGACGCATCGCCGGAGGACCTGGTCTATGAACAGGCCTTCGACTGGCTGCTCAAGTTCCAGGGAATCGAATTACGCGCCCGGGAGTACGCATACGAGATCGACCAGGAAGGGAGCAGCGGCCGCCTGGTCACATTGCGCCTCGACAGCGAACGGGACGACCGGCGAAAGCACCACGACGCCATGTCGACCAGCTACTACTCCGACCCCCAGCTCCGCCCCTCGCTGGGAGACTTCTTCGCCGCGTTCAACAGTTCGGAGGAAGGCGGGGAGATCGAAGTCCTGCGGGACCGCAAGGGCATGCCCCACTACCCCCGCGACCGGCGGCTCCTGGTGAGTCTGGTCGATCAGCTGGGCGACGAGGCGATCCGTGTCCGGATCAGCAGCAGGGATCTGCGCTCGCTGCCTTCACGGGGCTGGATTCGGCCGGGAGGAGATCTCGGCAGCGCGGTCGCGCTTCGCCGACAGCTCCACGCCCGTTGGCGTCTGTTGGAGAACAAGGTCCTGGTCAAACAACTCCAGCATCCGATGACCATCAAAGGCCTGCCTGGCCGGTGGGAGAAGGCGGCTGAAGGGATAGGCCAGGAAGTCGTCACCGACATGCTGGTCTCACAGCCCTTCTACGCCCTGCAGGGGCCGCCCGGAACGGGCAAGACCGAGATGACCGCTCGGGCGGTGGCCGCGTACCTGCGGGAGGAGCCAGGCGCCAGGGTCCTGGTTTCGGCCCAGTCCAACTGGGCCCTGGACAACCTGGCCGTGCGCATCCTCGAACGGCTGCCCGTCGGCGAGGTCGGACCGGACCCCCTCGCCAAGGGGGACGTCATCGCTCTGCGGGTCACCACGCGTTCGACGGCCGACCGGATCGACGAGCGCCTCAAACGTTTCCGTCCGTCAAGGCTGGCGGAGGAGCGCGTCCGGCTGCTGCAGAGCCACGCGGTGAAACGGCGTGAGGGGACAGAGAAGCGGCTACGGGCGCTGCTCACCGAGTGGGAGCGTGTCGCTGCTTCCTCGGTGCCGGAACTGACCGACAGGATCCGGCGCTCGGCCAACCTCGTTTTCGCAACGTGCTCGTCAGCGGACCCCGAGCACATGTCCGGCATCCGCAACGACGAGCCATTCGACTGGGTGCTGATCGAGGAGGCCGCGAAGGCCTGGCCGACCGAGATAGCCATCCCCCTCGCCCAGGGCCTGCGTTGGACACTGATCGGCGACCACCATCAGTTGCCCGCCCACCGACGTCAGGAAGTCGAACGCTTCCTCCAGTCCACCGCTGTCCACCCGGATCCCAACCTGGCCCTGCACGGCACCCGCAGCAAGCAGTACCTCCGCGTGTTCAACCTCTTCGGAAGCCTCTTCGACGGCCAGGACCAGAAACAGCCCGCGCGCCCCGACACGGAACAGACGCCGGCGGACGGCACCGGGCAGGCGCCGATGAGCGCTCCCGTCCGCACGCTCGACGAACAGTTCCGGATGAATCGCGAGATCGGCGACCTGGTAAGCAAGGTCTTCTACCCGGCCGGGCCGAACATGCCGCGGGGCACCTTGCGTATCACCACCGGCAAGAAGGACGAGCCGCACGGCTTCGCCTCACCGGAGTGGCTTGGTGGTTCCTCGCTCCTCTGGCTGGACACAGCCGCCCTGACCATGTGCGCGGACCAGCCGGCCTGGAAGAACGTCGGCGAGGTGGACGTCGTGGACCGATTCGTCAGCCGGCTCGGGATCAGCCCCGTGCAAGCCACCGGATCGGGCCATGCCCCGCTCGCCGTACTCACGCCTTACCGTCAGCAGACCGAATTGCTCCGGGGGCGCGGCCAACTGGCGCCATTTGTGCACACCGTGCACGCCTTCCAGGGACGCGAGGCGGACACGGTCGTGACCTCCCTCGTCCGAGACAAGATCCGCGGCCCGGTCGAGCAGCCGTGGAAAAGCCTCGGCCACCTGGTCCAGCCGGACCTGGTGAACGTGATGTGCTCCCGGGCACGCAGGCTGCTGGTGCTGGTCGGAGACCACGGCCACTTTGCCAACAGCGGGGTCCCCTTCTGGGAGGACTTGTGCGCCATCTTCTCGGAACACAGGGCCGTACGCCCGGCCGGACACGTATTCGACCGGTGAGGGGGAGCCGATGGGAGTTGTGACAATCAGCCTGCGGTGCGCGGTCGTGCCCGTCAGGGCGACTGTGGGTTACGGCCGTTACGTCTCGCCGATCGAGTTGATCGTGTTGAAGGCCCTCACCCTCGACGAGCACGACGAGCTGCAGGAGGCGACGGCTTACGGTGCCGACCAACTCGCAGACATGTTGGGCCTCGGGCGCCGGCTGACCCTGGACGTGGTCTCAGACCTCTGGCACAAGGGTTACGTCACCGTGGACCTCGCACACGGCCAAGTGAAGGCCACCGCGGCGGTCCGCCGACACTCCCGCGAGGGCACGCTGAACCACCTGGACGGCGCAGAACAGCACGCCGCCACGTTCTCGCTCATGGTGGACGAACTCTCCGGAACTCTTCTCCCGGTCGGCGGCGAGGAGCGGCCGAGGGAGGGCAACCTCCAGGTGCCTGTGACGGGTTCGCGAGAGGACGAACAGACCTTCACCCAGTCGGAGCTGGTGGACGCCCTGCACGAGACGCTCCGCCGCGAACGCCGTGACCGCAGGGAACGGCACAATCTCCAAGAGAAGGAGATGGGCCGGGAGCAGCAGGTACTGACGGCGCAGATCGTGCCGCCTCAACTGCGCCCGCAGGCATCACACCGCTGGCTGGCGCTCACCGTCAACGTGGGTCTGGACCGCGACTCGGATCGTATCCGCCTGTCATCCACGGACACCGCTCTTCCCATCGAGAGCCGGCTGCGCGTGCTGGAGAAGATCGCCTCCCGGCTGGAGACCGCTCCGGACGACCCGTTCGCACGCGCCATCCGCGCCGCCGCCGACGTCGGGTACACGGAGCCACTGCCCTTGGAGGCAGCCCTTCAAAGATTCGACGAGGCGGTCGAATCGCTGACCCGGGCACCTGCGGGCACGTACCACGACCGTCACCTGGAGCTGGCCGACCAGGCGCGCCGTCTCAACGACCTACTGCGGCTCAGAGTCGCCTCCGAAGTCGGTGCACGGGTTCTGGTCGATCGGGAAGAGCACCGGAAGGCGCTGCTCGAGGTCATCAGCAAGGCCTCACAACAGCTGGTGATCAGCTGCCCTTCGATCGGTTACGAAGCCCTCCACGAGTTGCTCGAGCCTCTGGAGCGAGCGCTCGCCAACGGTGTGCGGGTGGTCATCCTGTGGGGCGACAGTCACCGCAGCACCTTGCCACCCCCCGTGTTCAACCTGTTGATGGAGTTGCGCGTCGGGGCGAAGAACCGGCTCATCTGGTCGCGACGTCCCAGTCGTACGCACGCCTGCCTGGCTGTGGCCGACGACCGTCACGCGCTGGTGACCGGATACCCGTTTCTGGGGCCGCCACCACCGCGACACGGCCGGGCGAGCAGGAGTCCGCAGAACCGTGCACGGCAGATCGGCAGCTTGATCGAGGCCCCCTCGTCCGGGCCCTGCGAGCCGGTCGAGGCGCTGTTGCGCTGGGCCAGGACAGCGGTTCCGGACTACATGGAGGGACGCCGCCTTCGCACCCGGCACAGCGAGCTGCGGCCCGCCCCGACGTCGTCCGAGCCGCTTCCGGCACCATGGCAGCCCGACCTCCCCGAGTTACCCGCGGCTCCGTCCGCGGCAACGGAAGGCGGCGCCCCCTCAGCGGGCTCCGTCGATCTCTGGCATCGTGCCTGGACCGAGTACGCCGCCGCACTCCGTCGTGAGCTGGAGGCCCGCACCCGGCCGTGGGCAGCAGCGCTCATCGACGGGGACCACCGCGACCTGTTGTGGCAGGCCCTGCGGCACGCCCGTTCCCGGCTGCTGGTGTCATCGGCGCTCATCGGCCCGGACGCGTTCGACTCCAGAGTGGCCGACGCAGTCAAGGGACGCCTCTGGAGCGGCGCTGAGGTCACCCTCGCACACGGACGGCAGAGCGAGACTACGGGCACGGCCGAGGGTCCTCGCAGGTTGCTGGGCGAACTGCGTAAGGAATTCCAGGGCCGTGGGCTGAGCGTGCTCACCCAGGCGACCAACGCCAGGATCCTCGTCGCAGACGACGACTGCGTCGTCGGCAGCTTCGATCTGCTCTCCGTCGGCACTCATTCGGCAGGATCGCCGTACAGACGGCCGACGGAGATCGGGGTGCGGATCGTCGACGGAACCGTGGCGGGGCAACTGACGGCCGCAGTTCGCGGTGCGGCCACAGGCGAGAGCGGCCCCGAGGAGCCCGCCGAGGAGGAACCGCTCGCGGTGCCCGTTCCGGAGCGGCCGAGGGCTGCGACCTCGGCACAGCGGTTGCTCAACGCGCTCGCCTCGGCCCCCGACGCCGCCGACGCCGCCGCCACGGCATCCAGGATTCGGAGCGCCGTCGAAGAACTGGCCAAGGAGGACGGTCCGGCAGCCGTATGGTCGCTCCTCGACACCTTGAAAGGCCACCCGGACCACTTCCCGGTGCTGAGGGTGGCGGCGGCCCATGCGATCCGGCACTTCGACGGAGACAGCACACATCGTCGGTGGCAGCGGTGGCTCATGCGTGATCGCTGGGACTCAGGCGCGTACATGGAGGCCGCGCTCCTGCGCGCTGCCATGCCCGCCGAAGAGACCCGGCCTCGACTCAGGCTGGCGCTGGCGGTGCTGCTCCGGGGTGGCGAGGGGCTTGACGCCGCAGTGGAGTACGCGGCCCTCGGGACGGACGAGGCACTCACCCAAGGCCTCCCGGGTGCACGCGCCGAGGCAGCCGCGCTGTCCACCCTGTGCGTGAACGAGATCCTGCTCGGCAGACGCGGAACCGCCGCCGCCGGCGTCCTGGAACTTCTGCATCCAAACCTCGGTTCGCCCTGGCAGCAGTTGTCCGAGCTGGCCCTGGAACACCATGCGACAGGACTCGGCCCGCTGCCTATGCCCCAGATCCGGGCGGAGCGTGACTCCGCCCGTCACCAAAGCGAACTGGACGCGGCCTGGGAGTTGCTGGACCGCCGGCTGGAACGCACGGCCGCCGTCACCTTCCGTTTCGTGTCCGGCATCCGTACCCATGCCGCACTCTTCCACTCTGCGGGCGAGTTCGGCCGCCTCCGGGCTCCCGTACGCTCGCGGGACACGGAGGCCGTGAGGCGGTGGGTGTCCGAGCACCCGGTCAGCGGGATCGACCAGTTGCTGGACGACACCACACGCTCATTGGAGTCCAGTTACCAACTGCACGTTCTCGAACGCGGACAGCGACGAAACTTCGTTGCCCGGTTGTCCGAGGTGGTCGAGGCCGCCGAGGACGTCGTGCGGCTCCTGGACGCCGGCGGATCGGCGCACGCCGAAGGGCTGGCGTCCCATTTGCCGACAGCGAGGGCCCTTGCAGGACTCATGGCACAGATGTCGGCTGCGGCCGACGGGACCGACGGCCCCGAGCGCAGTCTCGTCGGCCGACTGCTGCGTGAACTGGCCGAGCCCGCGGCATGGGCGGGTCGTGAGGACGGACATGGTGAATGACGAGCCCCGGGACGGCTTCACTCATCCAGCGCTCCAGCAACTGGTGCCGACCTGGACCGAGCGGTGGCGCTACCCGGACCTGATGAGACTGCTGAGCCGGCCCGAGGGCGGATGGGACACGGCGGCAGCGGCAACGGCGATCCTGAACGGGCTGGCCGAACCCGTCACCTCCCCCGAGGACGCAGCACACCATCTTGTGGTCCAAGGAGAATTCCGCGCGGCCCGGCTGGTTCCCGGCGGCGAGGCCGTGGACGTCGACGCCGCCGTCGCCACGGCACGGGAAGCGATGGCCCGCAGAGCGGAGAGCCTCGTCAGGCTGGCCCGACGCGCGGGACTGCCGGAGAACCGTCCACCCGGACTCGGGGCCATGGCGGACGACCGCACTGCGGACTACGAGGCGGCTCTGGATGGCTGGCAACGGGACATCGAGGAGCGCTCCCAGCGCAAGGCGGAGGTGCTGGAGGACAGACTGCTCGACGTACTCGATGCACTCCCGCCGTCCGAGGACTCCTCTCATGGGGGGCGGCCCAGCTCAGGCTGGGAGGAAGCCGTGCGGGACTGCCTCGCCGATGGCGAACTTGCTGCCGCGGAGAGACTGATCGTCGCCGGCCCTTCGCCCGACGCGCCGACCGGGCATCTGACCGTGCGCCGGTGGACACGCTGGCCGTGGCCGGACCACACCTTGGACGAAGTGCTGAGCTGGTACCGCGGTACGGTGGCGATGGGCCCGGAGTTCAATTCCATGTGGCGCTCGTCCGAACCATTGGACCGGGCCCTGATCGAGGCGCTGGCCGACCTGCGCAAGGGCCCCACCGCGGACCGCGTGAGGCGATTCGCCACCGCGCTCGACGACCGGCTCGGCGCAGAAGGCGTCCGGCACCGGGTCCTGCCCGCGGGCGACGGCTTCGTGACCTGGCTGTCCGGGGTGACCGACCACCGGCGCATCGCCCGTTTGGGCCTCCCGCTGCAGCTTCCCCTGTACGTGGGGCCGGACGACTGGGTACCCGCCGACGACTGGGACGGACCCGCCGTGTGGCTGGTCCTCCGCACGCAACTCGAAGAGGAGGACCTCACAGTCACGGAGCACGGCATTGCACCCGTCGACGCCTCCACCATCCTCGAGCTGGCGGCACCGAGCGCCCAAGGCGCCTCGGTGACCTCCCGCCGCATCAACCTGCTCCGAGCCGTCTGCCGCCGGCTGCGGGTCTCCCATGTGATCGGGGCGGAGCCGGCGCCGGATGAGGAGGCCGCACCCGGCGGTCACCCCTATGAGGCACGCGAGGACCTGGAGTGGTGGCTGGACCTGCTGGGCGTCCCCCGCACAGGGTCTGTCGCGGACGCACTCCTCTACGACACCGAAGGCCACCCCGTGGTGCTCCGCGCCGCTCTTGCCGAGCTGATACCGGACGGGCTGTACAGGGAGCGCTCGGCAGTCGAGGAACTCACCCTGGACGCGCTGGACGCCTGGCGCTCGGACCGGGGGCGACAGGAACGCTTTCACGACCGCGTGATGCGTGAATCCTTCGGCTCTGATGTACAGGCTGCGGTTGTTCTGCGAGCGCTCCTGTACGTCCGGCACGTCGATCCGGCACGACAGCTTTCCACGGCGGAGGTCACCGATGTCCTGAGCGCCGTGCACCCCGGCCCACTGCCGGTCTCCGTGGAAGCCGCCCTGTCGAGGGTCGCGACCGCCGGTTTCCTGAGGGCACGGGACGATGCCGGAGTGCGGTACGAGTGGGCGGGCGCGGGCCTAGCCGCCCTGTTGGCGGGAGTGGGCCCCACTGTCCTGGAGAACCGGCTCAACGCAGACCTGGTGGAACTCACCGAGCTGCTCGACCGCAGCCAGGACAGTGCCACACGCGGCGAGATCACCATCATGCAGTCCTACGGCCATCATGTGACCGTCGACCTGCGAGGGGCACTGGAGCGCCTCGACAGGGGTGACATCGAGGGAGCGAGGCAGGCGGTCGAGAAGGCCCGGGCCTCGGTCCGCCGCGTGCAGGATCCCGAAGCACTCCAGGAGGACCTGAACGCGCAGTCGGAGATCGACCTGCGCATCGAACTCGGCCGCCGGTGCCGGGACAATCGGATCAACAGTTCGAGCAAGGCACAGGTCACCCTACTGCCGACGGATGGTGAGACCCCGGTGGTGGTCTGGGGCAGCAGGCAACTGCTGAAGCTGGCTTTCGACAGCCTGCTGCAGAACGCGCTGCGCGCCGTCGCCAGCCAGGGACGCGAGGGCGTGGTGACGGTCACGCTGGAGGTTCGCCATCGTGGTCCCGGTGGCTCCGGGCAGGCTCTGGCACGAATCGACATCCAGGACAATGGTCCCGGCGTCGACGCCAGGTGGTTGCCCGTCCTCAACGGCGAGCGCCGCCGGGTGGACGGGGACGGACTGCAGCCGCTGGGCTCGGGGCAGGGCGTGCGCTACGCGCGGGACCACATCGCGCGACACGGGGGCACGCTGCGTTTCCTCCCCTCTCCTGCGGGTGAAGCGGGCGCCCTGGCCAGGATCGAACTTCCGGTGACGGGCTCGCGGGGCTCCATGCGCTGACGGCCTCTTCACACGGGGCGGATCATCTGGTCCACGACCCGCAGGGTGTCGCGCCGAAAGTGCCCCCTCACCTGGCGGGGGTCGTCCTTGAAGCAGATACCCGACAGGCCGTACTCCTCGGTCAGCTCCTTGATCCGCTCCTTGATGTTGCCCGGCGGCAAGAAGGCGGTGAGCAGTACCCGGGGTACTCCCCGGACACGGAGGTCGTCCAGGACCAGGAAGCCATCGCTGTCATCGTTGTCTGGTGTGAGGTGGCGGTCCACGAGCGCCCCGTCGAAAGTGTTCTGCCGGATCTCCGAGTGGTAACCGGCCGTGCTTGTGACGAGTCTCGCCTCGTAGCCCTTCTCCTCGAACAGCCTGACCAGTTCCGGGCCCATGATCTCGTTGTCCTCGACGATGAGGAGCCGCCGCCGCCTGACCGGAACGCGAGCCGGATCCAAAGCATCCACCCGCATGATCTCCGGGTCAGAGGGGAAGTTGCCGGCGAAGTCCAGCCAGCCGTCGACTTCGACCCCTTCGTGGAACAACCGCTCGACCTCGCCAATCAAGCGGTCCCGCGCCCGGTACGCCTCGCTCCAGTGCCGCTTGTCGAGGGCGTGGAGGGAGCGAGGATCCCCCCGCCATAGCCTCAGGAGGGCGCTGACCTGCTCGGCTTCGGGGTCAGCGGGCAGTGCCTCGACCTGGTCCGGAAACTCCAGAGCGTCCAGCCGGACCGTACCCTGCTCCAGGCGGTACGACCCGCCGTTCTGCTTGGGCAAGGTCACCCCGTGGCGCTGGAGCACGGCACGTGCCTGCCGAACAGCCTGTTCCACGGAGTTGTCCTCACGACTGCGTGGCAGCATGCCTTTCAGGGATTCGGCCTTGATGGGTCTGCCCTTGGCGAAGACCAAGCGCAGAAGCACGGCCGCGGACGTCCCTGTGAGCGTGTCCCTGGACCCCGGGCTCTCGATGACCACTTCCCCCAAGGCAGAGACCAGCGGCTTGCCCTGTGTACCTCCTGCCCCCATGACATCACGATAACGCCGGAGGGCAAGTCAGCTGAGTTTCCACCCAAATTGCTTGCGCGGGGGCTCGGTTGGCATTCAGCGAAGGGGTGGAGGACGGCCTCAGCGCCCGTCTCCAGTCTGGACGACACGGGGTGAGAAACCCCGTCGGCGGTCCGGATCGCCGCCTCGTCGCATCCCTCACCGGAGGTCCTGATGTCCCAGTCCCTGCTCGCCGCAATCCCCTGGCAGAACGCCGGTATCGCCACGGCCGTGGTACTGACGGTCAGCGTCCTGCTCAAGCTTGTCCTGCTCGAATGGTTCTCACGCAAGAAGCCCGCGGTCCGCCGCGACGTCCTCCTCTTCGCCCGGCTGCTCTTCGCCGGCCGGAGCGGCAGGTCCCGCGGCGGGGCCGGAGGAGGGGCCGGAGGGGGTGACGGGGGAACGGAAGCGCAGAGCACCGAACCCGGCGGCCCCGAGGGCGCCTGAGACCCCGCGAGACCACTGGACGCATCGGGACCGGCCCGCGCACAGCGGGCCGGTCCCGGCCGTTTACGGGCACCCGGGGTCAGGCCCGCTTCGGGTGCTCCCCCCAGCTCCTGCACAGCGCCCAGATGACGAAGACGTCGATGGCGATGACGATGATCGCCCACACCGGGGTGTACGGCATCCACGCGAAGTTCACGATGATGTTGAACGCCGCCAGGGCGACACCGGCGACCCGGGCCCAGTCGGGGGCGTTCTGGAGCAGGGCGGTGCCGACCACGACGACCAGCACGCCGAGCACGAGGTGGATCCAGCCCCACGCCGTCAGGTTGAACTTGAAGACGTAGTCGCCGAGCCGCACCCAGATGTCGTCCTTGGCGATGGCCGAGATGCCCTCGAGGATCATCACGACACCGGAGACGATGAGCAGGACCCCGGCGAAGGTGGTGCCGCCCGTCGCCAACCCCGAGTGCGGACGCTCGGCGACCGGCTGTGTCTGCTGGCTCATGAGATGGCTCCCGTCCCTTGCCGCCCGGGCTCACTGCCCGGACACTCCACACGGTCCGCCCGGCCGGTGGGTACGGCCATCCGCGCTCCGCCGTCCGGGTGACCCGCGGGCGGCAAACCCCGGCAGGCGAGATCATCGGTGCATGGCAACCACACTCCACCTCGCGCAGCAGCCCGAGGCCGACGCCCTGCTCTCCCGCAGTCCGCTGGCGGCCCTGGTCGGCATGCTGCTCGACCAGCAGATCCCCATGGAATGGGCCTTCTCCGGCCCCTGGACCATCGCGCAGCGCATGGGCCGCGACGACCTCGACGCCGGCGAGATCGCGGCCTACGACCCCGAGGCCTTCTCCGAACTGCTCGCGCAGAAGCCCGCCGTCCACCGCTACCCGGGGTCGATGGCCAAGCGGGTCCAGCAGCTGTGCCAGTACCTCGTGGAGCACTACGGCGGTGACGCGGAAGGGGTCTGGCGCGATGTCACCGACGGCCGCGCGCTGCTGGCCAGGCTCAACGAGCTCCCCGGCTTCGGGAGGCAGAAGGCGCAGATCTTCCTGGCGCTGCTGGGCAAGCAGCTCGGCGTGACGCCCGAGGGGTGGCGCGAGGCGGCGGGCGCCTATGGGGAGCGGGGCTCGCACCGGTCGGCCGCCGACATCACCGGCCCCGAGTCGCTGGACAAGGTGCGCGCCTTCAAGCAGGAGCAGAAGCGGGCCGCCAAGGAGGCGAAGACCGCGAAGGAGTCCTGACCCTAGCGACGGCGGCGCTTGGACGTACCGAAGAGGGACCGGGTGATCTCGCGCCCGATCTGGGTGCCGATGGAGCGGGCCAGCGACTGGAAGACCCCGCTGCCCATCACCTGCTCCACCACTCCCGTCTCCTCCTGCGGGCGCTCCCGGCGTCCGCAGCCGCCAGGGCCCGCCGCGGACCGCCCCACCAGCCGCTCGTACGCCGACTCCCGGTCCACCGCCTGCGCGTAGCGCCCGTAGAGCGGCGAATTCCCGACCGCCGCGTCCATCGCCGCCGGGTCGGCGGGACCCATCAGCGACCGCGGCGCCCGCAGCCGCACCGCGGCGACCGGGGTGGGGGAGCCGTCCTCGTCGAGGACGGTGACCACGGCCTCGCCGGTGCCGAGCCCGGTGAGCAGTTCCTCCAGGTCGTACGGCGAGGTGGGAAAGGTGCGCACCGTCGCCTTCAGCGCCTTGGCGTCCTCCGGGGTGAAGGCGCGCAGCGCGTGCTGCACCCGGTTGCCGAGCTGGCCGAGCACCTCGGAGGGCACGTCCTTCGGGGTCTGTGTCACGAAGAAGATACCGACGCCCTTGGAGCGGATCAGCCGCACGGTCTGCGTGATGGCCTCCAGGAAGGCCTTGCTCGCCCCGGTGAAGAGCAGGTGCGCCTCGTCGAAGAAGAAGACCAGCTTGGGCCGGTCCGGGTCGCCGACCTCCGGAAGATCCTCGAAGAGGTCGGCCAGCAGCCACATGAGGAAGGTGGAGAACAACTGCGGCCGGTCCCGCACGGCGGGCAGTTCCAGTACGGAGACGACGCCCCGCCCCTCGCCGTCCGTGCGCAGCAGCTCGGCGGTGTCGAACTCCGGCTCGCCGAAGAAGGCCCCCGCGCCCTGTGCCTCGAAGGTCGTCAGCGACCGCAGGATCACCCCGGCCGTCGCCGGCGATACCCCGCCGATCCCCTTCAGTTCCGGCTTGCCCTCGTCGGAGGTGAGGAAGGTGACCACGGCCCGCAGGTCCTTCAGGTCCAGCAGTTCCAGGCCCTTGGTGTCGGCGTAGTGGAAGATCAGGCCGAGCGACTGCTCCTGCGTGGTGTTGAGCCCCAGCACCTTGGACAGCAGCACCGGACCGAAGCTCGTCACCGTGGCCCGCAGCGGGATGCCCCGGCCGATGCCGCCGAGAGCGTAGAACTCGGCGGGGCAGCCGGCCGGGCGCCATTCCTGGCCCACCTCGGCGGCCCGCCGGGCGACGCGGTCGCCGGGCACGCCCGGGGCACAGATGCCGGAGACGTCGCCCTTGACGTCGGCCAGGAAGACCGGCACGCCGTGCGCGGAGAGCTGTTCCGCGACGAGTTGCAGCGTCTTGGTCTTGCCGGTGCCGGTGGCACCGGCGACGAGCCCGTGCCGGTTGAGCACCGCCAGCGGGACGCGGACGGGTGCCTCGGGCAGCGCGCGGTCCTCCCACAGCAGGGCGCCGAGTTCGAGGGCCGGTCCGGTGAAGGCGTACCCCTCGGCGATGGCCCGGGCGGCGCCGGACGGGCTCGGCGTGGTCATGGGCTGCTCCGCTGCTCCCGCTATCACAGTATTTGCCCACCATCGCACTCCTGCGCCGTTGCTGCGCCCGTACGCCCTTGCCCGGTAGGCTTTCCGTGTGATCTTCAAGCGCATCGGAAACGGGCGGCCGTACCCCGACCACGGCCGGAAAAGCACCCGTGAATGGGCGGACGTCGCCCCACGTCCGGTACGCCTCGACCAGTTGGTCACCACCAAGGGGCAACTCGACCTGGAGACCCTCCTCGCCGAGGACTCGACCTTCTACGGGGACCTGTTCGCGCACGTCGTGAAATGGCAGGGCGACCTCTACCTGGAGGACGGGCTCCACCGGGCCGTGCGCGCGGCGCTGCAGCAGCGCCAGGTGCTGCACGCCCGGGTGCTGGAGATGGACTGAGCCCCGGACCGCTTCACGGGCCCGCCTCCGCCAGGGGTCTCCTTCGCCCTTTCGGGTTCAAGTGCCCCCCGTTGGCCCCGATTGGTTGATCATTTAGTAGGCCCGGACGCCCAATCGCACTACGCTGCGCACATGAGCATGCTGACGCCCCCCGGCATGGGCGGGAAGTACCGGGTGACCGGGAACCAGTACCCGCGGATGCGCCGCCCCCGGAGCAGGGTGCGCATCGTGGCGGTCGTCGTGGCGGCCGTTGCCGTGGTCGGCGTGGCCGGCTGGGGCACGCTCCAACTGGTCGACGTCTTCGGCGGCAAGTCCACACCCGCGAAGAACACGGCCGCCAAGGCGGAGAACGCCGCCAAGGAGCGCACCTGCAAGGCCGCGGCCGCACCGGGCTCGGCCGGGGCGGCCCCGACCGCCTTCCCGGAGCCCGGGGAGCTCACGATCAACGTCTACAACGCCACCGCCAAGGGCGGCCTGGCCAAGGACACCGCGGACGAGTTCGCCGCACGCGGCTTCAAGGTGGGCACCTTCGGCAACGCCGACCCCGAGTACGACCGCAAGGTGAAGGTGGCCGCGCTGCTGATCGGGGGCCACGGCCCCAAGGCCGAAGCCGCGATGAAGCTGGTCAGCGCCCAGATCAAGGGCACGACCACGTTGAAGCCCGCGGCCGCCGGCTCCAAGCGCCCGACCGGCACGGTGGACGTCATGCTCGGCACGGGCTTCACCAAGCTCTCCGGCGACAAGGCCGTCGAGAAGGCCCTTGCCGCCCTGGCCCGCCCGAGCGCGGCGCCGAGCGCCGGCACCTGCTAGGCCACGTCCCACGACGGAACCGGCCGCCGGGGCGTCAGGCCCCGGCGGCCGGTTGCGTGCGTCGTGGGACGGCCGGCGTCAGCCGGCCGTGCCGTACAGGCGGTCGCCCGCGTCGCCCAGGCCGGGGACGATGTAGCCCTGCTCGTTGAGGCGGTCGTCGACCGCCGCGGTGACCACGGTGACCGGCTTGCCGGCCAGCGCGCGCTCCATCGCCTCGACACCCTCCGGGGAGGCCAGCAGCACCACGGCCGTCACGTCGTCGGCGCCCCGCTCGATCAGCAGGTCGATCGCGGCGATCAGCGTGCCTCCGGTGGCCAGCATCGGGTCGAGGACGTAAACCTGTCGCCCGGACAGGTCCTCCGGCATGCGGGTGGCGTAGGTCTTGGCCTCCAGGGTCTCCTCGTCGCGGATCATGCCGAGGAAGCCGACCTCCGCGGTCGGCAGGAGGCGCACCAGGCCCTCCAGCATCCCGAGGCCGGCCCGCAGGATCGGCACCACCAGCGGACGCGGGTGGGACAGGCGCACACCCGTGGTGTCCGCGACGGGGGTGCTGATGTCCACCTGCTCGGTCCGCACGTCACGGGTCGCCTCGTAGGCGAGCAGGGTGACCAGCTCGTCGGCCAGCCGACGGAAGGTCGGCGAGTCGGTGCGCTCGTCGCGCAGGGTGGTGAGTTTGTGCGCCACCAGGGGGTGGTCGACGACGTGGATCCGCATGTCCACGACTTTAACGTTCGGCTCGCGGCCCGGCCCGCCCGGTCCGTGCGGCCGGCCAGGCTTCGAACCACCCGGGAGGGGGAATGCGTGCACTTACTCCCGGACTGTCCCGGCCGGGCACGTGGATCTCTAGGGGTGGTGCCCCATGGCGGAGCGCGGCAGCGACGGCGCCGGCGCGGACGACACGGGCGACGCTGGTACGCAGCGGGAGCGCGACGCCGAACGCAGACGGCGCCGCGCCATGTTCCTGCGCGAGCTGAACGAGGCCAAGCAACTCCGTGACCGCGTCCAGCCACGCCGGGCGCGCGCGGCACGCGCGCGCCAGCAGATGCGGATGCGGACGTTCCGCTGGTAGTCCCCAGGTCGGCACAATGCCCCGCCTGGCGGGCGCCGAGGGGGTCCGCGCAGGCCGCCGCACGGAAAAAAGCCGGAAGGCCTCTCACGACGCAGCGCGGAAGACCCTTCGCAAAGCCGAGGTTTCTGCCACGATGCCGAGTGTGGGCGGGGACCTGCGCCAGATCATTCGGCTCCCGCCCGAAAGTCCGGACGGCCTGAGACCTGTGGGAGAGTCACGGTGTACTTCGCCGCACTGCTCGCGCGCACCGAGGACGGTTGGGAAGCGCGCGAGACCGATCTCGACGATGTGGAAACCCTTGGCGACCTGACCGACCTGGCCCGGGCGGCTTCAGCCGGGGAGGATACGGTCCTGGTCTTCATCGAACAGGAGGACGCCTGGTTCGGCGTCGTCCGTGTCGACGGTGAGGAGGACCCGCGGATCTACGTGTCCGACGCCGCCACCGCCGCGCGCAGCTCGTACGGGGAGATCCTGCTCACCGACGAACTGCTGGGCCGCGACCCCGAGGACCTGGACGAGATCGTCGACCTCGACGGCACCGAGGAAGGTGACGCCGACGACCTCGACGACGACGTGGTGCCCGGCCCGACGGAGGTGCACGTCCCCGTGGGACCGCTCGGGGACGCCGAGCTCCTCGCGGACTTCGGCATGAGCGCCAAGGAACTGCTGGCCCTCAGTGGCGACGGCGCGCTGACCGGGGAGGCGCTCGGCGAGATCGCCGACTCGCTGGGCTGCGCCGATGTGCTGGAGGCGGTCCGCTGACCGGTCCGGACCCACTGCGCGACCCCTGGGTCTCCCCGATGCGGCTCGCCCTCGAGGAGGCCCGCCTCGCCCCGCGCACCGGCGACGTGCCGGTGGGCGCGGTCGTACTGTCCCCGCAGGGCACGGTCATCGGCCGCGGCCGCAACGAACGCGAGGCGGTCGGCGACCCGACCGCCCACGCGGAGGTGATCGCCATCCGCGAGGCCGCGAAGGCGCTCGGGGAGTGGCGGCTGACCGGCTGCACGCTCGTGGTGACCCTGGAGCCCTGCACGATGTGCGCGGGGGCCGTCGTCGCCGCCCGCCTCGAACGCGTGGTCTACGGCGCGCTGGACGAGAAGGCCGGGGCGGCGGGCTCCCTGTGGGACCTCGTCCGCGACCGCCGGCTCAACCACCGCCCGGAAGTGATCCACGGCGTGCTCGCCGAGGAGTGCGGTGAGCTGCTCACCCACTTCTTCCGATCAAAGGATTTCGGAGCACACCCGGACGTCCGCTAAGCTCTCTCTCGGTAGCGTGTCCGAGCGGCCTAAGGAGCACGCCTCGAAAGCGTGTGAGGGGGCAACTCCTCCGTGGGTTCAAATCCCACCGCTACCGCTGCGAGTGACAAAGGTGAGGCGCCCGGTCCCTTCGGACCGGGCGCCTCGCCGTTTCCGGCCGTCCGGACCGCGCTGCGGCGGGTGTCACAGGGGGAGCGGGACGGGGCCGCGGATCACCCGCAAGGAGGCCTTCCGTCACCCGGTCTGATGGGGCCATCCGGTGGATACACTCCAGCCATGGCGCAGGCGAAGAAAATCACCATGTACGTCATCGTGGCTTTCGTGCTCTATACGATCGTGACGTCGCCGGCCCGCGCAGCCGATCTCGTGCAGATAGGCTTCCAGGGCATATCGGACGCCGCCAAGGGCGTCGGAGAGTTCATGACCGCGCTGGTCAACTGACCGCCGGGAGCCGGCGAGGAGCACAGCACCGTGATACGCCACCTGGTCCTTTTCAAGCTCAACGAGGGCGTGGAGCGCGACGACCCGCGGGTCGCGGCCGGCGTCGACGCCTTCGAGCGGCTCGGCGGGCAGATCCCCGAGCTGGCCTCCTGGGAACTGGGCTGGAACATCTCGGACCGTCCGATCGCGCACGACTTCGCGATCAACTCCTCGGTGGCGGACGCCGACGCGCTCAAGGCCTACCTGGAGCACCCGGCGCACCAGGCCGGGGTGGCACTGTGGCGCGAGTTCGCCACCTGGGTGGTCGCCGACTACGTGTTCGAGTGACGCCCCGCGGCGGCCCGTCGGGCCCCGCTCCTGACGCACAGCCCTCCGCCCGCCGGGCGGAGGGCTTTTTCTCTGAGGGCCGCGCCTCACTTGCACACAGTCCACATGAATTGTGATGCTATGACCGCTTTTGCCGGATGAGTGGACCGATGAGGAGTGGCATGTCCGTGTCGGCCCGACCCGCGTCACCATCGACCTCCGGAGACGGCGACGGGACCGGCACGACCACCGGCACGACCACCGGCGGGGGCACCCGCGGAAGCACCAACAGCAACGCGGTGGAGGCGCGGGCGCTGACGCAGGTGCTGTTCGACGAGCTGTCGGGGCTGGAACCGGGCACCCCGGAGCACTCCCGGGTCAGGGCCGCCCTCATCGAGGTGAACCTGCCGCTGGTGCGGTACGCGGCCGCACGCTTCCGCAGCCGCAACGAGCCCATGGAGGACGTCGTCCAGGTCGGCACGATCGGGCTGATCAACGCCATCGACCGCTTCGACCCGGAACGCGGGGTGCAGTTCCCGACCTTCGCGATGCCGACCGTCGTCGGCGAGATCAAACGTTACTTCAGGGACAACGTCCGCACCGTCCACGTCCCGCGCCGGCTGCACGAGCTGTGGGTCCAGGTCAGCGGCGCCATCGAGGACCTGACGGTGGCCCACGGGCGCACCCCCACCACCGCGGAGATCGCCGACCGGCTGAAGCTCTCCGAGGACGAGGTGCTGGCCTGCCTGGAGGCCGGGCGGGCGTACCACGCCACGTCCCTGGAGGCGGCCCAGGAGGGCGGCGACGGGGCGCCCGGGCTGCTGGACCGGCTCGGCTACGAGGACCCGGCCCTGACCGGCGTGGAGCACCGGGACCTGGTGCGGCACCTGCTGGTGCAGCTCCCCGAGCGGGAACGGCGGATCCTGCTGCTGCGCTACTTCGGCAATCTGACGCAATCGCAGATCAGTGCCGAACTCGGGGTTTCGCAGATGCACGTCTCCCGGCTGCTGTCCCGCAGCTTCGCCCGACTCCGATCCGCAAATCAGCTCGAATCGTAACCCTTGCGGACTACCCACCCCCTGCGGAATAAGTCGACATGGCGCTACAGCGCGTTGCCGACATGTGACATTCTGCGGGAACCGCGTTTGTCGCGGTCCGGCCTCCGGTATTCCAGTGGAGGAACGAACCGTCGCCCGCGACACCCGTCCGCGACCTCAAGGGGGTGGCATGTCCGTAGAAGTGGGCAGTCCGAAGGTGCTGAACACCGACGCGCCGCACGATGCTCCTGACGACAACGCCATCGACACCGCCGGCACCGCCGTCGCCGACATCAGCGCCGTCGACAGCACGATCGAGGCCATCGACACGAGCGTCGACACCCGCACGCTCTCCCGCTCGCTCTTCCTGCGGCTGGCCGAACTGCCGGACGACAGCCCCGAACGGGCGTACGTACGGGACACACTCATCGAGCTGAACCTGCCGCTCGTGCGCTACGCGGCGGCCCGGTTCCGCAGTCGCAACGAGCCGATGGAGGACATCGTCCAGGTCGGCACGATCGGGCTGATCAAGGCGATCGACCGCTTCGACTGCAACCGCGGCGTGGAGTTCCCCACCTTCGCGATGCCCACGATCGTGGGCGAGGTGAAGCGCTTCTTCCGCGACACCTCTTGGTCGGTGCGGGTGCCGCGCCGGCTGCAGGAGCTGCGGCTGGCGCTGACCAAGACCAGCGACGAGCTCGCCCAGCGGCTGGACCGATCGCCCACCGTCTGCGAACTCGCGGCAGCACTCGGCGTCTCCGAGGAGGACGTGGTCGACGGCCTGGCGGTCGGGAACGCGTACACCGCCAGCTCCCTGGACTCCCCGCCCCCGGAGGACGACGGCGGCGAGGGCTCGCTGGCCGACCGGCTGGGCTACGAGGACACCGCGCTGGAGGGCGTGGAGTACCGCGAGTCGCTCAAGCCGCTGCTCGCCCAGCTGCCCGCGCGGGAGCGGCGGATCATCATGCTCCGCTTCTTCGCCAACATGACGCAGTCGCAGATCGGCGAGGAGGTCGGCATCTCCCAGATGCACGTCTCCCGGCTGCTGACCCGGACCCTGGCGCAGCTGCGCGAGGGCCTGACCTCCGAGCATTAGGACGAGGTCCGGCAGACCGGAGAACCTGGCGATTCACTCCTGATGGTTCGTCAGTACACTGGCGGGATGGTGCACATACCACGGGGCCGCCGGGGCGCGCTGGCCGCTGCCTCGGCGGCCGTCGTCTGCCTGGGCGCCTTCGCCGCCCTCGGCCCGGACTGCGAGGGCAACGGCGCGGGCTACGTGGCCGTCGGCGCCCCGGGCACCGCGGGCGGCCTCGCGGTGAACGCCCCGCCCTCAGGCAAGGGGATCCTCGTGCCGCTGGACGGCCGTACGGCCTCCCCCTCCGGCCGCGGCCGGACGGCGCCGGGGGCACCGGCCGGCATCGGCGGCGCGGGCTCCTCGCCCCCGGCGGACGCTCCGGAGGGGCCCGGCGCCACGAGCGCCCCGCCGCGGCAGGACGCCACCCCGCCACCCACGACGGCCTCCGGCGGCCCCACCGGACGACCGGACCCGAGCGGTTCGGCGTCCCCCTCGTCCTCGTCCTCGTCCTCCCCCTCCGCGCCCGCGCCCGCGCCCGGCGCACCGGCGCACCTGGTGGTGAGCGCGGTCGAGCGCGCGGCGGCCAACGACCGCTGGTGCGAGAAGGTCACCGTCACCCTCGGCAACACCGGGGACCGCACCGCGACGACCGGCACCCTCACCTTCGGCACGCACGTCATCGGCCCGCTGGGCGTCGACTGGGCCACGGTGCAAAGCACCCGCGCCGCGCCGGTGCCCGTCCCCGGCGGCGGCGGCGCGAAAGGGACCTGGGAGGTGTGCGTCGAGGCGTGGCGGGTGCCGCCGGGCATGCACGTCGAGACCCGGGACGTCACCGTCGCGGACTCCTGAACATCGCGCGCCCCCGCCTCCTGGGGAGGGCGTGGTGAAGCGCTCAGCCGGCCAGGCAGGAGCGGATCCGGCCGGGGGTCGCGGTGTCGCCGAGGAACCCGATGTGCGTCCGTGCACGCCACCAGGCGGTTGTTCGCGCCGCTCAGCGGGGTGCTGGTGTACGGGATGACGAGCCCGTCGCAGGGCGAGTACCAGGTCGCGTGGGCCGTGCGCTCCGGCGTCTCGTAACCGCTGCTGATGGTGCGGACGAAGGCCGAGCCCGGGAGCATCTCGACGCAGGAGGCGTGGATCACGCAGGCTGCGGCATCGGTGGTGCCGTGGTTCGCGCCCGCGACCGCCGCCCGGCTGCGGAACGCCGTGGCGGTGTTCCGGCAGTTCGACGCCCGCCCCTGGGCCGACCGGGCCGCGGCCGAACCGCGCGCCGCCGGGGGCCGGGTGAGCCCGGTGGACCGGGACCCCGGGCCGCCGGGAGCCGACGGCTCAGCGGACGAGGATCTCCGAGCTGGTGGCGCGGGGCGCCACCAACCGCGAGATCGCCGATCTGCTGCCGCTCAGCACGCGCACGGTCGAGGACCACCTGCGGAACGTCTTCAGCCGGCTCGGGGTGCGCTCGCGCGTCGAGCCGGCGTCACTGTTCCGCTGAGCGGGGGCGAGGCGGGGCCGCCGGGCGCGGGCGCACGACGACCGCCGGACGGCCGGCGACCGCCGGCGTCCGGTGTCGGTGGACGTGGTGGGGTAGCGCGCCCGTCAGGCGACCGCGAACCAGACCACGGCGGCGATCACGACGACGGCCGCGATGACGCCGGCGATCAGCCCGGTCTTGCTGCCGCCCGCGGCCTGTACCTGGGCGGGCTCCTCGTCGACGAAGGCGCGGAACATCTGGGTGCTGCCGGCCGGGTCGTAGTTGTTGTCAGGGGTAGTCATGGGGCAGGACCCTAGCGAAGTCAGGTCGCGGAGGTCACCCCCGGCCCGTCGTTGGGAGGGGGAACCCCCGGGGAATACCGTCCGTGCCCACCGCGTCCAAGACGACATGGCACTCATCGGCAACTCTGATCTCGACGTCTTCCCCCTCTGTCTCGGCGGCAACGTCTTCGGCTGGACCTCGGACGAGGCGACCTCCTTCGAGGTGCTGGACGCCTACACGGACGCGGGCGGCAACTTCGTCGACACCGCGGACGTGTACTCCGCGTGGGTCCCGGGCCACACCGGAGGGGAGTCCGAGACCGTGATCGGATCCTGGCTCGCCAAGCGCGGCCGCCGCGACGACGTGTTCGTCGCGACGAAGGCCGGCTCCCACCCCGACTTCAAGGGCCTGAAGGCCGCGACCGTCAAGGCCGCGGCGGAGGAGTCGCTGCGCCGGCTGGGCACCGACCGGATCGACCTCTTCTACACGCACTTCGACGACCCCGGGACCCCGGTCGAGGAGATCGTCGGCGCCCTGGACGCACTGGTCCGCGAGGGCAAGGTCCGCCACGTCGCGGCCTCCAACATCAGCCCCGAGCGGCTGACGGCCTCGCTGGAGTTCGCCGAGCGCGAGGGCCTGACGAAGTACGTGGCGCTTCAGCAGCACTACAACCTGGTGGAGCGCGAGCAGTACGAGGGCGCGCTGCGCGAGGCCGTCGAGGCGCACGGCCTCGCCTCGGTGCCGTACTTCGGTCTGGCGCGGGGCTTCCTGACCGGCAAGTACCGCCCCGGCGTCACGGTGGACAGCCCCCGGGCGGAAGGCGCGGGCGCCTACCTGCGGTCCGAGCGCGGGCCGCGGGTGCTGGCCGTGCTGGACGAGGTCGCGGCGGCGCACGGCGCTGCGCCGGCGAGTGTCGCGCTGGCCTGGCTGCGGTCCCGGCCGACCGTCGTGGCGCCGATCGCCAGCGCCCGTACGCCCGGGCAGTTGAGCGCTCTGCTGGCCTCGGTGAGCCTGGAGCTGACCGCCGCGGAGCTGGAGCGGCTCACGGAGGCATCTGCCTGACCTGCGGCTTCATACGACGACCCGCCTCTTGACCGAAGGCGGGTCGCTCCTTTTGGAGGTTTTTACCCGAAAGAATTTGCCTGCAGCAACCAAACTTCCTAAGGTTGCTTGAGGCAACCAACAAGAGTCGGGAAGCGAGGCGCCATGGCGACGCAGGAGCATTTCGCGGAGCTCGCGAGCCAGCTGCGCGCGATCCCGGTGGTCGCCCGCGAACTCAGCCGGGCCTGCCCACCGCATTGCCCGCCGGCATCGCTGGGCGTGCTCTCGGTGATCAGCCGCCACGGCGAGATGCGGATGAGCCGGCTGGCCGAGCTGCTGGAGGTCGACATGTCCGTCACCAGCAGACACGTGGCCCACCTCGCCGAGCGCGGCTGGATCGACCGGCTGCCCGATCCCCACGACAAGCGGTCACGGTTGCTGCGCCTGACCCCCGGCGGCGCGGACATGCTGCGCGCCGCCCAGGACAGGGTCGCCGAGGCGCTGGCCCACCACCTGAGGGACTGGCCGGACGAGGACGTCACCGAGTTCTCCCGGCTGCTGGACCGGCTGCGCAGTGACTTCGCCGCCGACTGCCGCCCCCGTACGCATTCCACGACGTGAAGAGGACGACGATGGCAACAACCGCACCACCGACCGGTGTGCGGGGGACCGATGCCCACGCAGGACACGCGGCCCCCATGTCGCACCGGCAGATCATGGAGGCCCTCACCGGGCTGATCCTCGGCTTGTTCGTGGCGATCCTGTCGTCCACGATCGTCTCCAACGCCCTGCCGAAGATCATCTCCGATCTGCACGGCGGGCAGAGCGCCTACACCTGGGTCGTCACCGCCGCCCTGCTCTCCACCACCGCCACCACCCCGTTGTGGGGCAAGCTCTCCGACCTGTTCAGCAAGAAGCTGCTGGTCCAGCTCGCGCTGGTGATCTACGTGCTGGGCTCGCTGGTCGCGGGCCTGTCGCAGAACGCGGGCATGCTCATCGCCTGCCGTGTCGTCCAGGGCATCGGCGCCGGCGGTCTGACCGCGCTGACCCAGGTCATCATGGCCGCGATGATCTCCCCGCGGGAGCGCGGCCGGTACAGCGGTTACCTCGGCGCGGCCTTCGCCCTCGGCACCGTCGGCGGCCCCCTGCTCGGCGGCGTCATCGTCGACACCGACTGGCTCGGCTGGCGCTGGTGCTTCTACGTCGGCGTGCCCTTCGCGATCATCGCGCTGATCGTGCTGCAGAAGACCCTGCACCTGCCGGTCGTGAGGCGCCGGGTCAAGGTCGACTGGGCCGGCGCCTTCTTCGTCACCGCCGCCGTCAGCCTGCTGCTGGTCTGGGTCACCTTCGCGGGCGACAAGTACGACTGGATCTCCTGGCAGACCTACACCATGGTCGCGGGCGCGGTGCTGCTGGCCCTGGTCTTCGTCCTGGTCGAGTCCCGCGCGAGCGAGCCGATCATGCCGCTGCGGCTGTTCCGCAACAAGACCATCAGCCTGACCTCCGTCGCCTCGATGTTCGTCGGCACCGGCATGTTCGGCAGCACGGTCTTCCTCAGCCAGTACTTCCAGCTGGCCCGCGGCGAGTCGCCGACGATGTCCGGCGTCATGACCATCCCGCTGATCGCCGGCCTGTTCCTCTCCTCCACCGTCTCCGGCCTGATCATCACCCGCACCGGCCGCTGGAAGGCGTTCCTGGTCTCCGGCGGCGTGCTGCTCACCGGCGGCCTCGCCCTGCTGGGCTCGATGCGGTCCGGCACCACGTACTGGCACCTGGCGCTCTTCATGGCGCTGCTGGGCCTCGGCGTCGGCATGATGCTGCAGAACCTGGTCCTGGCCGTACAGAACCAGGTGGGCGCCGCCGACCTCGGTGCCGCCAGTTCCGTCGTGACCTTCTTCCGCACCCTCGGTGGCGCGATCGGCGTGTCCGCCCTGGGCGCGGTGCTCGGCAACCGGGTGACGCACTACGTCAAGGACGGCCTGGCCGCCCTGGGCGCGAAGTCCACCGGCGAGTCCGACGGCGCCATCCCGGACCTGGCCACACTGCCCGCGCCGGTCCGCCACGTCGTGGAGAGCGCGTACGGCCACGGCGCAGGCGACGTCTTCCTGGTCGCGGCCCCGGTGGCGTTCCTCGCGCTGCTGCTGGTGCTCTTCATCAAGGAAGTTCCGCTGAAGACCACCAGCGGACTGCAGCAGGCGGCAGGCGTCCCCGGCCACGCCGAGCAGACCCCGGTCATACCCGCCCAGGCCTCCCCGGCCGAGACCGTCGCCGAGGTGGCCGGCGTGGCCGCGCCGGTCACGCCCCTGGAAGCCGAGGGCACCGCGATCCACGGCCAGGTGCGCAACTCCGACGCCACGGGCGTCGAGCGGGCCACGATCACCCTGATCTCGCTCACCGGGCGGCAACTCGGCCGCGCCGCCACCCGCGCGGACGGCCGCTACGAGCTGACCGCCCCCGGCGCCGGCTCGTACGTGCTCATCGCGGCCGCCGACGGCCACCAGCCGCAGGCCTCGACCGTGGTGGTCGGCGAGGAGCCCGTCCCCTACGACGTGGTCCTGGCCGGCACCAGCGGACTCACCGGCACGGTGGTCGCCGAGGCGACCGGCATACCCGTCGCGGGCGCGATGGTCGTGGTGACCGACGTCCGCGGCGAGGTCCTGGCCTGCGGCGGCACCGGCGAGGACGGCGCCTTCGGCTTCGAGGACCTGCCCTCCGGCGACTTCACCCTGGCCGTCAACGCCACCGGCTACCGGCCGGCCGCACTGCAGGTCGAGGTCGCGGGCAACGGCCCCACCCACATCGAGGTCCCGCTCCGCGCCGGAGCCCGCCTGCACGGCACCGTGCTCGGCGGCACCGGGCGCACGCCGCTCCCGGAGGCCCGCGTCACGCTGATCGACGCGGCCGGCAACGTGGTGGCGACCGCCACCACCGGCACCGACGGGGCGTACGCCTTCGGCGACCTGGACGCCGGCGAGTACTCGCTGGTCGCCAGCGGCTTCCCGCCGGTGGCCACCCAGGTCACCGTCGGCGACGGCGCCGCGGCCGGCCACCAGGACGGTTTCGACGTCGAGCTCAACCACCCCGAGGGGTGAACCATCGGCCGGTCCGTGCGCCGCGGAGACGCACGGGCCGGTGGACGGGGGAAATCGGGTCCGGTCCGGACGGCCGGGCAGGGGACGGCCGTGGCCGTCCGGACCGGACCCGGCCGGCGGAACGCACCGAAGGCGAGCGAGGTACATGAACACGACGGCAGGAGCCGGGCTGCGCGGGCGGATCCGGACGAAGGACGGTTGGGCGGTGTCCCACGCCGTGGTGACCGTCACCGACATGACCGGGCGGCAGATCGCGCGGGAGACCGCGGACGCCGAGGGCGCCGTGCGCACCGCGGCGCTGGCCCCAGGGGCGTACACCGTGATCGTGACCGCCGTGGGCTACCGCCCGGCCGCCGCGACGGCGCTGGTGACCGCCTCCGGCTCGGCGGACCTGGGGACCCTGCTGCTGGCCCGCGCGGGCGGCCTCGAACTGCCGCCGCCCGGGCCGTGGACGATCGACCCGGCGCACTCCGAGGTCGGCGCGGTCGCCCAGCACCTGGGCCTGTCCAGCGTGCACGGCCGCTTCAAGACCTTCGCCGGCCGGATCGACGTCGCCGAGCAGCCGCTCGCGTCGTCCGTCGAGGCCGTGATCGACGCCGCGTCGATCGACACGGGCAACGGCACCCGCGACGAGCACCTGCGCTCCGCCGACTTCCTCGACGCCGGGGAGCACCCGGCCGTCACCTACCGCAGTACCTCGATGGAGCCGGCCGCCGGCGACCGGTGGACCGTGCACGGAGAGCTGACGATGCACGGGGTCACCCGTCCCGCCAGCCTGGACCTGGCCTACCTGGGCACCGGGCCGGACCCCTGGGGCGGCGTGCGCGCCGCCTTCCGCGCGACGGCCGAACTGCGCCGTGAGGACTTCGCGATGAACTGGAACCAGGTCGTCCGGGCCGGCATCGCCACCATGGGCACGACGCTCAGGGTCACCCTCGACATCCAGGCGGTCCAGGGCACGGCCCTCCCCGCCGCATAGCCGCGGGCCGCATAGGCTGCCGTCCATGGCTGCCAACATCGCGACCAACACCGACGTGCAACTCGACCAGTTGCTGGAATTCGTACGACCGCGCCACCGCGCCCTGCTGCTGACCACCCGCGCCGACGGCCGCCCCCAGGGCTCCCCCGTCACCTGCGGAGTGGACGACGCGGGGCGCCTGGTCGTCTCGACCTACCCCGAGCGGGCCAAGGCCCGCAACGCCCGCCGTGACGCGCGGGTCTCGGTGATCGTCCTGTCGGACGATTGGGACGGCCCCTGGGTCCAGGTCGACGGCAGCGCCGAGGTCATCGACTCCCCCGACTCGGTCGAGCCGCTGGTCGAGTACTACCGCAACATCGCGGGCGAGCACCCTGACTGGGACGAGTACCGCGCCGCCATGGTCAGGCAGGGCAAGTCCCTGGTGCGCGTGACCCCCGAGCGCTGGGGCCCGATCGCCACGGGCGGTTTCCCTGCGCGCCTGGCCCCGAAGGACTAGCCTTCCTCCGGCGCCCCCGGCGCGTTCCGTACGAGAAGGACCCGGAAAGGGGCGGCGGCCCGGTGGCCGCCGCCCCTCCGCCTCCTACGACCCGGGATCAGCCCAGGTCGGTCAGCTCGCACGACAGCCGTCCAGGCGACGGCCGCGAACCCCTCGCGCTGCCGGGCTGTGCGCTGAGCCTGCGGCGGTCACCGCGCCGTTCGCGTCACGCCGGGCCCGGCGTGATTTCTCTGAGAATCGCCTGTCGCGAGGGGCGCGGGGCCAGTCGGTTGTTCCGGCGCGCACCCTGACGCGCCACCGGGTGGGGAATGCACGGGCCGCGGGACCGCATTTTGGTACGAAGGACGTCGGACTTCAAACGGACTTCACGGCGGGAGAAGACCCATGAGCGACAGCCGCACGCCGGCGATCGGACGCTACGGCCTGTGGAGCGCCGCGCTGCGCGACCCCGACCCGGCCCGCGCGGGCGAACTCGCCGAGACCGCGGCCGAGCTGGAGGAACTGGGGTACGGGGCGCTGTGGCTCGGCGGCAGCAGCGGCGTGGAGCACGCGGCACCCCTGATCGCGGCCACGTCCTCCATCACCGTCGCGACCGGCATTCTCAGCATCTGGCAGTACGAGGCCGAGGACACCGCCGCCCGCCAGGCCTCGCTCGAGGCCGCCCATCCGGGGCGTTTCCTGCTGGGGCTGGGCGTCAGCCACGCCCGCCTCGCCGAGCAGTACAAGCGCCCGTACGCGGCGATGACCCGCTACCTGGACGCGCTGGACACCTCCGGGGTCCCCGCCGGACGCAGGGTGCTGGCCGCGCTCGGCCCGAGGATGCTGGAGCTCGCGCGCGACCGCTCGGCGGGCGCGCACCCGTATCTGGTCACCGTCGAGCACACCGCGCAGGCGCGCGCCATGCTGGGCGAAGGGCCCCTGCTGGCACCGGAGTTCACGGTCGTCCTGGAGACGGACCCGAAGCGGGCCCGCGAGACCGCGCGGGAGATGCTGGCCTTCTACCTGACACTCCCCAACTACACCGACAACTGGCTGCGGCTTGGCTTCACCGAGGACGACCTCGCCGACGGGGGCAGCGACCGCCTGGTCGACGCGCTCTTCGGCTGGGGCGACGTGGAGCGGGTCCGGCAGCGGATCGACGCCTTCCTCGACGCGGGCGCCGACCACGTCGCCGTCCAGGTGCTGGCCACGGGTGAGGACCGGTCCGGGCTGCCGCGCGAGCAGTGGCGCCGGCTGGCCGCAGCACTCAAGCCCGCCGGGCACTGAGGGTTCGGCGAAGGGGAGCGCAGACCACCCGCCGGAAGGGAACGCACGCCCCGCGCGAAGGCTTTCAGCGCCGGCCCCGCCACGGGCCGGGCGTGAGCGACGACTGCCGACCGGTCGCGGCCCCCACCGGCCCGCCACCCCGGGGCGACCCGCACCCGGCTGTGGCGCCCCTCGGCCCCGCCGGGCCGCGACACCATCGCTGCCCGCGAACGGCCGGGCGCGCCCCGCGGTCCCGCGGCGCAGCCGAGGCCGCTCGAACCCGGCGTCAGCCTTGCTGGGCCGCCCAGAACTCGTCCCACGAGATCTTGCCGTCGCCGTTGCCGTCGACGGCCCCGATGAGGCTCTGCGCCATGCTCGCGGTCACGTTGAAGTCCCCGAGCTGCGCCATCACGCTCGCGTACTCGCTCGCCGTGATGAGCCCGTCCCCGTCGACGTCGAATCGATTGAACGCCTTCTTGGCCGCCTCGATGTCCGCCATCGTGACCACCCCTCCTTGTTGTACCGGGTCCTGACTGCCCACACCCTAGCCGCCGCGACATCCCCGGCGGCGGCCGGGCGCGGGTGGACCGGAACGGATACCGGCCCGGCCGCGCCAAGCGGGCCGGGCACCCTCACCGACCGTCGTTGCCGTCAGGGTTGCCGCCGACGAGGTACCCGCACCCTTTGCGGCGTTGGGCTCCGACCTCAGCGGACGTCAGTCAGCCGGATGGTGGGTGCGCGAGCGGTCAGACCACCTCGACGGTCGCCGCCGGCCGGTGAGCCGCGGCCTTGGCGCTTGGGCTTGTCGGGCTTTGCCGTCACCGCTGAGCGCCGGCACCGCCTGAGCGTCCCGCCGAGGGGGCGGGCTGCTTCGGCCTACCGGCCTGGGCCTCGCGCGGGAGCGGTGGGCCCCACGGGTCCACTGGCTGCGCTGCACCCGGGATCAAAGCCGGGCCGTCACGCCTACTTCGGGCACGCATTCGCAGCCGTTGACGACGGACGCACCGGCAGAGGGGTCAAGGGGGTGCAGACCGGGGTGGCGGCGCCGATGAGTTCCACCAGACCCACGCCCCCGGTGGGCGGGATGACCTCGGACCAGTTGTTGGCAACCCATGCGTTGCCAGAGGAGTCGATCTGCACCGCGGTGAGATGCTGGATCGCCTTGTTCTGGAAACCCTGTGCGGGAGACAGGGCGGTGCCGGCGGAAGCGCCGGGCGGGCAAGCTGCGCTGTTGACCCCGCACAGGAGTGACACAGATGAGTCGCCGAAACCAGCGATCCATACGCGGTCCTGACCATCGATGGCGACCGACCAGGGGAGCACCTTCTTCGGCAATTGGTGCACGCCCGCGACCGTTCCATTTGGCTGGATCTCAGTGACCGCGCTGCTGAAGAAGTTGGCTACCCAGGCGTTGCCCTTGGAATCGAGAGCGAGCCCGACGGGGGCCTGGAGTGATTTGTCGGTGATGGAGGAGATCGGCTTGAAGTCGGGACCGATGACAGTGACGCTTCCACCAACGTTGCTGGGCCGCCTCGATTGCCTGATCTCCTCGAAGGAAAGATGGCTGTTGGTGACCCAGGCCCGGCCCTGGCCGTCGATCTGGACGGCGAAGGGGTGGTTGAGGTGCTTGTCGGTGATGGTGATGGCCTTACTCGGGTCACCGTGGGGGTACACCACGACACTGCCTGTACCGGGCTTGCCCCTCAGGCCTTGGGAGTTGGCGATCCATATGTTGCCGCGCTGGTCGACAGCAACGCCCTGCGGTTTGACGAAATCGCCATTTTTCCACCCGCCGGAGGGGGACACCGGTTTACCGGAGGCCGAGTACTTCGACATCGCGTTGCCGCCGTAGCTGGGCGCCCACACGGATCCGTCGTGATCAATCGCGAGGCCCCAGGCGCCCGCCTTCATGCCACCGCCGCTGATGGGACTGCCCAAGGTCGGTCGACCGGTCGGATCCAGCACGGTGACGTAGGGGTTGGGATCGCGGGTTCCGGGCTTCCAGTTGTTGGTCGCCCATACGTTGCCCCTGGCGTCGAATGCGATGCGGCCCGCCGCGTAGAGCTGGGAAGCGGTGTAGCGAACCGCCAGTATCCAGGACTGGGGTGCTGCGCTGAGCGCCGGCGTGAAGACTTTCGCGGCACGCGCCAAAGCCTCCAGACCCCCCGGTGACTGCGTCGGGTTGCGGACCAGACTGAGGATTGCCTGCACTGTGTCGGCCGGTCTGGTTCCGCCGGGCGGTGTCGCCAGTTGGATCAACTTGTCGCATCGTGCGTTGTCCGTGACGCAGAGGGAGATGAGGTTGGCCAGCGTGTTCTGCGTGGCCAGCGTTTGGCTGTTGGCTTTGTCGCCGGTGAGGGGCCCTCCGGCGCTTCCGGTCGTCGGATCGGCGAGGTTGAAGGAGGTCGCGGCGGCGTTCTGCAGCCCCGGACCGGGACCTGAGATGCCGCGTTGGCCACTGAACTGGGCGAGAGCGTACGTCGAGGCGACCGTGGTCAGTTCGTTGACGGTCACCTTGCTCACGGTCCGCTCGGACACACCGCCACCCGCGCCGAACCCGACAACCGAGCGCAGCCGAAGCCGGTGCGCTCGCCCGGACGCTGCCTCGACGTACACCACACCGTCGGAAGGCTTGGTGTAGGTGATCCGGAAGGAACCGTGCGCGTCGGTCGTGGTCTGGCCCAGCTTCTTGACTCCGGACCCGGACCCGGCCATGAGCACGACCTGAGAACGCTGGAGCGGCTTCCCCGCTCCGGTGACGGTCCCCTCCAATGAGGTCGACGCGGCACCGAACGCTGATGTCGGCAGGGCGAAGGCGGCGCATGCCGCAGCGACGATCGCCGATGTCAATCGCACAGACCCGGTCCACTTTCGAGCGCGTCGGCGTCCCTTATAGGCGGGCAATCCACCAGCGCGCATGCCGGAGATGCTCACAACCGCCCCTTTGCTCTGTATTTTCGAACAGGAGGGGAAGAGAGATGGAGGAATTGATCTGGCCGCGACAGGGGGTGCGCGGTGATCCGGCTGGTCCACACTTATGTGGGCGGGTAAATATTCGGGCGCTCCGGAATGAGCACGCTCAGCCGATCAACCGGTTTGCCCGGCGGCGAACTCTTCCGCCTCGGTCGTTCCAGTGTCACCTTCCGGCACCCTCAGTGCGAACCAGCCGACCCGGGCCCCCAGAAGCCATACCACTCCCAGGAACAACCCCGGTTCGACTTCGCGTATCTCGTCGCGAACGCCACGAGCGACCAGTGAGATCTTGGAGTAGTCGATGACGATGCAGTCCTGCTGATCCATCAGGCTCGGCCCGACATAGACCTGAGCGACGATGGCGAGCACATCGAATGCAGTCATCCGATTGCTCAGGTAGCCTTCGGGGTCGAAAACCTTTCCTCGCCACAGGGTCATGCGTACCAGCCAGGCGAGCGGCTGAGCCACCCAGCTGCCTCCCCACCGGACGATGCCCGTTCCCTCCGTCGGGCCTTTCGGAATTTCACCGGGCGGACTGGCACGGAATATTTCCATCAAGCCTGCATCACCGATCTTGAGCAGATCCGTCTCGGTGATTGCCACGATTCATCCTCCCGACATGCGGTACTAAGGACCACTCGCACCTGGGGCATGATCCGGAATCCGGCGTCCCTCCTCTTGTCTGAGGTTGACGCTGTCGAACCGCCTAGACCTGCGGAATGCTGTCGGAGGCGAGGAACAGCCCAGGTACAGCCGGCGCTCCCCTGCGCCCGATTTCACCGCCTACGCCGATCTCGATCACGAACATCAGAGTCCGGTCAGGCATCGGGCCACAACTCCGATTATCGGCGCTCCCGAGGAGAACCGCCACCGCTACCGGGGGGAACGGAGCCGCCCGCGAATCCATCAATACCCCTTGACCTCGGAATCCGGGCCAAAGGGTCGTTGCCACATGCGCACCAGACGTACTCATCGATCACATGCCCGCCGCCCACTGGTGTAAGTGATCAAGCCACCCGCGTCCCTATATCGTTCCCAGCGCGGGGACGAGGTCCACGGCAAGTGGATCAACCTGCACACCGAGGCGAAGCGGGGTCCGGTGGCCACCCGGCATCGCACTGCGGCCACCTTCCTCTCTTACTGGCTTGAGTCGATCGTGCGGCCCCACCTCGCCCCGCTGTCGTACGTCTCGTACGAGGGCGCGGTCCGGCTGTACATCGCTCCCCACCTCGGGTCGAAACGGCTCGACAAGCTGACCGTGCGGGACGTCCGGGAGTGGCTGACCAAGCTGTCGACCGTCTGCCAGTGCTGCGCACAGGGCAAGGACGCCAAGCGGGAGTCGAGCCAGCGCCGCTGCTGCGCGGTTGGGGACTGCTGCGGGGTCTACCCGTCCCGCAGGGTGATCCAGGCCGCTCGTGACGCTCTCCGGCCGCTCTGACGCATGCCGTGACAGAGGAGGAGATCGGCAGGAACGTGGCTCCCTTGGTGAAGGTAACCAAGCCTCGACGCCAGAAGATCAAACCGTGGTCCGACTCCGAGGCGAGCCGGTTCCTCACCGACGCCGCGGCTCGCGATGACCACCTCTTCGCGGCCTGGGTGCTCGTCCTGTCCCTCGGGCTGCGCCGTGGCGAGGTCCTGGGGCTGACGTGGTCGTCTGTGGACTTCGAGGCGGGTGAGCTGTACGTGGATCACCAGCTCCAGCGGGCCGGCCGCCAGATCCTGAACCAGGAGACCAAGACCGAGGACTCCGACGACTTCCTCCCTCTGCCCGAACTCTGCCGTAACGCGCTTCGCGTGCGCCGCGCGCAGCAGCTCGGCGACCGGAAGGCTGCCGGGGAACTCTGGCAGGACGATCGTGGGCTGATCTTCACCACAAAGCACGGGCCCCGATCGAGCCGGGCAACCTGACCCGGATGTCGGCCCTGCGCGTCCGCCGCGCCGGCCTCCGGGCGATCCGGCTGCGGAACACCCGGCACGTGCAGCTCGCTCCTGGTCGCTCTCGGGGTCCATCCCAAGGTGGCTCAGCGCATCCTGAGGCACTCACAGATCGCGATGACGTTGGAGGTCTACGCCGCGGCAAGCGACGAAGAGGTGCGGGCGGCTCTCGGCAAGCTTTCCCACGCCATGGGCGGCGACTGACGCGGTTGCTGTACTTCGCTGCTGTACGCCCCAACGCCAGAGGCCCCCGGGTGATCCCGGGGGCCTCTGGTCTGTTGTGCACTCGGCAGGATTCGAACCTGCAACCTTCTGATCCGTAGTCAGATGCTCTATCCGTTGAGCTACGAGTGCTTGTGCTTCCCGGCGTTTTCTTGCCGGTCGGCGTTGCGGGAACAACATTACATGACCCGCGCCGTGAGGTGAAATCCATTAGCCGCACCCGGGCTGACCTGCGGATACGCCAAGGCGACGGTCCAGCAGGGCTGCCGGGAACGGCAGAAGCCCCGGCCGGGTGGCCGGGGCTTCTGAAGGGCGGAGGCGGAGGGATTTGAACCCTCGATCAGGAATAACCCCGAAACCGCATTAGCAGTGCGGCGCCATAGACCGGACTAGGCGACGCCTCCTGATGTGCCCGCGCGAGCGGGTGTGTGCAGATGATGGCACAGCCCACCGGGCTGGGACCAATCGCTGACCAGATTACTAGGCCGTGAGCGGCCAGGGCAAAGGCGTTGCGGCGGGCACTTCGGCGACGCGCCCACGATCGGGTGGATTGGGAGGCGCGGGCCGGGGCGGGGAGGTAGGGACGGAGCATGCGATTGGCTCGTGTGCCCATGACCGCCGCGCTCGTGCTCGGCCTGCCGCTGACGGTGGCCGCGCCGGCCCTGGCCTGCCCTCCGGGGCCGGTGGAGCCCCCCGACGTGCTGCGGGTGACCGTGGACGACGGGGGCGGCCACCTGTCCGAGTACGACCTGCACTGCGACCCCGTCGGCGGGACCCATCCCGAGGCAACACAGGCGTGCGCCCGTCTGGAGCGGCTGGGCGGCCCGGTGGGGCCGGAGCCCGCGGGGACGATGTGCACGATGATCTACAGCGGCCCGCAGCGGGCGACGGTGCGGGGCATCTGGCGCGGCCGGCCCGTGGACGCCCGCTACGACCGCAGCAACGGCTGCGAGACAGCCCGCTGGCGGCGGATGGCCCCGGTGCTGCCCGCACCCGCGCTCCCCGACGGATCCGGTGGCCGGGGTGTGTGACCTGCGGGGTGACCGACACCACATCCGCACGACTCGACCACGAACACTACTCACGCGTACGGGACATGGGCATCCGGAGCCTCGCCGCCAACCGCTGCCCGTACACTCGCTCTAGTGACATGCCCCCCGGTCGGCGGCAAGATGGCCACCACCGGTGGAAGCCCCCTTCGCGGGTGGCGGCGCGGCAGCAAGTGCGGTTTTCAGGGAGGACGCGTCTCGTGAGCAGCAGGCCATCCCGAGGCGCTGCTCGCCTCGCGGCAATACTCGACGCTCTCCCCGACGCGCTGCTGCTGGTGAACGCCAACGGGACCGTCGTCAACGCCAATTCCATCGCCCTGGAGACCTTCGAGTCGCCGGGCACCGCCCTCGTGGGCCGCGGGCTGCTCGACCTCTTGCCGGCGTTCGACGCGCGTCGTATCCCCGGCTCGATGCGCCGTCCCGACGACGACGTGGGCCGCACCAAGCCGACCCGGATGGTCGCCCGGCGGACCGACGGCAGTGAAATTCCGGTGGAGGTCACGAGCGCGAACCTCGACGACGCCCGCACACCTTTCGCCGAGACCTACAGCTACACCGGCGACGAGCTGCTGATGCTGGTCGTCCGGGACCTGACCGGGACGCTGGACACCGAGGCCGAACTCGCCCGCCAGCAGCGCCAGACCGAGATGATCCTGCGCGCCGCCAGCGAGGGCGTGATCGGCGTCGACACCGACGGCAAGATCGTCCTGGTCAATCCCTCGGCCGCGCAGATCCTGGGCTTCCGGGCCACCGACCTCGGCGGGCAGGAGCTGCACCCGCTGGTGCACCACTCCCGTCCGGACGGCACCCCGCTGCCGGCCGAGGAGACGCCGCTCTCCGAGACACTGCGCTCCGGGCTGAAGCACCGGGTCCGCGGCCAGGTGCTGTGGCGCAAGGACGGGCGCTCGGTGCCGGTCGACCTGATCACGGCGCCGGTGCGGGAGGGCGACCAGCTCGTCGGCGCGGTGATGACCTTCACCGACCGCACGCGCTTCGACGCGCTCGCCGCGCGCAACGCGCACCTGCAGTCGCTGCTCGGCGACGCCCTGCGCGGGCCGCTGGACGAACTGCGGGCCGAACTCGCAGGGCTGGCCAACGACCCGGCCGGGCAGCTGTGGCCGGAGGCCAACCAGATCCTGCACCACCTCACCGCGGGCTACGCGCGGATCACCACGCTCATCGACAGCGTCCTGGCCTTCCAGCGGCTCGACCGCGGTGAGGAGAAGCTGCGGCGCGAGACGACCTCGATGGACAAGATCGTGGCCTCCGGTGTCGAGGCGGCGGTCGAGCTGATCGGTCCCGGCCGGGCCCAGTACGCGGTGCACGCGCCGCCGATCGAGGCGACCGTGGACGCCGAGCGGATGTCCCAGGCGCTGTCCCACCTGATCGCGGACGTGGCGGGTGTCGACGCGGCCGGCAACGTGCCGGTCGTGGTCGGCGGCGTCGACTCCACGATCGTGGTGGCCGCGGCGCAGCGCGGAGACTCCGTCCGCATCGAGGTGCGCGGCCCGCACGCGGGCGACAACCCGGTGCACGTGCCGATCGCGCGCGGCATCGTCGAGAAGCACGGCGGCGTGCTCCAGACGCACGAGGTGCCCGGGCAGGGCAGCGCGTACGTGATGGAGGTGCCGGTCGGCAAGGGCGGGGCGAAGACGGCGGTCAAGGAGCCCCGGCGGGAGTCGGAGACGACCGTCATGCCGGTGCCGGCCGAGCCGGTTCGCGGTACCGCCCCCGCCGCACTGCCGCAGGTGCCGTCCCCGGTGCCGGTGCCCGTCCCGGCCCCGCAGCCACCCCAGCCTGGCGTGCCGGTGGCGACCCCGGCGCCGGCCCCCGGCGCCGCGCTCGCGCTGCCCGCCGCGCCGACCACCGACGCACCGACCCCGACCGGACGGCGCCGTGCCCTGCGGCGCCCCGAGGAACCACAGCCCCAGGCCCCGGCCCAGGCGCAGCCCGCCCTCCCCCCGGCCCCCGCCGAGACGCAGGAGCAGCCCACCGGCCGCCGGGCCCGTCGCGGCACCCCGCAGGAGCCGCAGCCGGGGCTGGTGCCCGCACTGCCGGCGGCTCCCGCGCCGGAACAGAGCGCACCGGGCAACGGCCGCCGTGCGCGCCGGGCCGCCACCGAGGCCCCGGCCACACCGGAGCTCCCCGCGCTGCCCGCCGCGCCCGCGCCCGCGACCACCGCCACCCCCGCGACCGAGTGGCCGGAGGCCCAGGGCTCCGCCCGGCGTCCGCGCGGCATCGTGGAGAGCACGCCGCGCCCGTCGGCGATCGTCGACCCGCGGCGGCTTCCCCCGCCCACCCCGGCGCCGCGGCCGGAACCGGCAGCCGTCGAGCCGCCGAGGATCCCCGAGCAGACGCAGCGCAGCCCGGAGCCGCAGCCCATGGCGCCGCCCCAGCCGGTGGCACCTCCCCAGCCGCAGCCCATGGTCCCGCCCCAGGCACCGGCCCCCGCGCCACAGCAGCCGCAGCCGCAGCCGCAACCAGAGGCGCAGGTCTCGCAGAATGGCGGCGGTACGCAGGGCCGGGCGATCAGCGTGCGGACCCTCGGCCAAGGCGTCGCCTTCGCCCAGCAGATCAACGAGCAGATCGCCCAGCCGTCCGGCGGCTCCGGGCGGCGCCGCCGGCTGGCCACCCCCGCGGAACCCGTGCCCGCGCAGGCCGCCGCGCCCGCGGTCGTCAACGGCACGGAGACCCCCGGCCGGGCGTACGCCATAGGCGCCCCCACGGAGGCCACCGAGGGGCCGGAGCCGCTCGACGGCCCCAACGGCGCCGTCGACGTCACGGAGGAGAACGCCCAGGAGCCCGACGCCGTCCTGGACGAGCCGCGCCGGCTGCTGGTCTGGCCCGAACCGGACGTCGCCACCCGCCAGGCACTGACGGACCGCGGCTACCGGCCGGTCATCGTCCGCTCACGCGAGGAGGTCGACGCCCAGGTCGCCGAGCCGCCGGCGGCGCTCTTCGTCGACCCGCTCACCGGACCCATCACACGGACCGCCCTGCAGTCGCTGCGTCAGGCGGCGGCGCAGGCCGAGGTGCCGGTGCTCGTCACGGCCGGCCTCGGGCAGGCGACCCGCGAGGCCGCGTACGGGGCCGATCCCGCCGTGCTCCTCAAGGCGCTGACCCCGCGCGACAGCGAACAGCACCCGCCGCGTGTGCTGCTGATCGAGGCCCATACACCGATCGCCCAGGCCTTCACCGCCACGCTGGAGCGGCGCGGGATGCACGTCGCGCACGCCCAGTCCGAGGCGGACGCGATGACGCTCGCCGCGCAGATGCACCCCAACCTCGTGGTGATGGACCTGATGCTCATCCGCCGCAGGCGACAGGGCATCGTCGACTGGCTGCGGGCGAACGGCCGGCTGGAGCGCACGCCGATGGTCGTCTACACCACGGTCGACATCGACCCGGCGGAGCTGCCGCGGCTGGTGTCCGGCGAGACCGTCCTCTTCCTCGCGGAGCGCTCGACGAGCGCGGACGTCCAGGGCCGCATCGTCGACATGCTCGGCAAGATCGGCTCCTGAGGACCCGCACGCACGGCCCGGACCCGCACGGGCTCCGGGGGCGCGCCCCCGGAGCCCCGCGACTGCGCGCCGCGTACCGCGTCGTCAGACGAGCTTGGTGACGTCCAGCTCGCCGGCCGCGTACTGGCGGCGGATCACCTTTTTGTCGAACTTGCCGACCGAGGTCTTCGGCACCGCCGGGATGACGGCCCAGCGCTCGGGCAGTTGCCAGCGGGCGATGCTCTCGCCGAGGAAGGCCCGCAGCTCCTCGTAGCCGACGGCGTTGCCGTCCTTGAGGACGACCGTGGCCAGCGGCCGCTCGCCCCAGCGCTCGTCGGGTACCGCCACCACCGCGGCCTCGGCGACGGCCGGGTGGGCCATGATGGCGTTCTCCAGCTCGACGGAGGAGATCCACTCGCCGCCCGACTTGATGACGTCCTTGGCGCGGTCGGTCAGCGTCAGGTAGCCGTCGTGGGTGATGGTGCCGACGTCACCGGTGCGCAGCCAGCCGTCGGGGCTGAACTTGTCCTCGGGGCGCAGCGCTTCGGCGTCGGCGCCGCCGTAGTAGGCCGCGGCGATCCACGGCCCGCGGACCTCCAGCTCACCCGCGGACTCCCCGTCCCAGGGCAGCACCTCGCCGGACGGGCCGACCAGCCGGGCCTCCACGGAGGCGGGGAAGCGGCCCTGGGTGATCCGGTACGGCCACTGCTCCTCCTCGGTGAGGCCGGCCGGCGGGTGGGCCATGGTGCCGAGCGGGGAGGTCTCGGTCATGCCCCAGGCGTGGAGGAGGCGGACGCCGAGCTTGTCGTACGCCTCCATCAGGGAGGGCGGGCAGGCGGAGCCGCCGATGGTGACGTGGCGCATGCTGGTGATGTCGCGCGGCTTGGCGGCGAGTTCGGCGAGCAGGCCCTGCCAGATGGTCGGGACCGCGGCGGCGTGCGTGGGACGCTCGCTCTCGATCATCTCGGCGAGCGGGCCGGGCTGCAGGAAACGGTCCGGCATCAGCATGTTGATGCCGGTCATGAAGGTGGCGTGCGGCAGGCCCCAGGCGTTGACGTGGAACTGCGGCACGACGACCAGGGTGGTGTCGGCGTCGGTCAGGCCCATCGACTCGGCCATGTTGACCTGCAGGGAGTGCAGGTAGATCGAACGGTGCGAGAACAGCACGCCCTTGGGATCGCCGGTGGTGCCGGAGGTGTAGCACATGGCGGCGGCGGAACGTTCGTCCAGCTCGGGCCAGTCGTAGCTGTCCGGGCGGCCCTCGATGAGGGACTCGTAGGCGTGCAGGGTGGGGCGGCAGCCCTCCAGCGGCGAGGTGTCGCCGGGGCCGACCACGACCACGTGCTCGACCGACTCCATGGCCGGCAGCAGCGGTGCCAGCAGCGGTATCAACGAGCCGTTGACCAGGATCACGCGGTCGGCGGCGTGGTTGGCGATGAAGACCAGCTGCTCGGCGGGGAGCCGGAGGTTGAGCGTGTGGAGGACCGCGCCCATGGAGGGGATCGCGAAGTACGCCTCGACGTGCGCGGCGTTGTTCCACATGAGGGTCGCGACGCGGTCGTCGCGCTGGACGCCGAGCTCGTCGCGCAGCGCGTGCGCAAGGCGGGCGGCGCGGGTCCCGATCTCGGCGAACGAGCGGCGCTGCGGCTCGCCTTCGCCGGTCCAGGTCGTGACCTGGGACCGGCCGTGCACGGTCGTGCCGTGGGTCAGGATCCGGGACACCAGCAGGGGAACGTCCTGCATCGTGCTCAGCACCAGGCGCCTCCTCGTTGAAGCGGCTACGCGTAAGTAGGTGGGTGCTGAGATTCTGCTGGCATACCGAGCGGTATGTCACTACCCCACGCGCAATTCGGGGTCCTCGCGGAGTTTGCCCAGGGCGCGCGAGACCGCGCTCTTGACCGTACCCACCGAGACCCCGAGCGCCTCGGCGGTCTGGACCTCGCTCATGTCCTCGTAGAACCTGAGGACGACCATCGCCCGCTGGCGGGCGGGCAACCGGGAGATCGCGCGCAGCAGCGCGTCCCGCTGGGCCTGCTGCTCGGCCTCGTCGGGGCCGGTCACGGCGTGGCCGTGCGGCTCGGGCAGTTCGTCGGTGGCGTACTCCTCGACGCGGCGCCTGCGCCACTGCGAGGTGCGGGTGTTGACCAGCGTGCGGCGCACGTAGCCGTCCAGCGCCCGGTGGTCGTCTATCCGGTCCCACGCCAGGTAGGTCTTGGTCAGGGCGGTCTGCAGCAGGTCCTCGGCGTCGCAGGGGTTGGCGGTGAGCGAGCGCGCGGTCCGCAGCAGCGCCGGGCCCTTGGCCCGGACGTAGCGGGTGAACTGGGCCTGGGAGGCGCTTGTGCACACGGGCGTGGTCATGGCTCAACGCTAGGAGCCGGTCCGGGTGCGGGGGATCCGCCGCAGGTGCCGAAGCCGGGTCACCCTGAAGTCGTAGGGCGGGGGGCCGCCCCACCTCCGGAGGGCTGAGGCCGGACCCGCCGCCCCTACGGGTCACCCCGCAGGGACGGCGTTCCCGCGGCCGCCCGCCGGTTCATCCGACGACGGCCACCGGCCCGTCCAGGCGGTCGCGGTCGATCGCCAGGCGCCGGCCGCCGTGCTTCTCGCGCACGCTGCCCGAGTACTGGTGGATGCGTCCGTGCGGATGCCAGGCCTCCCGTGCGAGCACCGGTTCGTCGCGGACCGCGGGCTTGCCCTGCCAGCGGGCGAACCAGACGGCGCGCGGCAGGTCGTCGTAGCCCTCGCGGCGGGCCCGCTCGATGTGCCGGATGCCGGACTCCGAGCTGCTGTAGAGCCCCGGCAGGTAGCCGGCGTCGTCGACCTCGCGGTCCCAGCCCCGGATGAAGTCGAGGGTGTGGTCGGCGCAGTGGGACCGCTTGACGTTGTATGCCTCCATGTCGAGGTAGAGCGCGCTGCCCTCCTCGAAGCCGAGGGCAGCGGCCCTGCGCACGGCGTCCCAGCCCTCGCTCGCCCCCTGGCCCCAGGGGTCGTCGGTGCTCATCCGGTGGTTGCGCAGATGTCTGCCGCGTACGCAGGGAGACTGCGAGCCGACGTAGATGGGCAGGATGCGCCAGCCCATCCGGTGCACCGAACGCACCCAGTTGCGGTTGAGGTGCCGCTGGGTGCTGCAGGCGCGGGCGCGGCCGCCGTAGTAGACGCCGATGGCGCGGTATCTGGAGCGCAGCCAGGCCCGCATCGTGGACAGCGGTGGTGTGCGGCAGGTGTCGAAGCCGTAGCCGCGGTAGACACGGGCCGGGCCGCCTCCGGAGGGGGCGCCCTCGTCCCCGCCGAGGCCGTAGGGGAGGTCGAGGCCGTCCAGGAGGCCGGTGTCGGCGAAGCCGAACGGGCCGTCGTCACCGCCGTCACCGGGCGCCCGGGCCGGCCGGTACGTCCGGGCCGAGACCGCCTCGGAAGCCGTCACCGAGGCCGCCATGGAAGCCGTAGCCGTCACCGAGGCCGGCTTGACGACCGAGGCGGCGGGCCGCGGCACGACGGCCTCGGCCGCGGTGGGCCCGGCCAGCAGGCAGGCAACCACCATCGCCACGATCGCCCCGCGTCGGATGATCGGCTTGTGTTCGCACATGCGTCGAGTGAACGCAGGCGTCTTCCCGCGCATCAGGAAGCCACGCCCGCTGGTCAGCCGTACGCAGCAACACCCGGCCCCGGATGGGCCGCCGGGCACCGGGTCCTGATCAGTCCGCCGCGCCCAGCAGCAGCCCCGGGGTCGGCACCGCCGTACCTGCCGTTACCAGGACATGGGCCGCGCCCGGGATCTGGTTGACACTGGTGCCGCGCGACTGCCGCACCGCCTCCACGATGCCGTGCACGCCGCGCAGGCGCCGACCGAGCCGTCGGATTGGCGAGAGGGCGGCGTCGCTGTCAAGACGCCCGGACGGATGGCGTTGTCCACAGGCTGTGGACAACGTCGGACGTGACTGCGCGACGGCAGTGAGGTTGCCGTCGCGCAGTCGCCCCTTCAGTCCCGCGACCCGCCCCGGCGGCGGGCCGGTCCGCTCACCACATGGGTCCGAAGTGGATGTCGAGCGATGGCTGGTTGATGGTGGTGAAGGCCGAACCGACCACGCTGGCCGTGCTGTTCTGGTTGGCGGCCCCCGCCCCCGTAGCGGCCTGCTGCGTGGTCGTCACGGTCCCGAAGTTGTCGCGGCCCACGGTGCCGCCGCTGTTGCTCACCACGGTCGCGTTGGAGGTGCCACCCGCCACGGCGCCGTTGTCGGCCACCGCCGTGCCGGCGAACAGCGCCGCCGCCAGCGGCACCGCGGCCAGGGCGGCCATGACTCGGGCGGTACGGATGCTTGCCATGTGTTTCCCTCCGAGGAGTGGATACGAGTGCGCGGTGCGGCCGGCCGACCGCTCCGCCGGCTCTGCGACGTCGCCGCAAGCAGAGTTGCCCAGCGCCGCTGCGGACAAGCCGGACCTTGATCCCTTTCGCTCGCAAGCATGACGATCTGTCGACAAACCTCCACAACCGCCATGACTGACCTGCTCGGCCACATCTCGGGCACCACGACCCGGGCCCCGCGGACGCGGAATCGTTACGGCACGACTTTCGGCCAACCTCGGCGGCCACCGGGGTCGCCGCCGTGCCGCCGTTCGAGCGGATGCCGCCCGTCCGCGGTGCGTGGCGCTCCGGAAGGCGGCCGTTTGTTTCCTACGCTCCGGCTGACGGGACCCCGCCGGTCCGTCGCGCCCTCGCACCCGCACGTCCCCCGCCCGGCCGCACCGCTTCTCCAGGGGAGAGAGGTGACCCGGTGTCCCGTACCCGATCCCCGCTGACCCGGCTGGTCGCCGTACCGCCCCTCGGCGCGGCCTGACTCGCCGGCTGCGCGGAACGCGCCCCGTCCGGGCACCCCCACGCCACGGACCGGCGGCACCCCACGGTGCCGCCCCCTCCCGCACGCGGTCAGCGCGCGCCGAAGCGCCGCGCCGCCGCCACGACCGCCTCGCCCATGGCGGGGCTGCCCGTGTGGCCGGAGTCGTCGATCACCTGGAGCTCCGCACCGGGCCACGCCTTCGCCAGCTCCCACGCGGTCGTCAGCGGACTGCCCAGGTCAAGCCGCCCGTGGATCAGCACCCCCGGGATCCCGGCGAGACGGTGCGCGTCGCGCAGCAACTGACCCTCCTCCAGCCAGGCGCCGTTGGCGAAGTAGTGAGCGCAGATCCGCACGAAGGCGACGAGGTCGTCGTCGGGCCGGTCGCCGTAGGCCCCCGGCTTCCCGTTGGTCTCGTGCGCGATGACCGCGTCCTCCCAGGTCACCCAGTCGCGTACGGCCTTGTCCCGCACCGCCGGGTCCGGGCTGTTCAGCAGCCGGTCGTACGCGGCCGGGAGGTTCCCCTCCCGCTCCCCGGGCGGCACCCCGTCCCGGAACGTCTCCCACGGCCCGGGTACCAGCCGGGCGACACCGCGGTAGAGCCAGTCGATCTCCTCCCGCCGGGTCGTGGTGACCCCGACGATCACGATCTCCGACACCCGCTCCGGGTACCGCTGCGCGTAGGCCAGGATCAGCGTCGACCCCCACGAGCCGCCGTACAGCATCCACCGCTCGACGCCCAGGTGCTCGCGCAGCCGCTCCATGTCGGCGATCAGGTGCTCGGTCGTGTTGTGCTCGAGCGACACCGCCGGGTCCGAGGCGTGCGGCAGGCTCTGCCCGCTCCCTCGCTGGTCGAACAGCACGATCCGGTACACCTGGGGATCGAAGGTCTTCCTGCTGCCCCGCTTCCCCCCGGCCCCCGGGCCCCCGTGCACGCACAGGACCGGCTTGCCCTCCGGGTTCCCGCTGGTCTCCCAGTAGACGCGCTGCCCGTCCCCGACGTCGAGCAGCCCCGACGCGTACGGCTCGATCAGCGGAAATCCCGCTGCTGCCATCACGATCCCCTCCTCCGCACCGGCGAACCACCCCCGCGAGGCTAGCCGTTCACGCGCCGGACCGCGGCCCGCGTCACTCGGGGCCCGAGCGGGGCCGGGGGAAGGGCCCGGGTTCCTCCGGTCCGTCCTCCTCGCCCGCCGCGGAGGGGCGGTGGCGGTCCAGGGCCGGCAGCTCGGGCACCAGGTGGGCGTGGGCCCGGCAGACGGCCGCGGTCTCGGCGATCGACACCAGCGGGGTACGGATGTGGGACCAGCCGCCCGAGGCGTCGCCCGCCACCGCTACGCCCATCCGGTCCCGGGCGATGGCGGTCGCGGCGGCCATCGCCTCGGGCGAGATGTCGCCCAGGCCCACCTCAGCGGTCTGCTTGTTGACGCGGTGGACGACGCGACCGGTGAGCTGGGACCGGAGCGTGGCGGCGCCCTTGCCGAGCTCGACCCCGAACCGCTGCCCGCAGATCTCCAGGTAGATGCCGACCGCGCGGGCCCGTTGGGCCAGCCGGATCAGGTTCGCCACCATGCGGTCCCGGCGTTCCTCGTCCTTCTTCGTCGCGCTGAGGAAGAGTTCGGCGACCTCGTCGACCAGCACCACGACGGGTACCGGACGCACGTACGCGGGCAGCCCCCAAATGTCGGAGGCCACCTCCTCGTCCGGGGTGTCCAGCGCCGTGCGCTGGCACTCCTTGAGCAGCGCGAAGCGGTGCTCCATCTCCCCGACCAGCGCGTCCAACAGCTCCGCCGCCTGCTCCCGGTCGGTCGCCAGGGCCGACAGCCGCGACGCGTAAGGGATCTGCTCCACCCCGCCCTTGCAGTCGATGCCCACCAGGGCCACGGGCAGCCTGGCCAGGTTCATGATCAGGTTGCGCTGGTAGGTCGACTTGCCCGACTGGTTCGCCCCGAGGGTGAGCGCGTGCGGGATCTCCCGGTAGTTCCGCACGAAGGCGGTCCCGTCGTCCCGCAGCGCCACCGGCACCACCATCGGGCCGGACGGCAGGCGGCGCGGCATCCGCACCTCGCGAAGCACGTCGTAGCCGGTCATCCGCAGCTCCACCAGCCCGGGCCCGAGCTCGGCCACGTGCACCGCGTGCACGCCCCACGCGTGGCGCAACCGGTTGGACGCGGCGGCCACATCGGCCGGCTCCAGCCCGCCCGGCAGCCGCAGCCGCACCCGCATCCCGGTCAGCGAGCCGCCCACCCGCCGGATCCTGGGCGGCACCGGCCGCACCTCCCGGCGTCCCACCGCCCACCCCGCCAACGCCCTTGCCCGCGACGGCGGTACGGCCAGCCCGCACGCCGCCATCGTGGAACCGTAGGTCGACAGGAACCGCCCCCAGGCCAGCGGCAGCCCGAGCAGCAGCCAGAACGCGACCGGGAACCGTCGGCGGCCGTAGGCCAGGCCACCGGCCGAGGCCAGCAGCAGACCCAGGAGCGCGACACCCGTCATGGTGATCAGCCCTTGCCGTTCGGGACGGCGGCCGGGACCGGCGCGGTACCCACCCGCGGCAACACGCGAGCGGATCCCATGACCGGTTTGACCGTTAAGCGTATTCTCCCAGCCCCATCCCCGCCTCCCGGTCACCGACACCGTGGTTCCACCCGGGGGGCCGCGCCCCGTTCGGCCGACGGCCGCGGCCGGGATGTTCAACCCCACCAGGACGCAGGGGCGATTGATCGATCGGCCGGCGTCTACCCGGCCGACGGCCGGCACGGCACGGCACGCCGCGACCGCGGCAAAGTGGCGCGGGCGATGGGGTACGGCCATGGACTCCTGGGAACTGGGCATCGGCCAGGAGACCACCGGCCGCCGCGTGGCCGTCGTGCGGGTGGGGGCCGAACGCGGTCTCGACGGCCTCTGGGCCTCCTGGAACGGCAGGAAGTCCAAGGGGGGCCCGCACCCGGAGACGGTGCCTACACCCGGCAGACGACCGTCCGGTTCGGCGGTGGCACCACACCGGTGCCCGTGGCAGCGGCAACCTCCAGGTGCTGTGCGGCGTCCTGCCGGGCCGAGGACGACGGCATGCACACGCTCGGCAGCACCCGTACCCGGGGCGAGGACGAACTCCGGCGGGAAGCTGTTGGGTGCGGCGGCATCGAGACCTTCACGTACCCCTGGCGCACTGCCTACGGGCTGAGCCACGGCACGAAGAAGGGGCGCCCCCGTGTCTGGGGCACCCCTTCTGTCCAGCGCCTTCGCCGGCCATTGCGGAGAGTGTGGGATTTGAACCCACGGTGACATCGCTGCCACGACGGTTTTCAAGACCGTTCCCTTAGGCCGCTCGGGCAACTCTCCCCGCGCCGCGGAGTCCGGCTGGTGGGCCGGGCGGCGCGGGGGACAGCCTAACGGGTCGGCTCAGCTGGTGCTGTCGCCCTTGCGTTCGCCGAGGGTGAGGGTGGCGGTGTGGGTCTGGCCGTCACGGGTGTACGTGAGCTTGACCTTCTCGCCGGGCTCGTGCTGCCAGATCTCGCCGATGAGGGTGGGGCTGGAGTCGACCACGGTGTCGTCGAACTTGGTGATGACGTCGCCGGAGCGCAGGCCGGCCTGGTCGGCGGGGCCGCCGGCGGTGACGGCGTCGGCGCCGGTGGCGATCTTGGCGCCCTCGCCGCTGTAGCTGGAGTCGACGTGGACGCCGATGACCGCGTAGACCGGCTCGCCGGTCTTGATCAGGCCCTCGGCGACGCGGCGGGCCTGGTCGATGGGGATGGCGAAGCCCAGGCCCACGCTGCCCGCCTGGGAGGTGCCGTCGTTGCTGCCGGTGGACTGGATGGCGGAGTTGATGCCGATGACCGCGCCCTCGGAGTTGAGGAGGGGGCCGCCGGAGTTGCCCGGGTTGATCGAGGCATCGGTCTGTATGGCGCTCATGTAGGAGGCGTTGGAACCCTCCCCGTCGCTGGAGGCGATGGGGCGGTGCAGGGCGCTGACGATGCCGGTGGTGACGGTGCCGGAGAGCCCGAAGGGGGCGCCGATGGCGATGGTGGAGTCGCCGACGGCCACCTTGTCGGAGTCGCCGAGGGCGAGCGGGGTGAGCTTGTCGGGGGTGACGCCCTTGAGCTTGATGACGGCGACGTCGTAGCCCTGGGCGCGGCCGACGACCTCGGCCTCGTACTTCTTGCCGTCGGAGAACGTGGCGGTGAGCTTGCCGCCGTCGGCGGCGGGGGCGACGACGTGGTTGTTGGTGAGGATGTGGCCTTCCTTGTCGTACACGAAGCCGGTGCCGGTGCCGCTCTCCTGGCGGCCGGTGGCCTCGATCGTGACGACGCTGGGGAGGGCCTGCTTGGCGATGCCCGCGACCGAGTCCGCGGCGCGGCTGAGGTCCTTGGGGTTGCCGACCGAGGAGACGGTGGTCGAGGAGCTGTCGTTGCGGTCCGCGGCCCAGAAGCCGACTCCGCCGCCTATGCCGCCCGCGACGAGTGCGGCGACCAGCACGGCGGCGACCAGGCCGCCGGTGCCGCGCTTCTTGGGCGCGGGGGCGGCCGGCACCGGCGTACCCCAGACCGGGCCCATGGGACCGGAGGGCCCGGCGGGACCGCCGTACGGCTGGGTGGGCGGCGGCGCGACCGGCGGCAGGGGCGCGGTGCGCACCTCGGCGGGCGGTGCCGCGGGGGCGGCCGGGGGAGCGGCCGGGGGCCCCGCGGGAGGACCGGCCGGAGGCTCGGCCGCGGCGGGCGCCGGGGACGCCGGCGCGGTGGGGGCCGCGGGAGCCTCCGCAGCGGCGGGGGCGGCAGCCGGCCCCGGCGACGACGCCTGTGCCTCGGCCGGGGGACCGGCCGGCACGGCGGCGGGGGGCGCGGGAGGTGCAGCGGGAGCGGCGGACCCAGCGTCAGCGGGCGGCTGCGTCGGCAGCGCCGCCGGGACCGGGCCGACCTCGTTCTCGGTGCTCACGGCTGTTCTCCTCGGATATGCGTTGTATGCCGTGCGTACGGTTACGGCTACGGTACGTACGACGACCGTCTTGATGGACACAGCTTTTCCCACCGGATGTCAGGCCGCCGTAAGCAGCGGCCGTTCCCGGCCCGGCGGATGGCACGATAGCCCGGTGACTGATCTCCGCGCGATCCAGGTCGTGGCTCACCGGGGAGCGTCCGAGGACGCCCCGGAGCACACGCTCGCCGCCTACCGCAAGGCGATCGAGGACGGCGCTGACGCCCTGGAGTGCGACGTGCGCCTCACCGCCGACGGCACGCTGGTCTGCGTGCACGACCGCCGGGTGAACCGCACCTCCAACGGGCGCGGCGCGGTCTCCGCGCTGGAGCTGGCGGACCTGAGGACCCTGGACTTCGGCAGCTGGAAGGCGCAGGGCGGCACCGGACGGGCCGGCGGGACGCGGCGGCGCCCGTCCGCGGAGCTGCGCTCCCTCCTCGACGCCGACGCCGAGGCCCCCGACCGCTTCGACGGCGGGCAGGACGAACTCAGCGGCGTCCTGACCCTGGAGCGGCTGCTGGAGCTGGTCGCGGACACCGGCCGCCGGGTGGAGCTGGCGATCGAGACCAAACACCCCACCCGCTGGGCGGGCCAGGTCGAGGAGCGGCTGGTGGAGCTGCTGGACCGGTTCGGGATGCTGTGGCCCAAGCCGGGCGAGCCGTCGCGGGTCCGTGTGATGAGTTTCTCCTCCCGTTCGCTGCGCCGGATCCGGATGGTCTCGCGCGACCTGCCGACCGTCTTCCTGATGCAGTACGTACTGCCCCGGCACCGCGACGGCCGGCTGCCGGCCGGGGTGGGGATCGCCGGGCCCGGCATCCGCATCCTGCGTTCCCACCCCGGGTACGTGGAGCGGCTGCACGAGGCGGGGCACCGGGTCCACGTGTGGACGGTGAACGAACCGGAGGACGTCGAACTCTGCGTGCGGCTGGGCGTCGACGCCGTCATCACCAACCGCCCACGGCAGGTTCTGGCCCAACTCGGGCGCCACTGAAGGGAATCCGGAGAATCACGATCCACGGGCGTTGTGCACCGGCGCGTTCGGAACCTGTTCGATCGTTGTGTGTGCCCCAAGAGATCGCAGTTGGCCGGTTTCCGGCGCAGAACGAGAGGGCATCCATCCCGTGGCGTGGGGTGAAGGAGGTCTCGGGGGTGGCGTTGGTGGTGGCCCAGGAGGTGCCGACGTCCTCGACCATGGCCTTGCCTCATGGTCCGGGGGGCGTGGGCGAGGCGCGGCGCAGGCTGCGCAAGGAACTGTGCGCGAACGGGGTCGCGGAGCCGGTCGTCGACGACGCGGTGCTCATCATGTCGGAACTGCTCAGCAACTCCTGCCGGCACGCCCGGCCGCTGGGCGAGGACACGCCGGCCCCCAGCGGCATCGGCATCAGGGCCGCCTGGCGGATCGACGCGGACGGGCTGCTGACGGTGGAGGTCACCGACGGCGGCGGGCCGACCCGACCACTTCCGGCCAGTCCCTCGCTGACCGCCCGCGGCGGCCGCGGGCTTGGCATCGTACGGAACCTGTCGCTGCGCTGGGGCGTGCGCGACGCCCCCGGCGAGGTCACGGTGTGGGCGATGCTCGCGGTGCGCGGCCGTCACGCGCGGCGCGACGACCTCGCGCCGCAACTCGACATCCCGATCGACTTCGCGGACCCCTTCGACGACCTCCCGTAGGCCCCGCGGGGCAGTTGCCCGGCCCGCGCGGGCGCGACCTCCGATGGGGGCGGACGGCGTGGCGCTAGGCTCACGGCCGGAACACCGCCGTTACCGGGAGAGATCGAGCCATGGCGAAGAAGCGCCCGACGAAGACGAAGGCCCCCGCCCGCCCGCAGGTCACGGACGGGGAGATCCCCGCCGTCGGGGCCCGGGAGCCCTGCCCGTGCGGCTCGGGACGGCGCTACAAGGCCTGCCACGGCCGTGAGGCGGCGCACGCGGTGACGGAGCTGGTGCGGCGGCCGTTCGAGGGCCTGCCGGGCGAGTGCGACTGGGTGGCGTTGCGTGAGCTGGTGCCCGCCGCCACGGCCGAGTTGACGCTCAGGGACCCGCTGCCGGAGGGCGTGCCGTCCGTCACCCTGGCGACCGTGCTGCCGATGGCGTGGCCGGGGCTGCGCCGCGACACCGGCGCGGTGCTGCTGGGCCTGCAGAACGACACCGCTTCCGGGGACATCAGCCGGGACCTGGCCGACACCCTGCTGCGCGCGCTGCGGGCGGAGCCGGGCAACCCGGTGGGCGGGGAGCGCCCGGCGCCCGAGGGTCCCCGGCTGCAGGATCTCCTCGACCTGGACGCCGCGTTCGAGCCGGTGGTGCACACCGGCTTCGAGTTCTGGCTGGAGAACGCGGATTCCGCCACCGGCGAGGTCGCCGCCTCGCTGGAGCGGGCGAACGCGGCGGTGATCCCGACCGTGCGGCTGGCTGGTGTCGACGCCGCGTACTGGTGCGAGACCCCGGAGAAGAACCACCTGCGCTGGGTCATGCCGCACCCGGAGGAGCAGTTGCTGGACGCGCTGGCCCGGCTGCACGCCGCCGGCGCCTCGTCGCTGGGCGAGGGCACGCGGCTGGTGGGCTCGTTCCGGGCGCACGGACTGGTCGTCCCGGTGTGGGACCTGCCGATGGGCGTCTCGGCGGACGAGGTCGAGAAGCCGGCTGCGGCCTTCGGCGAGCGGCTGGCCGAGGCGCTGGAGCGGACGACCCCGCTCACGGCGGAGGAGCGGCGGGCGCGCAGCGGCTTCACCAACCGGCAGATCACCCTCAGCTGACCGGTCTCCCGCGCCGGTAGTCGCAGTTCAGGCCATGATCGCCGCCGGGTGATCCTGGTCACAGCCGCTGCCGGCCGGGCCCGGAACCGGGGCCGGAACCCGTACCCCGGATTTGCGTACAGGCGAAGTCTTGTTACCGTTTGAACAGTCCGGTCGCTGGTGCATCCCCCGTCGCCAGCGACCGGACGTTTCCATGTGCGGGTCAGTGCGTGGATCCACTGCGCAGCAGCGGGTGTTCCCCGCCCTCCTCGGCGATCTCCGCCACCGCCATGTACGGCTCCGTAACCTCCGCCACCGTCGGCTCGCGCGGTGTCTCGCAGCTCCCGCTCCCCTCGTCCGCGGTGATGACGCACCGCGCCTGCACCGTCCGGCCGTCGGGCCGCATGAGGGTCAGCACGCCGTCCAGGGGCCGGCCCGTGGTGTTGGTGTAGTACGTGCGAGCCCAGGTGTCGCCGTCCTCGTCGATGGTGCAGGTCTGCGCCCGCAGGCCTGCAGGGGAGGCGAGTTGGGGACCGCAGGATGCGGTCTGGCGTTCGGATTCGGCCAGCTTCGGCAGGGTGTCGAAGATACTGGAATCGCTTGACAAGGGCTTGTCGTCCGTGACCGCCGTCGTCACGTCCACGGGCACGGCGGGGAGGACGGGCCCGGCGGTGGCGCCGGTCAGGGGCAGCATCGCGGCCGCCGCCACGACCGTGGCGAGGGCGGCCATCCGCAGGTTCGGCGCACGCATCATGCCCAGAACATAGCGGGAGAAACGGACATGGAACGGGGGCCGTTGCCCGTTCGCCGGGCTACGGCCCCCGCTCCTACCCGAACGAGTGACGACCGCCGGGGACGGCAGCCGTCACACGCCTCCGGTGAAACCACCGCGGGATCCGGTCAGTACGAGAGCCGGCTGCCGTCCGGCGCCGTGCGCCCGGCCTGCACCAGGGTGTCGACGATCACCCGCACGCTGGGCAGCCACGGTGCCCTCTCGCCCTGGTCCACCACCGGCTGCCGGACCCAGCGCGCCCCCGCGGTGCCGCCGGACCCGACCGGGGAGGGCGGCAGGACGAGGTAGCCGCCCTGGCCGTGGTACCGCAGTGAGGTCGGCACCCATTCATGGCGGTCGAGCAACTCGCCCAGTTCCTCCAGGGAGTACGGCTCCACCATCAGCGCGAAGCGCGTGGGGGTGGCCACGACCGGACCGGTACGCACCCCCAGCTTGTCGAAGACGCCCAGCGCCCGCGCCCCCGCGACGGCCGGCAGGCTCACCGCCGAGACCCGGTCGCCCGTGGCGAGCACGAGCGGCTGATCCGGCCGCCGCGTCCACCACCAGCGGACCATCCGTGGATCACGGGTGGCCGCGAGGAGGCCCGGATCGTGCGGATGGGCGCCCGGCACCGGACAGTCGGTCCGCAGACAGGCGCATCCGCCGCGTGCGTCCGTACCGGCTCCGGGTACCACGGGCCATTGCCACCGTTCGGCGCAGGTGAGCGCCGCACGCAGCAGCTCCGGACTGCTCTTGCGTCGCTTTCCGAGGATCTCGCGCATCAGCGCTCGTTCCTTTCCGTTAGCGCTCAGGGATCTGCCCATGACACAAAGTAATCTGGAACACACCGCTCACGAGGCAGCGCATCACGTCTCGAGCCGAGCGTGGAACGTGGCGGGGGGGTGGCGCACACTGGCGCTTGTTCGTCCTGCGGAGTGCCGGGAACTGCTGCGTGCGCTTGCGTCTGCTGCTGTGTGCGGTCCCGCTGGCTGTGCAACACCCCGCCCTGGGGGGAGGGTCGGCCGTCTCCGTCCATGACGCCCTGGCAGGGCGCCGGGTTCCTGAGGCCGCCAACTCCCATCCCGTACGTACCCGCTACGACGGATATGACGCGCTGTCGAACCCCTTCAGTCGACAACCAATTGTGGCACGCCGTGCCCTTTTTCGGCCATAGTCCCGCATCCTCTCGGGCTCGCCGACACCAGCCCCTCTACCTGGGCAATCCTGGACACACCCACGAGTAGGCGGTAGAAGGGAATCCATTGATAGCGGCGCAGCATGAGCTTGGGGGTTTGCGATGCTATTGACGGAAATGCGCTGCTCTACGGAGCCGTCCCCGCGGCACGACAAAGATCGTGAAAGCCGGCGGCCATGAGTGCCGCGCGCCTACCGAAAGTGGCCGGAATCGACCCACCCATTCCGACACCGGCGCACACTTCCTCCCCCTCGGTCGAACAACAATCCCATCCTGGGGCCCCGGACGAACACCCCGGGACGCCGGATCCGGTCGGCCAACTCACCGCCGCCCAGGACAGACTGGCCTCCTGGATCTCCGACCTGACCACCCTGCACGAGCTCACCGAGCGGCTGGCCAGGACCGCGACCCTGCAGGACGCGCTGCGCGAACTGCTGCGCGCCGGCGGCGCCTTGGTCGGCGCCCGGCGCGGTCTGGCCGCCGTCTCCCCCGTCGACCGGCTCGGTCCGGCCACCGTCGTCGGCCTCGGTCTCGGCCCGGCCGAGCTCGGCGCGCTGGAAACCGTCCCCCTGCCCACGGCACCCGAGGCGGTGCCGGCCGAGGAGATCCACACCGACCTGTGCCGCGAGCCCGGGCTCGATCCGCGCCACCGCGAGATCGCCCTGCGGCTCGGCTTCGGCGCCAGCTACGCGCTGCGGCTGTCCGCGGACTCCACCGGCCGGCTGGGCTCGGCCCTGTGGTTCTTCGACGAGCCGGCCGAACCCGTCGAGCGCAGGCGCCACCTCATCGGTCTGTACTGCCGCTACGCCACCGAGCACCTCGCCCGGCTGCTCGAACTGGACCGCAGCCGCGCCACCGTCGCCGCGCTCCGCCAGGAACTGCTGCCGACCCGGCTGCCCCGGGTCCCCGGGGTCCGCCTGGCCGTGCGGCACCGCCCGGCCGCCGCGGGCGGGGGCGACTGGTACGACGCCCTCCCGCTGCCCGAGGGCGCGCTGGGGCTGTCGGTCGGCGGGGTGAGCGGCGGCGGCATGAGCGCGGTCGCCGCGATGGGGCGGCTGCGGGCCTCGCTGCGGGCGTACGCGGTGATGGAGGGCGAGGACCCGGTCGCGGTCCTCTCCGACCTGGAACTGCTGCTGCGGCTGACCGAGCCCGCCCGGTCGGCGACCGCGCTGTTCGCGTACGCCGAGCCGGCCTCCCGGAGGGTCGTGATCGCCGGGGCCGGGCACTGCCCGCCGCTGATCGTCGGCGGGCACCGGGTGGAGTACGTGGAGACCTCGTTGTCGGCGCCACTGGGCATGCTCAGCTGCTGGGAGGCGCCCAGCGTCGAGTTCCGGGCGCTGGCCGGGGAGACCGTGCTGCTCTACACCGACGGCCTGCTGCACCGCACCGGCGACCCCGTCGACCGTGCCTTCGCCCGCCTGCACGCGGCCGCGGCGTCCGCCCCGCGCACCGCCCGGGACGATCCCGCCCAGCTGGTGGAGCACGTCCTGCACACCATGCTCCCCGACGACCGTGAGGACACCCACCCGACCGAGGACGTCGTGCTGCTCGCCGCCCGCTTCGGCTGAGCGCCGACGGGGACCGCGGCCGGTCCTTGCCGCCCACCCACTTACGATGGGGTGGTCTACTGCGAGGAGGCATGACGTGGCCGAGGACCGCGCTCCGGAGACCCCGGAAGGCGACGAGCCCATCAAGCAGCGGAAGAACGGCCTGTACCCGGCCGTCTCCGACGAGCTCACCGAGGTGATGAAGTCCGGCTGGGCCGCCACCGAGCTTCGCGACCTGCAGCCGATCGAGCAGGCACCGTACGCCGCCAAGCGGCGCGCGGCGCTGTCCGCGCGATTCCCCGGCGAGCGGCTGGTGGTCCCGGCCGGCAACCTGCGCACCCGCGCCAACGACACGGACTACCCCTTCCGTGCCGCCAGCGAGTACGTGCACCTCACCGGCGACCAGACCCAGGACGCCGTCCTGGTCCTGGAGCCCAACGGTGAGGGATCTCACGACGCCACCGCCTACCTGCTCCCCCGCTCCTCCCGGGAGAACGGCGAGTTCTGGCTGGACGGCCAGGGCGAGCTGTGGACCGGCCGCCGGCACAGCCTGGCCGAGGGCGAGGTCCTGCTGGGCCTGCCGTGCGCCGACGTCCGCAAGGTCGCCGACGTGCTGCGCGAGGCCACCGGCCCGGTGCGGGTCGTCCGCGGCTACGACGCCGGCGTCGAGGCCGCGCTGACCGACAAGGTCACCGCCGAGCGCGACGCCGAGCTGAAGGAGTTCCTGTCCGAGCTGCGGCTGGTCAAGGACGAGTGGGAGATCGGCGAGCTGCAGAAGGCCTGCGACTCCACCACCCGCGGCTTCGAGGACGTCGTCCGGGTGCTGGACAAGGCCGAGGCGACCTCCGAGCGCTACATCGAGGGAACGTTCTTCCTGCGCGCCCGCGTCGAGGGCAACGACGTCGGCTACGGCTCCATCTGCGCGTCCGGCCCGCACGCCTGCACCTTGCACTGGGTCCGCAACGACGGCCCGGTCCGCTCCGGCGACCTGCTGCTGCTCGACGCCGGCGTGGAGACCCACAGCCTCTACACCGCCGACGTCACCCGCACGCTGCCGGTGAACGGCACGTACAGCGACATCCAGCGGAAGATCTACGACGCCGTGTACGAGGCCCAGGAGGCCGGCATCGCCGCCGTCCGCCCCGGCGCCGCGTACCGCGACTTCCACGACGCCGCCCAGCGGGTGCTCACCGAGAAACTCGTCGAGTGGGGCCTGGTGGAGGGCCCGGTCGAGCGCGTCCTCGAACTCGGCCTGCAGCGCCGCTGGACCCTCCACGGCACCGGCCACATGCTGGGTCTGGACGTCCACGACTGCGCCGCTGCCCGCACCGAGACCTACGTCAACGGCACGCTGGAGCCGGGCATGGTCCTCACCGTCGAGCCGGGCCTGTACTTCCAGGCCGACGACCTGACCGTGCCGGAGGAGTACCGGGGCATCGGCGTCCGCATCGAGGACGACATCCTCGTCACCGAGGACGGCAACCGGAACCTCAGCGACGGCCTGCCGCGCCGGTCCGACGAGGTCGAGCGCTGGATGGCCGCCCTCAACGGCTGACCCCCGCCACCCGGACGACGGCCGGGGCCGCACGGAGGTCCGTGCGGCCCCGGCCTGCGTACGTCAGGAGACCTTGAGCAGCGAGTCGTCCCGCCACTTGAGGATCTTGTCGAAGCTGACCACCGCCCCGTGCCCGGGACGGTTGTGGAAGTGGACGTGGTCCACGAGCGCCTCGATCAGGAAGAGCCCGCGGCCGTGCTCGGCGTGCTGGTCCTTCTTCGCCAGCGGGCGCACGGAGTGGTGCGTACGGCGCAGGTCCGGGGCGAAGCCCGGGCCGGAGTCCGCCACCTCGATGCGGCATCGGTCCCCCTCGATGCGGGCAGTCACCCGGTACTCGCCGTGGGCGGCGTGCTCAACGGCGTTGGCGCAGGCCTCGGTGAGAGCGACGGACAGGTCGTAGGAGATGTCGGGGTCCACCCCGGCCGTCTCCATCGTCCCCAGCAGGAGCCGGCGGGCGAGCGGAACGCTCGCAGCCTCGCGCCGCAAGTGGAGGGACCACCAGATGCTCATGCTCAGCCTCCTGGCTGCGGCTCGACATACCGATACGTATTGCCCCGAAACACGGTCGGTAAGCGTGGCGTTGACGTGATGCCAGCCATACGGCGGATGCCGTCGCTCCGTAGGCGGGTGTAGGACGCCTTCGGGCGCCATAGCACAGACCGGCGTGTTGCGGGACCCGCCGTTCGCAAGACGGGCTCGCGGTGAGATGATGACGCCCGTCATGTCCTCCCCCGTGCGCGCCGGCGCCGATCTGCGACTGCTGCGGGCCGCGGTGTTCACCGCGGTCTGCGTCGTGTTGTCCGCGGGCGCGCACATGCTGGCGTCGGGGCACGGGGTGCCCGGCTGGACGCTGGTGGCGGGCTGGTTCGTCGTCTTCGCGGTCGTCGCCCCGCTCGCCGGGCGGGAGCGCTCGATGCCCGCCATCGCGACCGGTCTGGCGGGCGGACAGCTCGTCCTGCACGTGCTCTTCAACGTGGGCGGGATCTGCTCGGGCGGCGGGATGGCCGCGATCGCCGGACGGCTGCTCTGCGACGAGCGGACGGCGGCGCTGACCTCCCACGCGCACACCGGGACCGGAACGGGTCACATGGCGGGTATGCCCGGGATGCCCGCCGCGGCCGCCGAGAGCACGATGCTCTCCTACAGCCTCCCCATGCTGCTCGGTCACGCGGTCGCCGCGGTGACCGCCGGCTGGCTGCTGCGCCGCGGCGAGGCCGCGCTGTGGCGGCTGGTCGCGCTGTCGGTCCGCGGGCTGGCCGAGCTGTCGGGCGGCGCCCTGCGCCACGCCGTGGCGCTCGTACGCCGGCTGCTGACCGGGAGCCCTGCCGCGCCCCGCGCCGTCCCCGGCGCGGGGCGCATCGACGGCTCCCACCGCGTGCCGCGCACCGTGCTGCTGCGGCACAGCCTGGCCCGGCGCGGGCCGCCGGCGTGCGCCCTCGCGGCCTGAACGCGACCTGCTCCACCGACGTATGGGGGCGGAGTCGCGCGCGCCGCACGCGTGCCACCCGTCACCTTTCCTCCGTCACCGTGGAGTCTCCGCATCATGAACACCGTCATGCGCCGCGCCACCGCCCTCGCCGCCGTCACCGGGGCGGCCGTGCTCGCTACCGCCGTCCCCGCCTTCGCGCACGTGAGCGTCCAGCCCGGCAACGCCGCCAAGGGCGGCTACAGCACGGTCGCGTTCAAGGTCCCCAACGAGGACGACAAGGCCTCGACGATCAAGGTGGAGGTGAACCTGCCGAGCGATCACCCGATCGCCTCCGTCTCCACCCAGCCGGTGCCGGGCTGGACGGTGCAGATCACCAAGGCCAAGCTCAAGACCCCGCTGAAGACCGGTCACGGCGACCTCACCGAGGCCGTCACGAAGATCACCTGGAGCGGCGGGACGATCAAGCCCGGCGAGTTCCAGCAGTTCCCGGTCTCCCTGGGCCCGCTGCCCGAGGACACCGGTCAGCTGGTCTTCAAGACCCTCCAGACGTACGACAACAAGGAGGTCGTGCGCTGGATCGAGGAGCAGCAGAAGGGTGAGGACGAGCCGGAGCACCCCGCGCCCGTGCTGGCCCTCTCCGACGCCGCGGACGACCACGGCCAGGACGCCTCCACCGCGGACGGCGAGAAGGACGACGCCAAGGCCGAGCCCGTCTCGTCGGCCGGCGACGCGGCCACCGAGAACGCCGCCTCCGCCGACGGCGGCGACACCACGGCCCGGGTGCTGGGCATCGTCGGCATCGTCGTGGGCGTGCTCGGCGCCGGCTTCGGCGTGCTGACCGGCCGTCGTCGCGGCGTGGGCACCCCGTCCGCCTGACGCACCATCGCCGGGGCGGCTGCCGCGCACGCGCCGCGGCCGCCCCGGCGCCGCAACGATTTCCTGGGGAACCCCTGATGCGTACCACCTTCAGGGCGGCGGCCTCGGCCGCCGCCATCGCCGCGCTCGCCCTGACCCTCGCCGCCTGCGGCGGCCCGGACGGCGGGGCGGACAGCTCCGGCCCCGAGCCGGCCGTCTCCATCGACGCAACTGCGAAGGCCGCGACCGTCCTCGACACGCCGTTCGAGAAGCCGGACATGATCCTCACGGACACCGGCGGCAAGACCTACGACTTCGTCGAGCGGACCAAGGGCCGGCCTACGCTGCTCTTCTTCGGCTACACCCACTGCCCGGACGTCTGCCCGACGACGATGAGCGACCTCGCCATCGCCAAGTCGAAGCTGCCCGCGGCCGAACAGGGCAAGCTCGTCGTGGTCTTCGTGACCACCGACCCCGAGCGCGACACCCCGAAGCGGCTCGGCGAGTGGCTGGGCGCGCAGGACAAGTCCTTCGTGGGCCTGACCGGTGACTTCGCCACCATCCAGGCGGGCGCGCGCTCGCTCGGCGTGGACGTGGAGAAGCCGGTGAAGGAGAAGGACGGCAGCATCACCGTGACGCACGGCGCCCAGGTCATCGCGTACTCGCCGAAGGACGACAAGGCGCACGCGCTGTACATGTCGGGCACGACGTCCGAGGAGTTCGCCGCAGACCTGCCGAAGATCATCGCAGGGCGGACGCCGTGACCCGCTCCCTGCGGCGGATCCCCGCGGCGGCGGCCCTGGTACTGCTCGGCGCCACGGCCTGCTCCGGGCCGGCTGACGCCTCCGAACTGAAGGTGAGCGGCGCCTACATCCCACAGCCGGCGCTGGCGGACATGGCGGCCGGTTACTTCACCGTCACCAACACCGGCGACCGGGACGCCCGGCTGACCTCCGTCACCAGCGACCTGTCCGGCGACATCACCCTGCACAGCACGGAGGACAACCGGATGCGCCGGGTGACCTCCTTCACGGTTCCCGCGGGCGGGCGGCTCACGCTCGCGCTCGGCGGCAACCACCTGATGCTGACGGACCTGGAGCACAAGCCCGTGGCCGGCGAGCGGGTCTCGCTGCGGCTGCACTTCGACGACGCCGACACCATCGACGTACGGGTCCCGGTCAAGCCCGCGGGCTACCACCCGCAGGACTGAGGAGAGCGCCATGAGGGTGATGACCAAGTCCGCGCTGCGCCTGCTGGCGGTACCGCTCGCCGTGCTCGGCCTGCTGCTCGGCACCGCCGCGCCGGCGTCCGCGCACGCCGCGCTGGTCGGCTCCGACCCGGCCCAGGGATCGGTCGTCAAGACCGCGCCGGCGCAGGTGCGGCTGAGCTTCTCCGAGGGTGTGCTGCTGTCGAAGGACGCCATCCGCGTCCTCGGCCCGGACGGCGAGCGTGCCGAGACCGGCGACGCGAACGACGGCGGCAGGGGGAACACGACCGCGGCCGTCGCCCTGCGCCCGGGGCTCGGCAACGGCACGTACACCGTCGTCTGGAAGGTCGTCTCCGCCGACAGCCACCCGGTGGCGGGCGCCTTCACCTTCTCCATCGGCGCGCCCTCCAAGACCTCCGTTTCGCTGCCCACCCAGGAGGTGGGCGGCGGCACCGTCGGCGCCCTGTACGACATCGCCCGCTACGCCGCCTACCTCGGCTTCGCGCTGCTGGCCGGCGCCGCGTTCTTCATCGGCGTGTGCTGGCCGGACGGCGCGCGGACGCGGTCGATGCGGCGGCTGGTGGCCATCGGCTGGGCCGCGATGGTCGCCGCGACGATACTGCTGCTGATGCTGCGCGCCCCCTACGCCAACGGGGGCGGCCTCGGGGACGCCTTCGACCTCGGCGGCGTACGGGATGTCCTGGACACCCGGCCCGGCGCGGCGCTGCTGTCCCGGCTGCTTCTGCTCGCCGCGGGGGCCGTGTTCATCGCCGTGCTCTTCGGCAGCTGGGCCAAGCGCGAGGACCCGGTCGAACGCCAGGACCTGGCCTGGGGTCTGGCGATCGGCGGCACGGTCGTGTCGGTGGGCCTGGCCGCGACGTGGGCCATGGCCGAGCACGCCTCGGTCGGCGTCCAGGCGTCGGTGGCGATGCCCGTCGACATCGTGCACCTGCTCGCCATGGCCGTCTGGCTCGGCGGTCTCACCGCGCTGCTGGTCGCCCTGTGGGGCGGGCGGCGCGTGGAACGGGCGACGGTGCAGCGCTTCTCGCGGATCGCCTTCGGGGCGGTGGTGACCCTGGTCGTCACCGGCGTCTACCAGTCCTGGCGCCAGCTCGGCTCCTGGGACGCGCTGGTCTCCACCGGCTACGGGCAGCTGTTGCTGGTCAAGATCGGCCTGGTCATCGTGCTGGTGGAGCTGGCGTGGCTGTCCCGCCGCTGGACCGCGCGGCTCGGTGACGCGGCCGTACGCCGCAAGGCCGCCGTCGCCCAGCCCGTCGCCGCGGGACGGAAGGGCGGGGGCGGCGAGGACGCGTCCGGGCGCGCCGAGCAACTGGCCCGGCAGGAGGCGGCGCTGGCCAAGGAGCGCGCCCGCAAGGAACGCGACGCCGACACCGAGCGCACGGGCCTGCGCAAGTCGGTGCTGGCCGAGGTGGCCGTCGCGGTCGTGGTGCTGGCCGTCACGACCCTGCTGACCGGCACCCAGCCGGGCCGGGCCGCCGAGGAGGGCGCCGCGCGGCAGGCGACGGCGCCGGTCGCCGAGGTACCCGAGCCGCTGGACGTGAGGATCCCGTTCGACACCGGCGGTGCCGACGGCAAGGGCGAGGCGGAGGTGACCCTGGACCCGGGTGGCGTGGCCGAGAACGAGCTCCACCTGCTGGTCACCGCCCCCGACGGCCGGGCCTTCGACGTCCCCGAGGTGCAGGTCTCCTTCACCCTGAAGTCCAAGAAGATCGGCCCCATCCCGGTGACGCTGGGGAAGATCGACACCGGTCACTGGAGTGCCGAGAACGTCCAGATCCCGGTTCCCGGGGAGTGGACGGTCGCCGTGACCGTCCGGACCTCGGACATCGACCAGGTCACCCGTACCAAGGTAGTGAAGATCGACTCATGAACGACCGCCCTCACGACCTCTCGCGGCGCCGTCTGCTCGGCACCGCGGGCGCGGCCGGCGCCGCGGGACTGCTCGTGGGCGGCGCCTCGGGCGCCGTCACCGCGCACGCGACGCGCGACGAGGCCACCGCACTGACCGCGGTCGGCGCCACGGCCGTCCCCTTCCACGGCGCCCACCAGGCCGGAATCACCACTCCGCTGCAGGCCCGCGGCCACCTCGTCGCCTTCGACCTGGCCGCGGGGGCCGGCCGCAAGGGCGCGGCGGCGCTGCTGCGCCGCTGGTCGGCGGCGGCCGAGGCGATGACCGAGGGCCGGGCGCCCTCCGGCGACAACCAGATCGCCCTGGACGCCGGGCCGTCCTCGCTCACGGTCACCTTCGGCTTCGGTCGCAGCTTCTTCGCCAGGACGGAGCTGACCGGGCGGATGCCGCAGGCGCTCGCCCCGCTGCCGGACTTCGCCTCCGACGCTCTCGACCGTCGGCGCAGCGACGGCGACCTGTGGATCCAGATCGGCTCCGACGACGCCCTGGTCGCCTTCCACGCGCTGCGCGTGCTGCAGAAGGAGGCCGCGGGCACCGCCTCCCTGCGCTGGCAGATGAACGGCTTCAACCGCACCCCGGGCACGACCGCGCAGCCGCGCACCGCCCGCAACCTGATGGGCCAGGTCGACGGCTCCAACAACCCCCGGCCGTCCGACCCCGACTTCGACGCGCGCGTCTTCGTGCCCGCCTCCGGCTCCCCGCAGTGGATGGCGGGCGGCTCCTACGCCGTCGTCCGACGCATCCGCATGCTGCTGGACACCTGGGACAACCTCCCCCTGGAGCGCCAGGAGAAGGTGATCGGGCGCCGCAAGGCCGACGGCGCCCCGCTGTCCGGCGGCACCGAGGCCAGCAAGCCCGACCTGGACAAGGTGGGCCCGGACGGCCGTGCCTTCGCGATCGCCGCCGACGCGCACGTACGCGTCGCCGCCCCGGCCTCCAACGGCGGCGCGGCGATGCTGCGGCGCGGGTACTCGTACCACGACGGTTACCGCGAGGACGGCGCGCCGGACGCGGGGCTGCTCTTCGTGGCCTGGCAGGCCGACCCGCTGAAGGGGTTCGTGCCGGTGCAGCGCAAGCTGGACCGGGGCGACGGCCTGTCGCGCTTCCTGCGGCACGAGGCCAGCGGGCTCTTCGCCGTGCCGGGCGGCGCGGCACCGGGCGAATACGTCGGCCAGCGGCTGCTGGAGTCCTGAGGAGGGGCGCCGCGTCAGGGCCCGGGCCGTGTCGTCGACGTGGCTGCCCCGGCCACCGCTGGGAGGTGCCCCGGGTGCGGTGCGCAGCAGGGCGGAGCGTGGTCCTCGTCGTGGGCGGCCCGGACGATCCGGCAACTCTCCCGGCCGAAGGGCGGGCAAGTGCGTGCCCGGGGGCACCTCCCGGCGCCGGCCGGGAACAACGCCGCGGGGTGGGGGCCCCTTGCGGACAGCCGCGGGAGGGACTGCGGCGCCAGGGCCTAGGCTGACGGCATGTCGCCGGCGAGCCGTTACACCTATCTCGGCCCTGAGGGCACCTTCACCGAGGCCGCGCTCCGGACGCTTCCGGAGGCCGCCACGCGCGAGCTGGTGCCGATGGTCTCGGTGCAGGCCGCGCTCGACGCGGTGCGCAGCGGTGAGGCCGCGGCCGCCCTCGTGCCCATCGAGAACTCGATGGAGGGCGGCATCACCGCGACCCTGGACGAGCTGGCGGCGGGCCCCCCGCTGATGATCTACCGCGAGGTGCTGCTGCGCATCGCGTTCGCGCTGCTGGTGCGCCCGGGCACGGGGCTCGGTGACGTCAAGACGGTGACCGGTCACCCGGCGGCGCAGGTGCAGGTCCGCAAGTGGCTGTCGGCGCACCTGCCGCACGCCGCGTGGGAGTCGGCGGCCTCCAACGCCGACGGCGCCCGGCTGGTGGCGGAGGGCCGGTACGACGCGGCGTTCGCGGGCGAGTTCGCGGCGCCGACGTACGGTCTGGAGCCGCTGGCCACGCAGATCCACGACGCGGCGAACGCCGAGACCCGCTTCGTCCTGGTCGGACGTCCGGCCCGGCCGGTCGCGCCGACCGGGGCCGACAAGACCTCGGCGGTGTTCTGGCTGGGCGACGACCACCCCGGCGCGCTGCTGGAGCTGCTGCAGGAGTACGCGGTGCGCGGGGTGAACCTGATCCGCATCGAGTCGCGGCCGACCGGCGAGGGGATCGGCCGGTACTGCTTCTCGGTGGACTGTGAGGGGCACATCACCGAGCGCCGGGTCGGCGAGGCGCTGATGGGCCTGAAGCGGATCTGCCCGCAGGTGCGCTTCCTCGGCTCGTACCCGCGGGCGGACGAGGTTCCGCCGCAGCAGCGCAAGGGGACCACGGACGAGGAGTTCACGGCCGCGGCGGACTGGCTGGGACGCGCCCTGGACGGGCGGGTCTGAGGCGTGCGCGCACCGCTTCCCGGGCTTTCGGCGAACAAGCGGTGACGCCTTCGGTTGTCCACCGCGTTATCCACAGGCCCCTGCCATGGGCTGGGGATAAGTCGACAGAACAAGTCGCCCAAGGAACCGCCAGATCGACAAATCGGCACACTCACGCCAAGCGACCCCACAAGCCCACAGGTCATCATGCGTCATCTCAATACCTTCGAACAACTCGATAGAGGGAAGAGTTCTCACTCGAAAGTGAGCGTTAGGAGGGTTTGGACGGGGAATCCATGCCCCCGCACCCACCCACGGAATGATCAAGTCCATCTTCCACAGCCCATCCACACCGTCTGTGGACAAGCGAGTGGGAAACCCCTCCCCCTGTGGATAACTCTGCGGGCCGGACCTGCCCCAACTACCGTTGTCCACAGACCACATACCCTCCCCGGAGGGACGCGAAGAATTCGGTTGACGGTAACCGACCCGCCATTATCGGTCGCACGGCAATTCCCGCACCCTCCTTTCGAAGCGGACATAACGTCCCATAAAGCACTTAAGTTGTCGCGTCGGCACCCGGCACACCGGTAGCCTGTTCCCGTGATTGACCTTCGCCTGCTTCGTGAGGACCCCGACCGTGTGCGCGCCTCCCAGCGCGCCCGTGGAGAGGACGTCGCGCTCGTCGACGCCCTGCTCTCCGCCGACGAGCGGCGCAGGTCGTCCAGTACCCGCTTCGACGAGCTGCGCGCGGAGCAGAAGTCGCTGGGCAAGCTGGTCGGCAAGGCCCAGGGCGAGGAGCGCGCGGCACTGCTGAAGCGGGCCGAGCAGCTCAAGGCCGCCGTCAAGGCCGCCGACGCCGAGCAGCACGAGGCCGCCGAGGAGGCGCAGCGGCTGCTGCTGCAGCTCGGCAACATCGTCCACCCGGACGCCCCCATCGGCGGCGAGGAGGACTTCGTCGTCAAGGAGGTCATCGGCAACCCGCGCGACTTCGCCGCCGAGGGCTTCGAGCCCAAGGACCACATCGACCTCGGCGAGCTGCTCGGCGCCATCGACGTCGACCGCGGCGCCAAGGTCTCCGGCTCGCGCTTCTACTACCTGACCGGCGTCGGCGCCCTGCTGGAGCTGGCCCTGGTCAACGCGGCCATCGCGCAGGCCACCGCGGCCGGCTTCACCCCGATGCTGACCCCGACGCTGGTCAAGCCGGAGGCCATGGCCGGCACCGGCTACCTCGGCCAGGTCGAGGACGACGTGTACTACCTGGAGAAGGACGGCCTGTACCTGGTCGGCACCTCCGAGGTCCCGCTCGCCGCGTACCACATGGACGAGATCATCGAGGCGTCCAGGCTGCCGCTGCGCTACGCGGGCTTCTCGCCCTGCTACCGGCGCGAGGCGGGTTCGTACGGCAAGGACACCCGCGGCATCATCCGCGTCCACCAGTTCGACAAGGTGGAGATGTTCGTCTTCACCCGCCCCGAGGACGCCGAGGCCGAGCACGCGCGGCTGGTCGAGTGGGAGAAGCAGTGGCTGACCTCGCTCGAGCTGCCGTTCCGGGTGATCGAGCTGGCCTCGGGCGACCTTGGCTCCTCGGCGGCGCGCAAGTTCGACTGCGAGGCGTGGATCCCCACCCAGGGCAAGTACCGCGAGCTGACCTCGACCTCGAACACCACCGAGTTCCAGGCCCGCCGCCTGTCGGTACGGCTGCGGGACGAGAACGGCACCCGCCCGCTGGCCACGCTCAACGGCACGCTGTGCGCCATCCCGCGCACCATCGTCGCCATCCTGGAGAACCACCAGCAGGCCGACGGCTCGGTCCGCGTCCCCGAGGCGCTGCGCCCGTACCTGGGCGGCCGTGAAGTCCTGGAGCCGGTCGCCAAGTGACCGCTCCGCTTCCCTACCGTCTGATCGCGACGGATCTCGACGGCACGCTGCTCGGCCCCGACCACACCGTCTCCGAACGGTCCCGCAAGGCGCTCGTCGCGGCCGCCGCAGCGGGCGCCGACCACATCGTCGTCACCGGACGCCCGGTGGCCCGTACGGTGCACGTCCTGGACGACCTCGGCTACGAGGGCCTGGCCGTCTGCATGCAGGGCGCGCAGGTCTACCACGCGGGCGAGCGGCGGCTGCTCACCTCGTTCACGCTGGACCGGCAGACCGCCAGGGCGGCGCTGGCCAAGATCGAGGCGGAGACCGGCCGGCTGGCTGTGGCGGCGGCGCTCGACGGCATGGACGGCGACATCGTGCTCGGCCCCGGCTACCGGTTGTTCGACTCCGAGCTGCCGGTGGGCGGCGAGGTGGACGACGTGGAGGGGCTGTGGGCGTCGCCCATCAGCAAGCTCTACATCCAGCACCCGCGACTGGGGGACGACGAGCTCGCCCATGCGGCGACCGTGGCCGCCGGCGGCCTGGTCAGCGCCGTGATGTCGGGTACGGGCATCGTGGAGCTGCTGCCGCTGGGTCTGTCGAAGGCCCGGGGGCTGTCGCTGGCCGCCCGCCGGCTGGGGGCGACGGCAGCCGGGACCATCGCCTTCGGTGACATGCCCAACGACCTGCCGATGTTCGAGTGGGCGGGCCACGGCGTCGCGATGGGCAACGCCCACCCGCTGCTGAAGGCGGCCGCCGACGAGGTCACGGCCTCCAACGGTGAGGACGGGATCGCCCTGGTCCTGGAGCGGCTTTTCTCCGGGGCGTGAGCCCGCGGCACGCGAGGCCGATGAGGAGGAGGGCGATGACGTGCCCGAGGTCGGTGCAGGTGCGGCCCGGCGCCACCAGGGATACGCGAAGAAGCCGGTGGCGGCGAGCAGGTAGGGCAGCCGCCGGGCCGGTCGTCGCACGCGGTGGGTGAGCACGCCGATGACCCCGGCCGGCCCGTAGCCGACGCCGATGTCGACGGTGTGGGCGAGCGAGGCCGGCAGCCGGTCGGCTCGGATGCCGAACATCACGGCCTGCCGGCTGAGGACGCTCGCCCCGACGTGGGCCGGGGCGGCGACGCGGAGCCGGCGCCGGGTGCCCAGCCGGCGCTCGGCGGGGGCGGGCACGGCCTGGAAGCAGGGCGCGCACAGCCCGAAGGCCGCAGGGGACTCGGTCCACAGCGCGCCGGCCGGCAGCGCCCGCACCGGCTGGAGTCCAGCTCCGCCAGGTGGGTGCTGTTGTGGTGCGGCCGGAAGGACCGCGGGTCCGGCCGGGCGGCCGCCATGATGCCGCTGGTCACGGCGAGGACCAGCGGCCAGATGTACGTCCCGGGGGCGTCGCGCGCCCGGGTCCGCACCTCGGGGACGACGACCCGGGCCGCCGCTCCGCGCAGTGCGGTGCGGCGGCGCCCGGTGCCGGCGATGGTGCCGGCCGTCTCGTCCGCTGCCCTCCCCTCCATCGTCTGGCAGGGGACGGCGGCTTCAGCGGGTTCAGGCCGCCTTGAGCGCGGAGATGTCGAAGGTCAGCTTGACCTTGTCGCTGATCAGGACGCCGCCGCCCTCGAGGGCCGCGTTGTAGGTCAGGCCCCAGTCGCCGCGGTTGACGGTCGTGGAACCCTCGAAACCGACGCGGAGGTTGCCGTAGGGGTCGGTGGCGGAGCCGTTGTAGGTGAAGTCGATGGAGACCGGCTTGGTGGTGTCCTTGATCGTGAGGTCACCGTGCATGCGGTAGGTCTCGTCGTCGATCTGCTCGGCGGAGGTGCTCCGGAAGGTGATCTCCGGGTAGGTGGCGGCGTCGAAGAAGTCGCCGGTGCGCAGGTGCTCGTCGCGCTGGGCCTGGTTGGTGTCGACGCTGACGACCTTGATGGTGACCTCGGCGGAGGAGTTGGCCGGCTTGCTGCCGTCCAGATACAGCTTGCCCTCGTACTCGGCGAACTGGCCGCGCACGGTGGTGACCATCGCGTGGCGCACGGCGAAGCCGACCTCGCTGTGGGTCGGGTCGATCGTGTACTCGCCGGTCAGGTGCGCCAGGTCGGCGGTCGGCGCGGCGGAGACGGCGGTCGCGGTGGCATCGCTCTTACGGTTGAAGAGGCCCATGATGAACTCCTTGGGGACGTGTTGGTTTACGATTCAACCTCCTTCACGGTAGCGACATTCCCTTGAATTTTCAAGGAGTCCTGTGACGTGGCCCACTTTCGAAGAACGGGAATGAAGCGCCCGCGGTCCCGGGTGCGGGACCACAGGCGGCGGAACCCGGCGGTGGCACGCGCGGCGAGCGCGTCGACATGGTGGGCCAGCTCCGGGCTGAACAGCGCGACGAGCAGGCCGAGGGCGGCCAGGAACAAGCCCACGGCGAAGAGCAGCGGAGTCTCGGACATCACGCCGCAAATCTGACAATCCGATTGTAGACGTCAGGGGAGCAGGGCCGCCCGGGCGGAAGAAGACCACCCGGGCGGCTTACCGGAGGACAGGGCCTAGCCCGGAACGATCACTCCTCGCCGGCCAGCGTCAGCGACCGCATCCGCTGCCCCGCGAAGGCCGTCGCGGCAAGGGTGACGCCGACCAGCAGCACCACCGCGAGCGGCAGCCCCACATCGGAGGTCACCGTGCCCTCGCCGGCGATCCTCTGGGCCAGTGCCAGGGCCCACTGCTGCACGCTCAGCGTGCGCGCCCCCGGCACCAGGCTGCCGATCAGCGACTCCCAGATCAGCGCGTAGACCAGGCCGAAGACCACCGCCTGCCGGGTCACCACGCCGAGCAGCAGGAAGATCGCCGCGTACGTGACGGAGGCGACCGCCGCCGCCGCGGTGAACGCGACCGCGATGCCCTGGCTGTTGCCGTTGAGGATGAACCCGGCGATCAGGGTCGGCACCGCCGAGAAGACCACCGACACCGCGATGGCGACCAGCAGTTTCGTGACGGTGATCGTCGGCCGCCGCACCGGCTTGGCCAGCAGGTAGATGATCGAGCCGTCGTCGATCTCCGGCCCGATGGCGCCGGTGCCTGCGATCACGCCGACCAGCGGCACCATCGTCGCCAGCGCGAAACCGCCCAGCACCGAGCTCGCGATGGAGTCGTCGGCGCCGACCAGCGCGCGCACCGCCGCGGAGATCAGGATCAGCAGCGCGGGCAGGGCGAACAGGACCAGGGCCCGGCGGCGGCCCAGCAGCCCCCGGTAGGTCAGCCTCGCCACGGTGGGATTGAACATCGGAGCTCCTTACAGCCGTGTGCCTACGCCGTGACCAGGTAGGAGAAGACGCTCTCCAGGGACTCGTCGGACGGCGAGACCGTGTAGAGCCGGATGCCCCGCTCCCGCGCGACACGCGGCAGCAGCTCGGTGAAGCCGGCGAAGTCGATCGCCTGGATGCGCAGCGCGCGCTCCTTCCAGTCCAGCTCGATGGCGGCCGTGGACCCGTCCGCGATCAGCGCGGCGGCGAGCGCCCGGTCGTCGCTGGAGCGCACCAGGTAGCGGTGCGGCCGGTCCGTCATGAGCCGGCGGATCTTGCGGAAGTCGCCCGACGCGGCGTGCCGGCCGGCGACGACCACCTCGATGTGGCTCGCCAGCTGCTCGACCTCCTCCAGGATGTGCGAGGAGAACAGCACCGTGCGGCCCTCGGCACCCATCCGGCGCAGCAGGTCCATCAGGTGCAGCCGCTGCCGGGGGTCCATGCCGTTGAAGGGCTCGTCCAGCAGCAGCACCGACGGGTCGTGCACCAGCGCGGAGGCCATCTTGGCGCGCTGCCGCATGCCCTTGCTGTACGTGGAGACCGGACGGTCCTGGGCGAACTCCATCTCGACCGTGGCCAGGGCGCGCTGCGCCGCCGCGCCCGGATCCGCCAGCCCGTGCAGTTCGGCGTTGGCGACCACGAACTCGCGGGCCGTCAGGAAGTCGTACATCGCCTCCCGCTCGGGGACGATGCCGATGTGCCGGTACACCTGCTCGTTGCGCCACACCGTGGCGCCGTCGAGGGTCACGGTGCCGGCCGAGGGGGCCAGGAAGCCGCCCATCATGTTGATCAGGGTGGACTTGCCCGCGCCGTTGGGGCCGAGCAGACCGGTGACGCCGGGCCCGATCGTCATCGTCACGTCGTTGACGGCGACGACATTGCCGAACCAGCGGGACACGTGGTCGATGGACAGGGTGGTCACGACAGTACGGCCTTTCGGTAGCGGCGCATCAGCAGGCCGAAGGAGCCGGCGATCACGGCGAGGAGGACGAGGAGGTAGACCGTGCCGACGACCGCGTCCTTCGGGCCCGCGCCCTCGGGGAAGCTGGAGGTCGCCCCCAGCCACCAGGTCTGCGCTCCGTCGATCAGCGTGATCGGCGAGAACAGGCCGAGCCAGCCGATCACGTCGGCGTTGCCGTTGATCGAGGCGACGCCCTGGACGCTGGTCACCGCGCCGTACGAGAGCGTGAACACCGCGATGACAGCGGCGACACCGAAGCCCCGGCGCGGCGTCAGCGCCGCGATGACCAGGCCGATGCCCGAGAAGAGCATCGACAGCAGCAACGCGGCGAGCATCGCCTTGGCGAAGCCCGCGCTCTGGTCGCTCACGTCGAACTTGGCCAGCAGCGCCCCGATGTACATGATCAGCAGCGGCGTCGCGGTGAGGATGAACAGCGCCGTGGTCAGCGCGGCGAACTTCGACGCGACGTAGTCGACCGCCTCGATCGGGCGCGAGAAGTACAGCGGGGTCGTCTTGAACCGCAGGTCGAGCGAGACGGCCTGCGGGGCCTGCGCCGCCAGGTAGAGGCCGATGACGGCCTGCATGATGATCGCGTACTGGGTGTACTCGATCGGCAGCTTGGTCGCCTTGGTGCCGATCGCCACCGCGACCATGATCGCGGCCGGAACGCACATCACGGCCAGCAGGATCATCGGCAGCACCTTGGACTTCGCCGAACGGCCGAGTCCGTACGCGCCGCGCAGACTCTGGACGTACAGCGACTTGCGCGCGTAGCCGCGGCCCAGGCGCGGGCCGTCGTAGTGCCGGTAGCCGATGTCGTGGATGACGTCGGCGGCGGGCGGCCTGCCCTCAAGCTGCGTCATGCTCGTCCCCTCCCCGGAAGATCTCGGCGATGCGGTGCCGGTGCTGCTCCATGCGCACCAGGCCCGTGCCGAGTTCCGCGACCGCGTCGCGGACCGCGTCGTACGTCTCGTCCCCATCGATGTCGACCATGATCAGCCGGCCGTCCGAGTGCGCGTTGAGCCCGGCGGCGGTCAGCTTCGCCACCAGTTCGTCCTCGTGCTCGGTGACCTCGACGGTGAGCGAGGCGGTCGTCTGGGTGAAGTCGCTGGTCGAGGAGGAGCGCAGGAGGGAGCCACCGTCGATGACCACGATGTGGTCGCTGGTGCGCTCCAGTTCACCGAGCAGGTGGGAGGTCACCAGCACGGAGATGCCGAACTCGGTGTGGACGCGGCGGATCAGCCCGAGCATGTCGTCACGGCCGACGGGGTCCAGCCCGTTCGTCGGCTCGTCGAGCAGCACCAGCCGGGGGTCGTGGACCAGCGCCTGTGCCAGCTTGACCCGCTGCTTCATGCCCGTGGAGTACCCGCCCATGGGGCGGTACCGCTCCTCGTACAGGCCGACGTGGCGGAGCGTGTCCGCGGTGCGCTCGCGCGCGGCGGCCGGCGGCAGCCCTGAGATACGGGCCATGTGGACGACGAACTCCGTCGCCGACACGTCCGGCGGCAGGCAGTCGTGCTCCGGCATGTAGCCCACATGGGCGCGGATCGCCGCGCCCTGCGTCGCCACATCCATGCCCAGGACGGCGGCCCGGCCTTCCGTGGCGGGCGCCAGCCCGAGGAGGATCTTGATCAGGGTCGACTTGCCGGCTCCGTTGGCACCGACCAACCCGGTCACGCCGGGTGCGATGTCGACGGTGAGCCGGTCCAGAGCGGTCACCCTCGGGTACCGCTTCGTCAGGCTTTCGGTAGCGATCACAGTCACGCCACGAATCTAGTGGCGTGGACCACACCCCGTCGTCAGTCTGGGGGGGCGGTTGTGCGTAGTCCTTGGGGTTGACTCCCCCGTAGGGGAGGCGGTGCGGTGCGTCCGTCTCGCGGGGTTTTCTCCCGTGGGTCACGCGGTTCAGCCGTGACGGGGCGTGCTCCGGGAGCTCGGTCGGCTCCACCGGTCGCCCCCGACCAGCCGGACCCCGCGGTGGTGCCGCGTGGCGCTGCGTCGGGTCGTGGGGTGCGGGCGGTCGGGTGTGCGTGTGCCGCGCTCGCGTGGGGGGTTCGTGGGGGTGCGGTCCTCGGGCGTGCGGTCCACGGGCGTGCGGTGTGTGCCTGTGGCCGGCCCGCGGTACGCACGGATGCGGTGGTACGGGCCGCCGTCGTGCGCGGGGGGTGAGTCGGTGACCTGACGGTCGGTGGCCCGCGGGTGGGGCCGGGTCGGTCCGACGGCGAACGTCACGGCCTCGGGGGTGCGGGTCGTCTCCGGCATCGTCGTCCTCATCCTCGTGCTCGTGCTCGTCCGCCCAGTCCTGCTCGGGGCGCCGTGTCCGGCGCCGTGGTGGTGCTGGTGCGCTTCCCCTCGGGCGGTCCGCTCGACGCGGTCCTCCGGGGCCGGGACGGCCTGACGTTCCGTCAACGGGAGCCATGCGGCACGCCGTACCGGCTGGTCACGCACATCCACGGCGGTCATGCGCACAGCGCCCACTCGCGGCGGGGGGTACGGGCCGGGGCCTCGGTCACGTCGCTCAGCACGGGGTCGAGGCCGGCGTCGCCGATCGGGCGGGTGCGCACGCGGGCCACGGGCGAGGCGCCGTGAGCCTCGGCGCGGATGCGCTGCTTCATCGTCGGCGGCAGGGACTGGGCGTCGGCCACGGCGGCGAGGCAGGGCGCCGGAACGAACGGGACGGACGGCTCCGGCACGACGGGCTCACTGCGGTACGACGTACGGCACGACGGGACCTCGGGGGCGCGTACGCCAGGCTCCACAGTGAGCACCGGTTCGGCCCGCAGTCCCGGTTCGGCACGGAACCCCCGACCGGACGCGGCGGCGTCCACCGCGACCGGTTGTGGTGCCGGCTCCGTACGAGGTGCCGGTGCCCAGTGGCGGACCGCCTCGGCGGTCGGCAGGAAGCGGGTCCCGGGGACGGTCTCCGGTCGCGGCGCGGCCGGAGCCGTGCTACGCGACGCCGGAACGGCGAACCCGAAGTACGCGACCATCTTGAACAGGAACGTCACGAAGACGTCCCAGAACGTCCTGACATGGGTGTTGGCAGCCATGACCTCTCACTTCCTTCGGTGAGTCGGGAGCGACTAATCCGATGATGCGGAAGCGAGCACGAAATCCTCGGTGCCGCACCCCGAGGGTGCCGATATTCCGATCAACACCACCCGGGTGGCCCAGCCGTGCCCCGGCCGGCCGCTCCGGTGACGACCTCTCACCGCGGTGCGCCCCGAGTTGCGGCTCCCCGCTCCTGGGGGTAGCGGGCGGGGTTCCGGCCGGCGCGCCCTGTGAGGCGGCCACCAGGCGCCCGTGACGTGCGGCGGGAGCGGCCGCGCGGGCCCGGCTCGACGACGGATTCCACCGGACGGCGGCCACCGCCCGGATCGCCCGGCTGTTTCGGGCCGGGCGGCGCCGTCGGTGAACGCGCCGTGCTCCTCCTCGTAACGGCGCAGCTCCGCACCGAGCAGCTGGTGCCTGATCTGGCGGGCGACCGCCTCCGCGACGTAGCCGGAGACGTTGTCCGTGAGCCTCTTCAGCTCCGCCACCTGCTCCGTGGGCAAAGTCACCGTGATGCGGGTCGTGCCAGCCATGGGACCGGCATACTGCGGTATGCGCGCTATCTGTCGGGATCTGTGTCGCCGGTCGGCACACCGGTGGCGGCGGGAAGCCCGCGTATGGTCGGGGTCATGCGTCTGAGCACGGTGATCCTTCCCATCCACCGGTGGTCCGAGGGACAGAAGATCTGGCGACGGGCCGAAGGCCTCGGGTTCCACGCCGCGTACACCTACGACCATCTCTCCTGGCGGAGCTTTCGCGACGGGCCGTGGTTCGGCGCGATCCCGACGCTGACGGCGGCAGCGACGGTAACGCGGCGTATGCGTTTGGGCACGCTCGTGACCTCGCCGAACTTCCGGCACCCGGTGACGCTCGCCAAGGAGCTGATCACCCTCGACGACGTCAGCGACGGGCGGCTGACGCTCGGCATCGGCGCCGGCGGGGTGGGCTACGACGCGACCGCGCTGGGCCAGGCGCCCTGGACACCGCGGGAACGGGCCGACCGTTTCGGCGAGTTCGTCGCCGTGCTGGACCGGCTGCTGACGGAGCCGGTGGTCAGTCACGAGGGCGAGTTCTACTCCGCGGACGAGGTGCGGAACATCCCCGGCTGCCGGCAGCGGCCGCGGGTGCCCTTCGCGGTGGCGGCGACGGGCCCGCGCGGCCTGCGGCTGGCGGCGCGCTACGGCCAGGCCTGGGTGACCTACGGCGACCCGAAGGGCCCGGCGGACGTGCCGGTGGACAAGTGCCTCGAGGTCGTCGCGCACCAGTACGACCGACTGGAGATCGCCTGCGCCGAGATCGAGCGCGATCCGGGCGAGCTCGACCGCGTCCTGCTGACCGGGTCGACGGCCGAGCGCCCCCTGGAGTCACTCGACGCCTTCGTCGACTTCGCGGGCCGCTACGCGGAGGCCGGCATCACGGAGATCGTGCTCCACTGGCCGGTGCCCGACTCCGTCTACGCGGCGGACGAGAAGGTCTTCGAGCGCATCGCGACCGAGGCACCGGCCCAGCTCAGTTGAGCCGGCGGCGGGCGTTGCGCCGCCACTGGCCGAGCAGCACGGGCGACGCCGCGGGCGGCGGGCCCGCGGGGCAGACGTCGAAATGACTGATCCGGCAGGTGTCGGAGGGCGCGGCGGCGCGCAGGTTGACCGCCGTGCCGTCGCCCGCGACGCGCCAGCGGCGACCGGCCGGTACGGCGGCCAGGGGCCACTCGCCGGGCTCGATCAGGATCCAGTGACCGCCGGCGGTGCGGTGGCGGTACCCCGCGCAGGCGCACCGGCCGCAGGTCGTGGCGGCGCCGGTCGCCGGATCGGTGACGGGTATCGCGGTGCGCGCGGCCAGGCGGATGCCGTCCACGACGGTCGGCAGAGCGTCGGCCAGGAGCACCGGTTCCCGGTCGGGCTGCTCTTCACAACGCAGAAGGGCCATGGCGAGATGGTGGCACCCGGGACTGACAACGGCGACGGAGAGTGTGGCGGTGCTCGCACTGCGCACCCGCCTGCTGTCATATGCACCGGCATGGGGGACCATGGGTCGGTGACCTCAGCCACCCAGCATCCCCGGACCCCGGACGCCACCCTCGCGGCCCCCGCGCCGCGGCTGATCGCCACCGACCTGGACGGCACACTCCTGCGCGACGACAAGACCGTTTCGGACCGTACGATCGCCGCGCTGGCGGACGCGGAGGCCGCGGGCATCGAGGTCTTCTTCGTCACGGGCAGGCCCGCCCGGTGGATGGACGTCGTCGCCGCGCACACCGCCGGCCACGGCATGGCGATCTGCGCCAACGGCGCCGCCGTCTACGACCTGCACCGCGGCAGGCGGCTGCTGGCGGCCTACCCGCTCGACCCGCGGGACGCGCTCGCGGTCATCGCGGCCCTGCGCACCGCCGTCCCCGGCACGGCCTTCGCCGTCGAGCTGACCGGCGGCTTCGCGTACGAGCCGGGCTACCCGCCGTACGCCCCCGCGCCCGACGCGGTCGTCGCCCCGGTGGGGGAACTGCTCGACGGCGGGCGTCAGGGCCAGCCCGTGCTGAAGCTGCTCGCCAAGCACCCGTCCATCGACCCGGACACCTTCCTGCACACCGCGCGCGCGGTGGCCGGGGAGCACGCCGAGATCACCCGGTCCAGCGCGTCGGCGCTGCTGGAGATCAGCGGCACGGGGGTCAGCAAGGCGACGACCCTCGCGCGCTGCTGCGCGGACCTCGGCATCTCCGCACAGGAGGTGGTGGCCTTCGGCGACATGCCCAACGACCTCGCCATGCTGTCGTGGGCGGGCACCTCGTACGCCGTCGCCAACGCCCACCCCGACGTGCTGGCCGCCACGACGCACCGCACGGTGGCCAACGAGGAGGACGGCGTCGCTCGCGTCATCGAGCGGATCCTCGCCGCCCGCTGACGCCACCCGGTCTCAGAGGGGCGCCTCCCAGGCGAGCGTGGTGCCCTTGCCGTCCGGCCCCGGCCCGAAGGTCGACTCGCCGCCCAGCGACTCAGCGCGGCGGGCGAGGTTGCGCAGCCCGCTGCGCCGTCCGGTCTCGGGGATGCCGATGCCGTCGTCGGAGACGATGAGCCGCACCCCCTCGCGGCCGTCGGCGAGCACGGCGGTGGCGTCGAGCACGACCTCGACCCAGGTGGCGCCCGCGTGCCGCTGGACGTTGGACAGCGCCTCGCGCAGCGCCGCCACGAGGTTGCGGGCGCTGAGCGCGCCGACCCGGTGGTCCACGGGCCCGACGAAGCGTACGGAGGGCGGGAAGCCCAGGCCCCGCGCGGCGGATCCGGTCTCCCGCAGCACCTGGGCGCGCAGTCCCGACGGCGCGTCGTCCCGCGGCTCCTGCTGCAGCGCGAAGATCGCCGTCCGCACCTCCTGGATGGTGGCGTCCAGTTCCTCGACCGCGTGCGCGATGCCCTCCTCGGCCTCGGGCGACAGCGCCTTGCGCCGGGCTCCCTGGAGCATCAGGCCCGTCGCGAAGAGCCGCTGGATGACCAAGTCGTGCAGGTCGCGGGCGATCCGGTCGCGCTCCTCGTAGACGGCCAGCCGGTTGCGGTCGCGCTGGGCGTCGGCGAGCAGCAGGGCGAGTGCCGCCTGTGCCGCGAACTGGGTGGCGACGAAGCGCTCGTCCTCGGTGAAGCCCGGCGCGCCGTGCGCCCGCGGCAGTGCGAGCGCGCCCATCACATGACCGCTGCTCTGCAGCGGCAGCATCATGCAGGCGCCGAAGCGCGGGGCGATCGCCATGGTCATCCGGTCGTCGGTCGCGGCGTCGTCCGCGAACACCGGCTCGCCCGCCATCAGCGGCGCGACGGGCGGGCTGTCGGCCTCCAGGACCGTGCCGACCAGTCCCGCGGGCTGTCGGGCCGAGACCGCGACCACCTCCAGACCGCCCTCGACGGTCGGCAGCAGAACCAGGCCGGCGTCGGCCCCCACGAGCGCGCGGGCCTGCTCGGCGACGACGTCGAGCGCGTCCTCGCCCGGTTGCTCGTCCGGTTGTTCGTCCGCCAGCAGCGCGGACGTGACCGAGCCGACGGCGTCCAGCAGTTTGGCCAGTGGTTCTGCCATACGGCGAGCCTAGGACGGTGCCGCGTTCTATGCCGTGATCGACTCCGGCTCGGGCGCGCCCAGTGCCTCGGCCGCCCGCTCGCGCTCCAGGCCCCGGCGGAACGGGCTGTCGGCGGCGGCGAGCTCACGGTGCGTACCGCGCTGGACGACCCGGCCGCCGTCGAGGACGAGGATCTCGTCGACCTCCTCCAGACCGGTGAGGCGGTGGGTGATCAGCACGGTCGTACGGCCGGTGGTCGCGGCCAGCAGATCGGCGGTCAGGGCGTCGGCGGTGGCCAGGTCGAGGTGTTCCGCGGGCTCGTCGAGCACCAGGACGGGGAAGTCCGCGAGCAGCGCCCGGGCCAGCGCCAGCCGCTGGCGCTGGCCGCCCGACAGGCGGGTGCCGTGCTCGCCGACCGGGAGGTCGAGGTCCAGGTCGAGCCGGGCCGCGGCGAGCGCCTTCCGCAGTTCCGCGTCGTCCGCGTTGGGGCGGGCCAGGCGCAGGTTCTCCCGGACCGTGCTGTCGAAGGCGTGCGCGTCCTGGGCGCACAGACCGACCATGCGGCGCACGGCGTCGCCGTCGAGGGCCGTCGCGTCGGTGCCGGCGAGGGTGTACGTGCCCGCCTCGACGTCCAGGAAGCGCAGCAGCACATGGGCCAGGGTCGTCTTGCCCGAACCGGAGGGGCCGACGACGGCGATCCGGCGGCCGGGCGTCAGTTCGAGGCCGACACCGTCCAGCGCGGGACGGGGCTGCCCCGGGTGGCGGGCGGTGAGACCGCGCAGCACCAGGGGGTGCGGCCCGGTGGGCGCGGCCGCGGGGTGTGCCGGCTCCCGTACGGGCTCGGGGGTGTCGAGCACGTCGTACACGCGCTGCGCCGCCTGGCGGCTGCGCTGCCGGTACTGTGCCGCGAGCGGCATGGCGGCCACCGCCTCGAAGGCGGCGAGCGGGGTGAGCACGACGACCGCGAGCGCCACCCCGGACAGTCCGCCGCCGGCCACCGCCCGCAGGCCCGCCCAGGCGCAGACGGTGACAGTGAGTCCGCTGACCAGGGCGCCGAGCCCGGCCCCGAGCGCCGCGCCGGCCGCGGAACGCGCGGCGATCCGGGTGAGCACGCGGTCCGCCTCGGCCGCCTTTGCGCGGCGCCCGGGCAGGGCCCCGGCGACGGTCAGTTCCGCGGTGCCGGTGAGCACCTCGACCACCTGGGCCGCGAGTTCGCCGCGGGCGGGGGCGAGGGCACGTTCGGCGCGCCGGGCGAGCGCCGCGGAGGCGGTCGGCACGGCCACGCCCGCGGCGAGCAGTCCCACCGCCAGGGCGGCGCCGGCACCGGGCAGCAGCCACGCGGTGAACGCGGCCGCGGCGGTGCCGGTGAGCACGGCGGCGCCGGCCGGGAGGAGCCAGCGCAGGAAGTAGTCCTGCAGGCCGTCGACGTCGGCGACGAGGCGGGAGAGCAGGTCGCCCCGCCGGGTGTCACGCAGCGCGGCCGGCGCGAGCCGCTCCAGCCGGCGGTACACCGTGACCCTGAGGTCGGCCAGGGCGCGGAAGACGGCGTCGTGCGAGACCAGGCGCTCGGCGTAGCGGAACACCGCCCGGCCGATGCCGAAGGCCCGGGTCGCGGTGACCGCGACCATCAGGTAGAGGACCGGCGGCTGCTGGGAGGCCCGGGAGATCAGCCAGGCCGAGGTCGCCATCAGGCCGACGGCGCTCAGCAACGCGAGGGCGCCGAGCAGCAGCGCGAGGGCGAAGCGGGGCCGTAGCGGTGCCGCGATCCGGCGCACCCGGGTCAGCGGCGCGGAGGTCCTGGAGGACGCGGGCGCAGCGACGGCGTGGGCCGTGCCGAGGGGTTCGGGGGCGGTCGCCGCCGCCTCGGCCCGGGCGGGGTGCGCCACCGCGGGTGGCACGGCGTCCTGCGGGCGGGCGTCGAGCCGCACCGTCCGGTCCGCCACGGCGAGCAGCGCCGGGCGGTGCACCACGAGCAGCACCGTGCGGCCGGCCGCGAGCCGCCGGACGGCGTCGACCACGGCCGCCTCGGTCTCCCCGTCCAGCGCCGCCGTGGGCTCGTCGAGCAGCAGCAGCGGCCGGTCGGCGAGGAAGGCCCGGGCCAGGGCGACGCGTTGCCGCTGTCCGGCGGAGAGCCCCCCGCCGCCCTCCCCGAGGGCCGTCGCGGGGTCGAGGTCCGGGGCGCCGGCGTCCCGGAGTGCGGCACGGACCTCGGCCGGGCTCGCGTCCGGCCGGGCCAGCCGTACGTTGTCGGCGACGGTCCCGGCGAACAGGTGCGGCCGCTGGGGCACCCAGGCGATCTGCCGGTGCCAGCCGGCCGGGTCGTGGTCGGCGAGGTCGGTGCCGTCGGCCAGGACCCGTCCCGAGGTCGGCTCGGTGAAGCCGAGCAGCACACCGAGCAGCGTGCTCTTGCCGATCCCGCTGGGGCCGGTGAGGGCGATCGTCTCACCGGGGGAGACCCGCAGGGAGACGGGCCCGAGGCGGCCCTGCACGGCGACCCCGTCCAGTTCGACGACCGCGGTCCGCAGGTCGGGGGCCGGGGCCGTACCGCGCCGGGGCGGTGCGGTCTCCAGGACGGCGAAGACCTCGTCGGCGGCGGAGAGCCCCTCGGCGGCCGCGTGGTAGTGCGCGCCCACCTGGCGCAGCGGCAGGTACGCCTCGGGTGCCAGGACGAGGATGACCAGCCCGGTGTAGAGGTCGAGTTCGCCGTGGACCAGCCGCATGCCGACCCCGACGGCGACCAGGGCGACCGAGATGGTGGAGAGCAGTTCCAGGGCGAAGGAGGAGAGGAAGGTGATGCGCAGCGTCCGCATGGTGGCGCGCCGGTGGTCTGCGGTGATGGCGCGGATGGACTCGGCCTGCGCCTTGGCCCGGCCGAAGACCTTGAGGGTGGGCAGGCCCGCGACGACGTCGAGGAAGTGGCCGGACAGCCGGGAGAGCAGCTGCCACTGACGGTCCATGCGGGCCTGGGTGGCCCAGCCGATGAGGACCATGAAAACCGGGATGAGAGGGAGGGTCAGGGCGATGGTGAGCGCCGAGATCCAGTCCTCGGTGACGATGCGGGCGAGGACGGCGGCGGGCACCACGACGGCCAGGCCCAGTTGGGGCAGGTAGCGGGCGAAGTAGCCGTCGAGCGCGTCGATGCCCCGGGTGGCGAGCGTGGTGAGCTCACCGGTCCGGCGCTCGGTCAGCCCCGCCGGGCCCAGCGCGGTGACGTGCTCCAGCAGCCGTGTCCGCAGCTGGGACTTGACGGCGGCGGAGGCACGGTGGGCGCACAGCTCGGTGAGCCAGGAGACGGCCGCCCGGCCGGCCGCGACACCGGCGAGCAGCAGCAGCGGGGTGCGCAGCGCCCCGGCGTCGAGACCGTCCTCGAAACCCCCGACGACGATCTCCGCGACGACCATCGCCTGCGCGATGACCAGGCCCGCGCCGACGAGACCGAGCAGGACGGAGACGGCGAGGAACACACGGGCCGAGCGGGCGTACCTCAGGAGCCGGGGGTCGACGGGTTTCACGTGAAACAGCTCCTCAGTGCGCTTCGGCGATGTGCTGAGTGCCGATCCGCTTGCGGAACACCCAGTACGTCCAGGCCTGGTAGAGCACGACCAGCGGGGCCGCGATCCCGGCGCACCAGGTCATGATCTTCAGCGTGTAGGGGGTCGAGGAGGCGTTCTTCACCGTCAGGCTCCACGCGGGGTCCAGCGTGGAGGGCATGACGTCCGGGAAGAGCACCAGGAAGAGCATCGCCACCGCGGCGACGACGGTGACCCCGGAGTAGGCGAACGCCCAGCCCTCGCGGCCCTTCAGGTTGGCGCCGAGCGCGGCGAGCAGCGCGAGCACGGCGACGACCGCGGCCGCCAGGCTCCAGGCGTCGCCGCCGTGGCCCTGCGTCCAGGCCAGGAAGGCCAGAGCCAGCACGGCGGTGACCGCTCCGGCCCGGGTGGCGAACCGGCGGGCGCGGGCGCGGATGTCGCCGAGGGTCTTCAGCGCCGCGAAGACCGCGCCGTGGAAGGTGAAGAGGCTGAGCGTGACGAGTCCGCCGAGCAGGGCGTAGGGGCCGAGCAGATCGCGAATCCCGCCGGTGTACTCACCGGAGGCGTCGATCTCCACCCCGTGCACGATGTTGGCGAACGCCACGCCCCACAGGAACGCGGGGACCAGGGAGGTCCAGAAGATCGCCTGCTCCCAGGCGGTCTGCCAGCGTTCACTGGCGCGCTTGGCCCGGTACTCGAAGGCGACGACCCGGACGATCAGGCAGAGCAGGATCACCAGGAGCGGCAGGTAGAAGCCGGAGAAGAGGGTCGCGTACCACTCGGGGAAGGCGGCGAAGGTGGCGCCGCCGGCGGTGATCAGCCAGACCTCGTTGCCGTCCCAGACCGGGCCGATGGTGTTGATCAACACCCGCCGCTCGGGGCGGTCGCGGGCGAGCAGCCGGGTGAGGACGCCGATACCGAAGTCGAAGCCCTCGAGGAAGAAGTAGCCGGTCCACAGGACCGCGATGAGGACGAACCAGACGTCGTGGAGTTGCATGCCGTCTCTCCCTAGTACGAGAAGGCCATCGGGCGGTCGGCGTCGCCGCCGATCTTCGTGGGGGGATCGAGGTCGGCCTCGGTGAGCTCGGGCGGCCCGGCCTTGGCGTACTTGACCAGGAGCTTGACCTCGACGACGGCGAGGACGGCGTAGAGCGTGGTGAGGACGATCAGCGAGGTCAGCATCTCGGCGGTGGAGACGCCGGGGGAGACCGCGTCCTCGGTGCGCAGCAGCCCGTACACCACCCACGGCTGGCGGCCGTTCTCGGTGAAGATCCAGCCCCAGGAGTTGGCGATCAGCGGGAAGCCCATGGTGAGCAGCCCGATCCGCCAGTACCAGCGGGACAGGGCCGGGGAGAGGGCGGTGTTCCTGGTGAGCATCAGATGCGGGGGCTCGTCGTCGGCGGTGCGCCGGTCCTCGGCGAGCCAGAACCTGCGGCGGGTGAGCCAGAGTCCCGCCAGGCCGACCGCGAAGGAGGTCATGCCGAACCCGATCATCCAGCGGAAGCCCCAGTAGGCGACCGGGATGTTGGGCCGGTAGTCGCCGGGGCCGTACTTCTCCTGCTCGGCCTTGTTGACGTCGTTGATGCCGGGGACGTACGAGCTGAAGTCGTCGTGGGCGAGGAAGGACAGCAGGCCGGGGACCTCGACGGCCACGGTGTTGTGGCCCTTCTCGACGTCGCCGTAGGCGAAGATCGAGAACGGGGCCGGGGACTCGCCGTCCCACAGGGCCTCGGCGGCGGCCATCTTCATCGGCTGCTGCTCGTACATGACCTTGCCCAGCCGGTCGCCGCTGATCGCGGTGAGCAGGCCGGCGACGACGGCGGTGACCAGGGCGAGGCGCAGCGAGGTCCTCATGACGGCGACGTGCTTGCGCCGGGCCAGGTGGTAGGCCGAGATGCCGATCATGAAGGCGGCGCCGGTCAGGAAGGCCGCGGTCAGTGTGTGGAAGACCACGACGAGGGTGGTGTTCTGGGTGATCACGGCCCAGAAGTCGGTGAGCTCGGCGCGGCCGGTGACCTTGTTGTAGCGGTAGCCGACCGGGTGCTGCATCCAGGAGTTGGCCGCGAGGATGAAGTACGCGGACAGGATCGTGCCCAGCGAGACCAGCCAGATGCAGGCCAGGTGGAGCTTCTGCGGGAGCTTGTCCCAGCCGAAGATCCACAGGCCGATGAAGGTGGACTCGAAGAAGAAGGCGATGAGCGACTCGAAGGCGAGCGGGGCGCCGAACACGTCGCCGACGAAGCGCGAGTAGTCCGACCAGTTCATGCCGAACTGGAACTCCTGGACCAGGCCGGTGGCCACGCCCATGGCGATGTTGATCAGGAAGAGCTTGCCCCAGAACTTGGTCGCCCGGAGGTACTTCTCCTTGCCCGTGCGCACCCAGGCCGTTTGCAGGCCGGCGGTCAGGGCGGCGAGGGAGATCGTGAGGGGGACGAAGAGGTAGTGGTAGACGGTCGTGATGCCGAATTGCCATCGCGCGACGACGACGGAGTCCAGTGCCAGGTCCACGTCACGCCTCCTAACTTGCCGCGTTTGTGAAAGTGAACGCATTCACAAACTCAGTATGCCGCACACGCTTTCGCCCCCTCACACCGGGGGGTGGGAAGGGGCGAAAGGGGGCATGCTATGACGCCCCGTGGCACCCGGGACGCCGCGTGGGAACGGCTACAACTCCTTCCGGAAAGCCTCTGCCGTACGGAGCAGGACGTCGTTGGCGGCCACCTCGCCGACCGTGATCCGCACACCCTCCCCCGCGAACGGACGGACGGTGACGCCGGCCCGCTCGCAGGCCGCGGCGAAGTCGGTCGTGCGCTCCCCCAGGCGCAGCCACACGAAGTTGGCCTGTGTCTCCGGCACCGTCCAGCCCTGCGCGGTCAGCCCGTCGAACACCCGGGTCCGCTCGGTGACCAGCGCGTCGACCCGCTCCAGCAGCGCCGCCTCCGCGCGCAGCGAGGCCACCGCCGCATCCTGGGCGAGCTGGCTCACGCCGAAAGGGACGGCCGTCTTGCGCAGCGCCGCGGCGACCGGCTCGTGCGCGATCGCGAACCCCACGCGCAGCCCGGCGAGCCCGTACGCCTTGGAGAAGGTGCGCAGCACCGCGACGTTGGGGCGGTCGCGGTAGACCTCGACGCCGTCCGGGACCTCGGGGTCGCGGATGAACTCCTTGTACGCCTCGTCCAGCACGACCAGCACGTCCGAGGGGACGCGGTCCAGGAAGCGCTCCAGCGCGGCCCGGCGGACCACCGTGCCGGTGGGGTTGTTGGGGTTGCAGACGAAGACCAGCCGCGTCCGGTCGGTGATCGCCGCGGCCATCGCGTCGAGGTCGTGGGTCTCGTCCGCGTCCAGCGGCACCGGCACCGAGGCCGCTCCGCTGATCTGCGTGATGATCGGATAGGCCTCGAAGGACCGCCAGGCGTAGACGACCTCGTCACCCGGTCCCGCGGTCGACTGCAGCAGTTGCTGCGCGACACCGACCGAGCCGGTGCCCGTCGCGATGTGCTCCACCGGCACGCCGAAGCGGTGTGCCAGCTCGGCGTGGAGGGCCGTGCACGCCATGTCCGGGTAGCGGTTGAAGTTCTCCGCGGCGGCGGTGGCCGCCTCCAGGACACCCGGCAGCGGCGCGTAGGGATTCTCGTTGGAGGACAGCTTGTAAGCGGTCACTCCCTCTTCCACGGCCGGGGGTCTTCCCGGCTTGTACGTGGGGATGCCGTCCAGTTCGCGGCGCAGTTTGGGGCTCATGCCCCACACCATACGAGCGCCCGCCCGGCCGGGGGAGGCCTTGCGGCCCACGGGCGCGCGACGGGGGCTCGCGGCGGACGGGGCAGGCGGTGCGACGCACTGAGCGCCCGTGGCGCGCGCGGTGGCGCGCATCCCTCGTAGGGGTGAGTTGACGGTCACGCACACCGCGGGACGCCGGGCGGGCGGCGCCCCGTGACGGACCCGTGATCCTCGGTAGACACCCGCCGTCACCTGCGATTTTCCCGCCACGCCCGGCACCGCGGGCGGGGAAACGTATCTGTCAACGCCTTCTCCGGCACCCCGCGAACGGACCACCCGGCCCCTACTATCACCACGCCATGACAGCAGCAGGGAACCACCAGGCGAGCCGGCCCGTCGGACGCCGGCTGGAGCGGGCCGGCATCAGGGACGTCGCCGCCGCGGCCGGTGTCTCGATCACCACTGTCTCCGACGCGCTCAACGGCAAGGGCAGACTGCCCGACGCCACCCGCCGCCACGTCCGTGAGGTCGCCGACCGGCTGGGCTACCGCCCCTCCGCCGCCGCCCGCACGCTGCGCACCGGCAGGTCGGGGCTGATCGGGCTGACGGTGACGACGTACGGGGAAGAACCTTTCACCTTCACCGAGTTCGCGTACTTCGCCGAGATGGCCAGGGCCGCCACCTCCGCCGCCCTGGCCCGCGGCTACGCCCTGGTCATCCTGCCCGCCTCCTCCCGGCACGACGTGTGGAGCAACGTGGCGCTGGACGGCACGGTCGTGATCGACCCCTCGGACCACGACCCGATGGTCACGGAGCTGGTGCGCCAAGGCATCCCCGTGGTCAGCGACGGCCGCCCGGCCGGCAGCCTGCCCGTCCGGGCGTGGGTGGACAACGACCACGAGGCCGCCGTGCTCGGCATCCTGGAGCACCTCGCCGAGGCGGGGGCCCGCCGGATCGGACTGCTCACCGGCACCAGCACCGACACGTACACCCGGCTGTCCACCACCGCCTACCTCGGCTGGTGCGAGCGGATCGGCCAGGAACCCGTCGTCGAGGCCTACCCGGCCCACGACCCGTGCGCCGGCGCCGTCGCCGCCGACCGCCTGCTCGCCCGGCCCGACCGCCCCGACGCGGTCTACGGCCTCTTCGACCCCAACGGCACCGACCTGCTCGCCGCCGCCCGCCGCTACGGGCTGCGCGTGCCCGACGACCTCCTGCTGGTCTGCTGCAGCGAGAGCGTGGTCTACGCGACGACCGAACCCCCGATCACCACGCTCTCCCTCAAACCGGGGCGGATCGGCACCGCGGTCGTCCAGCTGCTCATCGACGCCATCGAGGGGGTGGACGCGGGCCGCCCGGTACAGCAGGTCATGCCGACCGACCTGATCGTCCGCACGTCCTCCCAGCGGCGCTCGCCACGCACCACCATCAGCCCGCCCCGCGGGCCCGCGGGGTAATGGGAACGGTCGCCTCCGGTTGAGAACAGCCCGCCCCGGGCGGATTTGTCCGCACGGGATGAAATCGCTATCAGCAGGTGTGTCACGCCACGACATCGTCATTCCTATGATGGGCGGATGGTGGCGCGACGGTGGAGGGGTCGATGACTCAGGGGGCAGGTCAGGGACCCATGCCCGGTACCTCGTACGGCTGGTCTCAGGACCCCGCGGAGGCGGTGGCGCACGCTGCGCCCATGACGCCGTCGGCGCACCCCGCCGATGCCGTCGGGGCCCCGCCCGGATACCCGGCCGGACACGAACCGACCATGATCGACGAACAGATGATGCCCCCGGAGTACACGCCCACCCAGCGCGACCTCCCGGTGGTCACCGCGACCGACGCCCAGGCACTGGGCCCGCTCTACGTCGTCGGCGACGTCCACGGCTACCTGGACCGGCTGTGCGAGGCCCTGTACGCGACCGGGCTGATCGACTCCGAGGGCCACTGGGCGGCCGGCAACGCCCGCTTGTGGTTCCTCGGCGACTTCACCGACCGCGGCCCCGACGGCATCGGCGTGATCGAGCTCGTCATGCAGCTGTCCGCGGAGGCCGCCGCGGCCGGCGGCTACGCCCGCGCCCTCATGGGCAACCACGAGCTGCTGCTGCTCGGCGCCCACCGCTTCGGCGACACCCCGGTGAACTCCGCCGCCGGCACCGCCTCCTTCCTCGCCGCCTGGCGCCTCAACGGCGGCCAGACCAGCGACATGGAGCGGCTGCAGGACCACCACGTCGCCTGGATGTCCCGGCTGGACGCGGCAGCCCTCACCGACGGCCACCTGCTGCTGCACTCCGACACCACCGCGTACCTGGAGTACGGCACCACCATCGACGCGATGAACGACGCCGTCACCGGCATCCTGCAGCGCGGCGACGCCGACGAGTGCTGGGAGCTGTTCCGCAAGTTCACCCGGCGCTTCGCCTTCCGCGGCGAGTCGGGGCCACAGGCCGCCCGGGAACTGCTGGACACCTACGGCGGCCACCGCGTCGTGCACGGCCACAGCCCCATCCCGTACCTGCTCGGCGAGCCCGGCGGGGAACTCGGTGCCGAGCAGCCGGACCGGTCCGCTGTCGTCGAGGGACCGCACGTGTACGCGGAGGACCTGGCGGTGGCCATGGACGGCGGCGTGACCATGGACGGCAAACTCCTGGTCGCGCAGCTGCCGTTGTAGTCCCCGGAAAACTCCATTTTCCGGAAACACTCTGTCACCGCGTCACCTCCGCGCTCTACCATCGGGATATCCGTAGGCAGCTTCTCCTCCGCTTCCGCCCAGCCGGTCCGGACCTTCGTCCTTCGTGAACTCCGGGCGGCACCGGAGACGGAGCATCGGGGGATGCACATGAACAGCGCTCCACACCTGCTGACCGAGGACCGCCCGGAGTTCGAGCGTGCCCTCGACACGGCTTTGCGCTCGGAGGGCACGCGGGCCGCCCTCGCCGACGCGCGGAACCGTCTCAACGCCGAGCAGTTGCGCACCATGGCGCTGGGCGCGGCCGAGTCCATCTCCGCCTGCGCCGCGCCCGAGTACGAGCAGTTCGTCAAGGTCCGCGAGACCTTCGCGGAGCGGCGCAGAGAGGCACGCACCGCCACCGTGCCCGGCCTGGGCTACGCGGCCGCGGCGGCCCCGGTCACCGCGGACGGCTCGGGGGCCGGGCTGTTCGCCGTCGTCGCCGTGCTCACCCCGATCCTGGCGGGTACGGCCGCCTTCATCTTCCTCGTGCTCGGGTACGCCCTGCGCTTCGGGCACCCCGAACCGGCGATCGCCCCGCCATTGCGGCAGGCCGGCTGGCTCTTCGCGGCCGTCGCCGCCTGCGGCGTCGTCATCGGCATGGCCGGGCTGCTGCTCACCGCGCTGCGCAACGGCTCGACCGCCCTCCACGACCCTCCCGACAACGAGCCCCGGGACGTCGCGCTCGCCCGCGAGCTGTGGCGCCGGGCCCTGGTGGAACGGGGGCTGCAGCCCTTCCTCGACGAGGCCCTCGCCAAGGCCGCCGGCGCCGCGCCCACCGCCCCCACCGCGACCACGGGCGGCAACTCCCGGATGCCGCGCCTCGGGTACTCCCGTCCCGACTTCTCCAGCCCCGGCCCCGAGTCCTCCCCCGAACCCGGGGACCGCTTCACCAGCCCGGACTTCTCCAGCCCCGACTTCTCCAGCCCCGACTTCGGCGGCCCTGACCACACCCCGGACTGACGCCCCGCGCCCGGGGCGGTTCCACGAGGTCCTGGCGGGCCCGCGGTGCCCTCGGGGGTCGCGGGCCCGCCGGGGCGGGAAAGGGTCAGTCGGCCAGCGGGAGGTAGACCCGGTTGCCCGAGGCCGCGAACTCCTTGGACTTCGCCAGCATCCCGGCCTCGATCTCCTCCGCGGTGGCTTCCGCGTCGCCGCCGAACCGCTCCGTGATGCTTCTACTGATCTTCATCGAGCAGAACTTCGGCCCGCACATGGAGCAGAAGTGCGCGGTCTTGGCCGGCTCCGCCGGGAGCGTCTCGTCGTGGAACGCCCTTGCCGTGTCCGGGTCGAGGGCCAGGTTGAACTGGTCCTCCCAGCGGAACTCGAAGCGGGCGTCGGACAGGGCGTCGTCCCACTCCTGGGCGCCGGGGTGGCCCTTGGCGAGGTCGGCGGCGTGGGCGGCGATCTTGTAGGTGATGACGCCGGTCTTGACGTCGTCGCGGTCGGGCAGCCCCAGGTGCTCCTTGGGGGTGACGTAGCAGAGCATGGCCGTGCCCCACCAGGCGATCATCGCCGCGCCGATGCCGGAGGTGATGTGGTCGTAGGCGGGCGCGATGTCGGTGGTGAGCGGGCCGAGGGTGTAGAACGGCGCCTCCTCGCAGATCTCCTGCTGGAGGTCGATGTTCTCCTTGATCTTGTGCATGGGGACGTGCCCGGGTCCCTCGATCATGGTCTGTACGCCGTGCCGCTTCGCGACGGTGTTGAGTTCGCCGAGCGTGCGCAGCTCCGCGAACTGGGCCTCGTCGTTGGCGTCCGCGATGGAGCCGGGACGCAGGCCGTCACCGAGGGAGTAGGTGACGTCGTAGGCGGAGAGGATCTCGCAGAGCTCCTCGAAGTTCTCGTAGAGGAAGCTCTCCTTGTGGTGCGCGAGGCACCAGGCCGCCATGATCGACCCGCCGCGGGAGACGATGCCCGTCTTGCGGCGGGCGGTCAGCGGGACGTAGCGCAGCAGCACGCCGGCGTGGACCGTCATGTAGTCGACGCCCTGCTCGGCCTGTTCGATGACGGTGTCCTTGTAGATCTCCCAGGTCAGTTCCTCGGCCTTGCCGTCGACCTTCTCCAGGGCCTGGTAGAGGGGGACGGTGCCGATGGGGACGGGGGAGTTGCGCAGCACCCACTCGCGCGTGGTGTGGATGTTGCGGCCGGTGGAGAGGTCCATGACCGTGTCGGCGCCCCAGCGGGTGGCCCAGGTCATCTTGTCGACCTCCTCCTCGATGGAGGAGGTGACGGCCGAGTTGCCGATGTTGGCGTTGACCTTCACCAGGAACCGCTTGCCGATGATCATCGGCTCGCTCTCCGGGTGGTTGACGTTCGCCGGCAGGACGGCGCGTCCCGCCGCGATCTCCTCGCGGACGACCTCGGGGGAGACGTTCTCGCGGATGGCGACGTACTCCATCTCCGGGGTGATCTCGCCCCGCCGCGCGTACGCCAGTTGGGTCACCGGCTGCCCGGGAGCGCCGCGCCGGGGAAGGCGGGGACGGCCGGGGATGACGGCGTCCAGGTTGCGCAGGCCGCCGCGCGGTGAGGTGTGTCTGACGCCGTCGTCCTCCGGGCGGACGGGGCGGCCGGGGTACTCCTCGGTGTCGCCGCGGGCGACGATCCAGTTCTCCCGCAGCGGCGCGAGGCCGCGGCGGACGTCGGTGGTGATGTTGGGGTCGGTGTACGGGCCGGACGTGTCGTACAGCGTCACGTCCCGGCCGTCGGTCAGGTGCACTCGGCGGACAGGGACCCGGATGTCCGGGCGGGACCCGGTCACGTAGCCCTTGTGCCAGCCGATTTCGCGCGCGCGTGCATCCTGCATGGTCATGAGACCCACTCCCTACGCCGGCATTACCCGGTAACAGGTTCAGCGGTCGGCGCAGCTGGTGGCCCTCGGCCGGTCAGCGCCCTCTCAGCCCGGTGCTCCGAGCTCCCGCGTTTGCAAAGGTGCCTCAACGCTAGCGGGTCCTCGCCGGCGCACACCAGAGGGTGTTGCGATGATCGGGCCGTGGACTCCACTCAACCTCACGCACACGCCCCCGGTCACAGCCACGGTCACGGCCCGGTGCCACCGGCCTCCCGGCACCTGCGCAAGGTCATCGCCGCCGTCCTGATCCCCTTCGTCGCGGCCGTGGTGGCCGGCCTGGTGGTGCTCTGGCCGGGCGGCGTGCCGAAGCACGAGCGCAGCGGCGTCGGCTTCGACCAGCAGACGCAGTCCGGGCGGGTGGTGAGGGTCGAGGAGGTCAAGTGCTCGGACGTCAACGCCGAACCGGGCACCGGAGCCGCGCCCTCCCCCGGCCCGACGTCGGTGCCGTCGGGTCCGGCCATCTGCGAGCGCGCGACGATCGAGGTCACCTCGGGCAAGGACGCGGGCCGCACCTTCACCGAGATCGTGCAGCCCACCCAGACCCGGCACTACACCAAGGGCCAGAAGGTGCTGCTGGCGTACGCGCCCCAGGCGCCGCGCGAACTGCAGTACTCGGTGACCGACGTCGACCGGGCCTTCCCGCTGTGGCTGCTGGCCGGGATCTTCGCCGCGGTGGTCGTCGTGGTCGGGCGGCTGCGCGGAATCCTGGCGCTGGTCGCGCTGATCATCAGCTTCGCGGTGCTGACGCTGTTCATCCTCCCGGCGATTCTGCACGGCGGCAATCCGCTGCTGGTCGCGGTGATCGGCGGCAGCGCCATCATGCTGATCGCGCTCTACATGTGCCACGGCCTGAGCGCCCGTACCTCGGTGGCGGTCCTGGGCACCCTGTGCTCGCTGCTGCTGATCGGCTTCCTGGGCTCGGTCTTCACCGACTGGGCGCTGCTCAGCGGCAACACCTCCGACGAGACCGGGCTGATCCACTCCCTGTACCCGGGCATCGAGATCCGCGGTCTGCTGCTGGCCGGCATCATCATCGGTTCGCTGGGCGTCCTGGACGACGTGACGGTCACCCAGACCTCGGCGGTGTGGGAGCTGCGGGAGGCGGACCCGGGGGCGAGCTGGCGCCGGCTGTACTCGGCGGCGATGCGGATCGGTCGCGACCACATCGCCTCGGTCGTCAACACCCTGGTGCTGGCCTACGCGGGCGCGGCGCTGCCGTTGCTGCTGCTCTTCTCCGTCGCGGAGCGCGGAGTGCTGGCCGTGGCGGGCAGCGAGCTGGTCGCCGAGGAGATCGTGCGGACCCTGGTGGGCAGCATCGGCCTGGTGGTGGCGGTGCCGTTGACGACGGCGCTGGCCGCACTCGTGGTGTCGGCGGACCGCGGCAACGGCGACACGGTTCCCGCGGGCACCGGTCGAGGGCACCGGCGTCGCGCCAAGTGACCCGGACGGGCAGAGACGATCAAGGCGCGTGGCGCGGCCCTGACGGAGAACCAGGAGGCGCTCGCCGCCCGGCAGATGGCCGAGGTCGGGCCGGAGATCGTCCGGACGGGCGCCGAGGCCTTCGGCGACGTCGGTCACATGATGCTGCTGAACGGCGCCGACGGGCTGTCGGAGATGCTCGCCGAGGCGCTCACCGTGGGCGCCACTGTCCTGGGCCTGGCCCGTCAGCTGGTCGCCCGGATGAACGGCGCGACCGGCGCCGACGGCGACGCCCCGGCGGGCGGTGCGGCGCCGCGCAGCCCCGGGCGCGTCCGGCTGCGGGACTGAGCGGCGCACCTCCCGTGGGGCCCGGACCTGCCCCACGGGGTCACCACTTGTCGCGGGAGTCGGACGAGGACGAGGTGAACTTCTTGACCACGTACACCAGGCCGCCGACCAGCGCCACGAAGACCAGCACCTTGAACAGCAGCCAGAACAGGAACCCGATCGCGCTGGCGATCATGCCGCCGAAGACCACGATCGCGATCACGGGCACCGCGACCCACTTGACCCACCAGGGCAGGCCCTCGAAGAGCTTCACCGTTTCCTCCTCCTTGTCGTCCTTCCGCTCCCAGGCTAGGGCCGCGACGGCCCCCTGCGGAGGCCTCGCGGTCCCCATCCGTCCCTGACCCTCCCCCTACGGGAACCCTGGGGCGGAGGCCCTCACGCCTCGGGGGGCGAGAAGACCACCAGGACCTTCAGGTCCTCGGTGACGTGGTGGAAGCGGTGCGGCGCCCCGGCCGGGACGTAGACCACGCTGCCGCGCGCGACGTGCGTCGTCTCCTCCCCCACGGTGACCAGTGCCCGGCCGCTCACGACCAGGTAGATCTCGTCCTGCGCGTGCGGTTTCTGCGGGTCGAGCTCCCCGGCCCGCAGGGCGTAGAGCCCGGCGGACATGTTCCGCTCGCGCAGGAAGCTGAGGTACGCGCCCTCGTTGGCGGCCCGCTCGGCCTCCAGGTCGTCCAGCCGGAACACCTTCACGTGGCCGCTCCCTCTCACCTCTGTGCCTGTGCGATCACTTCTGCGACGATCTCAGCCATGATGAACTTCGTCGTCAAGACGCTCGCGAATGCCGGAGCCCTGCTGGTGGCCATCTGGCTCGTGGGCAACATCACGCTCACCGGTGACGACACCGGGCACAAGGCCCTCACCCTCATCCTCGTCGCCCTGGTCTTCGGCGTGGTGAACTGGCTGGTGAAGCCGCTGGTGAAGCTGCTGTCGCTGCCCCTGCTCGTGCTGACCCTCGGCTTGTTCACGCTGGTCGTGAACGCCCTGATGCTGCTGCTCACGTCCTGGATCTCCGGCAGGCTGGACCTGGACTTCCACGTCGAGGGCTTCTGGGCGGCGTTCCTCGGCGGCCTGATCATCAGCATCGTCTCCTGGGCGCTGAACATGGTCCTCCCGGACAACGACTGAGCCCGGCACTGCATCATGGAGCCCATGAGCGCTCCGTCCTCCCGCACCCCGCTGCGGGTGTGCTTCGTCTGCACCGGCAACATCTGCCGTTCGCCGATGGCCGAGTCCGTCTTCCGCACCCGTGTGGAGGAGGCCGGGCTCGGCGGCCTGGTCGCCGTCGACAGCTCGGGGACCGGCTCCTGGCACGAAGGCGACGGCGCCGACCACCGCACCGTGGCCGTGCTCCGCGCGGCCGGGTACGAGCACGAGCACATCGCGCGCCAGTTCCAGCCCGAGTGGTTCGCCGGGCTCGACTTGGTGATCGCCCTCGACTCCGGCCATCTGCGGGACCTGCGCCGGCTGGCGCCCACCCCCGAGGACGCCGCCAAGGTGCGGCTGCTGCGCTCCTACGACCCCGCCGCGGAGGCCGGGGCGGACGGCCGCGGCCTGGACGTGCCCGACCCCTACTACGGGGACATCAGCGGCTTCGAGGAATGCCTGGAGATGTGCGAGGCCGCCGCCGAGGGCCTGCTGGACGCCGTACGCGACGCCCTCGGCGAGCCCGCGCCGGCGCCGTGACCCCTCCGGCCGGGCTCGCGGACCGGGTCGCCGCCCTGCTGGGCGAGCCGGTGACCCAGCTGGGCCCGGTGGGCGGGGGCTCGATCTGCCGGGCCGTGCGGCTGCGGCGCCGCTCGGGCGGCGCGGTCTTCGCCAAGACCCTCGCGGACGCGCCGCCGGGCTTCTTCGCCGCCGAGGCCGCCGGCCTGCGGCTGCTGGGCGGCACCGGCACGGTGGCCGTACCGGAGGTGCTCGCCGCCGACGACCGCACCCTCGTGCTGGAGTGGGTAGAGCCCGGCCCGGCCACCCCGGCCGCCGCCGAGCGCCTCGGCCGTGAACTCGCCGCGCTCCACCGGGTCCCCGCCCCGGCGTACGGGACGGCGCACCCCGCGTTCATCGGTTCGCTCCCCCTGCCCTCGTCCAGCCCCGGGCAGACGTCCGGCTCCCTGGGGGACTGGCCCGCCTTCCACGCCGCCCACCGGCTGTTGCCCTTCCTGCGGCAGGCCGCCGACAGCGGGGCCATGGCACCGGCCGACGTCCGCGCGGTCGAGCGGGTCTGCGAGCTGCTGCCGCGGATCGGCGGCCCCGGGCAGCCGCCCGCGGTGATCCACGGCGACCTGTGGTCCGGCAACGTCCTGTTCACCGCCGACGGCCGGGCCCGCGTCGTCGACCCGGCGGCGCAGGGCGGGCATCCCGAGGCCGACCTGGCGATGCTGGAGCTGTTCGGCTGCCCGCACCTGGAGCGGGTGCTCGCCGCGTACGAGGAGGTCCGGCCGCTGCCCGGCCGAGCGGAACGGGTGCCTCTGCACCAGTTGCACCCCCTGCTGGTACACGCCGTCCTGTTCGGCGCGGGTTATGGGGCCGCCGCAGGTCGCGCCGCCCGCGCGGCCCTCGCGTCCGCCTAGCGGACGGCCGTGTTCGTTGGAACGTACACCGGTATCTTCCGCCTGTACGTTCGCGAAGACGGGGAGAGCGAGGAGAGGGCGATGACGGAGTACGAGAGCAGGCCCGGGGACAGCACCCGCAGCGTGCACGCGGGCCGCCCGCCGGCCCGGCCCCACGAGCCGGCGTTGCCCGGCCCGGTGTTCGCCGCGCACTTCCACCTGCCGGGCGACGTCACCGGCCCGTACACCTACGGCCGTGACGAGAACCCCACCTGGACCCGGCTGGAGGAGGCGATCTCCGCCCTGGAGTCCCCGGACGTCCCCGCGCAGACGCTGGCCTTCTCCTCCGGCATGGGCGCCATCTCCTCCGTGCTGTTCTCGCAGGTGCGTTCCGGCGACACCGTGGTGCTGCCCTCCGACTGCTACCAGGCCACCCGCACCCTCCAGAGCCGTCTGGAGGACTACGGGGTCTCGGTGCGCCTGGCGCCCACCGCGGGCGACGCCCAGCTGGAGGCGCTGGAGGGCGCCCGGATGCTGTGGATCGAGACGCCGTCCAACCCCGGCCTGGACGTGTGCGACATCCGCCGGCTCGCCGACGCCGCGCACGCCGCGGGCGCGCTCGTGGCGGTCGACAACACCCTCGCCACCCCGCTCGGCCAGCGCCCGCTGGACCTGGGCGCGGACTTCTCGGTGGCGAGCGGCACCAAGGCGCTGTCCGGCCACGGCGACCTGCTGCTGGGCTATGTGACCACCCGTCGGCCCGAACTCGCGGCCGGGGTGCGGCTGTGGCGCAAGACCGTCGGCGCGATCCCCGGCCCCATGGAGGCCTGGCTGGCGCACCGTTCGCTGTCCACGCTCGCGCTGCGGGTGGACAGGCAGGCCGCCAACGCCCTGGAGCTGGCCGCCGAGCTGCGCCGGCGGCCCGAGGTGACCGACGTGCGTCACCCGGGCCTGGCCGGCGATCCGGCGCACTTGGTCGCCACCGCGCAGATGACCCGGTTCGGCAGTGTCGTGTCCTTCACGCTGCCCGACAAGGAGCATGCCGAGCGCTTCCTGTCCGCGCTGCTGCTGACGACGGAGGCCACCAGTTTCGGGAGTGTGACCAGCACCGCGGAGCGCCGGGCGCGCTGGGGCGGGGACGCGGTCCCCGAGGGCTTCATCCGCTTCTCGGTCGGGGTGGAGGACGCGGCCGACATCGTGCGGGACGTGACGCAGGCCCTGGACGCCGCGGCGCGCTGACCCCGTACGTTCACCTCGAACAGATATATCTACGTAGAGGGCTCTACGCAGAATGGGTGGTCCGAGCCTCCCCCCTCGTGGCTCGGACCACCCTGGCTTTACGCGCGGAGACCCGTCCGAACAAGGCTAGTTGACTCTGCGTCAGTGTCCAATCACAGTTGCGATACAGACCTATCGATATATTTATATGTTGCGGTCGTACCGGTGGCCAGAAGGGAGCGGTTCCATGGATCTGGCGCTGCTGCGAACGTTCGTCACCGTGCACCGGGCCGGTTCCTTCACCAGGGCCGCTCAACTGCTGGGACTGTCGCAGCCCGCCGTCACCAGCCAGATCCGCAGCCTGGAACGCCAGGTCGGCCGCCCGCTGTTCCTGCGCCTGCCGCGCGGCGTCGCCCCGACCCCCGTCGGCGACCACCTGGCCCACCGGGTGGCCCCGCACCTCGACGCCCTCCTGGAGATAACCGAGGCGGACCTCGACGAGGAGTCCGGCCACCGAACCCTGCACCTCGCCGGGCCGCCCACCTTCACCTCCCTGCGTGCCCTGCCCGCCCTCGCCCCGCTGGTCGCCGAGGGCCTGAAGCTGCGGATCGCGCTGGCCGGCGAGGACGAGGCGCTCGCCGGCCTCGCCGCGGGCCACCACGATCTGTCCATCGGCACCGTCCGGCCACGCGACCGGCTGCTGACCGCCACCGCCCTGTGGGACGAGGAGCAGATACTCGTGGCCGCCCCCGCCTGGCAGGAGCGGATCGGCGGCCCGCTGGCGGTGCGCACCCACGGGGCACGGGTCCTCGACGACATCCCCGTGATCTCCTACGACGAGGGCATGCCGCTGATCGACCACTACTGGTCGGCGGTCTTCGACGCCACCCCCGCCGTCGTCCCCGCCGTGGTCGTGCCCGACCTGAGGGCCGTCCTGGAGTGCGTGGTCGCCGGGGTCGGCATGGCCGTCCTGCCGCGCTACCTGTGCTGCGAGGCGATCAGCGCGGGCACCGCCCGGGCGCTGCTGGAGCCGCCGGTGCCGCCCCTGCGCACGTACTTCGTCTCGGTGCGCGCCGGGACGCTCGCCCTGCCGCACATCGCCCGGGTGCACGAGGCGCTGATGCGCTCCTCCGCGACCTGGTGACCGCGCGCCCGGCGTACGGCGGGTGACCTCCGCCAGAACGGGACGTTCCGATTCGCCGTCCCGGGGGCGTTTGCCGCCTCCCGCGCCGCGGCAGATCTCAGGCATGCCCCCGGACATCGAAGCACCTGCCACACCCGGTGCACCGACCGCCCCGGCCACCCGGCCGGTGGTCAAGCGCACCGCCCGTGCCATCCTGCTCGACGGCGACTCCCTCGTGCTCATCAAGCGCACCAAGCCCGGGCTCAACCCGTACTGGGTCACGCCCGGCGGTGGGGTCGAGGCCGAGGACGCCACCATCGTCGAGGCGCTCCACAGAGAGCTGGACGAGGAACTCGGCGCCAAGGTCACCGATGTCGTCCCGGCCTTCGTCGACACCGTCGAGCACATCGGCGAGGACGGCTCGCACGGTGTGAAGGTGCAGCACTTCTTCGTGTGCCGGCTGGCCTCCATGGACCCCTCCCGGCGGCACGGCCCGGAAGTGGACGAGCCCTCGGGCACCTACGACGTGGTCCGTGTGCCCTTCAGCCGGGTCGGGCTCGCCTCGGTGGAGATCGTTCCGCTGACCCTGCGGCACTACCTGGACGGCAACATCGAAGGGGTGCTCGGCCTGCTCTCCGACGACCTCGGCTGACCCCGGGCGGCCTCAGGCGCCGAAGCAGTCCGGGGGCGCGCCGCGGGGCCGCCCCGTGCGGGCGTGCGCGGCGCCGGCGGCCGCCCCGAAGTAGTCCCCGCCCTTGCGCCGCACGTCGTCGGTGCCCCAGGCCCGGCCGTCCCGCGAGGGCGCCTTCGCCATCCGCGGGATGTGCTTCGAGCAGTGGACGTACGCCTCCTCGACGCTCACCCGGACCCACAACTGCGGCCTGCGTCCGGGCACCGCGTCCAACGGAAGCGCGGGGTGCAGGGCGCGCATCGTGCCGTCGGGGATCATCCACGCGCGACCGTTGACGTGCAGTCCGATCCGGTCCCTGGTGAAGTCGAGCATCAGGATGCCGACGTGCGGGTTCTCGCGCATGTTGCCGAGCGAGGCCATCACGCCGTTCCCCCGGTACTCGGGGTAGACCAGGGTCCGCTCGTCCAGGACGGTCAGGAAGCCGGGCGGCCCCGCCCTGAAGGTGCTGTCGCACTCACCCCGGGCGTCCGCCGTGGACAGGAAGAACATCTCCTGCCGCTCGGTGAACTCCCGCATCGACGGGTTGAGGTGGTCCAGCACCTGCTGGGCGTAGAAGCGGTCCGCGCGGTCGGCCGTGCCCATCTCCTCCTGGAGGCGGTGCTCTCCCGCACTGCCGGGACGTTCCTGCGGCAACGTTTCTCCTCGTGGGGGCGTGGGAGGGACGGAAAGCGGAATCAGTCGACGGCCGCGACCAGGCCCTCGATCAGGTCGTGCCGGATGCGCTGGGAGGGCATGCCGCCGCGCACGAGGGTGTCGACGCCGCTGCGGATCATCCCGGGCGGCCCGCTGAGGTACGCGTCGTACTCGGGCCAGGGGCCGTACTGCTGCACGATCTCGGGGAGCGGGCCGTGCAGGCCGCCGTCGCCGCGGCCGTGGGAGACCACGGGGCGCACCGAGAGCCAGGGGTGGCGCCGCGCGAACCCCAGCAGAGTGTCCAGGTCGTACAGGTCGTGGTCGCTGCGGGCGCCGTAGAAGACGTCCATGGCCCGGCGGCGACCGTGCTCGGCGACGTCCTCGACCAGGGCCTTGATGGGGGCGATGCCCGTGCCGCCGCCCAGACAGAGCAGCCCGTTGTCGGTGCTGTGGTCCACGACCATGGAGCCGCCCGGCGGGCCGAGCCGCAGGACGTCGCCGGGCCGGGCGCGGTGGACCAGCGCCCCGCTGACCCAGCCGGCCGGTACGGCCTTCACGTGGAAGACCAGCAGGCCGTCGGAGCGGGGGGCACTGGCGAAGGAGTAGTGCCGCCAGACCCGGGGCCACCAGGGCGTCTCCAGCGTCGTGTACTGACCCGCGAGGAAGGGGTAGGGCTGGTCGGGGCGGACGCTGACCACCGCTATGTCGGAGGTGCGCGGTTCGTGGCTGACGATCTCCCCGTGCCACCAGGGCGGCGCGTGCTTCTCGTCGGCCGCCGCCGCGTCGATCATGATCTGCGAGATCAGCGTGTAGGCGCGCACCCAGGCGCCCTCGACCTCGTCGTTCCAGACGGCCGAAGCGTACCGGGTCAGCGCCCCGATCAGGCATTCACCCACGGCCGGATAGTGCTCGGGACGCGTGCCGTATTTGCGGTGGCCGCGACCCAGCTGGGAGAGGTATTCGGTGAGTATCTCGGCGTCGTCCATGTGTTCCGCCGCGATGAGGAGTGCTTTCAACAATCGGTCGCGCTGCGCGTCCATCGCGGCTGGAAAGAGTTCGCGCAACTCCGGATGCCGTGTGAACAAAAGTGCATAGAAATACGACGTCGTCTTGTCAGCGACCGGCGCGACCTCCTCCATCGTGCGCCGGATCAGCAGGGCATCCGCGCTCGGCTGCCACGACCGCGGCCGGGCCTGCGCGCGGGGCGGGGGCTGCGGGGCCGGCGGCTCCGATTGGTGCCGCGGTCCCGGCGCGTCCCGCGGGGGGCCGGGCCGCGGCGGCACCGGACCGGGGTCGGCGTTTCGCCCGGCTCCCGTGCCCACCGGCCTTATCGGCCGTACCGGGCGGCTCGGCGCGGCGCCGTCCTCGCCCTCGTGATGGGGCCTCGGCCCGTCAGGTGGTGTGTGCGGCGTGAACCATCCGGAGGAGTCAGCCCCGGCACCCTTTCCCGGTTCGGCCGCGTTCGTGGTCAGAGCGTCCATGGTCAGCTTCGCCTCGAGCTTCTCCCGGTCGGTGTCCGTACGTCGGCCACATGTCCTGCGCGGAAAGCCTGCCAGGGCTTCACGCCGCGCGGCCGAATAGCCGGAAGTACGGGAAACGCGATACCGATCCCGTTAAGCTCAGCCGAATGTGAGACCCCGCTGTCGCGGAAGCCCGCCGACCGCGCCCCGAGTCACCGCTTTCACATTCGCCACTCAATTCCCGTGACGATCACCACCGTTGAATCGTCACTTGTTCACTCCGCGACCAGTGCGTACGCTTCGCGCAGATCACGCCCCGTGTACGCATGGCTCGCCAGCCCGCTCACGTGGTGGTCCCCGTTGACCGCGACCGACACCGGCACCGCCGCGAACAGCGCCGTGTCCGACAGCGAGTCGCCGTACGCCACGCACTCCGCGCGGCTGACCCCGTAGCGGGCGCACAGCTCGTCCGCGGCCGCCACCTTCGTCTCCGGCAGCAGGATCCCCGCCAGGTCCAGCCCGGCCGCCGGCCCGAACGGGAGCTCCGGGAAGACCGACGCCCGGACCGCGTGCGCCCCCCACTCCAGCAGCCTGCGCACGAAGAAGTCCGGGGAGAGCGACACCACGGCGCAGTGCTCCCCGCGGGCCGCGATGTCCGCCCACACCTCCCGTATCCCGGTCAGCCACGGGGCGCCCTCGAACGCCGCCGCCACCTGCGCCGGGGTGAGCGCCCGCCACAGCTCGTACGCCCGCTCCGCGTAACCCGGAGGATCGAGCACGCCCCGCCCGAGCGCGTGTTCCAGCTCGCGGAACTCCGCCACCAGCCCCAGTTCCCGGGCGAGTTCCATGCTCGCCGAGGAGCCGTGCATCAGCGTCCCGTCCATGTCGAAGATGTGCAGCCGTCCCACGCGGTCCCTCCCTCGTTCCCCACCGCCCGGCCAATCCCCGGCGGCGTCCCTCCGAACAGCCGGGCGGCGTCCTCCGCCGCCCCGCGGACCGCGGGCCGGCGGTCCGCCGCCCGCCAGGCCAGGGCGACCGTGCAGCGCACGTCCCCGGCCAGCGGCACGATCACCACGTTCGACCGCGCGTAGTGCTCGTCGGTCGACGTGCTCGCCAGCGCGCATCCCCGGCCCGCCGCCACGAGTTCGAGCGTCTCCTCCAACGACCCCGACGCCACCGTCCCGGCCACGTGGACGACGCCCACGGCCGACGGGTGGCGGAACCCGGCGTAGGCCGCGTCCCCGGTTCGCGGCACCACCCAGGTCCTGCCGCCCAGTTCACCGGGCGCGACCTCGGTCCGGCGGGCCAGCGGGTCCGTCGCGGGCAGCGCGACACAGCGCCGGTCGCTGGAGACCGTCACCATCCCCAGTCCCGGGGCGTCCAACGGGGGCCACACGATGGCCAGATCGGAGTGTCCGTCCAGCAGCCCGCAGGAGGGGTCGTCGAAGTCGTAGCGGCGCAGCCGGACGTCGCCGGGGGCGCGGGCCTGGACCAGGTCCAGCAGCTCCCGGGTGCGGCCGGCCGCCGCCTCGCCCAGGAAGCCCACGGTCAACGACCGGGACGCCCCGTCCAGCAGCCCCTCGAGCTCGTCAGCGGCGTCCACCGCCGCCACCGCGTGGGCCAGGATCCGCCTTCCCAGGTCGGTCAGTTCGGCCCGTTCGCGGTTGCGGACCAGCAACGGCCGCCCCGCGGCGGCCTCCAGCCGGCGCACCGACTCGCTCACCGTCGGCTGCCGTACGTCCAGCTGCCGCGCGGCCGCCGAGAACGAGCCCGTGCGCGCCACCGCCACGAACGCCCGCAGGCCGGGCAAGGTCAGCGTCACCCCCGGAGGATAGCCCGGCACCGACCGATGGTCATAGGGAAAAACTATGGGCACCGCCCGCCGCCGCCACGGCACGCTGCCCGCATGACATCCCCCACGGCCGCCACGGCCCCCGTACGCCGTCTCACCTCTGCCGACCTCCCCGCCTGCAGCGCGCTGGCCATCAGCCGCGACTGGGGCGCCGAGGAGCACAAGTGGCGCTTCCTGCTCACTCACGGCACCGGTTACGGCATCGACGCCCCCGACGGCGACGGCCTGGCCGCCACCACCGTCCTCACGCGCTACGCGGGCGGCCTGGCGGCGGTCAGCATGGTCCTGGTCGCCGCCCGCTACGAGGGGCGGGGACTCGGACGGCGCATCATGACCCACGTCCTGGCCGAGGCGGGTGACGACACCGTCACGCTGCACGCCACCGACCGCGGTCGGCCCCTGTACGAGAAGCTCGGCTTCCGGGCGGTCGGCACCGTCGTCACGCACCGCGGCCGCTTCGCCCCGGCCGAGCCCGCCGGGGCGGACGGGCCGGGCGGGCCCGGCGCCGCGGAGCCGCGTCCCTTCACCGAGGCCGACCTGCCGGCCCTGCTCGCCCTCGACGCCGAGGTGTTCGGCGCGGACCGCTCCCCCCTCCTGCGCGACCTGCCCCGGTTCGCCGAGCGGGTCCTGGTCGCCGAGGAGGACGGTGTCCTGACCGGTTACGCCTCGGCCTGGCGCAACGCGGACACCCTGGTCGTGGGCCCCGTCGTCGCGGCGAACGCGGCCGGGGCCCGGCGGCTGATCACCGCTGTCGCCCGGGACGCGGGCACCCCCGTCCGCCTCGACCTGCGCACCGGCGCCCCCGGTGCCCTCGACGGCTGGGCCGCGGCACACGGCGTGACCCCCGTCTTCCCCAACACCCTGATGGTGCTGGGCCATCGCGACCTGCCCGGCGACGAACACCGCCGCCACGCACCGCTGATGGTGGCCCTGGGCTGAGCCCTGGCGGGCGCTACCGCGAGAACACCCGGCCGTAGGCGGAGTCGCCCTCGAGGCAGACGTCGCGAGCGGTGTCACTCTGGCGTTCGTGACCGGGGGACCGCCGTTGGTGCCGCGCAGCACGGACGAACGGCGCACGGCGGATCGCGGCGTCCCCGGCTCAGGTCTGGGCCATGTCCACGAATCGCGAGTAGTGGCCCTGGAAGGCCACGGTGATGGTGGCCGTCGGGCCGTTTCGGTGCTTGGCGACGATCAGGTCGGCCTCGCCCGCGCGCGGGGACTCCTTCTCGTAGGCGTCCTCGCGGTGCAGCAGGATCACCATGTCCGCGTCCTGCTCGATGGAGCCCGACTCACGCAGGTCGCTGACCATCGGCTTCTTGTCGGTGCGCTGCTCGGGACCACGGTTCAGCTGGGAGAGCGCGATGACCGGCACCTCGAGCTCCTTCGCCAGGAGCTTGAGGTTGCGGGACATGTCGGAGACCTCCTGCTGGCGGCTCTCGGGGCGGCGCGAGCCGCCGGCCTGCATCAGCTGGAGGTAGTCGATGACCACCAGGCGGAGGTCGTTGCGCTGTTTGAGCCGGCGGCACTTGGCGCGGATCTCCATCATCGACAGGTTCGGCGAGTCGTCGATGTAGAGCGGGGCGGCCGAGACGTCGGGCATCCGGCGGGCCAGCCGCGTCCAGTCGTCGTCGGTCATGTTGCCGGAGCGCATGTGGTGCAGGGCGACCCGCGCCTCGGCGGACAGCAGGCGCATCGCGATCTCGTTGCGCCCCATTTCGAGGGAGAAGAAGACGCTGGGCATGCCGTTGGTGACCGAGCAGGCACGGGCGAAGTCCAGCGCGAGCGTGGACTTGCCCATCGCGGGACGGGCGGCGATGACGATCATCTGACCGGGGTGCAGTCCGTTGGTGAGGGAGTCCAGGTCGGCGAAGCCGGTGGGCACCCCGGACATCTGGCCGCTGCGCGAACCGATGGCCTCGATCTCGTCGAGGGCCCCCTCCATGATCTCGGAGAGCGGGAGGTAGTCCTCGCTGGTGCGCTGCTCCGTGACGGCGTAGATCTCGGCCTGCGCGGAGTTGACGATCTCGTCGACGTCGCCGTCGGCGGCGTACCCCATCTGTGTGATGCGTGTGCCCGCCTCGACGAGCCGGCGCAGGACCGCGCGCTCGTGCACGATCTCCGCGTAGTACTCGGCGTTGGCCGCGGTGGGCACCGCGTTGACGAGGCTGTGCAGGTAAGGGGCGCCGCCGACGCGCACGAGCTCGCCGCGCTTGGTGAGCTCGGCGGCTACGGTGATGGGGTCGGCGGGTTCGCCGCGGGCGTAGAGGTCGAGGATCGCGGCGTAGACGGTCTCGTGGGCGGGCCGGTAGAAGTCGGCACCCTTCAGCACCTCGACGACGTCGGCGATGGCGTCCTTGGACAGCAGCATGCCGCCGAGCACCGACATCTCGGCGTCCAGGTCCTGCGGCGGTACGCGCTCGAAGCCGGCCGCTCCGCGGTCGTCGCCGCGGTCCCGGTCGCGGTCCCGCTCGTCCCTGCGGCGGAAGCGGGAGACGGGCAGGCGGTCGCCGGGACCGTCCGGCGGGAACGGCGGCTCGCTCCCCCAGTGGTCGTCCGCGGGTTCGGGCTGGCTCACCCCCCTGCCACCTCCTTCCCGTCCGGCGCGGACCGCCGCGTCGTGTCCCTTTTCCTACGCCACGGCTCTGACAATCGAGACGCCCGGACACACCTGTGGCACGTCGGGCGACGCCCCACGGTAGGGGTCCACGGGGCTCACAGCCAAGACGGTTATCCACAGGGGCTGGGGACGACCTGTTGAAGAACCGCCCCTACCTGTGGAGAAGCCCGCTCCAGCTGTGTACAGGGCGGGGGACAGCGCGGTGGACAAGCACACAATCACCCAATGATCACGTCGCTGACCTGCACTTTCTTCGTCCACCCACTGTGGAAAAGAAAAACTTGCCCGCTCGGCCCAAGATCACGACAAACGGCACGGAGGTGATCACCCCACACAGCAAGAGGTAAGAGGCAGCATCTCCTTGCGTCCCTTACATGTGGATGATTACCCTGGCCGGGTGCCCCAGGTCGCCGAAGTCTCCCCCCAGCAGGCCGTACGCCGCCACGACCGCGAGATCATCGCCCTCGCGCTGCCCGCCTTCGGCGCCCTCGTCGCCGAACCGCTCTTCCTCATGGCCGACAGCGCGATCGTGGGCCACCTCGGCACGTCGCAGCTCGCCGGCCTCGGCGTCGCGGGCGCCCTGCTCACCACCCTCGTCGGCGTCTTCGTCTTCCTCGCGTACGCCACCACCGCCGCCGTCGCCCGCCGGGTCGGCGCGGGCGACCTGCCCGCGGCCATCCGCCAGGGCATGGACGGCATCTGGCTCGCCCTCCTCATCAGCGCCGCCGCGGTCGCCGTCGCCGTCCCCGCGGCACCCGCCCTCGCCGACGTCTTCGGGGCCTCCGGCACCGCGGCGCCGTACGCCGTCACCTATCTGCGGATCAGCGCCCTCGGCATCCCCGCGATGCTCGTCGTCCTGGCGGCCACCGGTGTGTTGCGCGGGCTGCAGGACACCCGCACCCCGCTCTACGTCGCCGTCGGCGGCTTCGCCCTGAACGCCGTGCTCAACGTGGTGCTGGTGTACGGCGCCGGGCTCGGCATCGCCGGATCCGCCTGGGGCACGGTCATCTCCCAGAACGCGATGGCGGCCGTCTACCTCGGCGTCGTGGTCCGCGGTGCCCGCCGGTACGGTGCCTCGCTCCGGCCCGACCTCGCCGGGATCCGCGCCTGCGCCCAGGCCGGGACGCCCCTGCTGATCCGCACGCTGAGCCTGCGCGCCGTCCTGCTGCTCGCCACCGCGGTGGCGGCCCGGCTCGGGGACGCCTCGATCGCCGCCCACCAGATCACCACCACCCTCTGGTCGCTGGCCGCCTTCGCCCTGGACGCCATCGCCATCGCGGGCCAGGCCATCATCGGCCGCTACCTCGGCGCTGACGACGTGGCCGGGGCCCGGGCCGCGAGCCGCCGCATGGTGCAGTGGGGTATCGCCTCGGGCGTGCTGATCGGTCTGGTCCTGGCCGTCTCCCGGCCGCTGATCACCCCGCTGTTCACCTCGGACCCGGCCGTGCGCTCCGAGCTGATGACCGTCCTGCTGGTGGCGGCGCTCTCCCAGCCGGTCTGCGGCGTGGTCTTCGTGCTGGACGGGATCCTGATCGGCGCCGGCGACGGCGCCTACCTGGCCTGGTCGATGATCGTCACCCTCGCCGTCTTCGCCCCGGCCGCGCTTGCCGTACCCGCCCTGGGCTGGGGCCTCACCGCCCTGTGGTGGGCGATGGGGCTGATGATGCTCACCCGGCTGGCCGGCCTCCACTGGCGCGCCCGCTCGGGGAAGTGGGCCGTCACCGGCGCCGTGCGCGCCTGACACCGCGGCCCCTCCCGTGAGCGGCAAGACGCCGGGCCCGGAACCTCGCGGTTCCGGGCCCGGCGTTCACGCGGTGCGTGCGGGTCAGGCGGCGACGACCTCGACGTCGAGAGCGGCCTCGACCTCGGGGTGCAGGCGCACCGACACCTTGTGGGAGCCCAGCGTCTTGATCGGGGAACCGATCTCGATCCGGCGCTTGTCCACGTCCGGACCACCCGCGGCCTTGACGGCGGCGGCGATGTCGGCCGGGGTCACCGAGCCGAACAGCCGGCCGGCGTCGCCCGCGCGGGTCGACAGCTTGACCTTGACGCCCTCGAGCTGGGCCTTGAAGGAGTTGGCCTGCTCGACGGTCGCGATCTCACGGATCCGGCGCGCGCGGCGGATCTGCTCGACGTCCTTCTCGCCACCCTTGGTCCACGCGATCGCGAAACCGCGCGGGATCAGGTAGTTGCGGGCGTAGCCGCTCTTGACCTCGACGACGTCGCCGGCGGCGCCGAGGCCGCTGACCTCGTTGGTGAGGATGATCTTCGCCATTGCTCAGTCACCCTTCCTTAGCGAGCGGTCGAGGTGTAGGGCAGCAGCGCCATCTCACGGCTGTTCTTCACGGCCGTGGCGACGTCGCGCTGGTGCTGGGTGCAGTTGCCGGTGACCCGACGGGCACGGATCTTGCCGCGGTCGGAAATGAACTTCCGCAGCAGGTTCGTGTCCTTGTAGTCGACGTACGTGATCTTGTCCTTGCAGAACACGCAAACCTTCTTCTTAGGCTTGCGAGCAGGCGGCTTCGCCATTGTCTCTCTCCAGTGTGATCAAGAAGTTTGGTGCGCTGCCGCCCTTAGAAGGGCGGCTCGTCCGAGAAACCGCCGCCGCCGCCGGAGCCACCGCCCCAGCCGCCGCCGCCCTGGCCGCCACCGGCCGGAGCGCCGGTCGCCCACGGGTCGGCGTCGGGCGCGCCGCCCTGGCCGCCACCGGGGCCACCGCCCCAGCCGCCGCCCTGGCCGCCACCGCCGCCGTAACCGCCCTGGCCGCCGCGCGAGGCGCCGCCGCCACCGCTGGCCCGGGTGATCTTGGCGGTCGCGCTGCGCAGGCTGGCGCCGACCTCGTCGACGTCCAGCTCGTAGACCGTCCGCTTGACGCCCTCGCGGTCGTCGTACGAGCGCTGCTTCAGACGGCCCTGCACGATGACGCGCATGCCCTTCTGGAGCGACTCGGCCACGTTCTCCGCCGCCTGCCGCCAGACCGAGCACGTGAGGAAGAGGCTTTCGCCGTCCTTCCACTCGTTGGTCTGCCGGTCGAAGGTGCGGGGAGTGGACGCGACACGGAACTTCGCGACCGCCGCACCCGAGGGGGTGAAGCGCAGCTCGGGGTCGTCGACGAGATTGCCGACGACCGTGATGACGGTCTCGCCTGCCATGGTGAGTGACCTCTCGGCGTTGCTTGGCTTCTCGGTTTCCCGACTGCCTGAGCCCGCAGGCTCAGTGGGTCTCGGGACGGAGGACCTTGGTCCGGAGGACCGACTCGTTCAGGTTCATCTGACGGTCGAGCTCCTTGACGACCTCAGGAGTGGCGTTGAGGTCGATGACCGAGTAGATGCCCTCGGGCTTCTTCTTGATCTCGTACGAAAGACGACGACGGCCCCAGGTGTCGACCTTCTCGACCTTGCCGCCCGCGTTGCGGACGACGCCGAGGAAGTTCTCGATCAGCGGGGAGACAGCACGCTCCTCGAGATCGGGGTCGAGGATCACCATCACCTCGTAGTGACGCATGTGGAACCCACCTCCTTTGGACTCAGCGGCCACGGCGTTTCCGTGGCAGGAGGGTTTGCATCGCGTCGCAACGGTATCGCGGCCCACTGACAACGCCCGGAGCGTTCCGGGGATCGCTCCCCGAAGGCCCTGCGGGGCCGTCGTGTGGGCCTGCACAGACACCGGTGCAGACGGTACACACTACCCGCCTCGTGGCTTCCGGTTGAAATCCGGCCCCGGAAGCCCGCAATCTGTACACATCGGGTGTGTCCGGCGCTACGATGCGCCACCTCTCCATCACGGAGGTGCCTCATGGCACAGGCAGTGCGACCCACTACCGGCAGCCGTCTCTACCAGCGAGTACTCAGCACCCTCAACTCCGACGGCAGGCCCCATCCGGTGGAGAACACCCTGGCCGTCGTGACCGTCGTGCTCGGCCTGGTCTCCGCCATCGCGGCCTTCTGGGACAGCCTGCACCTGCTCAGCTCCTGGGCGGGCCTGGCCGGCATCCTCGTCGGCGCCTTCGGGCAGTACCGCTCCGCCACCACGGCCGAGCGCTTCTTCTTCATCATCGGCATGGGGCTGGCCGCGATCGGCTTCTACCTCGGCATGGCGCACGGCGGGCTCTTCGGCGGCGTGGTGTCCTGACCGACCGTTCCCGGCCCCCGCCGGACGAAGCCGCGGGCCTAGTTGTCCACAGCCCTCGTGGGGGCGTTCGCCGTTCGCAGTAGGCTTCGGCGCAGTAATGCAGTCAGCAATGCCGTAGCCGCAGCGATGGGGAGCGCCCCGCATGAGCTTGACCCTGAGGACCATCAGTCGGGAACAGCACCTGGCGTACATCCAGAGCCTGCCCTCGGCAAGCCACTGCCAGGTTCCCGCCTGGGCCGACGTCAAGACCGAGTGGCGCTCGGAGAACCTCGGCTGGTTCGACGACAAGACCGGTGAGCTGGTCGGCGCCGGCCTGGTTCTCTACCGGCAGTTGCCCAAGGTGAAGCGCTACCTCGCCTACCTCCCCGAGGGCCCGGTGATCAACTGGTACGCGCCCAACCTGGAGGAGTGGCTGCGCCCGATGCTGGCGCACCTGAAGCAGCAGGGCGCGTTCTCCGTCAAGATGGGCCCGCCGGTCGTCATCCGCCGCTGGGACGCGGCCGCCATCAAGGCCGGCATCGCCGACCCCGACGTCAAGCGCCTGCGCGACGTCGAGGCGACCTTCATCGAACCCCGTGCCTTCGAGGTGGCCGACCGGCTGCGCCGCATGGGCTGGCAGCAGGGCGAGGACGGCGGCGCCGGCTTCGGCGACGTGCAGCCCCGCTACGTCTTCCAGGTCCCGCTGGAGAACCGCAGCCTGGACGACGTCCAGAAGGGCTTCAACCAGCTGTGGCGGCGCAACATCAAGAAGGCCGAGAAGGCCGGCGTCGAGGTCGTCCAGGGCGCCTATGACGACCTGCCCGTGTGGCAGCAGCTGTACGAGGTCACCGCCGAGCGCGACCACTTCCGCCCGCGGCCCCTTTCCTACTTCCAGCGCATGTGGCAGGTCCTCAACTCGGAGGACCCCAACCGCATGCGGCTGTACTTCGCCAAGCACGAGGGCGAGGCGGTCGCCGCCGCGACGATGCTCGTCGTCGGCCGGCACGTCTGGTACTCGTACGGGGCCTCGGCCAACCACAAGCGCGAGGTGCGGCCGAGCAACGCCATGCAGTGGCGGATGCTGCGGGACGCCTACGCGCTCGGCGCGAGCGTGTACGACCTGCGCGGCATCAGCGACTCGCTGGACGAGAGCGACCACCTCTTCGGTCTCATCCAGTTCAAGGTGGGCACTGGCGGGCAGGCTGCCGAATACTTGGGCGAGTGGGACTTCCCGCTCAACAAGCTGCTGCACAAGGCTCTCGACATCTACATGTCCCGCCGCTGACCCGCGTGCCCGACTGACCGCAGACACCGCAGAAAGGTCCTCGTTCCGGCCATGGCGCTCACCCTGTACGTCGACACCGCGCGCTGGCGTGCGCACCAGCAGTCCGTGGCGGAGCAGTTCCCCGGACTGGTCCCCGTCTGCAAGGGCAACGGGTACGGCTTCGGCCACGAGCGCCTGGCCGAGGAGGCGATCCGTCTCGGCTCGGACATCCTCGCCGTGGGCACGACGTACGAGGCCGCCCGGATCAAGGACTGGTTCGGCGGGGACCTGCTGGTGCTGACCCCGTACCGGCTGGGCGAGGAGCCGGTACCGCTGCCGGACCGCGCCATCCGCTCCGTGTCCTCCGTGGAGGGCGTGCGCGGCCTGGTCGGCGCGCGGGTCGTCATCGAGGTCATGAGCAGCATGAGGCGGCACGGCGTCAGCGAGGACGACCTGGTCAAACTGCACTCGGCCATAGACGACGTCCGCCTGGAGGGCTTCGCCATCCACCTGCCGCTGGACCGCACCGACGGCTCCGACGGCGTGGAGGAGGTCTTCGGCTGGATGGAGCGGCTGCGCGCGGCCCGGCTGCCGCTGCACACCATGTTCGTCAGCCACCTCAAGGCCGGCGAGCTGACCCAGCTGCGCAACCAGTTCCCGCAGACCCGCTTCCGCGCCCGGATCGGCACCCGGCTGTGGCTCGGCGACCACGAGGCCACCGAGTACCGGGGCGCCGTCCTGGACGTCACGCGCATCGCCAAGGGCGAGCGCTTCGGCTACCGCCAGAACAAGGCCTCCGAGGACGGCCACCTGGTCGTCGTGGCGGGCGGTACGTCGCACGGGGTGGGCCTTGAGGCCCCCAAGGCCATGCACGGCGTCATGCCGCGCGCCAAGGGCGTCGCGAGGGCCGGCCTGGCCACCATCAACCGCAACCTGTCGCCCTTCGTGTGGGCGGGCAAGCAGCGCTGGTTCGCCGAGCCCCCGCACATGCAGGTGTCGATCCTCTTCCTGCCGGGCGACGTGGCGCCCCCGGCGGTCGGGGACGAGCTGGTGGCGCACCTGCGGCACACGACGACGCAGTTCGACCGCGTCGTCGACCGCTGAACGCCCCGGGCACCCGGGGCGTCCCCCGCCCTCAGTGGGGCGGGGCAGGCGGGACAGGCGGCGCCGGGTCCACGCCCCACTGCACCACCGGGCGCGGCTCGCCGTACCCATGCTCGTAGCCGTAGCCATAGCCATAGCCGTCCTCGGGCCCGCCCTGCAGCGGCGCCGCGTGCCGCGGCCGGTGCGAGGACCGCCCCAGCACGAACACGTCCTCCGCCCCGTCCAGCACGCCCCCGGAGGGGTCGTCCGAGCCGTCCTGGCGCACCGCGTCGCGCTCGGGGAAGGCGATGTCCCGGACGACGACCGCGCACAGGTACAGCGTCCCGATCAGGTGCGCCGCGATGGCCAGGTGGTAGCCGTCCTGCGGCAGGCCCTTGCTGTTGCCGCCCGTCGTGTACGCCAGGTACGACCAGATCCCCAGGAAGTACATGACCTCGGCGGCCTGCCAGATCAGGAAGTCCCGCCAGCGCGGCCGGGCGAGCGCCGCCAGCGGCACCAGCCACAGCACGTACTGCGGCGAGTAGACCTTGTTGGTCAGGATGAAGGCCGCCACGACGAGGAAGGCCAGCTGCGCGAAGCGCGGGCGCCGTGGCGCGTACAGCGCCAGCGCGGCCATGCCGGCGCAGAACAGCAGCATGAGCGCGCTGGCGTAGAAGTTGGCGCCGTCGATCGACTTGCCGGTCTGCTGGGAGATGATCAGCCAGACAGAGCCGTAGTCGACGCCCCGCTCCTGGCTGAAGGTGTAGAACTTCGCCCAGCCGTCCCGGGCGAGCAGCATCACCGGAAGGTTCACCACCAGCCAGGACGCCACGGCACCGCCCACCGCCGCGCTCCAGGCCCTCAGCTTCCCGGCCCGCAGACACAGCAGGAACAGCGGCCCCAACATCAGCACCGGGTAGAGCTTGGCGGCCGTCGCCAGCCCGATCAGGATGCCCGCGGCCGCCGGACGGCCGCGCGACCACAGCATCATCCCGGCCGCCGCGAGGGCGACCGCGAAGAGGTCCCAGTTGATGGTCGCGGTCAGCGCGAACGCGGGCGCCAGCGCGACCAGCAGTGCGTCCCAGGGGCGGCGCCGGTTGGTCCGGGCGACACAGACCGCGATGACGGCGGTGCAGACCAGCAGCATCCCGGCGTTGACCAGCCAGTAGATCTGTTCCCGGTGCTGGATCGTGCCCCCGTGCGGGGTGAGCCAGGAGGCGACCTCCATGAAGAGCCCGGTCAGGACCGGGTATTCCAGGTAGCCCATGCCGCCGGAGACCGTGTCCGGGATGTGGTCGAAGTACGGGACGAGGTCGTCCGCGAAGCCCCGGCCGTAGTACAGGTGCGGGATGTCGGAGTAGCAGGCGTGGCTGTACTGGGCGTTCGCCCCGAAGAACCAGCCGCTGTCGTAGCACGGCAGCTTCTGCACCATGCCCAGCGCGAACATCCCGATGGCGATCAGCACGACCACGCGCAGGGGGTTCCACCAGCCCCGCCGCCCCACGGCCGCGAAGCGGCCGAGCGGGCCGCCGATGACCTCGCTCCCGGCCACGGCGACCGGGTCCTCACGGGTCGGGGGCACGACCGCCTCGGCCTCCGAGGCCTCGTGGTGGGGGTCTTCGCGCACGATCGTCATGGGCCACATCCTGCCCTACATCGCAGCGTGCGGAGCGTCGGATCCCCATGCCGCCCGCCACCCGCCGGGAACGGCCGCGGCCGCGGAGGGCGTACTGCCCTCCACGGCCGCGGATCACTGCTCTGCGCAACGCGGGGCGGTCAACCGCCCGTACCCGCGATGAGTCCGCCGTTGCCGTTGCCTCCGTTGTTCTTGCCGGTGCTACTGGACGTCGGGGTCGACGTCGGGGTCCCGCTGGTGCCACCGTCCGTGGCTCCGCCGCCGTTGCCACCGCTGCCGTCCTGGCAACCCCACTGCCAGGGCTTGCAGGCCCCGGAGTCGGTCGGGGTCGGCCTGCCCTGCGGCCGCGACTCGGTGGGGGTCGGGTTGGTGGTCGGAGACTCGCTCGGGGTGGCCGAGACCGAGGGGCTCGCCGACGGGGCGCCGAGCTGGTCCTTGACCTGGCCGATCTTCTCGGGGTCGGGGAAGCCGGTGTCTTCCTTGCCCTTGAGCGCCTGGGACATGTACTTCGCCCAGACCTCCGCGGGCATGTCACCACCGTGCGCCGACGCGAGCCCCGCGGTGCCCGCCATGCCGATCAGACCGGGCTTCTTGGGGTTCTCGCGGAACAGGACCACCGAGGTCGAGAGCTGCTTGGTGTACCCGACGAACCAGGCGGACCTGGTTCCCTTCTCGCTGTCCGTGGTACCCGTCTTGCCCGCGACCGTGCGGCCCACCGTCAGGGCCTTCTTGCCGGTGCCGTTCTTGACCACGTTCTCCAGCACGTCGGTGACGTTGTTGGCGACGTTGCTGTCGATCGCGTCCCGCTTGATCTTCGGCTTGCCGAAGCCCGGCACGACACTGCCGTCCTTGACCACCTTGGTGACGGAGTAGGGCTCGGCCTGGGTGCCCGACGCGGCGAACGTCGCGTAGGCGTCGGCCATGCGGATGGCGGACGGCTTGGACGTGCCGATCGAGAACGAGGCGTTCAGGGACTCGAAGCTCGACTCCAGCACGCCCGCGTTCTTCGCCATCTCGGCCACCTTGGGCAGCCCGACGTCCTCACCGAGCTGCACGAAGGGGGTGTTGATGGACTGCTCCATCGCCTTGCGCAGCGTGATGTAGCCCCAGGGGTACCCGCTCTCGTTCTTCTGCTTGAAGACGCTGCCGTCCTTCCTCAGGACGTAGTTGCCCTCGTGGTCCTTGATCTTGAGCAGGTCGTTGCCGTTGTACTTGCTCTGCGGTGACAGCCCGACACCGTTGGTCTGGTTGGTGCCGTACTGCATTGCCGCGGCCAGCACGAACGGCTTCCAGGTGGAGCCGACGGGGACACCCGTGGTGTTGGCGTTGTTGTTGAACTGGCCGTGCTCGAAACCCTCTCCGCCGTACAGGGCGACGATCCTGCCGTCGCCCGGCACCACGGACGCCGCGCCGAACTGGACGAACTTGTCAGCCTCGCGCTTCTTGGGGTCTATGTTCTTCTTGCGGACCTCGTCGACGGCCTTCTTGAGCGACTCGACCTTCGCCTTCTCGAAGGTCGTGTGGATCTCGTAGCCGCCCTTGTCCAGCTGGCTCTGGCTGATGTCGGTGTGGCTCAGCACATAGCTCTTGGCGATGTCGACCAGGTAGCTGATCTGACCGCTCATGCCGGCGGTCGCCTTGAGGCCCTGCGGTTCGGGGTACTTGGCCACGGCCTTGTCGTACTCGGCCTTGGTGAGGCCCTTGTCCTTGTACATCTCGCCGAGGATCCACTTCCAGCGTTCCTCGGAGTTCTTCCGGTTCGCCTTGGGCGTCGCGATGGGGTCGATGTTCGTGGCCCCGGCCGGGTCGTAGTACGTCGGGCCCTTGAGCAGCGCGGCCAGGAAGGCGCACTGGCTCGCGTTGAGGTCCTTGGCGTCCACTCCGTAGTAGGTCTGCGCGGCCGCCTGGATGCCATAGGCACCACGCCCGTAGTACGAGGTGTTCAGGTAGCCCTGCAGGATCTCGCGCTTGTCGAGCTTCGTCCCCACCTTTATGGAGATGAAGAGCTCCTTGAACTTGCGGCTGACCGTCTGGTCCTGGCTCAGGTAGGTGTTCTTGACGTACTGCTGGGTGATCGTCGAACCGCCCTGCGCGTCACCGCCTCTGGCCATGTTGAACAGCGCCCGGCCGACGCCCATGGGGTCGACACCGGAGTCTTTGTAGAAGGTCTTGTTCTCCGCCGAGATGACCGCCTGCTGCATCTCCTTGGGGATGTCGGCGAGCGTCACGTTCTGCCGGTTGGCACCGGAGCCGGTCGCCACCATGCGGGTGTTGTCCGCCCAGTAGTAGACGTTGTTCTGCGACTTGGCGGCGTCGTTCTCGTTGGGGATGCCCACCATCGCGTATCCGACGCCCGCGACGGTGACCATGCTGCCGAAGAAGAACAGGCACAGCCCGGAGACGAGCTTCCAGGACGGCATCCAGCGGCGCCATCCGTCCTTCCCCCAACGGGGGTAATCGATGATGCGCTTCTTGGGCGGCTGGCCACCGCCACGCCCGCCCTGCGCGGCCGTGGCGGCACGGCGACGGCCGCCCTTCTGCGTGGACTGGGCGGCACGGCGCGCGGCTGCCCGCCCCTGGTAGGGCGGCTCGGCCCCGTGGGCCCGGCCACCGGTCCCCGCGCGGCCCCCCGCGCCCGCACCCGCACCCTGACGGGGGGGTTGTTGTCCCATGCCCTGGCGCGGGCCGTGGCCCTGCCCCGAACCGGTTCCGTGCGGGCCGTACGGCTGCGGCCTCGGCGGCCCAGCGGCCCGCCGGCCGCCAGGCGGCGGGGGCTGCTGCTGCGCGCCGCGCCGGGCGGCGGCCCGGCCGTCGCCGGGCGACTGCGGCGGCTTGCGACGGTGCTCGCTCATGAACAGCTACTCCTAGGACAGGCGGAATCGCCTGAAAGCGGCAGTTGGTTTTCCGGTCCCCCCGGCGTGCGATGGCCGCACTGCACCAGGGACAAGGACGCTGACTGACGTCACTCGGTTCCCGATGCTCTGCATGGCGAACAGAGTACGCACGGTCAAAAGAGGTTCTAGCCAGATGTTCATCACATTACGGACGGTTGACGGTGGACGGATCTCGCGATGTGACGCCGGTCACGGTGGGCCGTCTTGCCCTACCGGGAGAAGTCGTTCTATCGTCGCGATGTATCGAGCCGATACATCACGGCGAGATAAGAGGCGACGACAGCCCGGACGGGAGGGAAACGAGGACATGAGCAAGCGCTCCGGCATCCTCGAGTTCGCCGTCCTGGGCCTGCTGCGCGAATCCCCGATGCACGGTTACGAGCTGCGCAAACGGCTCAACACCTCGCTCGGTGTGTTCCGCGCGTTCAGCTACGGCAGCCTCTACCCCTGCCTCAAGACACTGGTCACCCAGGGTTATCTGGTCGAGGAGACCGGCCCTGAGCCAGATCCGCTCGCCGCGCCGCTGGCCGGCCGACGGGCCAAGATCGTGTACCGGTTGACGGCGGCCGGCAAGGAGCACTTCGAAGAGCTCCTCGCCCACTCCGGCCCTGACGCGTGGGAGGACGAGCACTTCGCGGCTCGTTTCGCCTTCTTCGGCCAGACGTCCAGGGACGTACGGATGCGTGTCCTCGAGGGGCGGCGCAGCCGCCTCGAGGAGCGCCTGGAGAAGATGCGCGCGTCCCTCGCGCGTACCCGTGAGCGGCTCGACGACTACACGCTCGAGCTGCAGCGGCACGGCATGGAGTCGGTGGAGCGAGAGGTCCGCTGGCTGAACGAGCTGATCGAGACCGAGCGGGCAGGGCGTGGCAAGCAGCCCCCGGCCGCTCCGTCCGCCGATGCCGAGCAGGACAACCAACAGGAAAACGGCGGACCCGGCACGCGCCGGGGACCCGCGTGACGATTACACAGGGAGCAACCGGAATGGGTTCGGTTCGCGTAGCCATCGTTGGCGTGGGCAACTGCGCCGCATCGCTGGTGCAGGGTGTCGAGTACTACAAGGACGCCGATTCGGGCAGTCGCGTGCCTGGCCTCATGCACGTGCAGTTCGGCGACTACCACGTGCGTGACGTAGAGTTCGTCGCTGCCTTCGACGTGGACGCCAAGAAGGTCGGCCTCGACCTCGCGGACGCCATCGGTGCCAGCGAGAACAACACCATCAAGATCTGCGACGTGCCGCAGAAGGGCGTGACCGTCCAGCGCGGCCACACCCTGGACGGTCTCGGCAAGTACTACCGCGAGACCATCGAGGAGTCCGCCGAGGAGCCGGTGGACGTCGTGCAGGTCCTCAAGGACCGCCAGGTCGACGTGCTCGTCTGCTACCTGCCCGTGGGTTCCGAGGACGCGGCGAAGTTCTACGCCCAGTGCGCCATCGACGCCAAGGTCGCCTTCGTCAACGCCCTGCCGGTCTTCATCGCCGGCACCAAGGAGTGGGCGGACAAGTTCACCGAGGCCGGTGTGCCGATCGTCGGTGACGACATCAAGTCGCAGGTCGGTGCCACTATCACGCACCGCGTGCTGACCAAGCTCTTCGAGGACCGCGGTGTCATCGTCGAGCGCACCATGCAGCTGAACGTCGGCGGCAACATGGACTTCAAGAACATGCTCGAGCGAGAGCGCCTGGAGTCCAAGAAGATCTCCAAGACGCAGGCCGTCACCTCCCAGATCCCCGACCGCGACCTGGGTGAGAAGAACGTCCACATCGGCCCCTCGGACTACGTGGCCTGGCTGGACGACCGCAAGTGGGCGTACGTCCGCCTCGAGGGCCGCGCCTTCGGCGACGTGCCGCTGAACCTGGAGTACAAGCTCGAGGTCTGGGACTCCCCGAACTCCGCGGGTGTCATCATCGACGCGCTGCGCGCGGCGAAGATCGCCAAGGACCGCGGCATCGGCGGCCCGATCCTGTCGGCGTCCTCCTACTTCATGAAGTCCCCGCCGGTGCAGTACTTCGACGACGAGGCCCGCGAGAACGTGGAGAAGTTCATCCGCGGCGAGGTCGAGCGCTGAACAGCGGCTTAACCCCCGTCACCGCTCGTCGTACGACGCGACCGCGCAGGCCCCCGGGTATGGCACCCGGGGGTTTGTGCGTCATGTGAGGCTGTGCGCATGCCCGTTGTCCGTGATCTCCGTGTGCTGCTGCGCTTCCGGGACTTCCGCCGGCTGCTGACGGTTCGGCTGCTGTCCCAGCTCTCCGACGGGGTCTTCCAGGTGGCGCTGGCTGCCTACGTGGTCTTCTCCCCGGAGAAGCAGACCTCGCCGGCCGCCATCGCCTCCGCGATGGCGGTCCTGCTGCTGCCGTACTCGCTCCTCGGGCCGTTCACGGGCGTCCTGCTGGACCGCTGGCGACGCCGGCAGGTCCTTCTCTACTGCAACCTGCTGCGGGCGGTGCTCTCCCTCGGCACGGCCGTACTGATGCTGCTGCGCGTCCCGGACTGGCTCTTCTACCTGTCCGCCCTCTCGGTCACCGGCATCAACCGCTTCGTACTCGCCGGCCTTTCGGCCGCCCTGCCCCGCGTCGTGGACGGGGAACGCCTGGTCATGGCGAACGCGCTGTCCCCGACCGCCGGCACGCTCGCGGCCACCGCGGGCGGCGGGGCGGCCTTCCTGGTGCACCTGGTGGTAGCCGAGGGCACCCGCTCCGACCTCCTGGTCGTGGTCCTGGGCGCCGTCCTCTACCTCTGTGCCGGGCTCGCCGCGCTCACCCTGGGGCGGGACCTGCTGGGGCCGGACCCGTCCCGTATCCAGCCGCGGGTGCGCGAGGCGCTGCTCAGCACCTTCCGCGGTCTGGTGCACGGCCTGGGACATCTGCGCCGGCGGCCGCGCGCCGCACGCGCCCTGGCCGCGATGACGGCGATGCGCTTCTGCTACGGCGGACTCACGGTGACGGTGCTGATGCTCTGCCGCTACGCCTGGTCGGGATCCGAGGGGGCCCACCATGGCACGGCGGACGGACTGGCGCTGCTCGGCCTGGCGGTCGCCGTCTCGGGTGCGGGCTTCTTCACGGCGGCCGCCGTCACCCCCTGGGCCACCGGCCACTTCGGCACCTTCGGCTGGATCACGGTCTGCGCGGGTTCGGCCGCCGTCCTGCTTCCCGGACTGGGCCTCCCCTTCGAGCCGGCCCCCGTACTGGCGGCGGCCTTCGTGCTGGGGCTGGCCACCCAGGGGGCGAAGATCGCCACAGACACGGTGGTCCAGTCCTCGATCGACGACGCCTACCGGGGGCGGATCTTCTCGATCTACGACGTGCTGTTCAATGTCGCCTTCGTTGGCGCCGCGGCCATCTGCGCACTGGTCCTCCCCCCGGACGGCCGCTCCGCGGGGCTCCTTCTCGGGCTCTCCGCTGTCTACGCCGCGGTGGCGTTCGGCACCGCCAGGACCCCACGTCGTTTCACGTGAAACAGCCGCCCCGGCGGGGGGCCTGTCCGACCCGTCCAGTAACGTTCGCGCGTTCACAGGAACTGACAGGTTCATCCCAGGGAGGGGAACCATCATGGCGACTCCGCCACCTCATGACACCCACAGCCCGACCCCGCAAGGTCAGCCCGGCGCCTTCCCGCCTCCGCAGGGCCAGCCCGGCGCCTTCCCGCCGCCTGCCGCGCCGCCGCGGCGCGGCAGGAACATCGGCAAGCGCATCATCGGCGTGATCGTCACCATCGTGGTCATCATCGGCGTGCGGTTCGCCTTCTCCCAGTTCGACCAGACCGACGCCGAGACGTCGAAGGTCGGCGGCTGCCTCCACAACAAGGGCACCGACAAGAGCCCGGACCTGGTGGACGTCGACTGCTCCTCCGGCGACGCCCAGTTCAAGATCGTCAAGAAGTTCGACGACTCGACTGACCAGAAGCAGTGTGAGTCCGTCACGGAGTCGGACGTCTACTACACCCAGTCCGGGACCGACTTCAACAATGTCGTGCTCTGCCTGCAGAGCATCACCAAGTGATGGGGTCGCCGTTAAGGCAGAGGGGGTCGTGTTTCACGTGAAACACGACCCCCTCGGTTCGTCCGGTACCCGGACGGGGTGCGCTCAGCCCTGCGCGGCCCACCACTCCTTCAGCGCGGCCACGGCGGCCTCCTCACCCAGCGGGCCGTTCTCCAGGCGCAGCTCCAGCAGGTGGTTGTACGCCTTGCCGACCTGGGGGCCCGGGGGGGTGCCCAGGATCTCCATGATCTGGTTGCCGTCCAGGTCCGGCCGGATCGCGTCCAGCTCCTCCTGCTCCTTCAGCTGCGCGATGCGCTCCTCGAGCCCGTCGTAGGTGCGGGACAGGGCCGCGGCCTTGCGCTTGTTGCGGGTCGTGCAGTCGGAGCGGGTCAGCTTGTGCAGCCGCTCGAGCAGCGGTCCGGCGTCCCGGACGTAGCGCCGGACAGCGGAGTCGGTCCATGCCCCGGTCCCGTAGCCGTGGAAGCGCAGATGCAGCTCGACCAGCCGGGCGACGTCCTTGACGATGTCGTTCGGGTACTTGAGTCTGGTCAGCCGCCCCTTGGTCATCTTGGCCCCGACCACCTCATGGTGGTGGAAGGAGACCCGCCCGTCGGACTCGAAGCGCCGGGTCCGCGGCTTGCCGATGTCGTGCAGCAGCGCCGCGAGGCGCAGGATCAGGTCCGGCCCCTCCGTCTCCAGTGCCATCGCCTGTTCCAGGACGGTCAGCGTGTGCTCGTAGACGTCCTTGTGCCGGTGGTGCTCGTCGCGCTCCAGTCGCAGCGCCGGCAACTCCGGGAGGATCCGTGCGGCCAGGCCGGTCTCCACCAGCAGCTGCAGACCCTTGCCGGGGTGCTCGGAGACGACCAGCTTGCTGAGCTCGTCCCGGATGCGCTCGGCGGAGACGATCTCGATGCGGTCGGCCATCTCCGTCATCGCCCTCACGACCTCGGGCGCCACTTCGAAGTCCAGCTGGGCGGCGAAGCGCGCGGCACGCATCATCCGCAGCGGGTCGTCGGAGAAGGAGTCCTCCGGGGTGCCGGGAGTGCGCAGCACCCGCTGGGCGAGGTCGCCGAGCCCGCCGTACGGGTCGACGAACTCCGCCTCCGGCAAGGAGACCGCCATCGCGTTGACGGTGAAGTCCCGGCGGACCAGGTCCTCCTCGATCGACTCCCCGTAGGAGACCTCCGGCTTGCGCGAGGTGCGGTCGTAGGCCTCGGAGCGGTAGGTGGTCACCTCGATCTGGTAGCCGTCCTTGCGGCACCCGACCGTGCCGAAGGCGATGCCCACCTCCCAGACGGCCTCCGCCCATCCGCGGATGATCCTCAGCACCTGATCGGGCCGGGCGTCGGTGGTGAAGTCGAGGTCGTTGCCGAGCCTGCCGAGCAGGGTGTCGCGGACCGAGCCGCCGACGAGGGCAAGCCGGAATCCGGCGTCCCGGAAGCGACGGCCGAGGTCCTCGGCCACCGGCGCGATCATGGGCGCGGTCTTCAGGGTCTGGGGGGCGTTGTTGGCATTCGGCACAACAGAAAAGGGTACGTGCCCATGCGCCCCGCGGCGGACCGGTTTACCGGCGCCGGCGATCATCCCGACGCCTCCGCGCCCCGGACTGTATCGATCTTGTGGCCCACTCACAGCACTTCGGGTCATCAAGCATCGTTACCATGCCAGGACGCACATCCGATGACGACGAGGACGGCCAGCGCGTGGGCGAGGCGGCACAGCACCCCGGAGGAACTCCGGCCCGTTCGAGGCTGCGCCGGGCCACGGCGCTGCTCGTGGGCGCCACCCTCTTCTCCGGCCTGGTCCAGGCCCGTACGGCCCCCCCGGCGTACGCGGACACCCCCGACGGCCGGGTCGTGGACGTGTCGGTGAACTCGCTGTCCCCCACCGTCCCCGCCAAGGGCGACGCCCTCACGGTGACCGGGACCGTCACCAACAAGAGCAAGCACGCCGTCAGCGGCGCCCACGTGGGCGTGGAGATCGCCCCTCAGGGCCCGCTGAGCAGCCGCAGCGCCATCGGCGACGTGTCCACCGGCGCGCCCCACAGCCCGACCGACGGCGAGGAGGTCCCCGGGCACACCGTGCCCGTGGACGACCTGCCGGCGGGCATCACCCGCAGCTTCACCCTGGAGATCCCGGTCGAGGACCTGGATCTGGGCCCGGACGGCGTCTACCAGCTCGGGGTCTCCCTGACCGGGCAGACCAGGAACCGCGGCTACGACGAGTACCTCGGTATCGAGCGGACCTTCCTCCCCTGGTACCCGGACGGGGACGCCAAGCCGACCCGCTACACCTTCCTGTGGCCACTGGTCGACCGCCCGCACCTCGCCGTGCGCAGCGAGGGCGACGACCAGCAGAGCCCGATCTTCCTCAACGACGACCTCGCCAAGGACCTGGCGCCCGGCGGTCGTCTGCAGCAGATGGTGGCGCTCGGCCGGGACCTCCCCGTCACCTGGGTCGTCGACCCGGATCTGCTCGCCACGGTCGACGCGATGACGCGCCGGTACCAGGTCGCGGGACCCGGGGGTGATCTCGATCACACCACGTCGGGGACCGGCACCGAGGACGCGAAGCGCTGGCTGAACAGCCTCAAGGAGGCCGTGGCCGGCGAGGAGGTCGTCGCGTTGCCCTTCGCCGACCCCGACATCGCCTCCATCGCCCACCACGGCAAGGATGTCCCCGGCACCCTGAACCACCTCAAGACCGCCACGGAGCTCGCGACCGCCACAGTCGAACCCATCCTGGGCGTCACCCCCGACACGGACGTCTCCTGGCCCGTGGAGGGCGCCGTGGACTCCTCCATCGTCGACGTGGCCACCTCGGCCGGCGCCGACAAGGTGATCGCCCGCAGCGACAGCCTCGGCGAGTCGGACGACCTCCACTACACCCCCACCTCGGCGCGGCCCATCGGCGGCGGCACCACCGCGGTCGTCGCCGATGCCGGGCTCTCCAAGGCCTTCCAGGGCGACATGACGAAGGCCGGGCCCTCGGCCCTCGCGGTCCAGAAGTACCTGGCGCAGACCCTCATGATCACGATGCAGGCGCCCGACCGGCAGCGCAGCGTCGTCGTCGCCCCGCAACGCATGGCCAAGGCCTCTCAGGCCCAGGCCATGGCCCAGGCCATTACGGAGGTCGCCCGGAGCGGCTGGGCCGAGACCGTGGACTTCTCCGCGGCGGCCAGGGCCACCCCCGACCCCCGGGCGAACCGCAAGGTGCCCGGTGCCGGCTCCTACCCCAAGCGCCTGCGCAAGCAGGAGCTGAGCACCTCGTCCTTCCGTGAGATCCAGGGGACCCAGGGCAAGCTCGACGACTTCATGGCCCTCCTGAGCAAGCCCGACCGGGTGCGGACCCCCTTCGGCAACGCGCTGATGCGCTCGATGTCCACCGAGTGGCGCGGTTCCCCCCGGAGGTCCGCCGCCTACCGCATGGCCATCTCCGACTACCTGTCCGACCTGATGAGCCTGGTCTACCTGCTCCCCAAGACCGGGACACTCACGCTGTCCGGCCGCAGCGGCACCATCCCGGTGACCGTGAAGAACGAGCTCGGCCAGACGGTGCAGGGCCTGGAGCTGCGCCTCACCTCCAGCCAGGGCAACAGCCTCAACCCGGGCGACGCACAGCCGGTGACCGTGGAGGGCGGCCACACCCGCTCCCTGAAGTTCGAGGGCACCGCTGCCCGCAACGGCCTGAACACCGTCACCGCCCAGCTCTACACGGCGGACGGCGCCAAGTTCGGTTACCCCATCACCTTCCAGGTGGATGTCACCTCCATCACATCCACTGTCATGCTGGTGATCGCCGCGGGGCTCCTGCTGCTCGTGCTGGCAGGCGTCCGGATGTACCACCAGCGCAAGCGCCGCGCGGCCGCCGACGGCGAGGACGGCGACCCGGACCCCTCCGAGGACGACGCCGAGGACGACGCCGACCCGTCCGGTGACGGGGACACCGGCGAGGACGAGGACGACGCCGCAGAGGGCACCATGGGTGACCGGGACGGCGTCCTGGACGAGCAGCCGGGTGACCTGGCGCCGGACACCTCCCCGGAAAGTACGGACCCGTCCGGGACGGGTGAGAAGGTGGACCGATAGCCAGCGAGCCATGGCCGATGAGGTGGGGCAGAGATGAACGCACCGTACGACGGTGAGCGCGAACGGGAAGCCGGGGAGAGGTTCCCCGAGCAGCCCGGGCAACACCCTGCCGCGCCCGACCCGTACCTGCAGGACACCTACGCCCACGATCCGTACCGGCGACAGGATCCGACTGCGCAGGACCCGGTGGGCGAGGTGCTCTACGACCGCACCGCGCACCCGCCGGCCCAGCCCCATGCCTACGGACCGCCGTACGCCCACCAGGAGCCGTACCGGATGCCGTACGCCGACAACGCCAACACACGGTACGTCGGTGTGGACGAGCTCGTCTCCAACGCCCCGGACGAGGACGGGAGGCCGGCGCCGGCGGACGAGTACGTCCACCTCTTCCGTGAAGAGCCCGCACAGGCGGCCCCCGCGGAGCCCGAGCCCGCGGCGGCGCCCGTGGCCGGGAAGCCCGGCGGGCGGGCCGGCAGCATCCTCAAGTCCAGCGCACTCATGGCGGCCGGCACCCTCGTCTCACGGGTCACCGGCTTCCTGCGCACCCTGGTCATGGCCGCCGCGATCGGCGTCGGCACGCTGAACGACGGCTACCAGGTCGCCAACACCCTGCCCACCATGATCTACATCCTGGTCGGCGGCGGCGCCCTCAACGCGGTCTTCATCCCGCAGCTCGTGCGGGCCATGAAGAACGACGAGGACGGCGGCGAGGCGTACGCCAACCGCCTGCTCACCCTGGTCGTCGTCGGCCTGGCGGCCGTCACCGCCGTCTGCGTGATCGCCGCACCGGTCTTCATCCAGGCGATGTCCCACGACATCGCCTCCGACCCGGTCAGGTTCGAGGTCGCGGTCGCCTTCGCCCGCTACTGCATCCCCACCATGTTCTTCATGGGGCTGCACGTCGTGCTCGGGCAGATCCTCAATGCCCGCGGTCGCTTCGGCGCGATGATGTGGACCCCGGTCCTCAACAACATCGTCATCATCGCCACCTTCGGCGCCTTCATCTGGGCCTTCGGCTCCTTCACCGGCACCCGTGTCACCTCCGGGACCATCACCCCCGACGGGGTCCGGCTGCTGGGCCTCGGCACCCTGCTGGGCCTGGCGGTCCAGGCGCTGGCGATGCTCCCCTACCTGCGCGACGCCGGCTTCCGGATCCGGCCGCGCTTCGACTGGCGCGGCCACGGCCTCGGCCACGCGGCGAAGCTGGCCAAGTGGACCTTCTTCTTCGTCCTCGCCAACCAGGTCGGCATGATCGTCCTCACCCAGTTCGCCACGGCGGCGGGCGCGGCGGCCGAGAAGACGGGCCACGAGGGTGCCGGCATCACCGGCTTCAACTACGCGCTGCTCCTGTGGCAGATGCCCCAGGCCATCATCACCGTCTCGGTGATGACCGCCGTGCTGCCGCGGATCTCCCGCGCGGCGGCCGACGGTGACGCCGCCGCCGTCCGTGACGACCTTTCCTACGGCCTGCGGACCTCGGGCGTGGCCATCGTGCCCGCCGCGTTCGCCTTCCTCGCCCTCGGCCTCCCCATGGCCACCCTGCTCTACAGCAGCTCCGGCGAGGGCGCGCTGAACATCGGCTACATCCTGATGGCCTTCGGTCTCGGGCTGATCCCGTTCTCGGTGCAGTACATCGTCCTGCGCGGCTTCTACGCGTACGAGGACACCCGCACCCCCTTCTACAACACGGTCATCGTCGCCGCCTGCAACGCCGTCGCGGCCGCCGTCTGCTACTTCGTCCTCCCCGCCCGCTGGGCCGTGGTGGGCATGGCCGCCGGGTACGGACTGGCCTACACGATCGGCGTCGGAGTGGCGGTCAAGCGGCTGCGCAGGCGCCTCGGCGGCGACATCGACGGCAAGCGCGTGGTGCGCACGTACGCCAGGCTGTTCGGTGCGTGCATCCCCGCCGCGGCGGGCGCCGGCGCCGTCGTCTACGGTGTCTCGCACTCGCTGGGCCACGGCGCTGCCGCATCGTTGCTGTCGCTGGTACTCGGCGCTCTCGTGCTGGGCGGGATTTTCTTCATCGCCGCCAAACGGATGCGCGTCGAGGAGATGACGGCCATGGTCGGCATGGTCAGGGGCCGGCTGGGCCGCTGACGGCGTTCCACTGCGCAACCTTCGTGGGCCGTCGTGTGTCGTGCATAGCGGTGGACTGTTGGCACAATTGTCCTCGGCTGTGTTGTCAGATCTTGCAACGGATGGGGAGGCAGGAACGACGGTGGCGGAACGGAGCACGGCTGCCGTCGGAGTGGCCAACGAGAGCGGCGAGAAGAAGATCGCCGCCCATGCGGACAGTGCCACGGCCGACGAGGCGACGGACCGGAGCGAAGAGCAGGACGCGCCACAGCAGACCATCCCCGAGGAGACAACACCGACCCCTTCCGAACCGCCGGAGCTCCACAGCGGCCACAAGCTCGCCGGGCGCTACCGCCTGGAGGAGTGCCTCACCCGTGCCGAGGGCTTCAGCAGCTGGAGGGCGGTGGACGAGAAACTGCGCCGGGCCGTGGGCATCCACCTCCTGCCCGCGGACCACAGCCGGGCCCGTTCGGTGCTGGCCGCCGCCCGCTCCGCCGCCCTGCTCGGTGACCCCCGTTTCGTCCAGGTCCTCGACGCGGTCGAGGAGAACGACCTCGTCTACGTCATCCACGAGTGGCTCCCGGACGCGCGCGAACTGACGGCCCTGATCACCGCCGACCCCCTGGAGCCGCACGAGGCCCACCAGATGGTCAGCCAGATCTCCCAGGCCATGGCGGCCGCTCACCGTGAGGGCCTGGCTCATCTGCGGCTCGGTCCCGATTCCGTCCTGCGTACCGAGGCCGGCCAGTACCGCATCCGCGGTCTGGCCGTCGCGGCCGCGCTGCGCGGCATCTCCTCCGAGCGCCCGCAGCGCGAGGACACCGAGGCGATCGGAGCCCTCCTGTACGCCTCGCTCACCCAGCGCTGGCCGTACCCGGAGGACGACCACGGGCTCACCGGCCTCCCCAAGGACGTCGGCCTCGTCGCGCCCGACCAGGTGCGGGCGGGAGTCCACCGGGGACTGTCGGAGCTCGCCATGCGCGCCCTGGTCAACGACGGGGCGACGGCCTCTCGCCAGCCGGGACCCTGCACCACCCCCGAGGAGCTGGCCAAGGCCGTTACCGCGATCCCCAAGATCCGGCCGCCCGAGCCGACGACGGGGCCCTACTCGCGCACGACCTACCAGCAGGGCTCCTACCGCCAGCCCCCGGCGGGCCCCGCGTCCCCCGGCGCCACGGCGACCCTCGCCCCCACCCCGCCCCCAACGCTGCCCGGCCGCACCGGCAAGGCCCTCAAGTGGTCCGTCTCGGCCCTCCTCATCGTCGCCCTCGGTCTCGGCAGCTGGCAGCTCGCGGAAACCCTGATGGACCGCGAGAACCAGGCCAAGTCCGGTGGCACCGCCTCCTCGCACACCTCGGGCGGCGACGGCGGCACCGACAACGAGACGAGCAACGTCACCCTGAATCCGCTTCCGATTCAAGGCGCGGCCGAGTACGCGCCCTACGGCGGAGCCCAGCACCCGAACGATGTCAACGCCACGTATGACAGCAAGACGTCCACGTACTGGCGCACGAACAGCTTCTCCGACGGTCCCGAATTCGCTCCCTCCGTCAAGAAGGGCGTCGGCATCGCCTACGACCTGGGAGCGGCGAGGAAACTCAGCCAGGCTTCGATAGACCTCTATTACGGCGGCGACCACACGACGGTCACTCTCTACGCGGCCGACTCACTGGAGAGCACGGCCAAACCGAGCCAGCTGAAGCCGCTGGCCACCGTCACGACCAAGGACAAGGTGGCGACGCTCTCCCTCAAGGCGCCCGTGGAGACGCGCTATGTCGTCGTCTGGCTGACCGCCCTTCCCTACTCAGAAGCCGACGGGTACTCCGGAGCCGGCCACAAGCAGGCCATCACCAATGTGAGGTTCGAGGGGCAGTAGCCCCGCGGGGAGGGGGACGGTGAGCACGCAGGGTACGGGCGGGGAGGTCGGCGACGGCGACCTCCTCGCCCGTCATGTCGCGGGGGACCCGAACGCCTTCGGGGAACTCGTCCGCCGGCACCGTGACCGGCTCTGGGCGGTGGCGCTGCGGACCCTGGGGGACCGCGAGGAAGCCGCCGACGCCGTGCAGGACGCACTCGTCTCGGCCTTCCGCTCCGCCCACACCTTCCGCGGACAGTCGGCCGTCACCACCTGGCTGCACCGCATCACCGTGAACGCCTGCCTGGACCGGGCACGCAAGGCCGCCTCACGCCGCACCGCTCCGGTCACCGACGAGAAACAGTTCGAGGAACTCCTCGAACCGCACGAGTCCGCCGCAGCCCCGGCCGAGCGGGGTGAGCTGCACCAGGAACTGTTGCGGGCGCTGGCGAAGCTCCCCGTGGAGCAGCGGGCCGCCCTGGTCCTGGTCGACATGCAGGGCTATCCCGTGGCCGAGGCCGCCGCCGTCCTCGACGTACCGGCCGGGACGGTCAAGAGCAGATGCGCCCGGGGCAGGGCACGACTGCTGCCGCTCCTCTCCCATCTACGGGACGCTCGGGGGAGTAGCAGTGATCAGGCAGGGGGAAGGAACCGGACGGAGAACGCATCCGTCCCAGAGACGGAGGCCCGGCCGGGCCACGGCTTCACGAAGGGCGGAGGTGGACACCCATGACGCCGACGACGGGTACGGACGAGCACCCCGAGGTCGCCGAGATCTCCGCGCTCACCGAGGGCATCCTCCCGCCCGAGCGCTCGGCCGACGTCCGCGGGCACATCGACGGCTGTGCGCTCTGCGCCGACGTCCGCGCCTCGCTGGACGGGATCCGCGGACTGCTGGGCACCCTGCCCGGCCCGCCCCGGATGCCCGCCGATATCGCGGGCCGGATCGACGCCGCGCTCGCCGCCGAGGCACTGCTCGCCTCGAGCGGTGCCGATGTTTCACGTGAAACAGAGACCACGAAGCCGCCCCGTGTTTCACGTGAAACATCGGCAGCGGTCGATGGAAGGCCCTCCGGCCGCGGCATCGGCCCCAGTGGGCCCGGCCGCCCCGGCACCGGGTCTCGTCGGCGCTGGGGGAAGGGGATTCTCGTCACCGCCTCCGTGGCCGCCGTGCTCGGCTTCGGGGCCGTCCTCGCCCAGTCCACCTGGGAGGCCGGCGGAAGCGCCGACAGCCAGTCCTCGACAGCCTCCGGCGCGGACACCAAGGCTGACGCCGACACGCTCGGCGTGCAGGTACACGATCTGCTGACAGGCGGCACGGGCAGGCTCCAGGAGAGCAAGCCCTCGGGGCAGTCCCCGATGGTCAGTACGGACAGTGCGACGCCGTCCTGCGTCCTGACGGCACTGGACCGCCAGGAGACCCCGCTCGCCGTTCAACGGGGCAGGTACGAGGGTGTGGACTCCTATCTGGTCGTGCTGCCGCACAAGGGAGACTCCGCGCTGGTCGACGCGTACGTCGTGGACGCCTCGTGCGTCACCGCGCAGCCCCCTGCCACGGGCACCCTCCTCCGTGAGGAGACATACCCTCGCTAGCGCCACGCCGACGGGAATGCCCGGACCGTAGGATCCGTTAGGCGGGATGACAATGGTCCCGCCGCCGAGGCACCCGGCGAGTCGGCACAGCAGAGACGAGGAAGCACCCGTGAGCGACGTCCGAAACGTGATCATCATCGGTTCCGGGCCGGCGGGATACACAGCCGCGCTCTACACCGCCCGCGCCTCCCTCAAGCCCCTGGTCTTCGAAGGGGCGGTCACGGCCGGCGGTGCTCTGATGACCACCACCGAGGTGGAGAACTTCCCTGGCTTCCGCGACGGCATCATGGGCCCCGACCTCATGGAGAACATGCGGGCCCAGGCCGAGCGGTTCGGTGCCGAACTGATCCCGGACGACATCGTGGCGGTCGACCTCCAGGGTGACATCAAGACCGTCACCGACTCCGCGGGCACCGTCCACCGGGCGAAGGCCGTCATCATCGCCACCGGTTCCCAGCACCGCAAGCTCGGTCTGCCCAACGAGGACCAGCTCTCCGGTCGCGGTGTCTCGTGGTGCGCCACCTGTGACGGCTTCTTCTTCAAGGACCACGAGATCGCCGTCATCGGTGGTGGCGACACCGCCCTGGAGGAGGCGACCTTCCTCTCGCGCTTCGCCAAGAGCGTGAAGGTCGTCCACCGCCGGGACACCCTCCGCGCTTCCAAGGCCATGCAGGAGCGTGCCTTCGCCGACCCGAAGATCTCGTTCGTCTGGGACAACGAGGTCGCCGAGATCAACGGCGACGGCAAGCTCTCCGGCCTGGTCCTGCGGAACACCAAGTCCGGTGAGACCTCCGAGCTCCCGGTCACCGGACTCTTCATCGCGATCGGCCACGACCCGCGGACCGAACTGTTCAAGGGCATCCTCGACCTGGACGAGGAGGGCTACCTCAAGGTCGAGTCGCCCAGTACCCGTACGAAGATCCCCGGTGTCTTCGCCGCGGGTGACGTCGTGGACCACACCTACCGCCAGGCGATCACCGCCGCGGGCACCGGCTGCTCCGCCGCCCTGGACGCCGAGCGCTACCTCGCCGCTCTGGCCGACACGGACACCGAGCACACCCGCGAGCCCGAGCAGACCGCCGCCGCGGTCGTCTGACCGCACCGAACAACCCGAGTACCCGTCCTACACACCGAGGAGACAGCCGTGGCCGGCAACACCAAGACCGTGACCGATGCGACCTTCGACGAGGAGGTCCTGTCCAGCGACAAGCCCGTGCTCGTCGACTTCTGGGCCGAGTGGTGCGGTCCGTGCCGCCAGATCGCCCCCTCCCTGGAGGCGATCGCCGCGGAGCACGGCGACCAGATCACCATCGTCAAGCTGAACATCGACGAGAACCCGGTCACCGCCGCCAAGTACGGCGTCATGTCGATCCCGACCCTCAACGTCTACAAGGGCGGTGAGGTCGTGAAGACCATCGTCGGCGCCAAGCCGAAGGCCGCCATCGAGCGCGACCTCTCCGACTTCATCGGCTGAGCACCGCAGACGGACGCGAAAGGGCCCGCCCCCGTGAGGAGCGGGCCCTTTCGCGTCCGTCACAGGGGCCGTAGCGCCGGTTCCTTCTGCACGGCGCCGAGCAGCCGGTCGATCGCCATCTCGACGTCCTCCTTCCAGGAGATCGTCGTCCTCAGCTCCAGTCTCAGCCGGGGAAAGCGCGGGTGCGGCCGCACGGTCTTGAACCCGACGGCCAGCAGGTGCTCGGCGGGGAGGACGCAGGCGGGCTCCTCCCAGCGCGCGTCCCCGAAGGCCTCGATCGCCCGGAAGCCCCGCCGCACCAGGTCCTTCGCCACGGACTGCACCAGGACCCGGCCCAGCCCCTGCCCCTGGAAGCCCGGAAGGACGCGGGCGGTCATCAACTGGACCGCGTCGGGGGAGACGGGACTCGTGGGGAAGGCCGTCGAGCGCGGCACGTAAGCCGGCGGGGCGTAGAGCACGAAGCCGGCGGGCACCTCGTCCACGTAAACCACACGGCCGCAGGATCCCCACTCCAGCAGCGCCGCGGAGATCCAGGCCTCCTTCTCCAGCTCGGGCTTGCCGGCCTGGACGGCGGCCTCCCCGCTTACCGGATCGAGTTCCCAGAAGACGCACGCGCGGCAGCGGTTGGGGAGATCCGGGAGGTTGTCCAGCGTGAGCGGAACGAGCCGACGCCCCATGAGGTCTGACCCTCGTTTCTGTCGTGGACCCAACTGCCGACGAAGCCACCCACGGCGCCCAGCCCAAGCCCCGCTGCGAGGAGGGCGGCCTTCTGCCAATCGTGCTCCACTCCGACGCGCCGCACCGATCGCATGGGCCCCTCCTCGGAGGTAGTGCTCCATCCCGTACGCATCGTATCCGTGAGCGGACAAGTCCGACACCGGAGCAACGCGAACGGCCCAGCAAAAAGCGGGTCACATCCCTCTCGGGGTGTGACCCGCCCAGAAGTTGCGGACCGTGTCACAGGACGGGGAAGGAACTCACTCCGCCTCGTCGGTCTCCTCGGTGAGCGACCGCTCGAGGACCTTGCCCTCACCCGGGGCCATCGAGCCGAGGATGCGCTCCAGATCCTCTATCGAAGCGAACTCCACGACGATCTTCCCGCGCTTCTGCCCGAGGTCGACCTTCACCCGGGTCTCGAAGCGGTCGGAGAGCCGCAACGCCAGGTCGGTCAGCGCGGGGGACATCCGCTTGCCGGTTCGAGGTGCGGGAGCCTTCCTCGTCGGCTGGGACTCGGAGTTCATCACATGCACGATCTCCTCGACCGCGCGCACCGAGAGCCCCTCGGCCACGATCCGGCTGGCGAGCCGGTCCTGGTCCTCCACGTCCTCCAGCGCGAGCAGGGAGCGTGCGTGCCCGGCGGAGAGCACACCGGCCGCCACACGGCGCTGTACGGGTGCGGAGAGCTTCAGCAGGCGCAGGGTGTTGGAGACCTGGGAGCGGGAGCGGCCGATGCGGTCGGCGAGCTGCTCGTGCGTGCAGGCGAAGTCCTTGAGGAGCTGATCGTAGGCGGCCGCCTCCTCCAGTGGGTTCAGCTGGGCACGGTGCAAGTTCTCCAGCAGGGCGTCCAGAAGGAGCTTCTCGTCCTCGGTGGCCCGTACGATCGCCGGGATGGCCTCCAGGCCGGCCTCACGGCTGGCCCGCCAGCGCCGCTCACCCATGATGAGCTCGTAGCGCTCCGGCCCGACCTGACGGACCACTACCGGCTGCAGGAGGCCGACCTCCTTGATGGAGGTGACCAGTTCGGCCAGCGCGTCCTCGTCGAAGACCTCACGCGGCTGACGCGGGTTGGGGACGATCACGTCCAGCGGCAGCTCGGCGAAGTACGCCCCCGCCACCATCGACGGCTCCTGGGCAGCGATGGCTTCCGGTGTTTCACGTGAAACCGGAATCGCGGCGGTGCCCTCTCGCCCCTGCTGTTCCACCAGCGCCGCCACCTTGGCGACGGCGACACCTCGTTCCGGCGCCAGGACGGGCGCGGCGTTCGCCGCCGTCGCCACCGCGGTCGCGGCTGCCGCGTCCGCACCGTTCGGTGCGGCGGGAATCAGCGCGCCGAGACCACGGCCGAGTCCTCTGCGTCGCTCACTCACTGGATCCCCTCCGACGTGTTCTGCTCATTGAACTCTTGGGTGTGTCCCAGCCCCCGCAGGGCCATCTCGCGTGCCGCCTCGAGGTACGACAGCGCGCCACTCGAACCCGGATCGTAGGTCAGCACCGTCTGGCCGTAGCTGGGGGCCTCCGAGATACGGACCGAGCGCGGGATGCTGGTGCGCAGCACCTCCTTGCCGAAGTGGGTGCGCACCTCCTCGGCGACCTGTGAGGCGAGCCGGGTCCGGCCGTCGTACATGGTCAGCAGGATGGTGGAGACATGGAGCTTGGGGTTGAGGTGGCCCCGCACCAGCTCCACGTTGCGGAGCAGTTGCCCGAGTCCTTCCAGGGCGTAGTACTCGCACTGGATCGGGATGAGGACCTCGGCGCCGGCCACCAGGGCGTTGACGGTCAGCAGACCGAGCGAGGGCGGGCAGTCGATGAGGATGTAGTCCAGCGGCTGCTCATAGGACTCGATGGCCCGCTGCAGCCGGCTCTCCCGGGCCACCAGGGAGACCAGCTCGATCTCGGCGCCGGCCAGGTCGATCGTGGCGGGGGCGCAGAAGAGGCCCTCGACGTCCGGCACCGGCTGGACGACATCGGAGAGCGGCTTGCTCTCCACCAGGACGTCGTAGATGGAGGGGACTTCGGAGTGGTGGTCGATCCCCAGGGCGGTGGAGGCGTTGCCCTGGGGGTCGAGGTCGACGACCAGCACGCGGGCCCCGTGGAGGGCCAGGGAGGCGGCCATGTTGACCGTGGTGGTGGTCTTGCCCACCCCGCCCTTCTGGTTGGCGACCACGATCACTCTGGTCTGGGGTGGACGGGGGAGTCCTTCACCGGCCCGCCCCAGTGCCTGCACGGCCAGTTGGGCGGCGCGGCCGATGGGGGTGTCGTCCATCGGGGGCGGTGTTTCACGTGAAACATCATCCCCGAACGGTTCGGTACGGGGACCGGGGACCGGATCGGCCATCGGTCCCGCGATGTTGGCGTCGGACCGCAAGGATTCACTCTCCTCGACTACATGCTCGCAATGAACAGAGCCTGCCATGCTTTCGGGGTCGCGAACCAGTGAGGGCCGTTCTCCTGTGGATGAATCCACCGGTTGAGTCGCCGAATGGGTCACCTCGACGGCCCGATGAGAGAGCGAACCGGCCGCGGCACGAGCGCGGCCGAGGATTCCTGGAAGCAGAGAGCGCCGTTTCACGTGAAACACGATGCGCAGCGCGGCGACCGTTTCCTACCCGACACTCCGGATCATGTACGTATGGCCGTTTGTATGGAGCACACGACCGGGCCCCTGGTCAGCGCTGACGCCGACGGCTCGCCCGGGCCGCCTTGGCCCTACGGGTCGCCGCGCGGACACCGCCGGGGCTCTCCCCCGCGAGCACCCGCACCACGGTCGACAGCGGATCCACGATCCCCTCGCCGACCTGCACCACGGAGGTCTCCACGGCCCCGAGACGGCTCAGCGCGGCACGTGCCGTCTTCAGCTCCTCCTCGGCCGTGTCGCCCTTGAGGACGGCCATCTCCCCGTGCGGACGGAGCAGGGGAAGTCCCCAGCCGGCGAGCCGGTCCAGCGGGGCCACCGCGCGCGCGGTCACCACGTCCACCGGGGGTACCTTGCCCACCATCTCCTCGGCCCGGCCACGCACCACCACGACGTTGGACAACCCCAGCAGCCGCACGGCCTCCTCGAGGAAGGTGGTCCGGCGCAGCAGTGGCTCCAGCAAGGTGATACTGAGATCCGGCCGGGTCAGTGCCAGCGGAATCCCCGGCAGCCCCGCGCCCGAACCCACGTCGCACACCGAGACGCCCTGCGGGATGACCTCGGCGAGCACCGCGCAGTTCAGCAGGTGGCGCTCCCACAGCCGGGGCACCTCACGGGGACCGATCAGCCCCCGGCGCACGCCCGCGTCGGCCAGCAGTTCCGCGTATCGCACCGCGTCCGCGAAGCGCTCCCCGAACACCTCGCGTGCCGCTTCCGGCGCCGGGGGAAGCTCCGCCGCTGCCTCCGTCACGAGAACCGTCCTTCCGTTGTTACGGGCCTTCACCAGGCTGACAAGATTCGGCCCCGCCTGCGAACAGACGGGGCCGAGTGAGTACCGCTGAGACCGGGGGAGGTCAGGAAGCCGGGAGCACGACCACCCGGCGCTCGGGCTCCTCGCCCTCGGACTCGCTGCGCAGCCCCGCGGCGGCCACGGCGTCGTGCACGACCTTGCGCTCGAAGGGCGTCATCGGCTTCAGCTTGACCGGCTGGCCGGAGCCCTTGACCTCCTCGGCCGCCTTCTCGCCCAGCTCGGTCAGCTCGGCCCGCTTCCGCGCGCGGAACCCGGCGATGTCCAGCATCAGCCGGCTGCGGTCGCCGGTCTCCCGGTGGACCGCGAGCCGGGTCAGCTCCTGGAGCGCCTCCAGCACCTCGCCGTCGCGGCCGACGAGCTTGTTGAGGTCACGGCTCGACGAGTCGCCGACGATGGAGACCGAGGCGCGGTCCCCCTCGACGTCCATGTCGATGTCACCGTCGAGGTCGGCGATGTCCAGCAGCCCCTCGAGGTAGTCGGCCGCGATCTCGCCCTCCTGCTCGAGGCGAGTGAGCGCGTCGGTGGTGTTGCCGTCCGTCACGGCAGGACTCCTCTACTACTTCTTCTTCGACAGGTTCGGCTTGTCCGCGCCGCTGCTCGGCTTGGCCTTGGTTCCCGCGGTCGCGCCGCTGCTCGGCTTGGGCTTGGTCCCGCCGGCGGCACTCGGCTGCGCGGGACCGCCCGTCTGGCGCTGGGACTTGGTCTGGCGCTTGGGCTGGGTGCGCTTCACCGGCGCCGCCGCGCCCTGCGGCTCCTTGTCGGCGGCGGGCTCGTCCTTCAGCTTGCCCTTGGCCTTCAGCCGCTCCTGGCGCTGCTTGAAGGCGAGACTGCCGGGCGTGGGGTTCCGGCGGATGACGAACATCTGCTGCCCCATGGTCCACACGTTGGTGGTCAGCCAGTAGACGAGGACACCGACGGGGAAGTTGATGCCGAAGACGGCGAACATGATCGGGAAGACGTACATCAGCATCTTCTGCTGCTGCATGAACGGCGTCTTCACCGTCATGTCGACGTTCTTGGTCATCAGCTGGCGCTGCGTGTAGAACTGCGAGGCCGACATCAGGACGATCATGATGACCGTGACCACGCGGACGTCCACGAGCGTCGCGCCCAGCTCCGAGAGCTTGGCGGCACTGTCGGTGAACTTCGCCGCGATCGGCGCGCCGAAGATGTGGGCGTGCTGGGCGCTGTTGACGAGGTCCTGGCTCATCACGCCGACCTGCTTGCCCTGCGCGATGTAGCTCAGGACGTGGTACAGCGCGAAGAAGAAGGGGGACTGCGCCAGGATGGGAAGGCACGAGGAGAGCGGGTTGGTGCCCGTCTCCTTGTAGAGCTTCATCATCTCTTCGGACTGGCGCTGCCGGTCGTTCTTGTAGCGCTCCTGGATGGCCTTCATCTTCGGCTGGAGCGCCTGCATGTTCCGGGTCGACTTGATCTGCTTCACGAAGAGCGGGATCAGGCAGATCCGGATCAGGACCACCAGAGAGACGATCGACAGGCCCCAGGCCCAACCGCTGTCCTTGTCAAAGACAAGGCTGTACAGCGAGTGGAACTGGACAATGATCCACGAAACGGCATCGTAGAGGGGGTTCAAGATCCCCACGGTCAGGCTCCTTGGGCATGAGGCGTCTCGACGGGCTCGGGAGTAACGGACCCGCCTGGCGCGTCACCCCGGAGGGCGTCGCGCAGGCGAGCGTGCCACGGCGGGCGCTTGCGCGGCGGGACATGGTCCACACCGCCCAGCGACCACGGGTTGCAACGCAGGATCCGCCACGCGGTCAGGGCAGTGCCCTTGATCGCGCCGTGCCGATCGATCGCCGTATACCCGTAGTGCGAGCACGAGGGGTAGTACTTGCAGACCGGACCGAGCAACGGGCTGATGGTCCACTGGTAAATCTTGATCAAGGCCAGCAACGGGTACTTCATAGCGCCACCCCCAGGAGCCTCCCGAGGGCGGCGTCCAGGTCTCGGGCCAGCTGTGCATGGTCTGCGTCACCCGCACCGGGCAGCGCTCGTACGACTACCAGGCTACCGGGGGGCAGCACGGACAGACGTTCGCGAACAAGGTGACGAAGCCGACGCTTGACCAGGTTCCGGGTCACCGCGCCACCGACAGCCTTGCTCACGACGAAACCCGCACGCGCCGGGGAGGCACTCCCCCCCGCTGCGTGCGGGTCCCTTGTCTCACTGTCGGTGCGCAGGTGGACGACCAGAAGTGGACGTCCGGCCCGGCGTCCTCGACGCACCGCGATCGCGAAGTCCTGCCGCCGCCTCAGCCGATTCTCGGTGGGCAGCACGACTCACACCTCGCGCTTCGGTGCGATCAGGCGGACAGGCGGGCGCGGCCCTTGCTGCGGCGGGTCGCGAGAATGGCGCGGCCGGCACGCGTACGCATACGCAGCCGGAAGCCGTGGGTCTTGGCGCGACGACGGTTGTTCGGCTGGAAGGTGCGCTTGCTCACTCGGGGGCTCCAGGATGAATCGTGTGTTGGCGGGGCGTCGCCTGGCTGTCACCGTGCGCCCACGAGAAACTCGCGGAACATCCAGGTGTGCACCGCTTGACGATCACCTCGGTGATCCTCGCCCATCGGTAGGCAGGCGGCAGCAGCCATCGACAACTCGACCTGGTTACGGTACGCGGGGCCGCGGCGTCAGGTCAAACCAGCCCCGCCGACGGCCGTGGGCGCCGCCGTCCGGACGTGGTTTTGCACACCCTGTGGACAACGACTTGAACCAGGCAGGCCGCGCTGACTACCGTGGCTGAACTCCGAAACCTTCCCGTCCGTCCCAAGGACCACACCTTCGTGGGACCCATCGGCACCAACCAGCGACCGAGAGAGCGTGCACTGTGGCTGACGTAACTGCCGATCTTGCCTCAGTGTGGCCCGGGGTCCTGCAGAAACTGCTCGCCGAGAGCGACGACCTCAAGCCGAAGGACGCGGAGTGGCTTCAGCGGACGCAGCCGCTCGCGCTCGTCGCGGGCACGGCCGTGCTGTCGGCCCCCAATGAGTTCGCCAAGAGCGTGCTGGAGGGACGGCTCCTCCCGCTGATCACCGATGTGCTCAGCCGTGAGTTCGGTCACCCCGTGGGCATCGCCATCGCCGTCGCCTCGGGCGGCGAACAGGAGGCGTCCCCCGCCCCCGCGCCGCCGGCCCCGGCCGACGCCGGGCCACAGCCCCAGGTCCAGATGCAGCCGCAGCCGCCCGGGTACGGTGCGGAGCCCCCCCGGTACGGGGAGCGGCCGCACGGCTACGGCGAGGTCCCGAGGATGCGCCCGGCCTACCCCGAGCACGCTGTCGGCCTCACCGGCGGGGCAGGCGGCTGGCCGCCCCACGAGCCCGAGGACCGCTGGCAGCAACAGCGCTTCGGGGACTACCAGGAACGCGAGCCGTACCAGCCGCCCGCGTCCCGCTACGAGGTCCCCTCGCCCCACCAGCCCGCGGCACGCCCGGAGCCGGTGCCGCCGCCGATGCCGACCATGCCGACGCCGCGCACCGGTGGTGGCAGTGGTGCCGGTTCCCCCGCGGGCGCCGGGGCGGGGGCGAGCGGTTCCGGCGGATCCGGGGGCCCGGCCGAACCCACCGCGCGGCTGAACCCCAAGTACCTCTTCGACACCTTCGTCATCGGCGCCTCCAACCGCTTCGCGCACGCCGCCGCGGTCGCCGTCGCGGAGGCGCCTGCCAAGGCGTACAACCCGCTGTTCATCTACGGCGAGTCCGGCCTGGGCAAGACGCACCTGCTGCACGCGATCGGGCACTATGCCCGCAGCCTCTACCCGGGCACGCGGGTGCGCTACGTGAGCTCCGAGGAGTTCACCAACGAGTTCATCAACTCCATCCGCGACGGCAAGGCGGACGCGTTCCGCAAGCGCTACCGCGACATGGACATCCTGCTGGTCGACGACATCCAGTTCCTGGCGAGCAAGGAGTCGACGCAGGAGGAGTTCTTCCACACCTTCAACACCCTGCACAACGCCAACAAGCAGATCGTGCTCTCCTCGGACCGGCCGCCCAAGCAGCTGGTGACCCTGGAGGACCGGCTGCGCAACCGCTTCGAGTGGGGTCTGATCACCGACGTCCAGCCGCCCGAGCTGGAGACCCGGATCGCGATCCTCCGCAAGAAGGCGGTGCAGGAGCAGCTCAACGCCCCGCCGGAGGTGCTGGAGTTCATCGCCTCCCGGATCTCGCGGAACATCCGTGAGCTGGAGGGTGCGCTGATCCGCGTGACCGCCTTCGCCAGCCTCAACCGGCAGCCGGTGGACCTGCAGCTCACCGAGATCGTGCTGAAGGACCTGATCCCGGGCGGGGAGGACTCCGTCCCCGAGATCAGCGGGCAGGCGATCATGGCGGAGACGGCCTCCTACTTCGGTCTGGACGTGGAGGACCTCTCCGGCTCCTCCCGCAGCCGGGTGCTCGTCACGGCCCGGCAGATCGCCATGTACCTGTGCCGTGAGCTCACGGACCTGTCGCTGCCCAAGATCGGCGCCCTGTTCGGCGGCCGGGACCACACCACCGTCATGCACGCGGACCGCAAGATCCGCTCTCTTATGGCCGAGCGGCGGTCCATCTACAACCAGGTCACCGAGCTCACCAACCGCATCAAGAGCTGAAGCGGAGCCCTGCGCGGGCCACCCGTCCCTCCACAGCGCCCCGGGAACCCCCGGGGCGCTTCTCGTTGTTCGATTGCGCCCGCCGCGACCTGGGGACAGGAACGTCTCTCCACAGGATGGGGCGGTTTTCCCCCGTCCACAGCCTGGGGATGCCCGGGTTGTCCCAAACGTATCCACAGGCGGGACCACGGGATAATCATTCGGGCTGCTCGGAGCGGTGTGGATTTGTGGGCAACCCGGATCCACAGACTGTGGACGCTCCGGCGGTCCACAGGCCCGCCGTTCCGGTTGTCCACCAGCCGCCCACAGGCGAGGGCTGGTTGTCCCCAGTCGGGGGCCGCTTCTCCACAGTCCTGTCCACTGTTCGGCAACGGAGCACACCCGCTCACCGATCGGAGTGAACCGCGTCACACCGACGTGGTGGGTTGGGCTGGGGAGAACCTGGGTATTCCTGGGGACAGCCCTGGGGAGAACCGGGGCACTCCTGTGAATCGCGTGTGCACAACTTCCGGCCGTCCACAGATCGTCCGGGTTGTCCACCGGCTCCGCCCACAGGCCCGGTGGACAAAAAACAGGGCCTGACCTGCGTAGGAACCACTTATCCACGGTTTCCACACCCCCTATTACTACGACCAGGGATAGTTACCGGGAAACCTGCTTCGAAGTGGGTCCTGTGCACAACCGGGCCGCGGGCCGCCGGCCTCCTCGCCCTCCGGCTTGACCCCAACCCGCACCGCGTGTCCGTGGCGGCTGTCAGACTGTTCCCGGCAAGAGGGCCAGCAGGGCCAAGAGAGTCGGCCACAGACAGCCAGCAACAGCAGGAGGCGGTTCCGGTGAAGATCCGGGTGGAGCGCGATGTACTCGCGGAGGCAGTGGCCTGGGCGGCCCGCAGTCTCCCGGCCCGTCCCCCGGTGCCGGTCCTGGCGGGCCTGCTGCTGAAGGCCGAGGAGGGCCAGCTGAGCCTGTCCGGCTTCGACTACGAGGTCTCGGCCCGGGTGTCCGTCGAGGCGGACGTCGAGGAGGACGGCACCGTCCTGGTCTCCGGCCGACTGCTCGCCGACATCTCGCGGGCACTTCCCAACAGGCCTGTGGAGATCTCCACCGACGGCGTGCGCGTGACCGTCGTCTGCGGAAGCTCGCGATTCACACTCCACACCCTGCCTGTGGAGGAGTACCCGGCGCTGCCCGCGATGCCGACCGCCTCCGGCACCGTCCCCGGCGAGGTCTTCGCCGCGGCCGCCGCGCAGGTCGCCATCGCCGCCGGCCGTGACGACACCCTGCCGGTGCTCACCGGTGTGCGGATCGAGATCGAGGGCGACACCGTCACCCTGGCCGCCACAGACCGCTACCGCTTCGCGGTCCGCGAGTTCCTGTGGAAGCCGGAGACCCCGGACCTCTCCGCGGTCGCCCTGGTGCCCGCCAAGACGCTGCTGGACACCGCCAAGTCCCTCACCAACGGTGACTCGGTCGCCATCGCCCTGGCCGGCTCCGGTGCGGGCGAGGGCCTGATCGGCTTCGAGGGCGCGGGCCGCCGCACAACCACCCGCCTGCTCGAGGGCGACCTGCCGAAGTACCGGACGCTCTTCCCGACCGAGTTCAACTCCGTCGCGGTGATCGAGACCGCCCCGTTCGTCGAGGCCGTCAAGCGCGTCGCCCTGGTGGCCGAGCGCAACACGCCGGTCCGGCTGAGCTTCGAGCAGGGCGTGCTGACCCTGGAGGCCGGTTCCAGCGACGACGCACAGGCTGTGGAGCGTGTGGACGCCAAGCTGGAGGGCGACGACATCTCGATCGCCTTCAACCCGACGTTCCTGCTGGACGGTCTGAGCGCGATCGACTCGCCGGTTGCGCAGCTGTCGTTCACCACGTCGACCAAGCCCGCGCTGCTCAGCGGCCGCCCGGCGGTCGACGCCGAGGCCGACGACGCGTACAAGTACCTGATCATGCCGGTCCGGCTGTCCGGCTGACGCGAGGCCTGTCCGGTCGCGTCGTCCTGGAGGGGCGGACGTAGGCTCGACGTAGGTCAGGCAGGCTTCGAACGAAGGATCAACGATGGAGCTCGGTCTCATCGGTCTCGGCAAGATGGGCGGGAACATGCGTATGCGCATCCGCCAGGCCGGTCACAATGTCATCGGCTACGACCGCAACCCGGACCTCGCCGATGTCCACAGCCTGCAGGAACTTGTGGACAAGCTCGCGGCCCCGCGTGTGGTGTGGGTGATGGTGCCGGCCGGCGCGGCGACCCAGTCGACGATCGACGAACTCGGTGAGCTGCTCTCCCCTGGTGACGTGGTCGTCGACGGCGGCAACTCCCGCTGGACGGACGACGAGAAGCACGCCGAGGAGCTGGCCGCCAAGGGCATCGGCTTCGTCGACTGCGGTGTCTCCGGCGGTGTCTGGGGCCTGGAGAACGGCTACGCGCTGATGTACGGCGGCGAGCTCGAGCACGTCGAGAAGGTGCAGCCGATTTTCAACGCCCTCAAGCCGGTGGGGAACTTCGGCTCCGTCCACGCGGGCAAGGTCGGCGCCGGCCACTTCGCCAAGATGGTCCACAACGGCATCGAGTACGCCATGATGCAGGCCTACGCCGAGGGCTGGGAGCTGCTGGAGAAGGTGCACTCGGTCACCGACGTGCGCGAGGTGTTCCGCTCCTGGCAGGAGGGCACCGTCATCCGCTCCTGGCTGCTGGACCTGGCCGTGAACGCCCTCGACGAGGACGAGCACCTCGACAAGCTCAAGGGCTTCGCGGAGGACTCCGGCGAGGGCCGCTGGACGGTCGAGGCGGCCATCGACAACGCCGTGCCGCTCCCCGCGATCACCGCGTCGCTCTTCGCCCGCTTCGCGTCCCGCCAGGACGACTCCCCGCAGATGAAGATGATCGCCGCCCTCCGCAACCAGTTCGGCGGCCACGCCGTCGAGAAGCACTAGTCACACCCACGGGAAGGAGGCGGCGCGCAGCCATGCACGTCGCGCATCTGTCGCTCGCCGACTTCCGTTCCTACGCCCGGGTCGAGGTCCCGCTCGACCCGGGCGTCACCGCTTTCGTCGGCCCCAACGGCCAGGGCAAGACCAATCTGGTCGAGGCGGTCGGCTACCTGGCGACCCTCGGCAGCCATCGCGTCGCGAACGACGCCCCGTTGGTGCGGATGGGCGCGGACCGGGCGATCGTGCGGGCCTCCGTGGTGCAGGGCGAGCGGCAGCAGCTGATCGAGCTGGAGATCAATCCGGGCCGTTCCAACCGGGCCCGGCTCAACCGGTCCTCCCAGGTCCGCCCGCGCGACCTGCTGGGGATAGTCAGGACCGTGCTCTTCGCCCCCGAGGACCTGGCCCTGGTCAAGGGCGACCCCGGCGAGCGTCGCCGCTTCCTCGACGAGCTGCTCACCGCGCGGGCGCCCAGGCTGGCGGGTGTCCGCAGCGACTACGAGCGGGTCCTCAAGCAGCGCAACACCCTGCTGAAGTCCGCCGCCATGGCCCGCCGCCACGGCGGCCGCGGGGCCGACCTGTCCACGCTCGACGTCTGGGACCAGCACCTGGCCAGGGTCGGCGCCGAACTGCTGGCCCAGCGCCTCGACCTCACCCACGCCCTGCAGCCGCTGGCCGACAAGGCGTACGAACAGCTGGCACCGGGCGGCGGCCCGGTCGTCCTGGAGTACCGCAGTTCGATCGGCGAACGGATCGCCGGGGCCACCGGCCGTGAACAGTTGTACGGACTGCTGCTGGAGGCCCTGGGCGAGGCCCGCAGGCAGGAGATCGAGCGCGGGGTGACCCTGGTCGGCCCCCACCGGGACGACCTCTCCCTGAAGCTGGGGCAGCTCCCCGCCAAGGGGTACGCGAGCCACGGCGAGTCCTGGTCGTACGCGCTGGCGCTGCGCCTGGCCTCGTACGATCTGCTGCGCGCCGACGGCGGCGAGCCGGTGCTGGTGCTGGACGACGTCTTCGCCGAGCTCGACGCCCGGCGCCGCGCGCGGCTGGCGGAGCTGGTGGCCCCCGGTGAGCAGGTGCTGGTGACGGCGGCGGTGGACGACGACGTACCGGACGTGCTGGTCGGCGCCCGGTACACGGTGGAGGACGGCGGCGTGGAGCCGGCATGACGGACCAGCAGCGGCCCGCGGGGCAGGAGACGGGCGCACAGGACAAGCCGGTGTCCGGCGTCGACCTGGCCAGGGTCGCGCTGCGCGCCGCCAAGGAGCAGGCCCGCGCGAGGGGCGCGGCCGCGCAGCAGAAGAAGCAGGCCCGGCGCGGAGGGCTGCGCAGTGGTGCGCGGGCGGACGGGCGGGACCCGCTGCCCCTGGGCGCCGCGATCAGCCGGCTGATCACCGAGCGCGGCTGGGAGGCCCCCGCGGCGGTGGGCGGCGTGATGGGCCGCTGGCCGCAGCTGGTGGGCGACGACGTGGCGCTGCACTGCCAGCCGCAGCGGTACGACGAGGAGGAGCGGGTCCTCACCGTGCAGTGCGATTCCACGGCCTGGGCGACGCAGCTGCGGCTGCTCGCCCCCACGCTCGTGGCCAGGCTGAACGCCGATCTCGGGCACGGCACCGTGAAGCTGATCAAGGTCCTGGGGCCCGGGGGACCGGTGCGTTCGTACGGGCGGCTGCGTGCTCCCGGGAGCCGTGGGCCGGGCGATACGTACGGATAGGTCGGGAACCTGCTGTGCGTAATCGGGTCGAAGCCCTGTGCGCCCGCGTGAGCCGTTTTGGGACCCGGCCCGCGTGTGGGGAGTCGGCAGGAGGTGCTTCAGTCGGGTACACGGGAACTCAGGTACCGCCAAAGCCCCATCTATGTCGGTGCTACCGGTAGACTGGTAGCAGTACCGCCCGCCCCTGGCCTCCGGCACCGGGGGACCCCAGCGGGACCAGTAGAACGATGTCGAGTGATGAAGCCGGTTCCGCTCCGCGGGACCTGGCTCATGCTGTGCCAGAAAGGGCGCTTCGTGGCCGATTCCGGCAACCCCAACGAGATCAATACGTCCGCAGCTGACGGCTCCGCCGCGCCCGCCTCCGGCGGGGCGTACGACGCCAGCGCGATCACCGTCCTGGAGGGCTTGGACGCTGTTCGCAAGCGCCCGGGCATGTACATCGGCTCGACGGGCGAGCGAGGCCTGCACCACCTGGTGTACGAGGTCGTGGACAACTCCGTCGACGAGGCGCTGGCCGGTCACGCGGACACCATCAACGTCACGATCCTCGCCGACGGCGGCGTGCGCGTCGTCGACAACGGCCGTGGCATCCCCGTGGACATCGTGCCGTCCGAGGGCAAGCCCGCCGTCGAGGTCGTGCTGACCGTCCTCCACGCGGGCGGCAAGTTCGGCGGCGGCGGTTACGCCGTGTCCGGCGGTCTGCACGGCGTCGGCGTCTCCGTGGTGAACGCCCTGTCGACGAAGGTCGCGGTCGAGGTCAAGCGTGAGGGCTTCCGCTGGACCCAGGACTACAAGATGGGCGTCCCGACCGCCCCGCTGCAGAAGAACGACGAGGTGTCGGAGACCGGCACCACGGTCACCTTCTGGGCCGACGGGGACATCTTCGAGACCCTCGAGTACTCCTTCGAGACGCTCTCGCGGCGGTTCCAGGAGATGGCCTTCCTGAACAAGGGCCTGACCATCTCGCTGACGGACGAGCGCCCCGAGCACGCGGACGTGGAGAACGAGGGCCAGCCGCGCTCGGTCACGTACCACTACGAGGGCGGCATCGTCGACTTCGTGAAGTACCTGAACTCGCGCAAGGGCGAGACGGTCCACCCGTCGGTGATCGACATCGACGCGGAGGACAAGGAGCGGATGCTCTCCGTCGAGGTCGCGATGCAGTGGAACACCCAGTACAGCGAGGGCGTCTACAGCTTCGCCAACACCATCCACACCCATGAGGGCGGTACTCACGAGGAGGGCTTCCGCGCCGCGCTGACCACGCTGGTCAACAAGTACGCGCGCGAGAAGAAGCTGCTCCGCGAGAAGGACGACAACCTCACCGGCGAGGACATCCGCGAGGGCCTGACCGCCATCATCTCGGTCAAGCTGGGCGAGCCGCAGTTCGAGGGCCAGACCAAGACCAAGCTCGGCAACACCGAGGCGAAGACCTTCGTCCAGAAGGTCGTGCACGAGCACCTGACGGACTGGCTGGACCGCAACCCCAACGAGGCCGCGGACATCATCCGCAAGTCGATCCAGGCGGCCACCGCCCGTGTCGCGGCCCGCAAGGCGCGCGACCTGACGCGCCGCAAGGGCCTGCTGGAGACGGCGTCGCTGCCGGGCAAGCTGAGCGACTGCCAGTCCAACGACCCGAGCAAGTGCGAGATCTTCATCGTCGAGGGTGACTCCGCCGGCGGCTCGGCCAAGTCCGGCCGCAACCCGCAGTACCAGGCGATCCTCCCGATCCGCGGCAAGATCCTGAACGTGGAGAAGGCGCGGATCGACAAGATCCTGCAGAACCAGGAGATCCAGGCGCTGATCTCGGCCTTCGGCACCGGTGTGCACGAGGACTTCGACATCTCCAAGCTGCGCTATCACAAGATCATCCTGATGGCCGACGCCGACGTGGACGGCCAGCACATCAACACCCTGCTGCTCACCTTCCTGTTCCGCTTCATGCGCCCGCTGGTCGAGGCGGGCCACGTGTACCTCTCCCGTCCGCCGCTCTACAAGATCAAGTGGGGCCGGGACGACTTCGAGTACGCGTACTCCGATCCCGAGCGCGACGCCCTGATCGAACTGGGCCGCCAGAACGGCAAGCGTGTGCGCGAGGACTCGATCCAGCGCTTCAAGGGCCTCGGCGAGATGAACGCCGAGGAGTTGCGGGTCACCACGATGGACGTCGACCACCGCGTGCTCGGCCAGGTCACCCTGGACGACGCGGCCCTCGCCGACGACCTGTTCTCGGTGCTGATGGGCGAGGACGTCGAGGCCCGGCGCTCCTTCATCCAGCGCAACGCCAAGGATGTCCGCTTCCTCGACATCTGAGTCGGCCCCCATCAGCCGCCGCCCGAAAGGACTTTGACCAGCAATGGCCGACGAAAACACCCCTGTCACGCCCGGCACCCCGGAGGGCGCCGCCGCCGAGGCGGACACCACGACGCGGATCGAGGCCGTGGGCCTCGAGACGGAGATGCAGCGCAGCTACCTGGACTACGCGATGTCCGTCATCGTGTCCCGCGCGCTGCCCGACGTCCGGGACGGTCTCAAGCCCGTCCACCGCCGTGTGCTGTACGCGATGTACGACGGCGGCTACCGCCCGGAACGCGGCTTCTACAAGTGTGCCCGCGTCGTCGGTGACGTCATGGGTACGTACCATCCGCACGGCGACTCCTCGATCTACGACGCGCTGGTGCGCCTGGCCCAGCCGTGGTCGATGCGCATGCCGCTGGTCGACAGCAACGGCAACTTCGGTTCCCCGGGCAACGACCCGGCCGCCGCCATGCGGTACACCGAGTGCAAGATGGCGCCGCTGTCGATGGAGATGGTCCGGGACATCGACGAGGAGACCGTCGACTTCCAGGACAACTACGACGGCCGCAACCAGGAGCCGACGGTCCTGCCGTCGCGCTTCCCCAACCTGCTGATCAACGGCTCCGCCGGCATCGCGGTCGGCATGGCGACCAACATCCCGCCGCACAACCTGCGCGAGGTCGCCGAAGGCGCCCAGTGGTACCTGGCCAACCCCGAGGCGACCAACGAGGAGCTGCTGGACGCGCTCATCGAGCGCATCAAGGGCCCCGACTTCCCGACCGGCGCCCTGGTGGTGGGCCGCAAGGGCATCGAGGAGGCCTACCGGACCGGCCGCGGCTCCATCACGATGCGCGCGGTGGTCGAGGTCGAGGAGATCCAGGGCCGGCAGTGCCTGGTCGTCACCGAGCTGCCGTACCAGGTCAACCCGGACAACCTGGCCCAGAAGATCGCCGACCTGGTGAAGGACGGCCGGATCGGCGGCATCGCCGACGTCCGGGACGAGACCTCCTCCCGGACCGGCCAGCGCCTGGTGATCGTGCTCAAGCGCGACGCCGTGGCCAAGGTCGTGCTGAACAACCTCTACAAGCACACCGACCTGCAGACCAACTTCGGCGCCAACATGCTGGCGCTGGTCGACGGCGTGCCGCGCACGCTCTCCCTCGACCAGTTCATCAAGCAGTGGGTGACCCACCAGATCGAGGTCATCGTCCGCCGGACCCGTTTCCGGCTGCGCAAGGCCGAGGAGCGCGCGCACATCCTGCGCGGTCTGCTGAAGGCCCTGGACGCGATCGACGAGGTCATCGCCCTGATCCGGCGCAGCGCCACGGTCGATGTGGCACGTGAGGGCCTGATGGGCCTGCTGGAGATCGACGAGATCCAGGCCAACGCGATCCTGGAGATGCAACTCCGTCGCCTGGCCGCCCTGGAGCGGCAGAAGATCGTCCAGGAGCACGACGAGCTCCAGGCGAAGATCGACGAGTACAACCGGATCCTGGCCTCGCCCGAGCTGCAGCGCGGCATCATCAGCGCGGAACTCACGGCGATCGTCGAGAAGTTCGGCGACGACCGGCGCTCGGCGCTGGTGCCCTTCGACGGCGACATGTCCATCGAGGACCTGATCGCCGAGGAGGACATCGTCGTCACGATCACCCGTGGCGGCTACGTCAAGCGCACCAAGACGGACGACTACCGCTCGCAGAAGCGCGGCGGCAAGGGCGTGCGCGGCACGAAGCTGCGGGAAGACGACATCGTCGACCACTTCTTCGTCACCACCACCCACCACTGGCTGCTGTTCTTCACCAACAAGGGCCGGGTCTACCGCGCCAAGGCGTACGAGCTGCCGGACGCCGGCCGCGATGCCCGCGGGCAGCACGTGGCGAATCTGCTGGCCTTCCAGCCGGACGAGCAGATCGCCCAGGTGCTGGCCATCCGCGACTACGATGCGGCGCCCTACCTGGTGCTCGCCACCCGGTCGGGCCTGGTGAAGAAGACCCCGCTGAAGGACTACGACTCCCCCCGCTCGGGCGGTGTCATCGCGATCAACCTGCGGGAGACCGAGGACGGCAGCGAGGACCTGCTGATCGGCGCCGAGCTGGTCGGTCCGGCCGACGACCTGCTGCTGGTCAGCCGCAAGGCGCAGTCCATCCGGTTCACCGCGACGGACGAGTCGCTGCGCCCGATGGGCCGTGCGACCTCGGGCGTGAAGGGCATGAGCTTCCGCGAAGGGGACGAACTGCTCTCGATGAATGTCGTGCGACCGGGTACGTTCGTCTTCACCGCCACCGATGGCGGGTACGCCAAGCGCACCAGTGTGGACGAGTACCGGGTTCAGGGGCGCGGCGGACTCGGCATCAAGGCGGCCAAGATCGTCGAGGACCGGGGCTCCCTGGTCGGGGCGCTGGTGGTGGAGGAGACCGACGAGATCCTCGCCATCACCCTCGGCGGCGGTGTGATTCGCACCCGTGTCAACGAGATCAGGGAAACCGGGCGTGACACCATGGGCGTCCAACTGATCAACCTCGGTAAAAAGGATGCAGTCGTGGGCGTCGCCCGCAATGCCGAGGCGGGGGCGGAGGCCGAAGAGGTCGTCGCCACCGAAGAGGCCGAGGGCGAGCAGCCCGTGGCCGCCGAGTCGGAGGAGTAAACAGCCGTGAGTGGAGCCAAGGGCGCCGCGGGTGGGACGGGCGCGGACGGGGGGCAGCCGATGCCGGCCGCCCTTCCGGACGCGATCGGCGGTGCCCCTGGCCCACGTACGGACAACGGCCCGCACCAGGGGGGAATCACCGTGACTGACACCCGTCCATCGCAGCACCAGCACGCCGTGCAGCAGCAGACGTATGGCGGCGGCGTGCCCGGCGGCCCGGTCGCCGAGCAGCCGCAGCAGGCGCCCCAGGGCCCGCACCAGCCGCCCCAGGCGTACGCGCCCCCGGCCGGTCCGCCCGCCGCCGCGGGCGTCCGCCAGCCGCGTCCGGCGGCCCGTACCGTGCCGCGCACGCGCAAGGCGCGGCTGCGGGTGGCGAAGGCCGACCCGTGGTCGGTGATGAAGGTCAGCTTCCTGCTCTCCATCGCGCTGGGCATCTGCACGGTCATCGCGGTCGCGGTGCTGTGGATGGTGATGGACGCCATCGGCGTCTTCACCACGGTCGGCGGCACCCTAAGCGAGGCCACCTCGTCCGGCTCGGACGGCGGCTTCGACCTGGTGTCGTTCCTGTCGCTGTCGCGCGTGCTGACCTTCACGGCGGTCATCGCGGTCATCGACGTCGTGCTGGCCACGGCGCTGGCGACGCTCGGCGCCTTCATCTACAACATGTCGGCCGGCATGGTGGGCGGAATCGAGCTGACGCTGGCGGAGGACGAGTAACCGATTTTGGGCCACGGCCCCGTGTGCGCTAATCTTTCAACGCAACGCAGCGCGGGGCTATAGCTCAGACGGTTAGAGCGCTTCCCTGATAAGGAAGAGGCCACAGGTTCAAGTCCTGTTAGCCCCACCGCGTGAACGGCCCGTACGGATGATCCGTACGGGCCGTTTCCTTGAGCGCGCCGGCGGAGTTGGTTCCGGTGGCAGGTCACCGTTCGATATCGACCGGTGTGTATAGTCGGGCCCGTCGGAAGACCCCCAACGCAAGAAGGACGAGGTCGCGCGGTGAAGAAGTTTCTCCTGGTCGCACTGGCCGCCATCGGCGGTCTCCTCGTGTACCGCCAGATCCAGGCGGACCGCGCCGAGCAGGACCTGTGGACGGAGGCCACGGACTCTGTTCCGGCGGGTTCCGGCGCGAGCGTCTGAGACGGCTCAGCCCGGACAAAGGATTCCCGGAGCCCCGATCACGATGTGGTCGGGGCTCCGTCATGTCCGCGTCGTTGTTGCCCGACCGTGACGTGTTCCGCTTGTATTTGCTGTCGCAAATCAATAGCTTCGCTGAGGCCGACGATGTGCGAGGGGGACAGCACATGCGACGAGGAAAGGCGTTGCCACGCGGGCCGGTGGGGCCGCTGTGGGCCGCCGCGTGCGGGCTCGCCGTGCTGGGCGCCCTGCTGGGCCCGGTCGAGGCGGCACGGGCCCGGGCCGTCGGCGACGGCGACGGGCTGGTCATGGTGCTGGACTCCTCCGGCTCCATGGCGGGCGCCCGCATGACGGCGGCCAGGAAGGCGGTCGGCGCCGTTGTGGACGCGCTGCCGGACGGTTACCCGACGGGGCTGCGGGTCTACGGCGCGGGCCAGCAGCACGGCTGCGACGACACCAGGCTGCTGGAGCCCGTGCGGCCGCTGGACCGCGACGCCGTGAAGCGGGCCGTGGCCGGCGTGCGGCCCAAGGGGGACACCCCTATCGGGCTGTCGCTGGAGAAGGCGGCCGCCGACCTGCCGGGGGGCGGGCGGCGGACGATCGTGCTGGTCTCCGACGGCGAGGACACCTGCGGGGCGCCGAAGCCCTGCGAGGTGGCGGCACGGCTGGCCGGACAGGGCGTGGACCTGCGGATCGACACCATCGGCTTCCAGGTGCGCGGCGGCGCCCGCGAGCAGCTGGAGTGCATCGCCGAAGCGGGTCACGGCAGCTACCGGGACGCCCCCGACGCCGCCTCGCTCGTGCGCCAGTTGACCCGGGCCTCCCGGCTGAGCGCGGACGCGTACCGCCTCCAGGGCCGGCGGGTGACCGGCGGGACGAGCGCCGCCGGTGCTCCCGGCCTGTCCCCCGGCCAGTACGTCGACGACATCGTGCCCGGTGAGACCCGCTGGTACGCGATGACGCTGGACTCGGCCGCCACGGCCGACCTGGCGGTGACCGCGGTGCCGCGGCCCGGGGTGAAGGTCGCGTACGGGGACGGCGTCGAACTCCGGCTGGCCGGCACCGGCACATACCCTTTCACCTGCGGCTCGGACTCCGCGCACTTCGGGCAGGACGAGGGCGCGATGGTGATCGGCGGCGCCGTGAGCCGGATCCCCGGCGACGACGGGGACGGTGTCTGCGACAAGGCGGGGCGCTACGTGCTCTCCGTGCACCGCACCAGCGCCGCCGGCTCCGACCGGGCCCGCTGGCCTCTGGAGTTGCGGTACGGCACCGAGCGGCCCTTCGCGGCGGGCGCCACCCCGGCGCCGGCCGCGACCCGTTACGGGGACCCGCCGGCGGCCCTGACGGGCGCGCCGCGGGACGTCGAGGGCGGCACGGGGTTCAACGACGCGCGCAGGCTCGGCACGGGCATCTGGCGGGACACGCTGCTGCCCGGCCAGACACGCTTCTACAAGGTGCGGGTCGGCTGGGGACAGCGACTGACGTACACCGCCGACTTCGCCAACGAGCCGCTCCTGGAGGGGGGGTCCACGGCCTCGTCCTTCGTGGCGACGGCCGCTTACGGGCCGGGACGGCAGCCGCTGGACGACGTCTCCGGGGCATTGCAGCGCCGCGGCTATTACGGGCGGCCGCTGTCCGTGGGGCTCGGCACGGTGCCGGTGACGTGGACCAACCGCTGGGTCGCCGGCGGCAGTGCCCGGGGCGCCCGCACGGCGGGCGAGCACTACGTCGCCGTGTCGCTCGGGCCGGGTGCGGCGGGGCTGGCGCGGAACGCGGCGGTGGGGGTCGTCCTGCGCGTGAACGTGACCGGTACGGAACTGGCCGGCCCGCAGTACGACGCGCCCGCGCGCGGGGGCGGTCCGGCCGTCGGCCGGGACGACGGGGAACGGACGCCGGCCGGGGAGGCGGACACCGCCGCGGCCGGCGCCCCCGGGGACGGGGGTGGCTTCATGACGGCGGCCGACGTGGTCGCCGCGGCCGCGGGCGGCGCGGTGGCGCTCGCCGGGGTCGGGACGGTGGCCCTGCTGGGCCGCAGGCGGAGGGACGGGGCATGATCCGCAGGGCACTGACATCGGTGGCGGCGGCGCTCGCGCTGCTGGCGGGAGCGACGGGTGCGGCGTCCGCCGACCCGGCCGTCCCCTCCTGGCAGCCGCAGGGCGTGGAGGTACGGGGCCGGGCGAGTACCGCGGACGCCCCGCGACTCAAGCCCGGCGTCCTGTACCGGGACACCCTGGCGGCGGATGAGGGCGGCCGGAACTACGCCCTCGACCTGGACGCGGTGCACTCGGCCTACCTCGCGGTCTTCGCACTGCCCCGCCCGGGCACCGAGGTGGCGTACGGGGACGGCATCGAGCTGACGCTGACGAGCACCGACGGCACCCGCTGCGACAGCGACTACCGGACCTTCTCCGACGACGGGGCGGCGCGACCGATCGGCACCTGGGTCAAGCGCACGATCGGCGAGGACGGCCCGTGTCAGGAGGCGCACGCGTACGTCCTGGAGGTGACCCGTAAATCGCAGGGCACTTCGGACGCCGCGCCCTGGCCGCTGCAGATCCGCTTCACCAACGAGCCGGGGCTCACCGACGGCGCCACGCCCGGGCCCGCCCTCAATCCGGGCACGCAGACACCGGTGCCCGCGAGCGGCACAGCCCACGGGACCACCGGCGGCGCGGACTTCGCCCATGCCGGGGTCCTCGGCACCGGGGTCTGGAAGGACGCGGTGCTGCCCGGCCAGACGCGCTTCTACCGGGTGCCGGTCGGCTGGGGGCAACAGGCCTGGGTCGCGGCCGACTTCGCCAACGCGGACGTGACGAAGCCGGGCGGCTTCAGCGGCTCCGGCGTACGCGTGGAGGTCTACAACCCGCGCTGGGCCTTCATCGGCACGGACACGGCCTCCTACTCGGGCGAGCAGACCTCCGTCACCGCCACGACCGGGAAGGTCGCCTACGCCAACCGCTACGAGAGCGGCGACGCCGTCTCTGCGGCCCGTTTCGACGGCTTCTACTACGTGGCGGTGTCGGTGCACCCGCAGGTCGCGGGCTTCGTCGACGGAGCCGTCCCCGTCACGCTGCGCGTCAACGTCGAGGGGGCGGCGCAGCCGGGGCCGTCGTACGCCGGTGACCCCGGCGAGGACCTGGACCTCCCCGGAGAGCCCGGCTCCGGGAACCCGCTGCTGCGCGCCCTCGGCTTCGCGGCCCTGGGCGCCGGCACGGTGCTGCTGCTGTCGCTGGCGGTCTGGACGGTGACCGCGCGGCGCGGGCCGGCCGCGGCCTCAGGACGCTGACAGGGCCCAGAAGCCGAAGGCGAGGCAGAGGGCCGCGACGAGCAGCATCGGCACGACGACCTTGGCAGGAGGGCCGGGCCGGCGCGCGGGTGCCGGTGCGGCGACAGGGGCAGCGGCAGGGGCGGCGGGCGTCGCCGGGGCGACGGCCGGGGGCGCCGGCGGCGGCGGGGCGAGGGCTGCGGCAGGGGCGGCCACCGGGGCGCCGGCACCCGCCACGGTCGCCGTGTACGGACGGGTGGGCCCCGGGGTGACCGGCGCCTGCGTCGGCGGTGTGGGCGGTGCCGGGGCGGTGGCGGCCGCCGGCGGGGCGGGCGCGGGCGGCGGTAGGCGGAAGCTCCCGGTCTCCTCCGCCGACGGCGCCGGGTCCGCCGGACCGTCGGGGGAGAAGCCCGCGGGCAGCGGCCCGATCTGGTCGAAGACCTCGACGGCCTCCTCGTCCGGCTCCGGGTCCGGCAGCAGTTCCACCGCCGCTGCCAGGGCCTTGCGGGCGCCCGCGGCGGTGCGGAAGCGGGCCTCCGGGTCCGGCTGCAGCAGGGTGCCGACCACCTCCCACAGCGGGCCGGGGACGCCCTGTGGGGCCCGCGGCATGCCGTGGGCGTACTGGGTGACGACCGCCTCCGCGTCGGGCTTGCTGCCGCTGAGCAGGTAGAGGGCGACCAGCCCCGTGGCGTACAGGTCGGCGGGGAAGTCCGGCTCGGCGCCGAGCAGCTGCTCCGGGGCGAAGTAACCCGGGGTGCCCACCACGTAGTTGGCCGCGGTCAGCCGGGGCTCCCCCTTGCGCATGGCGATCCCGAAGTCCGACAGCCGCAGGTGCGGGCGCCCGGTGCCGGTCGCCTCCATCAGGAGGTTCGCGGGCTTGATGTCCCGGTGCACCACGCCCTCGGCGTGCACGGCGCTCAGACCGGAGAGCAACTGGTCGAGCAGACCGCTGACATAGCGGGCCGGCAACGGGCCGTAGTCGCCGATGAGGTGCGACAGCGAGCCACCGCGCACCAGGTCCATGGTGAACAGCACCTTGTCGTCGTCGGCCGCCCAGCTCGTGGGGGCGAGGACGTGCGGGTGGTCGATGCGCAGCGCCTGCTCCCGGACGAAGCGCAGCAGGGCGTGGGCGTCGCTCTGCAGCAACACCTTGGCCGCCACGTAGCGTCCGCGCCGCCGGTCCCAGGCACGCCACACCGCGCCCACCCCGCCGCGCCCGATCGGATCGACCAGTTCGTACCGGCCGGCGAAGAGCTCACCCATGGCGTGCGTCCGCCCCCTGCTTCCGCGCCTCGTAGTCCCGGACGGCCGCGTCGGCCGGCCCGGCGCCGTACACCCGGAGGAACTCTGCCAGTTGGGGGTGGCGCTGGGCGAGGAAGCCGGCCGCCTCGGCGATCTCGGCGGGCGAGGCCACCCCGTGCAGCAGCGAGCGGATCTCGTGGACGACCCTGCGCGCGGGCGGCAGCGGCGCTCCGGTCGCGCTCTGGGTGGTGCCGAGCAGGGGCGAGCCCTCGGAACCGCGGATCTCCTCCATCCGCGGTACGGCGTCGGCCGCGGTCACCGCTCCGCCGGACACCTCCGCGGCGAGCTCCTGCAGCGCCTGGAGCCGCTGTACGACCGCCGGATTGCCGATCTTCGCGCGCTGTCCGCTCATCAGCTGGGACAGCATCGGCGCCGACAGCCCCAGCACCCCCGCCAGCCGCGCCTGGTTCAGCCCCAGGTTCTCCATGAGCCGGCGGAACAGTACGCCGAGCGGCTCGCCGTACCAGGTGCGCTGCATGTCCTGGACGCGGGTGGTGGCGTCCGGCTGGGAGGTGTCCATTGCGGGCTCCTGACGGGGGACCTTTGCGGCCGCGAACTTGCCCGTCATCCTACGGACCCCCGATACTCGGTCGGTGATCCTCTCCGCAGCCGGTACGCTGGTCTGCGGCACGGGGCCTTAGCTCAGTTGGTAGAGCGCCGTCTTTGCATGGCGGATGTCAGGGGTTCGACTCCCCTAGGCTCCACACCGTCCGACCGGGCCGGGAACCTCAGTGAGGTCCCGGCCTGTCGTGTCCCCGGGGGCTGGTGCCGGTCGTGGACCCGTGCGGCAGAATCGGCGGCGTGCGTTTCGGCATTCTGGGGGAGACGAGAGCGCTGCGGGACGACGGGGGCACCGCCGCCGTCGGAGGCCCGGGACGGCGGGCGCTGCTGGCGATGCTGTCGCTGGAGGCGGGCCGGATCGTCAGCACCGAGCGGCTGATCGACGGGCTGTACGGGGACGAGCCGCCCGCCGGGGTCGGCAACGCGCTGCAGTCCCAGGTCTCGCGGCTGCGTGCGGCCTTGGGTGTGCCGATCGAGCGCCATCCGGGCGGCTACCGCCTCGTCGTCGCCCGGGACGAGGTGGATGTGCACCGCTTCGAGCGGCTCGCGGCCGAGGGACGGGAGGCGCTGGCGGCCGGTGAGCCCGGGCGGGCCGCCGGGCTGCTGCGCGGCGCGCTCCGCCTGTGGCGGGGCTCCGCCCTGGCGGACGTGGGCGACGCGCCCTTCGCGCCGGCGCAGGTGGCGCGGCTGGAGGAACTGCGGATCGCGGCGGTCGAGGACCGCATCGCGGCCGAGTTGGCGCTGGACGCCCGGCACCACCAGGAACTCGTGGCCGAACTGCGGGAGCTGGTGGCCCGGTACCCGCTGCGGGAACGACTGCGGGCCCAGCTGATGCGGGCGCTGTACAGCTGCGGCCGCCAGGCCGAGGCGCTACGGGTGTACGAGGACGCACGGCGTGAGCTCGCCGAGTCCCTCGGTGCGGACCCCGGTCCTGAACTGGCGGAGGCGCATCTGGAGGTGCTGCGCGGCGCGCCGTCGCCCTCCCGTGCCGCGCCGCCGGCGGCCCCCGGGGGCACCGCGGGGGCCGCCGGCGCGCCGGATGGCCGGGCTTCGGGTGTTTCACGTGAAACATCGTCCGTGGAAGGCCCGGGCGGGCGGCCCGTCCTCCGGCACGGGCTGCCCGCCCAGCTGACCAGCTTCATCGGCCGGGAGGAGGAGCTGGCCCGGATCGGTGCGCGGCTCCGTGACGCCCGGCTGGTCACGCTGACCGGCCCGGGCGGCGCGGGCAAGACCCGTATCGCGGTGGAGGCGGCCGGCCGGCACACGGGCGAGGTCTGCTTCGTTGACCTCTCCGGGCTCACCCATGGCTCCGAGGTGCCGCAGGCGATCGCCGGGGCGCTGGGCCTGCGGGAGGCGGGCCTGCTTCCCGGGACCGCCGGGCGGGAGACCGGAGGCCCGGACGGCTCGCTGCCGGCCCGCCTCACGGCCGCGCTGACCGACCGGCACCTCATGCTCGTGCTGGACAACTGCGAGCACCTGGTCGACGACGTCGCCCGCATCGGCGCGGAGCTGCTGGCCGCCTGCCCGCTCCTGCGGGTCCTGGCGACCAGCCGGGAGGCGCTCGGCGTCAACGGCGAGACGCTCTGCCCGCTGGAGCCGCTGCCCCTGCCGGCCCCCGGCGCTCCGGAGGAGGACGTGCTCGGCTCCCCTGCCGTCCGGCTGTTCCTGGAGCGGGCCGCCGCCGTGAGCCCGTCCGGCCGGGTGCCCGACGCCGAGGCCGCCGCCCGGATCTGCCGGGCCCTGGACGGCGTCCCGCTCGCCATCGAGCTGGCCGCCGCCCGGCTGCGGTCGCTGTCCGCCGCCGACATCGCCGACCGGCTCGGGGACGTGCTCGCCGGGCCGGGCGACCGCTTCCGGCTGCTCTCCCGGGGCAGCCGCACCGCCCAGCCCCGCCAGCGGACCCTGCGCGGGGTCGTGGACTGGAGCTGGGAGCTGCTGCCCGAGGACGAACGCACCGTGCTGCGCCGGGCCTCCGTCTTCGCCGGGGGCTGGACGCTGCCGGCCGCCGAGGCGATCTGCGCGGGACCCCCGGCCGGTGCTGCGGACGGTGCCGCCATCGATGCGGAGGACGTGCTGGACCTGCTCGCCTCCCTCGCCGACAAGTCGCTGGTGATGGTGGACCGTCCGGAAGGCGAGGGCGGCGGTGACGGCGGCGTCCGCTACCGGCTGCTCCAGACCATCAGGGCGTACGCCGCCGAACGCCTCGCGGAGACGGGCGAGTCGGAGGCGCTGCGGGGGGCGCACGCCGTGTACTTCCTCGACCTGGCGCTGACCGCCGACCCATGGCTGCGCCGGGCCGAGCAGCTGGAGTGGCTGCGCCGGCTCGCCGCCGACCACGACAACCTGCACGCCGCGCTGCGCGGTTCGGTGGCCGCGGGCGACACCGCCCTGGCGCTGCGGCTGCTCGCCGCCCTGTGCACGTACTGGATGCTGCGCGGCATGCGCTACGAGGGCGCCCGGGCGGCCCGTCAGTTGCTGGCGGCGACCGGGCCCGCGGCGCCGCCGGGGCTGGCGGAGGAGTACGCGCTGTGTGTGATCACCGCCGCCTCCGTCAGCGCCGACCAGGCCGAGCTCGCCGTCCACCTGGCCGCCGCCACGGACGTCGTCGCCGGGCTCGGCGGGATGGCTCGCCGTTACCCCGTGCTCAATCTGCTCTGGGCGCCCTTCGCCGGGGTGCCGGACGACGAGACGTACGCCCGGTACGCGGACGGCGCGGCGAGCCTCGTCGAGCCCTGGCAGCGGGCCCTGGTCCACATCGGTTCCGGGTTCCGCGCGTGGATGGTCGGTGGTGACATCGCCGCCGCCGAGACGGAGTTCGAACGGGCTCTCGCCGGGTTCCGCGCCCTGGGCGACCGCTGGGGGACCACGATGGCCCTCACCCAGCTGGCCTGGCTGTCCGCCGCCCGGGGCGACGTGGTGCGGGCCGTGGGGCTGATCGACGAGGCCCTCGGCCACGCCGCCGGGCTGGGCGCCACCGAGAGTGTCGCCGAACTGCTCGCGGAGCGCGGCAGGTGCGGCCTGCGGGCCGGACGGTACGAGGAGGCCCGCGCCGACTTCACGCGCGCCCTGGAGCTGGCCCGCGGTTGCGGCGCCCGGGAGATGTTCGCCGGGGCCCACCTGGGCCTCGGCGAGTGCGCCCGGCTGACCGGCGACCTCGCCGAGGCACGCCGGCTGTCGGGGCTGGCCCTGTCCGAGTGCCTGGACGGCTGGTACACCGGCGAGAGCGCCCGCGCCGAGGCGCACATCGCCCTCGGCAGGATCGCCCAGGAGGAGGGCGACACCGCCCGCGCCCGCGGTCACTTCCGCGAGGCGGCGGGGGTGGAGCACGGGGCCCGCGACTTGCCGCTGGCGGCCGGCCTCGCCGACGCCTTCGCCGGGCTCGCGCTCGCCGAGGGGGACCCGGCGCGGGCCGCCGAACTGCTGGGCGTGGGCAGCGCGCTGCGCGGCCCGGAGGTGCCGGCCGGTCCCGACGCGGCCCGCACCGAGGACGCCGTACGCGCCGCCCTCGGCGACCCGGCCCACGACGAGGCGTACGCGCGCGGTGCGGGGCTCCCCACCGACCGGGCGCTGCGGGCGCTGACCGTGCTGACCGGGCACCCGTAGCCGCCGGTCAGCACGCGGTGCGCGGCCGGTCAGCGCCCGCGCGCACTGTGCCGGACATGACGAATCCCGCAAGCACTCACGACACCGCTGCCGCGGCCCCGGCCCGCCACCGGTGGGCCGCACTCGCCGTCTGCTGCCTGGCCGCCATGCTCCTCGGCATCGACAACAGCGTGCTCAACTACGCCATCCCCTCGCTGCTGAAGGACATGGGCCCGTCCGGCACCGAGATCCTGTGGATCTCCGACATCTACGGCTTCGCCATGGGCGGCCTGCTGGTCGTCATGGGCAACCTCGGCGACCGGCTCGGGCGCAAGCGGATGATGCTGCTGGGCGCCGCCGCCTTCGGTGTGGCGTCCATGCTCACCGCCTACGCACCGAACCCCGAGGCGCTGATCGCCGGGCGCGCGCTGCTCGGCGTCGCCGGGGCGGCGATGGTCCCCTCGACGCTCTCCGTGGTGCGCCACGCCTTCACCGACCCCAAGGAGCGCACCACGGCGATCGGGATCAGCAGCGGCATCGGCGCCGCGAGCTTCGCGCTCGGCCCCGTGGTCGGCGGACTGCTGCTGGACCACTTCTGGTGGGGCTCGGTCTTCCTGATCAACGTCCCGCTCATGGCTGTCGTCCTGGTGGCCGGTGCCCTGCTGCTGCCGGAGTCCCGCAACCCGCGGCCGGGGCGGCTGGACTGGGCCGGCGTGCCGCTGTCGATCGTCGGTGTGCTGGGCGCCATCTACGCGATCAAGGCCGGCTTCCGGGACGGCGCGGACCACGCGCCGGTGTGGATCGCCGCGGCGGTCGGCACGGCGTCGCTGGTGCTGTTCGCCCGCCGTCAGGTGCGGGTCGAGGAGCCCCTGATCGACCTGCGGCTGTTCCGCAACCCCGCCTTCAGCGGCGCGGTCGGCGCCAACCTGGTCATGATCTTCGCCTCGTCCACGCTGTCGCTCGCCTTCTCCCTGTACTTCCAGGTCGTCCGCGACTGGTCGCCCTTTACCGCGGGCCTGGCGCTGCTCCCCGGCCCGCTGGCCGCGGCCTTCGCCGCTCCGCTGGCCACCGCGCTGATCCCGCGACTGGGCCGGGCACGGGTGGTGGCCCTCGGGCTGCTGCTGCTGGCCGCGAGCACCGCGCTGCTCGGCCGGCTCGCCGCGCCGGGGACGCCGTACTGGGAGCTGCTGGCGCCGCTGGTCGTCAACGGCGCGGGCATCATCCTGATCGTCTCCGTCACCAACGACACGATCCTGGCGAGCGCCCCCAAGCAGCGGACCGGCGCGGCCGCCGCCGTCTCGGAGACCGCCATGGAGATGGGCGGTTCGCTGGGCATCGCGATCCTCGGCTCGCTGCTCGGCGCGGTCTACCGCGACGCGCTCGTCCTGCCCGCGGGGCTGCCGGGGGGCGCCGCGGAGGCCGCCCGCGAGTCGGTGGGCGGAGCCGCCGAGGCGGCCGTCCGGGTGCCGGGGGCGGACGGGGCGGCGCTGCTGGCGGCCGCGAAGGACGCCTTCAGCCACAGCGTCCAGGTCACCGCCGTGGTGGGGGCGGCGCTGCTCGCCGTCGGCGCCGTCGTGGCGCTGTGCACCCTGCGCGGGGTGCCCGCGGAGATCCCCGACCCTGAGGCCGAGGACGAGGTCCTGCCGCTGCCCGCGCCGTCCGGACGGTGACGGATGCGCACGAGCGGAGGGCGGCGAACCCGTCACGGGTTCGTCGCCCTCCGCTCGTGTCGTGTCACACCGCCCCCGGTGTCGGGCCGTCACGTCACGGGTGGGTGTCCCCGCGGTCGCGGCGGTCGTCGGCTTCCGCCTCCGCCTGCTTGGCCTGCACCTCGGGGTCGAGGGCGTCCACCGGCGAGCCGTCGACCTTGCCGAACGACGCGTCGGCCCCGACGCCGCCGTTGAGGGAGGCGCGGTCTGCGACCTCGGTGGCGGGCGCCGGCTCGACCAGCCAGTCGGGGTTGGTCTGCTTGCTCCACCACTTCCACGCCGCGAAGCCCGCGCCGGCGATGAGGCCCGCCAGCAGCAGGCCCTTGGCGAACCGTCCGTTGCGGGCCCGGCGCTCGCGACGGCGCTCCAGCTTGCGGATGTCGTCCGCCGTGACGTGGCTGCGCAGCACGGCGACCGCGGCGGCGCTGCGGGCGGCCGCCTCCTCCGCGGCCGGGGCCGCGACACTGCGCACGGTGGTCATGGCCTGGCCCACCCGCGGGCCCGTGAACTCCGCCGCCTGACGGGCGGTCTCACGGGTGCGCCGGGCGGCGGTGCCCACCTTCTGCTGGACGCCCGGCGGTACCGCTGACAGGGCCTGGTCGACGCGCGCCGCCAGATGCGCGTCGTACCGCGTGCGGGCCGCGGCGCGGGCCTGCCGCCCGGCCGCCGAAACCCGCGGTGCCAGGTACAGCCTGGCCTCGTCCGCGTAGTGCACGGCGTTGAGCTTCGCTGTGCCGGCGTACGGCGCCACCGCGTCCGCGGCGTGCCGCACGCTGTCCCTTGTCCTCTCGGCTGCGTCGCGCACGCTGTCGATGCGGGTCACGAGAACCTCCTCCTCGGTGGCGTTCGGTTTTCGCCTTTCCACCCGGTTTGAAATCATGCCCGCCACCGCGCGGTCCGGCATGTGCGCGCGGGCATCCGGGTCAAGGGGGGCATCCACCGACGATGCCACCGGATGACCTGCGGCGCGACAGTTGCGTGGGGGAAGCCCTGGCGTGCGAGGATTTGTCCCTGTCAGTGAGGACTAGGGAAGGTAAGACCGTGGCCGAGCAGCTGTACGCCACCCTGAAGACCAGCCACGGGGACATCACCGTCCGGCTGCTGCAGAACCACGCGCCGAAGACGGTCAAGAATTTCGTGGAGCTCGCCGAGGGCACCCGTGAGTGGACGGACCCCGACACCGGCCGGACCTCGCACGACCGCCTCTACGACGGCACGGTCTTCCACCGGGTCATCTCCGGCTTCATGATCCAGGGCGGCGACCCGCTGGGCAACGGCACCGGCGGCCCCGGCTACCAGTTCGCCGACGAGTTCCACCCGGACCTGGCCTTCACCAAGCCCTACCTCCTGGCCATGGCGAACGCCGGCCCGGGCACCAACGGGTCCCAGTTCTTCATCACGGTCGCGCCGACCGCGTGGCTCACCCGCAAGCACACCATCTTCGGCGAGGTCACCGACCCCGCCAGCCAGAAGGTCGTGGACTCCATCGCGACCACTCCCACCAACCCGCGCACCGAGCGGCCGGTGGAGGACGTCGTGATCCAGAGCGTCGTGATCGAGCGTCGCTAGGGTCCCGGGAACCAGAACGCCCCGTCCGCGCGTATGACGGGCGGGGCGATTCCGCTGCGAAGGGCTGAGACATGACCGACCAGGCCGTCCGCTGCTACCGGCATCCGGACCGGGAGACCGGCATCCGCTGCTCCCGTTGCGAGCGGCCGATCTGTCCGGAGTGCATGATCAACGCGTCGGTCGGCTTCCACTGCCCGGAGTGCGTGCGCGAGGGCCGTCGCGCCGCCCAGGCCGCGGAACCCCGCACGGTGGCGGGCGGCTCGGTCGCGGGCGACCCGAGACTGGTCACCAAGATCCTGATCGGGCTGAACCTGCTGGTCTTCCTGCTGGTCCAGGTGCTCGGCCCGCGGCTGGCCTACGACCTCGCGCTGGTCGGCCGCGCCTGCAACGGCCTGGGGCAGTGCGTCGGCGTGGCCGAGGGGCCCAGTCAGTGGTACCGCTTGCTCAGCTCGGTCTTCCTCCACCAGGAGATCTGGCACATCGCCTTCAACATGCTCTCGCTGTGGTGGATCGGCGGTCCGCTGGAAACGCTGCTCGGCCGTAGCCGTTACCTGGCCCTCTATCTGATCTCCGGGCTCGGCGGCAGCGCGCTGGTGGTACTGCTCGCCGCACCGGCCGCGGGATCGCTCGGTGCCTCGGGTGCGATCTACGGGCTCTTCGGCGCCATGGCCGTCTTCGTGAAGCGGTTGCGGATGGACATGCGGCCCGTCCTGATCCTGCTCGGGCTGAATCTGCTGTTCACCTTCACCTGGGCGAACATCAGCCGGGAGGCGCACATCGGCGGCCTCGTCACCGGGGCGGTCATCGCCGTCGCCATGGCGTACGCGCCGCGCTCGCACCGGGCGCTGGTCCAGTGGGGGACGTGCGCCGTGATGCTGCTCGCCGTGGCGGTCACGGTGTGGGCCGGGGTCGCGGACATCTCCGGCTAGGCCGTAACGCGCACCGTTGATCAGACGTTATCCACAGAGAGGCGGAGGCCTCCTGTGCATCCTGTGGGCAAGCCGTGCGCGTGCTCGTACACACCGTGTCTGACCTGCAAGATCAACGAAAGACCGGTGGTCCGTACATCGGACCACCGGTCACACCGGTGTCAACCGGCTGATGGTTATCCACAGATCGTGCGACCTTTTCAACACTGTGGATGACGCCTGTGGATAACTGTGCGAGCTGCTACTTCCACTGCGTGGACACGACGAACCCGCCCGCGATGAATCCGAAGCCGACGGCGATGTTCCAGTTGCCCAGCTGCTCGATCGGGTAGCTGCCCTGTGTCACGTAGAAGACGACGATCCAGGCCAGGCCGACGAGGAACAGCGCCAGCATGAGCGGAGCCACCCAGCCGCGGCCGGACTTCAGCTTTATGGGGGCGGTCTTCTCCGGGGGCGGGGTGAAGTCGGCCTTCTTGCGGATCCGTGACTTCGGCACGAGGGACTCTCCTGTCGATGCGCTGCGTAACCGCGCGTGTGACGTCTTGTATGTGCGGCCGGACGGCAGGGACTACCACGCCTCCGGGCGTCCGTTAGCGTAGTGCTTCCTCGGGTTGGAAGGAGATAAGGCTACGGTGAGCAATCCGGTCGGCGCCTCCCCGGGCCGCCTATCCGCCCGGTCTGTGGTGCTTCGCGTGCTCAGCGCCGGGGTTTTCGCCATGGCCGGTCTGCTGTTCTGGATGAGTTTCGACACGGCCAAGGGCCTGGACATCCGCACCGACGACCCGCTGCTGCGCCTGTCGGACCGCGTCCAGGAGAAGAGCAGGCAGAACGAGCAACTGGAGAACGAGCTCGCCGGGGTGCGCAAGGACGTCGACGGACTCGCCCACACGGACAGCGGCGTCAGCGACGCCACCCGGGAGCAGTTGGCGCGGCTCGGCGTCGAGGCCGGCACCGTCAAGCTCACCGGTCCCGCCGTCTCCGTCACCCTCAACGACGCGCCGCCGGACGCGACCCCGCTCGTCCCGGGCGTGCCGAATCCGCAGCCGAACGACCTCGTCATCCACCAGCAGGACCTGCAGGCCGTGGTCAACGCGCTGTGGGCGGGCGGCGCCTCCGGCATCAAGGTGATGGACCAGCGGCTGATCTCCACCAGCGCGGTGCGCTGTGTCGGCAACACGCTCATCCTGCAGGGCCGCGTCTACTCCCCGCCGTACACCATCACGGCGGTCGGCGACCAGGACAAGCTGCACAAGGCGCTCGACGCCAGCCCCGCGATCCAGAACTACCTGCAGTACGTCCAGGCCTACGGGCTCGGCTGGCAAGTCGAGGACGAACGACGGGTGACTCTCCCCGGCTACTCCGGCACAGTGGATCTGCAGTACGCCAAGCCTGTGGGGTGAGCATGCGCCTGGTGGTGCGGACGCTGAGCGAGTTGTGCATCACCGGGGGCGTGTTGATCGTGCTCTTCGTCTGTTACGTGCTGTTCTGGACCGGCGTGCGACCCGTTCAAGGACTTCGCCGGACTGCGCAAGGGCGACGAGGTCGTCCTGACCGACAGGCGCACCCTGGTACACCTACGAGATCGACCGCGCACCCTACCGCACCGTGCCCACCGACGTCGCTGTGACCGATCCGGTCCCGGAGAGGTCCGTGTACACCGTTCCCGGCCGCTATCCGACCCTCACCACCTGCGATCCCGAGTGGGGTCACGGCCACCGGCTCATCACCTGGGGGCACCTGGAATCCACACAGCCTGTGGAGGACGGTATGCCGGAGGGTTTGTCGGGCTAATCTTGGGCGAGGCACGGGCACGGAAGGCAGGAAGGCGGCGCATGTACGGCTGGATCTGGCGGCATCTGCCGGGCAACGTGTGGGTGAAGGCAGTCATCTCGCTGGTGCTGGTCCTCGCCGCCGTCTATGTGCTGTTCCAGTACGTCTTCCCGTGGGCGGAGCCGTTGCTGCCGTTCGGGGACGTGACCGTCGACGAGGGGAGGGCGGCCGTCCGATGAGCGCGCGCATCCTCGTCGTGGACAACTACGACAGCTTCGTCTTCAACCTCGTCCAGTACCTCTACCAACTGGGCGCCGAGTGCGAGGTGCTCCGCAACGACCAGGTGGAGCTCGCCCACGCCCAGGACGGCTTCGACGGTGTCCTGCTCTCCCCCGGGCCCGGCACCCCAGAGGAGGCCGGGGTCTGCGTCGACATGGTGCGTCACTGCGCCGCCACCGACGTCCCGGTCTTCGGCGTCTGCCTGGGGCTGCAGTCCATGGCGGTGGCGTACGGCGGCGTGGTGGACCGGGCGCCGGAGCTGCTGCACGGCAAGACCTCCCTGGTGACCCACGAGGGCCGCGGGGTCTTCGCCGGGCTGCCGACGCCGTTCACCGCGACCCGCTACCACTCGCTGGCGGTCGAACGGGAAACGGTGCCCGAAGAGTTGGAGATCACCGCCTGGACGGAGAGCGGCATCATCATGGGACTGCGGCACCGCAGCGCCCGGGTGGAGGGCGTCCAGTTCCACCCCGAGTCGGTGCTCACCGAGTGGGGGCACCGGATGCTCGCCAACTGGCTGGTGGAATGCGGCGACAAGGACGCCGTCGAGCGTTCCGCGGGCCTCGCGCCTGTGGTCGGAACCAGGGCGTGACTGCGTGACCGCGCATCGGCACTTCGGCGACACCGCCGAATTCGCCGCCGCGGTGGAGAAGTTGGCCGACCCGCTCAACGACCCGCTGCCCAACACCGCGCGGCGCGCGGCCCGCCCCCCGCAGGAGCCCGACACCGAGCCCGCCGCGGCGGCCCCCGCGACGCCCCCCGCCGCGCCGCCCGCCACGCCGCCCACGACCGCGCAGCCGGACACGCCCCGGGCAGCGGTGCCGGGCCAGCAGTCGTACGAGCGGGGACAGGGCCACTACGGGTCCACGAGGCCCGGCTACGAGCCCCGGCCCGCCGATCTCTGGCCGTCCCCGCCGTCGTCCGTGCCGGTACCCGAGGGGCCCGCCGAGCAGCCGTACGCCGAGGCGGTCAGGGCCGCCCGGCGGCCACTCACCGACGAGGAGCGCGCCGCCGCGCGCCGCCGGGTGGCGGGCACGCCGGGCGACACCGTGGCGATGCCCGTGGTGACCGAGTCCGAGCCCGGGCGGGAGGGGGAGCGGGACCGCCGGGATCCGGACCCGGACTCGGAGGAGACCCCGCGACCTGTCCCGGACCTCCTGGCACCCGAGGGCGGCGGCCGTGCGGCCCGCCGTAAGGCGGCCCAGGAGGCCGCACGGCGCGGTGGCAGGGGACGGCGGCGTTCCGGTGCCCCCGTGCCCTCCCCGGCCGTCACAGAGGCTGCCATGGCCCCCATGGCGTCGACCCCGGCCGCGCCGAGGTCCCGTGTGGAGGCCCGGCGCGCCGCGCGCGCGGCCAAGGAGAGCCCCGCGGTGATCGCCAGCCGGGTGGCCGGCGAGGTGTTCATCACCCTGGGCGTGCTGATGCTGCTCTTCGTCACCTACCAGTTGTGGTGGACCAACGTCCTCGCCCACCAGCAGGCCGGCGGCGCTGCCAACAACCTGCAGAAGCAGTGGGAGGGCGAGAAGGGCCCGAACCGTGACCCCGGCGCCTTCTCGCCCGGACAGGGCTTCGCGATCATGTACATCCCCAAGCTGGACGTGAAGGCGCCCATCGCCGAGGGCATCGACAAGCACAAGGTGCTCGACAAGGGCATGATCGGCCATTACTCCGGCGAATTGGAGACGGCCATGCCCTGGGACAAGCAGGGCAACTTCGCCCTCGCCGCGCACCGCAACACCCACGGCGAACCGTTCCGCTACGTCAACAAGCTGGTGGCGGGGGACAAGGTGGTGGTCGAGACCGAGAGCACGTACTACACGTACGAGGTCACGAGCATGCTGCCGTCCACGCCGCCCTCCAACATCTCGGTGATCAAGCCGGTCCCCGACGGATCGGGCTTCACCAGGCCGGGCCGCTACATCACACTGACCACGTGCACACCGGAGTTCACCAGCAAGTACCGGTTGATCGTCTGGGGCAAGATGGTCGAGGAACGGCCGCGCAGCAAGGGCAAGCCGGACGCCCTGGTCGAGTAGGCCAGGTAGGGAAGTACACAGATCGGGGCACGTGGTGACGACCACCCAGCACGACCGCGCCCGGGAGGCCGCGCCGACCCGGCGTCCCCTCTCGTTGATCGCCGCCACCGTCAGTCTGATCGGTGAGCTCCTCATCACCGCGGGAGTGATCCTCGGGCTCTTCGTCGTCTACTCCCTGTGGTGGACCAACGTCCTCGCCGACCGCGCCGCCAAGCACGACAGCGATGCCGTGAGGCGCGAGTGGGCCGACAGCGCCCCGGGCAAGCTCGACACCAAGGGCGGCATCGGCTTCCTCCACGTCCCCGCCATGGGCAGGGACTACGAGGTCCTGGTGAAGAAGGGCACCACCACCAAGGTGCTCAACGAGGGTGTCGCCGGCTACTACACCGAGCCCGTGGAGTCGGCCATGCCCTGGGACAAGCGGGGCAACTTCACGCTCGCCGCGCACCGCGACGGCCACGGCGCCAAGTTCCACAACATCGACAAGATCAAGAAGGGCGACCCGGTCGTCTTCGAGGACCGCGACACCTGGTACGTCTACAAGGTCTACAAGGTCCTCCCCGAGACCTCGAAGTTCAACGTCCGGGTCATCGACCAGATCCCCAGGGAGAGCGGCAAGAAGAAGGCCGGCCGCTACCTCACCCTCACCACCTGCACCCCGGTCTACACCTCGCGCGACCGCTACATCGTGTGGGCCGAACTCGTCCGCACCCAGAAGGTGGACGCGCAGCGCACCCCTCCGGCGGAGCTGGGCTGACCGGTCCGGAACGGGGCCGGGGTCGAAAACGCGGGGCGGCTGCGTCGATCTCCCCTGGCCGGACGGGAAGCCGGCCGGACCGCCAGGGCCTGCCTGGCGAGAAGGCACCCCTGGGCGGTGACGGGCCGGCGGGTGACCGCGGTCCCCGCGGCGGAGCACACCCGCCGGCTCGTCGGTCGGCGCCGCGGTCGCGGCCAGGTGCTGACGTCCGGTGGATCTCCGTATCCGGTACGCGGCCGCCTGTACGTCGGCGCCGGGAACGGCGCGGCCGAGGGCGTGGCGGAGGCCGCCGGGGAGGGCTGAACGGTCAGGCCCCGCGGGCGCGACAAAGCGGGGAGGCGGTCACCGTGGTGACCGCCTCCCCGCTTCGTCAGGCGTGGTGAGCGACTGCGTCAGCCACCGTTGCCGCCGTTGACGAGGCCGCCGCCGCCGTTCGGGTCCTGAGCGAAGAGCGTCAGGGTGTCACCCGGCTTCACCGGGCTGTTGGGCTGCGGGAACTGGTTACTCACGATCGCGTTGTCGTTCCGCGAGGAGTTGCCGACGAAGTTGATCTGCATGCCCAGTTCGTTGGCGACCGCCTTGGCCTGCGCGACCGTCTGGCCCTTCAGGTCGGGCATCTGGGCCGTGGACGGGGGCTTGGCGACGAACAGGGTCACCGAGTCGCCGGCCTTGAGCTTGCTGCCACCCGGCGGGTTCTGGTCGACGACCTTGCCCTGCTGCTGGTCGGCCGACTCGCGGTCCTGCGTGGTGACCTTCAGGCCCTGGTCCTCGAGGGTCTTCTTGGCCTGCGCCACGTCCTGGCCGACCACGTTGATGACCACGACCTCCTCGGGCGCCACGGCCACGGTGAGGGTGATCGTCGAGCCCTTCGCGCGCTTCGCGCCGCTCTTCGGGTCCTGGTCCAGGACCGTGCCCTCGTCCTCGTTGGAGGTCTTGGACTGCTTGTCGACCTCGAAGCCCGCGTCCTTGAGGGCCTTCTCGGCGTCCTCGAAGGAGTCACCGGTGACGTCCGGGACCGGGATCTTCTCGGTGCCCTTGGAGAGCTTCAGGGTGACGGTCTCGTCCTTGGAGATCTTGCTGTCGGCCTTGGCCGACTGCTCGCAGACGTGGTCCTTGGGCTGGTCGTCACAGAACATCGACTCGCCGAACGTGATGGTGATCCCACCGTTCGCCGCCCGGTCCTCGGCTTCGGCCTTGGTGTCGCCGACGAACTGCGGGACGGACACCGTGCCGTCGCCGCCGCTGTTCCCGGAGAACAGCGCCTTGCCCATGAAGATCGCGCCGATCAGGACCAGGACGGCCGCGACGACCAGCAGGATCGTGGACGTGTTGCTCTTCTTCGGCTTGCGCCGGCCGCCACCGCCCTGGGGCTGGTCGTAGCCGAAGCCGCCGTCGTCGTCCCGCATGGGCGGCAGCATCGAGGTGCCGGCGTCCTGCTGGGGCGGGAGGGCCGTGGTGGGGACGTCGTTGCCGTAGCCGCCGTAGCCGCCGCCGTTGTAGCCGACGGCGCCCATGGCGGCCGTGGCGGCGACGGGCTGGCCGTCGAGGCAGGCCTCGATGTCGGCGCGCATCTCGTCGGCGGACTGGTAGCGGTAGTCCGGGTCCTTGGTCAGCGCCTTGAGAACGATGGCGTCCATCGCGGGCGAGACCTCGGGGTCGTACACGCTCGGCGGCTGCGGCTCCTCGCGCACGTGCTGGTACGCCACCGCGACCGGGGAGTCGCCGACGAAGGGCGGCCGCACGGTGAGCAGCTCGTAGAGCAGGCAGCCGGTGGAGTACAGGTCGGAGCGCGCATCGACGGTCTCGCCCTTGGCCTGCTCCGGGGAGAGGTACTGGGCGGTGCCGATCACGGCCGCGGTCTGCGTCATGGTCATGCCGGAGTCGCCCATGGCGCGGGCGATGCCGAAGTCCATGACCTTGACCTGGCCGTTCCGGGTCAGCATCACGTTCGCGGGCTTGATGTCGCGGTGCACGATGCCGGAGCGGTGGCTGTACTCCAGGGCCTGGAGGATACCGATCGTCATCTCCAGGGAACGCTCCGGCAGGAGCTTCCGGCCGGAGTGGAGCAGCTCACGCAGGGTGGAGCCGTCCACGTACTCCATGACGATGTACGGGATGGAGACCCCGTCGACGTAGTCCTCGCCGGTGTCGTAGACGGCGACGATCGAGGGGTGGTTCAGCGAGGCGGCCGACTGGGCCTCACGGCGGAACCGGGCCTGGAAGGACGGGTCGCGGGCGAGGTCCACCCGGAGCGTCTTCACGGCGACGGTGCGGCCGAGCCGGGTGTCATGGGCGATGTACACCTCGGCCATGCCACCGCGGCCGAGCACCGAGCCCAGCTCGTACCGGCCGCCGAGGCGACGCGGCTCTTCCATAGCGCTTGCCCTTCCTAAACCGTCCGTGTGGCTGCTCGGGCATACCGTACCCGCCGCCGCGTGCCGATCCCGGCCCTGGCCGGTAGCCGATATACGACCGGTATCGCGACGTGCGACTTAACGCACATCCATGGATACGGCGTGACCGGCATCACTTGTTCAGCACGGCCTCCATGACGCTCTTGGCGATCGGCGCGGCGAAGCCGCCACCGGAGATGTCGCCGCGGTTCGCGCTGGCGTCCTCGACCACGACGGCGACCGCGACCGGGGAGCCCTGGTCGGTCTTCGCGTATGAGATGAACCACGCGTAGGGATTCTCACTGTTTTCGACGCCGTGCTGGGCGGTACCGGTCTTGCCGCCGACGGTGACGCCCGGGATCCGGGCGTTCGTGCCGGTGCCGGAGTTGACGACGGTCTCCATCATCTCCTGGAGCTTCTGGGCGTTCTCCGCGCTGAGTGGCTGCGAGAACTCCTTGGGCTTGGTCTGCTCGACCACCGTGTTGTTGGGAGCGCGCAGCTGGTCGACCATGTACGGCTGCATCAGCTTGCCGTCGTTGGCGATCGCCGCGGCGACCATCGCCATCTGCAGCGGGGTGGCGGCCGTCTCGAACTGGCCGATGGAGGACAGGGCCGTCTGCGGCTTGTCCATCTTGGTGGAGAAGTTGCTGGCCGCCGCGCGGACCGGGATGAACTGCTCCTTGTTGAAGCCGAACTTCTCGGCCTCCTCGACCATCTTGTCGCGGCCGAGCGTCGCGCCGAGCTTGCCGAAGACCGAGTTGCACGAGACGCGCAGCGCCTCCCTCAGGGAGACGTTCCTGCAGTTGATGTTGCCCTCGTTGTCCAGCGGCTGGTTGGCGGTGTCCGGGAGGATGTACGGCACTTCGGAGTCGGTCGGCTCGTCGATGCTGTCGTACAGTCCGTCCTCCAGCGCCGCGGCGGCCGTGACGACCTTGAAGGTCGAGCCCGGCGGGTAGGTCTGGCGCAGCGCCCGGTTGAGCATCGGCTCGTCGGGGTCGTTCTCCTTCTGCAGCGCGTTCCAGGCCTTGCTGTCCTTCTCCGAGTTGCCGGCGAAGGAGGAAGGGTCGTACGAGGGCGTGCTGGCCAGGGCCAGGATGGCGCCGGTCCGCGGGTCGATCGCGGCGACCGCGCCCTTCTTCTTGCCCAGGCCCTCGAAGGCGGCACGCTGCGCAGCGCCGTTGAGCGTCGTGACGACGTCGCCGCCCTGCTTCTGCTTGCCGGAGAGGATGTCGACGGTGCGCTTGAAGAACAGGCGGTCGTCGTCGCCGGTGAGGATCGAGTCGTAGATGTTCTCGAGCTGGGTCGAGCCGAACGCCTGGGACGCGTAGCCGGTGACCGGCGCCCACAGGGGGCCGTCCTTGAAGGTGGCCTTGTACTTGAAGTCGCTGCCGTTGGTCTCGGTGTGGCCCGTGATGGCTTTGCCGTCGACGATGATGTCGCCGCGCGGGGTGGCGTACTGGTTGATCGCGACGCGGCGGTTGTGGGTGTTGGTCTTCAGCTCGTCGGCTTGGACGAACTGGAGGTAGTTCGCCCGGATGAGCATGGCGAGGACGAGTAGGCCGCAGAAGATGGCAACCCGCCGCAGGGGCTTGTTCACTGGACGCGCACCACCTGGGTCGGTTCGGCATCGGGGGACGTGGGGGCCGGGGCGGGCCTGCGCGCGGTGTCGCTGATCCGCAGCAGGATGCCCACGAGGGCCCAGTTGGCGATCACCGACGAGCCACCGGCCGCGACGAACGGCATCGTCATGCCGGTCAGCGGGATGAGGCCCATGACACCGCCGGCGACGACGAAGACCTGGAGCGCGAAGGCGCCGGAGAGTCCGATCGCCAGCAGCTTGCCGAAGGGGTCACGGGCGGCGAGCGCGGTGCGGACGCCCCGCTCCACGATCAGCCCGTAGAGCAGCAGGAAGGCCATCAGGCCGGCCAGCCCCACCTCCTCGCCGACGGTGGCGAGGATGAAGTCGGAGTTGGCGGCGAAGCCGATCAGATCGGAGTTGCCCTGGCCGAGCCCGGTGCCCAGGATCCCGCCGGAGCCGAAGGACATCAGGGCCTGGGCGACCTGGTCGCTCGTGCCGTCCTTGAAGGCCGCGAACGGGTCCAGCCAGGCGTCGACGCGCTGCTGGACGTGGGGTTCGAAGGTGGCCACGCCGACGGCGCCGACGGCGGACATCAGCAGACCGAAGACGATCCAGCTGGTGCGCTCGGTGGCGACGTACAGCATGACGACGAACAGGCCGAAGAACAGCAGCGAGGTGCCGAGGTCGGTCTCGAAGACCAGGATCAGGATGCTCAGGCCCCAGATCACCAGGATCGGGCCGAGGTCGCGGCCGCGTGGCAGGTACAGGCCCATGAAGCGGCGGCTGGCCAGGGCCAGCGCGTCCCGCTTCACCATCAGGTAGCCGGAGAAGAAGACCGCGATGATGATTTTCGCGAACTCGCCGGGCTGGATGGTGCCGACGCCCGGGATGCTGATCCAGATCTTCGCGCCGTTCACTGCGGGGAAGAACATCGGCAGGATCAGGAGGATCAGCGCCACGACCATCGAGATGTAGGTGTAGCGCTGCAGGATGCGATGGTCCTTGAGGAAGACCAGCACCGCGACGAACAGGGCGACGCCCACGGCCGAGTACAGCAGCTGCTTGGGGGTGTCCGGGCTGAAGGACCCGAACAGGGCCTCGGCGCGTTGGCGGAGCCGCGGGGACTGGTCGAGCCGCCAGATGAAGACGAGACCCATGCCGTTGAGCAGGGTCACCAGCGGGAGCAGCAGGGGGTCGGCGTACGGCGCGAACTTGCGCACCGTGAGGTGCGCCACGCCGGCCAGCGCCGCGAGCCCGAGACCGTAGCCGAGCATGCCCGAGGGCAGCTCGTCGGTAATAGCCAGACCCACGTTCGCGTACGCGAAGACCGGGATCAGGACCGCGAAGACGAGGAGCGCGAGCTCCGTGTTGCGGCGGCTCGGCGCGCCGACGGATGTGATGGTCGTGGTGTTGGTGACAACGCTCATGCCGGACTGAGGCCCCTCCTGCTCACTGCTAGTTGCCGCTCGGACACTGCTGGGCCAGCGACTGGTCCTCGTCGGAGAGGGTGGGGCTGGTCGACGGGCTGGTGGAGGGGGTCGTGCTGGGCTTGGGCGAGGCGGACGCGTCCGAGGACGGGCTGCCGGTGGTCTTGCCGGTGGCGGTGTCGGCGCCCTTCTGCTGGTCCTTCTCGGCCTTCTCCGCCGCGGCGGCGTTGGACTTGTCGATCGATTCCTTGGTCTGGCAGACCTTCGCCTGGTGCTCGAGCTCGTCCGCGGTCCTGCGCGCGTCGGCGAGGTCGCTGGCGGCGATCGTGGCCGTGACGTACTTGCGCTGGTTCTGCGGTAGGTACTTGAGTTCGATACCGGGGCGGTCCTCGTGGACCTTCGACAGGTCGAGCCAGGCCAGTTTCTGCTCGATGCCCTGGTAGATCGCCGCGTGGTCGCCCTTGACGCCCACGTAGTACTGCGTCTGGGTCCAGCGGTACGCGCCGTACAGGCCGCCGCCGACGACACCGAGGACGATCAGCAGGATCAGTGAGCGCTTGAGCCAGCGGCCGCGCTTGCGGGGCTTTTGCAGATCCTCGTCCTCGAAGGCACCGAAGCTGCCCACGGGCGCGCCGACCTGTGGGTTGCCGCTGCCGGGCGGGCCGAAGGCACCCTCGGGGGCCGGCGGGCGGCCGAGCTCGGAGGCGCGGCCTGCCGGGGTCTGCAGATGCCGCGGGTCGGACAGCGGCGAGTGGTGCCGGCTGTCGGCGACGGCGCCCACGACGACGGGCGTGTCGTGCAACTGCGCGGCCAGGGTGTCGCCGTCGTCGATGTCCAGGACGTCGGCGACGATGCAGGTGATGTTGTCGGGGCCGCCGCCGCGCAGGGCGAGCTGGATCAGCTCCTGCACGGTCTCGGCGGGGGCGTGGTACCCGGCGAGGGTGTCCTCGAGCGTCTGGTGGCTGACGACGCCGGAGAGGCCGTCGGAGCAGATCAGGTAGCGGTCGCCGGCCCGGACCTCGCGGATCGACAGGTCGGGCTCGACCTGGCCGCGGCCGTCCAGGGCGCGCATCAGCAGCGAGCGCTGCGGGTGCGTGCCGGCCTCCTCCTCGGTGATCCGGCCCTCGTCGACCAGCCGCTGCACCCAGGTGTGGTCCTGGGTGATCTGGGTGAGCACACCGTCACGGAGCAGGTACGCACGGGAGTCGCCGACGTGCACCAGACCGAGCCGCTGGCCGGTCCAGAGCAGGGCGGTGAGCGTGGTGCCCATGCCCTCCAGCTGCGGGTCCTCCTCGACCATGACGCGCAATTGGTCGTTGGCCCGCTGCACGGCGACGGCGAGGGAGGTGAGGATGTCGGAGCCGGGGACGTCGTCGTCGAGGGGCACGAGGGTGGAGATCACCTCGGAGGAGGCGACCTCACCGGCGGCCTGGCCGCCCATGCCGTCGGCGATGGCGAGCAGCCGCGGACCGGCGTAGCCGGAGTCCTCGTTGCCCTCCCGGATCATTCCCTTGTGCGAGCCGGCGGCGAAGCGCAGCGACAGAGTCATGCGCACCTCGCCCGTCGGCTCCGGGTACATCCGCACGCTGCCCACCCTCTCGCTCGCGCTCGCTGGCTGTGCTCGCCCATTGTGCGACTACTTCCGCAGCTCGATGACGGTCTTGCCGATGCGGATCGGGGCACCGAGCGGGATCGGGGTCGGCGTGGTGAGCCGGTTCCGGTCCATGAAGGTACCGTTGGTGGATCCCAGGTCCTCGACGATCCAGTTGCCGTCGCGGTCCGGGTAGATCCTGGCATGGCGGCTGGACGCGTAGTCGTCGTCGAGCACGATCGTGGAATCGTGCGCCCGGCCCAGGGTGATCGTCTGCCCCTGGAGCGCAACGGTGGTGCCCGCGAGCGAGCCCTCGGAGACCACCAGCTTTGTGGGGGCGCCGCGCCGGGCCCGGTTGTTGTTCTGCTGCTGACGGCCCTGCGCGGCCTGCGCCTGCTGGCGCTGCTGCGGGGGACGCGTCTGGGCCTCGCGGCGCCCGGCGGTGCGCTGGGTCACCCGCGTGCCGAACAGGTCGCTGCGGATGACCTGCACGGCCACGATGACGAACAGCCACAGTACGGCGAGGAAACCCAACCGCATGACCGTCAGGGTCAGCTCTGACATTGCCCCCGCTTCACCCTTCGGCTTGCCGGTACACGATGGTGGTACTGCCCACGACGATCCGTGAACCGTCGCGGAGCGTAGCGCGCTGGGTGTGCTGTCCGTCCACCACGATGCCGTTCGTGGACCCGAGGTCCACGACCGTCGAGGGCGATCCCGCCCTGATCTCGCAGTGGCGGCGGGACACACCGGGGTCGTCGACCCGCACGTCGGCCTCTGTGCTGCGGCCGAGGACCAGGGTCGGACGGGAGATCTGGTGGCGCATGCCGTTGATCTCGATCCAGCGACGTACGTTCATGCCGACGCCGCCGGGGGCCGTGGGGCCGCTTCCGGGGAGCCGGGTGACCGGCGCGGCGCCGGGCGGCGGACCGGCCGGCATCGGCGGCGGGCCCACGGGGCGCTGCGGGCCCTGCGGCGGGTAGCCGTAGCCACCGCGGCCGGCAGGGGGCTGCTGCTGGTACTGCTGCTGCGACTCGCTGGAGGCGAGCGTGCGGCTGCGCACCCGGTACAGGCCGGTGTCGAGGTCGTCGGCCTTCTCCAGGTGCACCTTGATGTTGCCCATGAAGGTGTAGCGCTGCTGCTTGGCGTAGTCGCGCACCATCCCGGCGAGCTCCTCGCCGAGCTGGACGGCGTACGGGCTCAGACGCTCGTAGTCGGAGGTGCTGAGCTCGACGATGAAGTCGTTGGGGACCACGGTGCGGTCCCGGTTCCAGATCGTCGCGTTGTTGTCGCACTCGCGCTGGAGGGCGCCGGCGATCTCCACGGGCTGTACCTCGGACTTGAACACCTTGGCGAAGGTGCCGTTCACGAAGCCCTCGAGACGCTGCTCGAACTTCTTGAGTACTCCCACGATGCACCTCCCTCCTCGAGGTCCTGCGGTCGTGCACGGCGGTCCGCCGTGATCTTCCGGTCCGATCCTTCCGGTACTGCTTACTGATCGTATCCACGCACTGGGAAAACCGCTGGTTCCCCGGTCGGTCCCACGGGACCGGTGTCAACAGTGCCACGGTCCGCGGCCGCTCCCCCACAGGGATGGTAGAGGCGCCTCATGTCAGTGTCCCGCAACAGAGGACGGTTCCCCTCGCTCGGGGGTGCCCGGAAACGGATGTGATTCCACCCTGAGCAGCGTGCTAATGTTCTCGGTGTCGGAAGGGGCTGACGCGCCGGACGGGGGAGACCCCAAGGTGTGAAGGGCCCGGAAGACGACACCCATGCGCGGGTGGCGGAATAGGCAGACGCGCTGGATTCAGGTTCCAGTGCCCGAAAGGGCGTGGGGGTTCAACTCCCCCCTCGCGCACAGCGGAGACGGGTCTCCGACCGTGACGAAAGTCGCAGTCGGGGGCCCGTTTCTCGTGTTGACCAAGAGGTCGGCCCGGCAGGCCGGCGGCCGCCGCGTCCCTCACGCGCTGCTTCTTTCGTGTGGGTGATGTCCATCTGTGGGGCGCGTCACTCAAGTGGCGGCGCCGGGCGGCCGGTTGCCCTGCGGGTGCCGGGAGGCTTCGTCTTGCGTCTGCGGTTGGTGCGCCTGATGGGCGCTGACCGCCGGGAGTCAGGCTGCCCAACCGCGTCGTGATCTTCCGGCGGTTGGCGTGGGCGAGCTGGATATGGCACAGAAGGATCGAACGCCGACTGCCTCAGCTCCGGGCGACCGAGGCGGAACTCCAGGCATACGTTGACGGTCCCCGGGTCAGCGGCAGGCGCTGACCAGCAGGGCGGCGTGGGGAAGGACCAGCAGGCCGTCCTGGCCGAGGAACTCCTGGGTCAGTGCGTCGAAGTGCCGCTTCACCTCGCTGCGGGTCTCCTCGCTCTGGCTCAGCAGCAACTGCCCGATGAAGGCCACCCCGGACGCCGGCCCGCTCCACCACTCCTCGGCGCTCGCCCGGTGATCCCACCGCAGCTTCCGGCACGCGGCCTCGCGCAGTCCGGCCGACGTCATCAGCCCGGCCAGGCCGTCCTGGTCGCGCGGGAAGTCGTCCGCTGCCGCGAGCGGAGGCAGATGCGACGGCCGGGTCACACCCGCCATCTCCACGGCCCGGCCCAGCAGGGCCTGGCCGGCCGGGGCGGGAACCGCCCAGATCGTCAGCGCGATCCGTCCACCCGGCCGGACCACCCGGCGAAGCTCCGCGAGGGCTGTCCGGGGACGCCCCACGTGGTTGAGCACGAAGTTCCCGACCACGGCATCGAAGACTCCGTCCTCGAAAGGGAGCGCGGGAAGGGCGGCCGTCAGCACCTCGGCGGAGGGCACCGCCAGTGCTGCCCGTTCGACCATGCTGGGTTCGGCATCGACCGCGGTCACCTTCGCGCCGCGCTCGCACGCCGCCGCGGCCGCCGTTCCCGTCCCGGTCCCGACGTCGAGAACCCGGACCCCGTACTCAACCGCCGCAGCGTCGAGCAACTGCGGAACCGGATAGGCGCACAGCCTCGCGAAGCTCCCCGCGAACGCGTCGGCCCGACCGGCCCACGTACGACGCTCGTACCCATCGAATGCCGTCATCGGCACGGTCACGCCCCCCGGTTCCGCCGCAGAGATCGAGAACGCGGCTGGGCACCTCCGTGGCCCTGGCGCAGCCAACTCGGTGAACAGCGCCAGCCGGTACGCGATCAGCCTCTGGGCTTCCTGGCACGCCAGGCGTCTCGTGGCCGGCAATGGTGACAGGCCCGCCGCAGCCTCCTCCGCGGTTTTGCGGAAGCCGTAGTCATCCTTGACTGTGCATATACCTCCCATTCGCCTTCGTGACCCGCGTCACATCACGGCCGGCGGCTACGACCTCGGTAAGGGCCACCGGGTTGAAGTCATCGACGAAGTGCACGGCATCGTGCGATCCCTGGACCGAAGTGATGGAACGACATGGCTCATATACGCATCACGCGCATTTTCTGGCCGGTGGCCGCCGCGGGTGTGCTCGCACTCGCCGGATGCGCCCAGGCCGACGGCGGCTCCGCCACGTCCGCTGACTCCGGTGACCGGGCGGCGTCCTCGAAGGCCGGGGCGCCCGCGCAGGGCGAGGTGGCGATTCCCGAGGGAGTCGATGAGGACACCAGGCGGATCTATGTGTCGGAGAACGCCAAGGCCGCCTGCATGCGGAAGAAGGGCTTCACCTACACCCCGCGCGTGGCGGGCCTCACCGCCGCCGCCAGTCCGGTCGACGGTCAGGACTACGAACTGGCGAAGAAGTACCGGGAGAAGTTCGGCTTCGGCTTCTTCGCGCCGGCCGTCTACCCGGACGACCCGACTGTTGTCGGCAGCAAGGCCCACGAGGCTCAGGAGACGGCCAACCCGGACCGGGCCTACCTCGACGCGCTGTCCCCGGCGCAGCGGAAGGCCTACGACAAGGCGATGGGCTCTGCGAAGCAACTCCCCAGTGGGAAGAAGGTGATGCTTCCGGGGTGCGTGAAGGAAGGATTCGAGAAGGGCTACGGGCCGGAGAAGTCCCAGGCCGAGTTGGATCGTGAGCGTGCCGTGAACGAGGAGCAGGACCGTGCGGCGAAGCAGGCGCTGAACGGGGATCCCCAGCTGATCTCTCTGGCGCAGCGGTTCGCGTCCTGCCTGCGGGACGAGGGCGTCGCCGTGACGACGACGCAGCCGACCGCCATCGGGGACATGGTGAAGTTCGCGACGGCCACGTTGATCCCGTCGAGCGGAGTCCAGAACATGGACAAGGAAGAGGGCCAGGCCAAGCTCACCCAGGAGATCGGGATCGCGATGAAGGACCTGGAGTGCGGCAAGGAGTTCCGGGCCGCGTACTTCCCCGAGCTGGCCAAGCACCCCTTCTCCGGGATCGCCGGATGAGCCGGCTTCTGCCGAGCGGCCCGAAGGGGCGCGGCAAGCAGGTCGGGATGATCATGGGTGTGGTGGCGCTCGTCGGCGCGGGAGGCTGGTTCGCCGGCACGCAGATGCAGTCGCCGGCCGACGCCGCCGCCTCGCGCCGGGCGCCGGAGGCGGGTCCGGTCACCGTCGCCGTGGAGCGCCGGAAACTGACCGCGACCGTGATCGCGCAGGGCGGCGTGGAGTTCGGGGCACCGCATGGGGTGTCGCTGTCCGGGTCAGTCGGGTCCGCGAGCGGTTCCGGGGACGGCGAGGCGACCCAGCGGGTCACCAAGCTGCCGCAGGCCGGTGCCACGCTGCGCGAGGGCAGTGTCCTGATGCAGGTGAACGGCCGTCCGGTGTTCGTGCTGCGCGGCTCGGTCCCGATGTACCGGGCTCTGGGCCCTGGTACTTCGGGTGACGACGTCAGGCAGTTGCAGAGCGCGCTGCGCAGGATCGGGCACGATCCGGGGGCCATCACCGGGGACTATCGGCAGGGGACCGCGTCGGCGGTGGGCCGCTGGTATCAGGGCAAGGGGTTCCAGCCGCAGCGGCCGAGTGTGGCCGACCAGCAGCAGCTGGGCGACCTGGAAGCCGCCGTCACACAGGCACAGCTCGCGGTCCTCGCGGCGGAAGGCGGCGGGGGCGACAGCGGAGGTGATGGCGGGGCCCAGGGCGGCAAGGGTGGTTCCGGCACGGCGAGCCCGCCGGCTTCCGGCGAGGCGGCGGCCCTGGAACTGCAGGCCGCGCAGCACCAGCTGGACCGGGCCAACGCGGCGCTCAGCGCGTTCACCGGCACGTACGGCACCAAGGTCCCGGCGGGCGAGGTCGTCTTCCTGCCCGACCTGCCGGTCCGGGTCGACAAGGTCAAGGTGCGCCTCGGTGACACCCCGGGCGGCGAGGTCGCCACCGTGACCAGCTCCGACGTGGTGGTGCGCGCCGTCGTGCCCGGGGCCGACGGCTCCAGCCTGCGCGAGGGCATGCAGGCACGGATCGAGACGGCTGACGGCACCCGTGTACGCGGCGTCGTCGCGCAGGTCGGCGGCACCGGAACGCAGACCGGTGCCGGAAAGGACGCGGACGGCGCAGGTGGGGACGGAAAGGGCGAGGGCGACACCGAGCCTGACGCCGAGCCCGACGCCGATGCGGCCGCCGACCCGGTCGCCGACCCGGCCGCTCCGGTGCAGCTGGTGATCTCCGTGCCCGATCCCGGCCCGCTCAGGGACCAGTCGGGCGGCACCGCCAAGGTGACCATCGAGGTGGGCGCCTCGAAGGGCGCCGTTCTGGTGGTGCCCGTGGCGGCGGTGCACACCAGCGCCGACGGCCGGGCCCGGGTACGGGTGCAGCGCGACGGCAAGGTGGTGAACGTTCCCGTCATCGTGGGCCTCTCGGCCGCCGGCCAGGTCGAGGTGAGGGCGGACGGCGGATCGCTGGACGAGGGCGACCAGGTGGTGGTCGGACGGTGAGGCGCAGACCCGCACCGCCTCCGCCGGCTCCTGAGCAGGCGCCCGACCCGGACACCGTGATCCGGCTCAGCGGCCTGGGCCGGGTGTTCGACACCGAACCTCCGGTGCACGCCCTGCGCGACGTGCACCTGGAGGTCAGGAGGGGGGAGCACCTGTCGATCGTCGGCCCCTCCGGCTCGGGGAAATCGACGTTGCTCAACACTCTGGGTCTGCTGGACCGGCCCACGTCGGGCAGCTACTGGCTCGACGGTGTCCTCACCAACACCCTCGGCGACGCCGAACGCACGGCGTTGCGTGGCAGCCGCATCGGGTTCGTGTTCCAGTCCTTCCACCTGCTGCCGTACCGGACCGTGGACGAGAACGTCATGCTCGCCGAGACCTACCGCGCCTCCCGTCCGGGCCGCGCTCGGCGCACTCGCGCCGAGCGCGCCCGCGCCGCCCTGACACGGGTGGGTCTGGCACACCGCTTCGGCTTCCTGCCGGGCCGGCTGTCCGGCGGCGAACGGCAACGGGTGGCCATCGCCCGGGCGCTGATGGGTGAGCCCGCCCTGCTGCTGTGCGACGAACCGACGGGCAACCTCGACAGCGAGAACACCGAATCGGTGCTCGCGCTCTTCGGCGAACTGCAGGCCCAGGGCATGACGTTGCTCGTGATCACCCACGACGACGCCGTCAGCGCACGGGCGGGACGGCGGGTGCGGATCCGGGACGGCCGGCTCAGTCAGGAGAGCGTATGACCGCCATCGACCGCGCCGTACGCCGGGCACGGGCAGCGGACAAGGGAGCGCCCCCGTTCCGGCGACGCGGCGGACGGCGTTCCTGCCGCCGGGCCCACGGCCGGGGCGGCCACGAGCGTCCGTGGATGGATCCGCGGGACCTGTGGTCGGAGTCCCTGGCCGGGGTGCTCGCCCGACCGGTCCGTTCCGCCCTGACGACCCTGGGCACGGTGCTGGGCATCGGCACGCTGGTCATCACGATCGGCGTGGCGTCGACGGCGGCCAACCAGATCGTCGGCCGGTTCGACGCCCTCACCGCCACCTCGGTGACCGTCGTGGTGCCGTTGCCGCCGCCGGGAACCAGCGATCCGCCGCTGGTGGAATGGTCCGGTGCCGACGCCGTCGAGCGCCTCGCGGGAGTGGAGTCCGCTGCCGCGCTGTCCGACTCCGAGGGCAGCGCGAACGTCCAGGTCCGGGCGAACGACGTGGTCGCCCCCGGCGCACTGACCGAGCAGACCCTGGCGGTCGTCGCCGCGACCCCGGCGCTGCCGGAGGCGGTCCACGGCGCCATGACCACGGGTCGCTTCTTCGACGCCGGCGACATCGCGCGCCACGACCGGGTGGCCGTCCTCGGCGACCAGGCGGCCCGGCTGCTGGGCATCGACGACGTACGCGACGCCCCCGCGGTCTTCTTCGAGGGGCAGTCATACACGGTGATCGGTGTCCTCGACGGGATCCGCCGCGAGCGGCGCCTGTCCGCCTCGGTGATCCTGCCCCCGACCACGGCGGCGGACCGGATGGGCATGGAGAACGTGACCCGGGTCCTGGTCAACACCTCCCTCGGCGCGGCTCAGCAGGTCGCCCGGCAGGCGCCGATCGCCCTGTCGCCCGGACACGAGGAGGCCCTCACCGTGACCGCCCCACCGGATCTGTCGAAGGCCAGGAAGGGCGTCGAGGGCGACGTCAACGGCCTGTTCCTGGTGCTCGGACTGGTCTCGCTGGTCGTGGGCGCCATCGGCATCGCCAACGTCACCCTTGTCACCGTCATGGAACGCGTCGGTGAGATCGGGCTCCGTCGCGCCCTGGGCGCGTCCAGACGGCAGGTCGCCGGGCAGTTCCTCGCTGAGTCCACCACCATCGGACTGCTCGGCGGCATCGTCGGCGCGGCCCTCGGCGTGGTGGCCGTCGTCTGCGTGGCGGCTGTGAGGCACTGGACACCGGTACTGGACCTGGGCCTCGCCCTGGGCGCCCCGGTCGCCGGCGCCCTCGTCGGTCTTCTCGCCGGTCTCTACCCCGCCCTGCGCGCCGCCCGCATGGAACCCGTCGACGCCCTCCGTGCCCCCTCCTGAAGCCGGCTCGGCGAGGCACGGATCCGCCACGAGCGCCGGCGGCCCTGGCGCAGCGGACGCCGGGCCCTGCGCCTCCCCGGCGATGGCGCAGCCAGTGCGGCGGTGAGTTCGGACTGCGGGTCCGGCCGTCCTGACCGTCACCAGCCGACGTGGCGGGCGTCGTGCTCGCCGACGGGGGGTTCGCCGCCGGCCTCGGCGAAGGCCTGCAGGGCCTGGACGAGGTGGCGGCGCTGCCCTGGGGGCATGGCGTCGACGATGCGGGCGATCTCGGCCCGGCGGCGCTCCGTGACGTCGTTCACGGTGCGCCGCCCGGTCGCGGTCAGCGAGATGACCGACGTGCGCCGGTCGGTGGGGGAGGCGTCGCGGGTGACCATGTCGATCGCCACCAGGCGGTCCAGCATCCGCAGCGCCGTGGAGGGCTGCACGCCGAGTTCCGCGGCGAGCTGCGAGAGATTCAGGGCCCCGTGCGTCTCCAGGACGACCAGCATGCGTAGCTGGGGCAGGGTCAGCGCGTCCTCCACCGCGGTGAGCGAGCGGGCGGAGACCGCGACGAGGAGCCGGGAGGCGGTCAGCAGGGCGCTGACCATCTCCTCGGCGGTGCTCCCGGGGTCGTCGGCGCCGGAGGGGGAGTCGGACGAAGCGCGGGAGCCGGTGGCCATGAGTCCTTTCTACCGCTCCCGCGGTCGTCGTACGGGCGTGTACGGCACTCAGGTGAACGGCTGCGGCGCCGGGAACCCGGGGCCCGGCGGAGCCGTTGAGCGATTGGGCAAAGGAATCGTCAAGGGGCGCGGCCCGCGCCGGATTGAGCAGGGAGATCCCATGGGTGTCAGCCTTTCCAAGGGCGGCAATGTCTCGCTGACGAAGGAGGCCCCGGGACTGACCGCGGTCACCGTCGGTCTGGGCTGGGACGTCCGTACGACCACGGGCACCGACTTCGACCTCGACGCGAGCGCGCTCCTGGTCAACGCCGAGAGCAAGGTCGTCTCGGACAAGCACTTCGTGTTCTTCAACAACCTGAAGAGCCCGGAGGGCTCGGTGGAGCACACCGGCGACAACCTCACCGGCGAGGGTGAGGGCGACGACGAGCAGGTGAAGGTGAACCTGGCCACCGTGCCGGCCGAGGTCGAGAAGATCGTCTTCCCGGTGTCGATCTACGACGCCGAGAGCCGCCAGCAGTCGTTCGGCCAGGTCCGCAACGCCTTCATCCGCGTGGTGAACCAGGCCGACAACAACGAGCTCGCCCGCTACGACCTGTCCGAGGACGCCTCGACCGAGACGGCGATGGTCTTCGGCGAGCTGTACCGCAACGGCGCCGAGTGGAAGTTCCGCGCCGTCGGCCAGGGTTACGCCTCGGGGCTGCGCGGCATCGCGCAGGACTTCGGCGTCAACCTGTGAGGTAGCCGTACGCCCGGGCCGGGCGGGCACGTACGACGCCAGAGGGGCGGCGTGGCGCATGCCGCGCGGCCCCTCCGCGTCGGGCGGCCGGAACGGGGCCGGGCGACGCGCGCCGCGAGCTCCCTGGCCTTGGCGGTGGCCTGCTCGTGGGCCTTGATGCGGGAGATGTCGCCCCCCGGGTCAGTCAGGCAGCGGCAGCTCGAACCAGACGACCTTGCCGACCGCCTTGCGACTGGTGCCCCAGCGCCGGGAGAGGTTGCTGACCAGGGCCAGGCCCCGCCCCTCCTCGTCGTCGGCGTCCGCGCGGCGCAGCTGCGGCAGGTTGTGGTCGTCGTCGCTGACCTCGACCAACAGCTTGCCGACCCGCATCAGCCGCAGCGACACCTCGTGCGAGGCGACCCGCAGCGCGTTGGTCACCAGCTCGCTGACCAGCAGCTCGGTCAGGTCGCTGAGCCCTCGCAGCCCCCACCGCGCCAGCTGCTCGCGGGTGAGCGCGCGTGCCTTGCGGACCTCGGAGAGATCCATCGACAGCCGCCACTCGGCGACGTCCTCGGACGGGATGCCCTGGAAGTTGGCGACCAGCAGGGCCACGTCGTCGCGACGGTCGTCGGAGTGGACACGGTTGAGGATCTGCTCGCAGACGTCCTCGGGGGTCTGTTGCGGTTCGATGACGTTGGAGCACAGCGCCGCCAGGCCGGCGTCTATCCCCTGACCACGCACCTCCACCAGGCCGTCGGTGCACAGCACCAGCCAGCTGCCGTCAGGAACCGGGATCTCGACCGTCTCGAAGGGCACGCCGCCGACCCCGATCGGGGCGCCCTCGGGCACCTGCAGCAGTTGACTGCGGCCGTCGTGCCGGGCCAGGACCGGCGGGATGTGGCCGGCGTTGGCCAGGGCGAGCGTGCGGTGGATCGGGTCGTAGACCGCGTACACGCACGTCGCCAGGTGCTCGGCGCCCAAGCGGTGGGCGAGGTTGTCCAGGTGCCGCAGCAACTGCGCGGGCGGCAGGTCGAGCGCGGCCATCGTGATGACGGAGGTGCGGAACTGGCCCATCACGGCGGCCGACAGCAGGCCGTGGCCCATGACGTCGCCGACGATCAGCGCCACGCGCCCGCCGGGCAACTGGATGGCGTCGAACCAGTCGCCGCCGACCTGGGCCTGGCGGTCGCCGGGCATGTAGCGGTGGGCGATCCGCACCCCGGGGATGCGGGGCGGGCGGGTCGGCATCATGCTGCGCTGCAGGGTCGCGGCGGCGCGCGACTCCAGGCGGTGCAGCCGGGCGTTGTCCAGGTGCACGGCGCCGCGGGCGGCGACCTCGGCGGCGGTCGCGGCGTCCTTGGCGTCGAAGGGGCGGCGGCCGGGATGGCGCAGGAAGCACATGCGTCCCAGCACCGTGCCGCGCGCGGTGAGCGGTACGACGACCATCGACCGCTCGGGCAGTAACGGGCCGAGCCCGGGAACGCCCAGGTCGAGCGCGATGTCCTGGGCGAGCGCGGGGTCTATGACCGGGACGAGCAGCGGCTCGCCCAGCCGCGGGGTGGAGTCGGCGGGCAGCGGGATCAGCTCGCCCTCCGGCAGGGCGGCCGCCCACGGGCCGGGGGTGGTGTCGGTGTGGGCGACGGCGACGCGGCGGGCGAGGATCGTGGCCCCTGACAGGTCGTCCTTCGGCGGCTCGGTGTCGGAGAACAGCTGGTCGACGACGAGGACGGCGGCGAAGTCGGCGAAGCGCGGCACGGTGACGGCGCACAGTTCGCGGGCGGTCGTCTCCAGGTCGAGGGTCGTGCCGACCTTGGCCCCGGTCTCCCGGAGCAGGGCGAGCTGCTCGTCCAGCACGTGACCCGGGGCGATCGAGAGGCCGGGGACGCCCACCGGGGCCGGCACCGGCGCCGTGACGTCGCCGCGCGGGCCGGGCAGCAGCTCCGGGTGCGGGGCGGGCCGGGAGGGCCGTGCGGTGCGGCCGGTGGCGGGATTGGTGGCGGGCGGTGCGACGGTCGTGCCGTACTCCTCGGGGAGCACGGGGAGCAGCACCGTGCCGTCGACCTCCACCGCCGGGTAGCCCAGGGGCACGATCTGACGCACGATCCGGTCCAGCCGGCCGGCGCTGACCCGGGGCAGCACCGAGCCCAGCCGGCCGGCCAGGTGCTCGGCGTGCGCGGGGTCGGCGACCGGGGCGAGGCGCGGGGTGATGCGGACGGCGCCGCGAGAGGTGGTGCCGTCGGCGGTGTAGGGCAGCAGTTGGTCGCCGAGCGCGAGGCGCGGCCCGGTGTCGCGCAGCGGGCGGGCGTTGGCGGCGATCACCAGCAGACTCCGGCCGGTCGGCTCCATGACGCGGTAGGACCACCACACCACGTCCTTGACGCCACCGTCGCGGTCGGTCGTGGGCAGCGCTCCGGCCCAGGCGGACCGGGTGAGGTCGTCCAGTACGTCCAGGGCGTCCTGTTCACCGGGGTGGCGGCCCGCGGTGTGCGGCAGCAGTCCGGCCGCCGGGCGGCCGAACACGCACTCCCAGCGGTGGCCGAAGAGTTCCTCGGCACCGCGGTTCCAGTACGAGATGTCGCCGTCGGGGCCGACGCAGAGCACGGCGAGGCGTACGAGCGCGGAGACACCGGTGGCTGCGAGCGGGGTCGTGGTGGTGGGAAGCCTGGTCATCTCGTCCAACGTCGGGCACCTGCGGTTCGGCTGCGGTTCGGCGCGGAAGGCTGAAAGGGCATCAGGGTCGGGTCGTCACGTCCAGGCAAGCATGAAACATCGGACGCGGTCCGGTAAATGGCTAGATTGCCCCCAGGAGTGACCAACCGGGCATGGCCCAAGGGGAGGGTGAGCACGTGGAGCACAGGCTTCCGCACATCGCCGGGTTCCGGAGATGGCCGCACGACGGCCGGCCCAAGCAGGAGGGCAAGGCGCTGCGGGAGGCGGTGCCGCGCGAGGCGCACGCGGGGTTCGCGCCCGGCGCCGACCGGCCCGGCGCCGTGGAGGCGGTGTGGGAGTCCGGCCTCGGGCGCATCGCGGAACTCGTCCCGCTGAGGGTGGGGAGGATGGCGGCGAGCCCCTTCGCCTTCCTGCGCGGTTCGGCCGGGCTGATGGCCGCCGACCTCGCGGGCGGCCCGGTCACCGGGATCGGCGCCCAGATCTGCGGGGACGCGCACGCCGCCAACTTCGGCCTGTACGGGGACCACCTCGGCCGGCTGGTCATGGACATCAACGACTTCGACGAGACCGTCCACGGACCCTGGGAGTGGGACGTCAAGCGGCTCGCCGCCTCCCTGGTGCTGGCCGGGCGTGAGGCCGGGGCGGACGAGGACGCGTGCCGGGGCGCCGCCTACGACGCGGTGGGCGCGTACCGGCGCACCATGCGGCTGCTGGCGAGGATGCCGGTGCTGGACGCCTGGCACGCCATCGCCGACGAGGAGCTGGTGGCGCATGCCGACGCCCGCGACCTGGCGGGCACGCTGCGCCTGGTGGCGGGGAAGGCGCGCCGCAACACCAGCGCCAAGTTCGCGGCGCGGGCGACGGAGGAGGTCGAGGGCGGCGGCCGCCGCTTCGTCGACGCTCCCCCGGTGCTGCGCCGGGTGCCGGACGAGGAGGCGGCGGCGGTCGCCGCGTCCCTGTCGGAGGCCGGCTACCAGGCGACGATCGGTGAGGACCGGCGGCCGCTGCTGGCCCGCTACGCGGTGCACGACGTGGCGTTCCGGGTGGTCGGGACGGGCAGCGTGGGCACCCGGTCGTACGTGGTGCTGCTCCTGGACCACCTCGGGCAGCCGCTGGTGCTGCAGGTGAAGGAGGCCCGTCCCTCCGCGCTGCTGCCGTACCTGGGCAAGGCCGGGTTCGACGCGCCCGTGGTGGAGCACGAGGGGTGGCGCGTGGTGCTGGGCCAAAAGCGCATGCAGGTCGTCAGCGACAGTCTGCTGGGCTGGGCCGACGTGGACGGCAGGCCGTACCAGGTACGGCAGTTCCGCAACCGCAAGGGCAGCGTCGACCCCGCGGAGCTGGAGCCCGGCCTGATAGACGACTACGCGCGGATGACCGGCGCGCTGCTGGCCCGGGCGCACGCGCACTCCGCGGACCCGCGGCTGATCGCGGGCTACTGCGGCAAGGGCGAGCAACTGGACGAGGCGGTCGCGGCGTTCGCGGTCGCGTACGCCGACCGGACCGAGGCGGACCACGCCGAGCTGGTGGCGGAGGTGCGGGCCGGGCGGATCGCCGCGGAAGAGGGCGTGTGAGGGCACTGGTGCCGGTGTGCCGGTGGCAGCTACCAGGCCGTAGCCTGTGACCGGCGCCCCCCACTCCTCGTAGGCTGGACCGGTGACGAATTCCCCCGGCACCGAGTCGGCCCATTCCCCCCGCACCGAGTCGGCCGCCGCATCCTCCTCCGAGCCGCAGGACCGGCTGGCGCAGGCGGTGCGCGCCGCCGAGCAAGCCCTGATCGAGTTCGAGATCGCGGTGGAGACCTTCAGGGTGGAGGTCGAGAACTTCTCCCGGCTGCACCACCAGAGGCTCGGCCCGATGTACGCCCGGCTCGACGAGCTCGACGCGCTGATCGCGGAGGCGGTCGCGGCCAAGAGCGGCTCCCGCGAGGACATCCAGCGCGCCTGGGAGGCGCGCGCCCTCGTGATGCCGATGCCGGGGGTGGAGGAGCTCTTCGAGGGTCTGCTCGGCTCGGACGGGGTCCGGCCCCAGGAGGACCCGAACCCGCCGCGCCGCGTGCGGCCGGGCAAGGAGGCGCAGCGGCTCTACCGCGAGCTGGTCCGCAAGGCGCACCCGGACCTGGCGCAGGACGAGGCCGAGGTCGAGCGCCGGAGCGAGTTCATCGCCCGGGTCAACGAGGCGTACACCTACGGGGACGAGCAGCGCCTGCGCGAGCTGGCGGAGGAGTGGGAGGCCGGGCCGGTCCCGGCGGAGGGGCAGCCGAGCGAGGCCGAGGTGCTGTACGCGCGGCTGGAGTGGCTGGCGGAGCGCAAGGAGCGGCTGGCAGCGCTCGCCGCCGATCTGGAGAACAGCGCGATCGCGCAGATGATGAAGCTCGCCCCGGAGGACCCGGACGGGCTGCTCAACGAGATCGCGGAGAACCTCCTCAACCAGGTGGCCAACCGCGAGGCCCGGCTGGCGGAGCTGGTGCGCTCCTCGAAGGGGTCCGAGTAGCGGGTCGGGTACGTTCGACCTGCACGCCCTGACCGAAGGAGCCCGTTCCATGTTCAACGCCCAGCTGCCCGCGGTGGACGCCGCGCAGGTCCCCGCCGACGCCTACCTGCTCGACGTCCGGGAGCACGACGAGTGGGACGCCGGGCATGCCGAGGGCGCGGCGCACATCCCGATGGGCGAGGTCGTCGCCCGTATCGAGGAGGTCCCGGCGGACCGCCGGGTGCACGTCGTGTGCCGGGTCGGCGGCCGCTCGGCGCAGGTCGCCCAGTACCTGATCGCGCAGGGCCTCGACGCGGTGAACGTCGACGGCGGCATGCTCGGCTGGGAGGCCGCGGGCCGCCCCCTGGTGACGGACGGCACGGGTCCGGCGCACGTGCTCTGAGGCCCCCTGCCCGCGCCATGGGCGGCTGACCGGCGGCACCTGCGCCCTGGCTCACCGCCTTCCCCGCCCTCCCCGTGCCACCCGCGGCCTGTGCTGACCGGTACGGCTGTACCGCACGTGTGTGGCATGAGTACCGTTCCGTGCTGAGCGGTGCACGGGGAACAGAGCGGAGAACCACGATGGAGCCACCCGAGGAGTCCGGGGGACCGGCCGGCATAGCCGCGTTGTCGCCGCCCGCGCGGATCGTGGTCGCGCTGGCGCTGGCCGCGGCCGCGGTCGGCGTCGCGGTGCACCTGCTCATGGTCTTCCTGCACGTCGCGCCGCCGAACACCGCCACCAAGAAGCACGGAGACCTGGTCGCCGGCTACGTCTACCCCGAGTTCGAGCAGAACTGGAAGCTCTTCGCGCCCAATCCGCTTCAGCAGAACATCCACGTCTGGGCGCGTGCCGAGGTGCACAAGGACGACGGCTCGACCCAGGTGACCGGCTGGGTCGACCTCACGGCCATGGACATAGCCGCCATCAGGCACAACGTCGCGCCCAGTCACACCCAGCAGAACGAGCTGCGCAGGGCGTGGAGCTTCTACGCCGCCTCCCACGGAGAGAACGACAAGCCCATCGGCGTGCGCGGCGAGCTGAGCAGGCAGTACCTGCAGCGCATCGTGGAGGGCCGCTTCGGGCCCCGGCTCAACGGCGGTGACGTCGTCCGCCTGCAGGTGCGGACCGGCACCACGCCGGTCGCGGCCCCCACCTGGAGCCCCGAGAAGATCGACACGCGTACCACCTTCCAGGTGCTGCCCTGGTGGCGCTCGGACGTGGCGGACGAGGACGAGGGCGGGGAGGACGCGTCGTGAGCGAGTACGTGAACGAGTCCGCGCGCGGGGCCGTGGAAGAGTCCGCGCACGAGGGCCCGGACGGGTCCGCGCGCGGGGCCGTGCACCGGCCGGTGCCCGCCGCCGGCCGGCCGGGCCCCGTCCCGCCCGCCGTCCCGTCCCCCTTCGCGGGACTGTCCCGTTCCGCCGCGGGCGGTCTGTCGCGCGGCCTGGCGCGGATCACCGGCACCACCGTCGGCCCCCACCAGGCCGCCGTCGTACGGATCGGCATCTCGCTGGCCTGGCTGCTGTTCCTGCTGCGTGAGTGGCCGCACCGCCACGAGCTCTACGGACCGGACGGGTCGTGGAGCTGGGACCTCGCGAACCGGCTCGTCGCCGACAACCACGCCTTCACCCCGCTGCTGTGGGGCAGGGCCGACGCCTGGTTCGAGGTCGTGTACGCGGGTGCGATCGCGGCGAGCGCGATGCTGCTGCTCGGCTGGCGCACCCGCACGGCCTCGCTGCTGTTCATGATCGGCGTGCTCGCCCTGCAGAACCGCAGTGTGTTCGTCGGCGACGGCGGCGACAACGTGATCCACCTGATGGCGATCTACCTCGTCTTCACCCGGTGCGGACAGGTCTGGTCGCTCGACGCCCGCCGCAGAGCCAAGGGCCGGGACACCGGCGGCGCGGGGATCGTGCTGTGGATCGTCCTCGGACTCGTGCTCGCCGTGGCGCAACTGCTCGGCAGCACCGGCCTGACCTGGACCGACGGCCTGCTGCCCTGGCTGGGCTGGACCCCGTTCCTGTGGGGCTTCCTAGTGCTCCAGGCCGTGTGGTGGGCGGTGCGGCGGTACGCGCCCGGCGAGCCGCGCGCGGTGCTCGACATCCTCGCCAACATCCTGCACGCCGCCGGTCTGCTGGTGATCGTGGTCGAGGTGTGCCTGATCTACGCCACGGCGGGCTGGTACAAGGTCCAGGGCTCCCGCTGGCAGGACGGGACCGCGCTGTACTACCCGCTGCACCTGGACGACTTCAGTCCCTGGCCGGAGTTGTCCCACGCGATGGCCGCCAACGGCCTGATGGTGATGGTGATCACCTATGGCACCGTGATCGTCCAGGTCGCCTTCCCCTTCACCCTCTTCAACCGCCGCGTGAAGAACGTGCTGCTCGCGCTGATGATCGTGGAGCACGCCTCGATCGCCGTCGTGCTCGGACTGCCGTTCTTCTCGCTGGCGATGATCGCCGCCGACGCGGTCTTCCTGCCCACCGGTTTCCTGCGCTGGGCGGGCGACCGGATGGGCCGGCTGGTGGGGCGCGGAGCGGGACGCCACGGGACGGCGGGCGCCACCGGGGAGCCGGAGGACGCGGGGGCGCAGGCGGCCACGGGCCAGCGAGGGCCGGGACCGGCCGGCGAGCCCGCCCCCTCTAACCTCGTGGTGTGAGCACCAGCCAGGACGACGCGGCCGAGCCGATGCAGTACGACGACGGCTTCGGCCCCGAGGTCGGGGTCGGGCCGCATCCGCGGCCCTGGCCGCAGGACCCGCGCTTCGACCCCGAACTGCTCGCGCACGGCGATCGCCGCAATGTGGTGGACGAGTACCGCTACTGGACGCGTGAGGCGATCGTCGCCGACCTCGACACCCGGCGCCACGACTTCCATGTCGCCGTCGAGAACTGGCAGCACGACTTCAACATCGGTTCCGTGGTGCGCACCGCCAACGCCTTCCTGGCCAAGGAGGTGCACATCGTGGGGCGGCGGCGCTGGAACCGGCGCGGCGCCATGGTGACCGACCGCTACCAGCATGTGCGTCACCACCTGGACGTCGCGGCGCTGGCCGCGTGGGCGGCCGAGGAGGACCTGCCGATCATCGGGATCGACAACCTCCCCGGCGCCGTGCCGCTGGAGACCACCGAGCTGCCCCGGAGGTGCGTGCTGCTCTTCGGGCAGGAGGGGCCCGGGCTGACCGACGAGGCGTGGAAGCACGCCGCGGCGGTCTGCTCGATCGCCCAGTTCGGTTCCACGCGCTCGATCAACGCGGGCGCCGCGGCCGCCATCGCCATGCACGCCTGGATCCAGCGCCACGCGCGGGTGGGGACGGAGCAGCCCCGTCCGGAGTGACAGGGCGGCTCCGGACGGGGCTGTCGGTGGTGCGCAAGAGCCGGATCAGACCGGGCGGCGGACCTCGATGACCCGGAAGCGGCTCGCGACGAAGGCCCCGTCGCACAGCGCGGCGTTGGCGGCGGGGTTGCCGCCGGAGCCGTGGAAGTCGGAGAAGGCGGCCGTCTGGTTGACGTACACCCCGCCGGTCAGGTTGAGGGAGAGCTGGGCGGCCTCCTCCAGGCAGACGTCCTCGATCTGCCGCTCCACCTCCCGGGAGGTGGTGTAGGCGCCGACCGTCATCGCGCCCTTGTCCCGAACGGTGCGGCGCAGCAGGTCGACCGCGTCCTGGGTGGAGTCCATGGCGACCGCGAAGGCGACCGGGCCGAAGCACTCCGACATGTAGGCGGCCTCGTCGTCCGGCTTGGCGCCGTCCAGCTTCACGATCACCGGGGTGCGGACCACGGCGTCCGGGAAGTCGGGGTTCGGGACCTCGCGGGAGGCGAGCGCGACCTCGCCGAGGGACGCGGCCGCCTCCAGGCGGGCCTTCACATCGGGGTTGACCAGCGCGCCCAGCAGGGCGTTGGCCCGGGCGTCATCGCCGAGCAACCCGCCGACTGCGGCCGCCAGATCGCCCACCACCTCGTCGAAGCCCTTGTGCCCGTCGTCGGTGGCGATGCCGTCGCGCGGGATCAGCAGGTTCTGCGGGGTGGTGCACATCTGGCCGCTGTACAGGGACAGGGAGAAGGCCAGGTTGGACAGCATGCCCTTGTAGTCGTCCGTGGAGTCGACGACGACGGTGTTGACGCCGGCCTTCTCGGTGAAGACCTGGGCCTGGCGGGCGTTGTCCTCCAGCCAGTCACCGAAGGCGGTGGAGCCCGTGTAGTCGATGACGCGGACCTCGGGGCGCAGCGCCAGCGTCTTGGCCAGGCCCTCACCGGGCCGCTCGGCGGCCAGGCAGATCAGGTTCGGGTCGAAGCCGGTCTCGGCGAGCACCTCGCGGGCGATCCTGACCGTCAGTGCCAGCGGGAGCACGGCGCGCGGGTGCGGCTTGACGACGACCGCGTTGCCGGTGGCCAGCGAGGCGAAGAGGCCTGGGTACCCGTTCCAGGTGGGGAAGGTGTTGCAGCCGATCACGAGCGCGACGCCGCGCGGCACCGCCGTGAAGTCCTTGCGCAGGGTCAGCGGGTCGCGCTTGCCCTGCGGCTTGACCCACTCGGCAGTGCCGGGGGTGCGCACCTGCTCGACGTAGGCGTAGGCGACGGCCTCGAGGCCCCGGTCCTGCGCGTGCGGGCCACCGGCCTGGAAGGCCATCATGAAGGCCTGGCCAGAAGTATGCATGACCGTGTGGGCGAGCTCCGTGGTGCGCGCGTTGATCCGGGCCAGGATCTCCAGGCAGACCAGGGCCCGGTTCTCCGGGCCGGCCTCCCGCCAGGCGGGCATCGCGGCCCGCATCGCGGGGAGGAGCACGTCGACGTCCGGGTGCGGGTACTCCACGCCCAGCTCGATGCCGTACGGGGACACCTCGCCGCCGGTCCAGCCGTCGGTACCGGGCTGGTCCAGGTCGAAGCGGGTGCCGCGCAGGGCCTCGAACGCGGCCTGGGCGGTCGCGCCGTCCGCGTATGCCTTCGGGTGCTCGGGGTACGGAGACCAGTACTCGCGGGTACGGATCGCCTTGAGCGCCTTGTCGAGCGTCTCGCGGTGCTTCACGACCGACGGGACAGCGGTGGGATCGGCAGCCATGGGGCCAACTCCTCGTCGAGCTGGATTGGGGTGGGCAGGGTGCTGGCTTCCCCGCTAGATTAACCGAATGTTCGGTCGGGACAAGGGGGGCCGGCCGAAGCTGTGGACAACTGGCGAGGAGCAGTGGCGGCGATGAGCGCTCTTGACCGATCCAGCACGGTCGCGGTGGTGGGCACGGGGACGATGGGCCAGGGAATCGCCCAGGTCGCACTGGTGGCGGGGCATTCCGTACGGCTCTACGACGCGGGCCCCGGCCGGGCCGAGCAGGCCGAGCGGGCCATAGCGGAACGGCTGGACCGCCTGGTGGAGAAGGGCCGGCTGCCCGCAGCCGGGCGTGACGCGGCCCGCGGGCGCCTCTCGGCCGTCCGGGAGATCGAGGAGCTGGCGGGCGTGTCGCTCGTCGTCGAGGCGATCCTGGAGGACCTGGGCGCCAAGCAGCAGCTTTTCACGGCCCTGGAGTCGGTGGTCCGCGAGGACTGCCTGCTGGCCACCAACACCTCCTCCCTGTCGGTGACCGCCGTGGCCGGTGCGCTGCGCCGCCCTGGCCGCTTCGTCGGCCTGCACTTCTTCAACCCCGCCCCACTGCTGCCGCTGGTCGAGGTGGTCTCCGGCGCCGCCACCGAGGAGGCCTTCGCCAGGACCGCGTACGACACCGCGGCCGCCTGGGGCAAGACGCCGGTGCGCTGCGCCGACACGCCCGGCTTCATCGTCAACCGGGTCGCGCGCCCCTTCTACGCGGAGGCCTTCCGGCTCCACGAGGAGCGCGTGGCCGATCCAGCCACCATCGACGCGGTGCTGCGGGAGAGCGGCGGCTTCCGGATGGGGCCGTTCGAGCTCACCGACCTCATCGGCCAGGACGTCAACGAGGCCGTCACTCGCTCGGTGTGGGAATCCTTCTTCCGGGACCCCAAGTTCGCCCCCTCCCTCGCCCAGCGGCGGCTGGTGGAGTCCGGGCGGCTGGGCCGCAAGAGCGGGCACGGCTGGTACGACCACGCCGAGGGTGCCGCCGCGCCGGTCCCCCACACCGCGGGGCCGGAGAAGCCGCCCGCCGAGGTCACCGTGTGCATGGGCGGCCGCGGCCCGGCCGCGGAACTGCCCCGGATGATCGCCGAGGCGGGCATCGAGGTGCTGGACGGCGAGGTCGCCGACCCGGACGACGGATACATCGAGCTGCCCGGCGGCGGCCGGCTCTATCTGGCGGACGGCGGCCCGGCCACCACGGGCCCGGCCGTCGACTACGTGCAGTTCGACCTCGCGCTGGACTACCGGGCCGCCACCCGGGTTGCGATCGCGCCGTCCGACTCCGCGCGCCCGGAGACGGTGCAGGCGGCGATCGGGCTGTTCCAGGCGCTGGGCAAGAAGGTCAGTGTCATCGAGGACGTCCCGGGCATGATCGTCGCCCGCACCGTGGCGATGCTGGTGGACTTCGCCACCGACGCCGTCGCTCGCGGGGTGGCCTCGCCGGAGGACGTCGACGCCGCGATGCGGCTCGGTGTGAACTACCCGCGCGGTCCGCTCGCCTGGGGCGACGAACTGGGCCCGGAGTGGGTCCGCGAGGTGCTGCGCAACCTGGACCAGGCGTACCCCGGCGGGCGCTACGCGCCGTCCCGTCAGCTGAGCCGCCGCGCGGCGGCCGAGGGGAGACTGCTCTAATCATGGCCATGGCACAGCGCGACACCTCCGCCCCCAAGAGGGACACCTACACCCCGGACTCGCTGCTGGCCGTGGCCGTGGCGGTCTTCATCGAGCGCGGCTACGACGGCACGTCCATGGAGCACCTGTCGCGGGCCGCCGGCATCTCCAAGTCTTCGATCTACCACCATGTGCGGGGCAAGGAGGAGCTTCTCGAGCGCGCCGTCGGCCGTGCCCTGGACGGTCTCTTCGGCATCCTGGAGGAGCCCGGAGCGCGCGGCGGGCGGGCCGTGGAGCGGCTGGAGTACGTCACGCGCCGTACCACCGAGGTGCTGATGGCGGAGCTGCCCTACGTCACGCTGCTGCTGCGGGTGCGCGGGAACACCAGGACCGAGCGCGCGGCACTGGAGCGCCGCAGGGAGTTCGACCACCGGGTCGCCGACCTGCTGAAGTCCGCCGTCGCGGAGGGGGACCTGCGGGGAGACGTGGAGCCCAGGCTCGCGACCAGGCTGCTCTTCGGAATGATCAATTCCATAGTCGAGTGGTACCAGCCGCACGCGGCCGGTACCCGGGAGCACGACGACGCGGCGGTCGTCGCCGCCGTCGTACGGCTCGCCTTCGACGGGCTGCGCGTCTCTTGACGCTGGTCCAGACCGGCCTCCACGATCAGGGCCATGCCATTCGCCCCTCGTGCCCGCCTGTGCGCCGCCTCTGCCGCCGTCCTGCTGCTCGCCGGGTGCGGAGGGGGTGACGGCGGCGGGCAGGCCGCCGACGCCACACCGCCGGAGGACTTCGGCTGCCTGACGGCCGCGCAGGCGAAGTCCGGATCCGTCAGCTACGACGACACCGACGACAACCCCGTGGACGCCTGGTTCGCCGGCAAGGGCGACACCGCCGTCCTGCTGATGCACCAGGCCGACGGCGACATGTGCCAGTGGATGCCGCAGGCCGATCTCCTGATCAAGGACGGCTACCGCGTCCTGGTCGTCGACTCGAACGGCAGCGAGGTGCCCGAGGTCGTGGCCGGGGTGGCGTTCCTGCGCGCCAAGGGCGCACGGCACGTCCTGCTCATGGGCGCCTCCAAGGGCGGCACGGCCGTCCTGGAGGGGGCCGCTTCGGTGGACCCGCCGGTCGACGCCGTGGTCTCGCTCTCCGCGCCGGAGACCTACGGGACCATGGACGCGAGCTCCGCGGTACCCCGGCTCACCGCGCCCGTGCTCTACATGGCGGCGGCGGGCGACACCGGGTTCGCCGAGTCGGCCGAGGCGCTGAGCAAGGCCACGAAGAAGGCGGCCGAGAACCGGCTCGACATCGTCAGCGGGCCCCAGCACGGGGTGGGCATGCTCACCTACGACCCCAACTGGGCCACCGTGACGGCCTTCCTCGAGAAGCACGCCGACTAGCGCTGGCCGGGCCATGGGTCAGTCGGTCAGCACCCGGTCGGTCTCCTCGAAGACCAGCAGTGTGCGGCTGCTGAGCACCTCGGGCACCGCCTGGATGCGCGTCAGCACCAGTTCCCGCAGGCTGCGGTTGTCGGGGGTGTGGACGAGCAGCAGGACGTCGAAGTCCCCGCTCACCAGGGCGATGTGCGCCACCCCGGGCAGCTCCAGCAGTTTCTCCCGCACGGTGCGCCAGGAGTTCTGCACGATCTTCAGCGTGATGTAGGCGGACGCGCCGTGACCCGCGCGTTCGTGGTCGACCCGGGCCGTGAAGCCGCGGATGACCCCGTCCTCGATGAGGCGGTTGATCCGGGCGTAGGCGTTGGCCCTGGACACGTGGACGTGCTCGGCCACCGATCGTATGGACGCCCGCCCGTCCTCCTGCAGGTAGCGCAGGATCGCGCGGTCGATGGCGTCCAGCGGACGCACCGCCGCCGGACCGGTGTCCGGCGCCGTGGCCTGTGGTCCCGGGGCTCCCCCCCGAGAAATTTGGGAATCCGTCACGCCCCCGAGCCTCCCTAGCATGGACGTACTGGCTCCATCTCAGGCTGTGCAGAACCGTTTGTCCACAGGCGGGACACACCTGTAGCCAAAATGCCTCCGGCGACCGAACAATCGGTAGGGGAGCGATACCCGCTCCCCCCAACGAACACGCCCACGAGGAGGTGCTCGCGATGACCGTCCTGGACCAGCACGTCTGGCAACCCCGCACCGACCCGGCGCCGCTGCTGCCCGACCCTGAGCCGTTCCGACTGCTCGGCACCCCCGAGGCAGGCGCGCTCGACGCCGGACTGCTGACCACGATGTACGGACAGCTGGTGCGCGGCCGCCGGTACAACCGGCAGGCCACCGCGCTCACCAAGCAGGGCAGGCTCGCCGTCTACCCCTCCAGCACCGGCCAGGAGGCGTGCGAGGTCGCCGCGGCGCTGGCCCTGGAGCCCCAGGACTGGCTGTTCCCCAGCTATCGCGACACCCTTGCCGCGGTCGCCCGCGGCGTCGACCCCGTGGAGGCGCTGACGCTGCTGCGCGGCGACTGGCACACCGGCTACGACCCGCGCGAGCACCGGGTCGCCCCGCTCAGCACGCCGCTGGCCACCCAGCTGCCGCACGCCGTGGGCCTGGCGCACGCCGCCAGGCTCAAGGGCGACGACGTCGTCGCGCTCGCCATGGTCGGCGACGGAGGCACCAGCGAGGGCGACTTCCACGAGGCGCTGAACTTCGCCGCCGTGTGGCGTTCCCCCGTGGTCTTCCTCGTGCAGAACAACGGCTTCGCCATCTCGGTGCCGCTCGCCAAGCAGACCGCCGCCCCGTCGCTGGCCCACAAGGCCGTCGGCTACGGGATGCCCGGGCGGCTCGTCGACGGCAACGACATCGCGGCCGTGCACGCCGTGCTCATCGAGGCCGTGGCCCGCGCCCGCGAGGGCGGCGGCCCGACCCTGGTGGAGGCGATCACCTATCGCATGGAAGCCCACACGAACGCCGATGATGCCACCCGGTACCGGGAGGACGCCGAGGTCGAGGCCTGGCGCGAGCACGACCCGATCGCGGTGCTCGAGCGCGCCCTGCGCGAGCGTGACCTGCTCGACGACGCGATGGTCCGCGACACCGAGGAGGACGCGGAGCGGATGGCATCCGCGCTGCGCGAGCGGATGAACGAGGACGCGGTCCTGGACCCGATGGACCTGTTCGCACACGTCTATGCCGAGCCCACCCCGCAGCTGCGCGAGCAGGCCGCGATGCTGAGGGCCGAGCTGGAGGCCGAGGCACAGTCATGAGCACCGCCACCACCGCGACCGCCGTGGCCACCGGGCGCAAGCCGGCCACCATGGCCCAGGCGCTCAACCGCGCGTTGCGCGACTCCCTCGCCGAGGACCCGTCCGTCCACCTCTTCGGTGAGGACATCGGCACCCTCGGCGGCGTCTTCCGGATCAGCGACGGCCTCGCCAAGGAGTTCGGCGACAGCCGCTGCACCGACACCCCGCTCGCCGAGGCCGGCATCCTCGGCACGGCCGTGGGCATGGCGATGTACGGCATGCGCCCCGTGGTCGAGATGCAGTTCGACGCCTTCGCCTACCCGGCGTTCGAGCAGCTGGTCAGCCACGTCGCCAAGATGCGCAACCGCACGCGCGGCGCCATGCCGCTGCCGATCACCATCCGGGTGCCCTACGGCGGAGGCATCGGCGGCGTCGAGCACCACAGCGACGCCTCCGAGGCGTACTACGCGCACACCCCCGGGCTGCACGTCGTCACCCCGGCCACGGTGGCGGACGCCTACGGGCTGCTGAGGGCCTCGATCGCCTCCGACGACCCGGTGATCTTCCTGGAGCCCAAGCGGCTGTACTGGTCAAAGGCCGACTGGTCGGCGGACGCGCCGGAGGAGGTGGCCCCGATCGGCCGGGCCGTCGTCCGCCGCGGCGGCCGCTCCGCCACGCTCATCACCTACGGCCCGTCGCTCCCGGTCTGCCTGGAGGCGGCCGAGGCCGCGCTGCAGGAGGGCTGGGACCTGGAGGTCGTCGACCTGCGCAGCCTGGTGCCCTTCGACGACGAGACGGTCGCCGCGTCGGTGCGCCGCACCGGCCGCGCGGTCGTCGTCCACGAGTCCACCGGCTTCGGCGGCGTGGGCGCCGAGATCGCCGCCCGGGTCACCGAGCGCTGCTTCCACCACCTGGAGGCCCCGGTCCTGCGGGTCGCCGGCTTCGACATCCCCTACCCGCCGCCGATGCTGGAGCGCCACCACCTGCCCGGCGTCGACCGCATCCTCGACGCGGTCGGGCGGCTGCAGTGGGAGGAGGCGTGATGGCCGTCGTCCGCGAATTCGCCCTGCCCGACCTGGGTGAGGGCCTGACCGAGGCCGAGATCGTTCGCTGGATGGTGCAGGTCGGCGACGTCGTCGCCATCGACCAGCCGGTCGTAGAGGTCGAGACGGCCAAGGCCGTGGTCGAGGTGCCCTGCCCCTACGGCGGTGTGGTCACCGCGCGGTTCGGCGAGGAGGGCCAGACCCTCGACGTCGGCAGGCCGCTGCTGACGGTCGCGGTCGGCACCCCCGACGGGCAGGCGCCCGGCGCTCCGGTGGCCGCCGCCCCGGCCGCCTCCGCCGACGGCGACTCCGGGTCCGGCAACGTGCTGGTCGGCTACGGCACCAGTGGCCCCGCGGCCCGGCGCCGCCGGGTGCGCCCCGCGCCGGCTCCCGTCGCGACAGCCCCGGCAGCCGCTCCGCCTCCCGCCCCGGTGCCTGCCCCGGCCGCGGTGGCCGCGGTCACCGCGCCGGACCGGCGCGAGGGTCCCGTCGCCGTCATCTCCCCGCTGGTGCGGCGCAGGGCCCGTGAGCACGGCCTCGACCTGCGCGCGCTGACCGGTTCCGGCCCCGACGGGCTGATCCTGCGCTCCGACGTGGAACGGGCCATCACGGCAGGGTCCACGGCGCCGGTCGCCGTGGCGGCCCACCCGGCGCCCGCCGCCGCGGCCGCTGAGGGCACCCGCATCCCGTTGCGGGGCATCCGCGGCGCCGTGGCCGAGAAGCTCGGCCGCAGCCGGCGGGAGATCCCCGACGCCACCTGCTGGGTCGACGCCGACGCGACGGAACTGCTTGCCGCGCGTGCGGCGATGAACGCCGCGGGCGGTCCCAAGGTGTCGGTCCTCGCACTGTTCGCGCGGATCTGCGCGGCGGCCCTGGCCCGCTACCCGGAGCTCAACTCCACGGTGGACACCGAGCGCGGCGAGATCGTCGTGCTGCCGGAGGTGCACATCGGCTTCGCCGCGCAGACCGATCGCGGTCTGGTCGTTCCGGTCGTCCGGGACGCCCACCGGCTCAGCACGGAGGAGCTGTCGGCGGAGATCGGCCGACTCACCGAGGCGGCCCGCTCCGGCGGTCTGACCCCGGCCCAGCTGACTGGTGGCACCTTCACGCTCAACAACTACGGCGTGTTCGGCGTCGACGGCTCCACGCCGATCATCAACCATCCCGAGGCCGCGATGCTCGGCGTCGGCCGGATCACCCCCAAACCGTGGGTGCATCAAGGCCAACTGGCGGTACGTCAGGTGGTCCAGCTGTCGTTCACCTTCGACCACCGGGTGTGCGACGGCGGCACGGCGGGCGGCTTCCTCCGCTTCGTCGCGGACTGCGTGGAACAGCCGGCGGTGCTGCTCCGGGCGGTGTGAACACCTCACGGTGGGCGATACTCCGGGCATGACCCCGGAGCCGCGTGAGCCGCATGACCACCCATCGCCGCGTTCGCCGTACGAGCAGCCCCACGACGCGGTCGTCCTCGCCGGCGGCGCCGCCAGGCGCCTCGGCGGGGCCGACAAGCCGGGGCTGCCGGTCGCCGGCCGCGCGCTGATCGACCGTGTCCTGGACGCGTGCGCGGGAGCGGCCACCACGGTGGTCGTGGGCCCGCGCCGCCCCACCGCCCGCCCGGTGGCCTGGGCCCGCGAGGAACCGCCGGGCGGGGGCCCGCTGCCCGCGCTCTTCGCCGGGCTGCGCGAGGTCACCGCGGACGTCGTGCTGGTGCTCGCCGCCGACCTGCCGTTCCTCTCCCGTACGACGGTGGACGCGCTGCTCGCCGCCCTGCGCGGCGCGGAGGGCGCCGACGGGGTCGTGCTCACCGACTCCGACGGCCGCGACCAGACGCTGGCGGCCACCTACCGCACGGAAGCGCTGCGCCAGCACCTGGCGCTGATCGCCGCGGAGCACGGGACCCTCAGCGGGCTGCCGTTGCGTCTGCTCACCGGCGAACTGGCCCTGCGGCGGCTGCCCGACCCGACCGGGCAGGCCTCCTTCGACTGCGACACCTGGGACGACCTCTCCACAGCCCGGGCCCGGATCAGGGAGCATGGGGGCGTGTTGGATGAATGGATCACCGCAGCCAAAGCCGAACTCGGCATCGAACTCGACGTCGACATGCGCATGCTCCTCGATCTCGCCCGGGACGCCGCGCACGGCGTCGACCGCCCCGCCGCGCCGCTGACCACCTTCCTGGTGGGCTACGCGGCGGCCACGGCGGGCGGGGGCGAGCAGGCCGTCGCGGAGGCCGCCAGGCGTGCTTCCGCGCTGGCCGAGCGGTGGGCGAAGGAAGCGGAGAGCGGGGACCCGGGCGCATGAACCTGCCGGGTGCGGCGGGCGGCGCCCGCGACACCGGTGCCGGGGACGCCGCCGACGACGAGTTGGACGCGGCGCTGGCCCTGGCCAACGGGCGGTCCGCCGGCCGGCACGACCCCGTGCAGCCACCCTCCGGCGGGGCGGACCCCGACGGCGCCCCGACGCCCCTCCCCCACCCGCACGGCGGGACCCGGGGCGGCGCCCACAGCGCCCACGGCGCCCGCGGAGGCAACGGCGTCCACGGCGCCAACGGAGGCCACCACGACCTGCCGTGGCCCCGGGCACGGCGCATCGCCGGCTCCGCCGCGGAACCGCTGGCACGGCTGGCCGTGCCGCTCGGCGCCGCGCTGGGACACGCTCTGGCCGGGCCGCTGATCGCGCTCACGGACCTGCCCTCCTTCGACACCTCCGCGATGGACGGCTGGGCCGTCGCAGGCCCGGGCCCGTGGCGCACGGAAGGCAGCGTCCTCGCCGGGCAGGCTTCCGGGGCCCCGCTGCTCGACGGCCACGCGACCGTCATCGCCACCGGGGCCGCGCTGCCCCCCGGCACGACGGCGGTGCTGCGCCGGGAACACGGGCGGATCACCGCCGACGGGCTGCTGCACGCCACGCGGGGCGGCCCCGGGCCCGGCCAGGACGTGCGGCCCCGCGGCCAGGAGTGCCGCGGCGGCGACGAGTTGCTGGCGGCCGGCGCGCTGGTCACGCCCGCGGTGCTCGGCCTGGCCGCGGCGGCGGGCTACGACGAACTGACCGTCATCGCGCGGCCGTCGGTGGAGGTCCTCGTCCTGGGTGACGAGTTGCTGGACGGCGGCGCGCCCGGCGCCGGACGGGTGCGGGACGCGCTCGGCCCGCTGCTGCCCGGCTGGCTCGGCGCGCTCGGGGCCGGCACGGTCCGCGCGCGGCGGCTGAAGGACGATGCCGGCCTGCTGGAGGACGCCGTCACCGGGTCCACCGCCGATGTCGTCGTCACCACCGGCGGCACCGCGGGCGGCCCGGTGGACTTCGTCCACCCCGTGCTGGAACGCATCGGCGCGCGGTTGCTCGTCGACGGCGTCGCGGTCCGCCCCGGCCACCCCATGCTGCTGGCCGAACTGCCGGACGGTGGACGGCTGGTGGGCCTGCCGGGCAATCCGTTGGCCGCGGTCTCCGGGGTGCTGACCCTGGCCGTCCCCCTGTTGCGCGCGCTCGCGGGCCGCCCGGCCCCGGTGGCGTACGAGGCACGGCTCACCGGTGACGTGCACGGCCATCCCACCGACACCCGTCTGGTGCCGGTGGTCCTCGACGACGAGTCGCAGGCGGCTCCGCTGCACTTCAGCGGTCCGGCCATGTTGCGCGGCGTCGCGGCGGCCGACGGCATGGCCGTGATCCCGCCCGGCGGGGCCGTCAAGGGCGACCGTACGGCCGTCCTGGAGACCGGCTGGGGGCGGCTGTGAGGGACGCGGGCCGCGGCCGAGGCGCCGCGTGGGCGACCGGCGACGTCGTCCACCTGCCCCACAAGAAAACCGTCGGGCCCCTGATCCAGGTGGCCCGGCGGCTCCTGCTGGCCCTGCTGGTCCTGGTACTGACCGTAGCGATCGTGTACGTCGACCGCGGTGGCTACCACGACAACGCCGGCGGCCCGATGTCGCTGCTGGACTGCGTCTACTACGCGACCGTCACCCTCTCCACCACCGGCTACGGCGATATCGTCCCGTACAGCGCGAGCGCGCGGCTGACCAACGTTCTCCTGGTCACGCCCCTTCGCGTGCTCTTCCTGATCATCCTCGTCGGCACCACTCTCGAGGTGCTCACCGAGCGCACCCGCGAGCAGTACCGGCAGCAGCGCTGGAGGTCCACCGTGCGCGACCACACCGTCATCGTCGGATACGGCACCAAGGGCCGTTCCGCCGCCAAGACGCTGACCGGCCACGGCGTGCCCACTCAGCGGATCGTGGTGGTCGACCCCGACCCCAAGGCGGTGGAGTCCGCGGTCGCCGCGGGCTTCGCCGGCGTTACCGGCGACGCGACCCGCAACGACGTCCTGCTGCGCGCGGAGATCCAGCGGGCCAGGGAACTGATCATCGCGGCGCAGCGGGACGACACCGCCGTCCTGGTGGCGCTCACGGCCCGCCAGCTGAGCAAGCGGATCACCATCGTCGCGTCCGTGCGCGAGGAGGAGAACGCCCCCCTGCTGCGCCAGTCGGGCGCCGACGCCGTCGTCACCAGCTCCGGCGCGGCGGGCCGGCTGCTCGGGATGTCGATGCTCAGCCCGAGCGCGGGTGAGGTGATGGAGGAGCTGATCAGCTACGGCAGCGGGCTGGACCTGATCGAGCGCCCGGTCACCAAGGCGGAGGCCGGGCTGGACCCGCGTGAGATCGGCGACCTGGTCGTGGTCGTCAAGCGCGGCCACCGGCTGCTCGACCACGACAACCCCGAGGCGAGCCCGTTGAAGTTGACCGATCGGCTCATCGTCATCCACAGGACGAGTCAGGAAGACTCCTCGCACGCCCCGCAGAGGTAGCGTCGGCCCCATGCATGCGATCACCATCCCCGAACCCGGCGGCCCCGACGCGCTCGTCTGGGCCGAGGTCCCCGATCCCGTACCCTCCGAGGGCGAGGTGCTGGTCGAGGTCGTCGCGACCGCCGTCAACCGTGCCGACCTGCTGCAACGGCAAGGCTTCTACGACCCGCCGCCCGGCGCGTCCCCCTACCCGGGCCTGGAGTGCTCGGGGCGTGTCGCCGCCCTCGGCCCGGGGACCGCCGGCTGGAGCGTGGGCGACGAGGTGTGCGCGCTGCTCGCGGGCGGCGGCTACGCCGGGAAGGTCGCCGTCCCGGCCGGGCAGCTGCTGCCGGTGCCCAAGGGCGTGGGGCTCGTCGAGGCCGCGGCGCTGCCGGAGGTCGTCTGCACCGTCTGGTCCAATGTCTTCATGATCGCCCACTTGCGTCCCGGCGAGACGCTGCTGGTGCACGGCGGTTCCAGCGGCATCGGCACGATGGCGATCCAGCTGGCCAAGGCAGTCGGTGCCAGGGTCGCGGTCACCGCGGGCAGCGAGGACAAGCTCGCGAAGTGCCGGGAGCTGGGCGCGGACCTCGGGATCAACTACCGGGAGCAGGACTTCACGGCCGAGGTGCGGGAGGCGTTCGGCGGCGCCGACGTCATCCTCGACATCATGGGCGCGAAGTATTTGGGCCGGAATGTCGACGCCCTCGCGGTCAACGGCCGGCTGGCCGTGATCGGGCTCCAGGGCGGCGTCAAGGGGGAGCTCGACCTCGGCAAGATGCTGAACAAGCGGGCCGCGATCACCGCGACCTCGCTGCGCGGACGGCCGCTGGAGGAGAAGGCGGCCATCGTGGCGGCGGTGCGGGAGCACGTCTGGCCGCTGCTGGAGTCCGGCGTGGTGCGCCCGGTGGTGGACCGCGCGCTGCCGATGCGCGAGGCGGCCGAGGCACACCGGCTGGTCGAGGCCGGTAGCCACGTCGGCAAGGTGCTGCTCACGATCTGAACGACGCTCCGGACGGTCGGCAGGGCACCGCGGGGCACGACTGGCCGCCCGTGACTCCCCGTGTGACGCTGGAAGCATGGAGTTGCGGAAGGTGGTCGTTGCGGCGACGGTGACCGGGCTCGCCCTCCTGGTCACCGGCGCGGGCACGCCGCCCCCGCCCCACTCGGCGGCGTCCTCCGGGCCCGCAGGCAGCGCGGCCGGCGAGGGGCGCAGGCACCCCGGCCGGGCGGAGCCGCCGCAGACCCCGGAGGGCGGTGGCGACCGGCCCTCCGCGCCCGTCCCCGTCCACGTCGAGGAGCCGCAGGACCAGGGCCCGGCCGCCGGCCAGGTGCCCGTGGGACGGGTGCTGGAGGTGCTGCCGCTCGGTGCGGGGCTGGTGCTGATCGGGCTGGGCCTGGGTTTCCTCGGCCTGCGGCTGCGCCGTGGCCGCTGAACTTGCCGGGCCCCTGCATACTCGGTATACGTTCGCCCCATGTCCATCCGACACGGCTTACTGGCCCTGCTGGAGGCGGGGCCCCGGTACGGCTACCAGCTGCGTACCGAGTTCGAGTCGCGCACCGGGTCGACCTGGCCGCTCAACGTCGGCCAGGTGTACACCACGCTGGGCCGGCTGGAGCGCGACGGCCTGGTGGCCCCCGCGGGTGAGGACGGGGCGGGACACGCCCTGTACGCCCTCACCGACGCGGGCCGCGCCGAACTGCACGCGTGGCTGGGGCGTCCCGTGGACCGGGCGAGCCCGCCCCGCGACGAACCGGCGATCAAAGTGGCGATGGCCCTCTGCTCCCCGGGGACCGATCCGGCGGCGGTCGTCGAGGCGCAGCGCGAACACACCTCGGCCGTGGTGCGGGAGTGGAAGCGGCTGCGGGACCGGGCCGAGGAAGGCGGACCCGCCGGCCCGGAGGAACTGGCCAGGCTGTTCGTGCTGGAACGGCTGGTCCTCGCGGCGGAGGCCGAACTGCGCTGGCTCGCCCGCTGCGCCGGCCGGCTGGCGCCCCTTCGTACCGAGGCACCGGCCGCGGACGAGGGCCGCCGGGAGGGGTAGCGAGCCGCGGTGGGGGGCACAAATCCCGGAGAGGCGCCGGTGCGAGACAATGGCGGCATGGAGATGCCGATGAACGAACGGTCGCAGGAGAGCCCGCAGGTCCTGGTCGTCGGCCCGGACGGGATGGCCCTCGGCGGCGGCGGACACGCCGGCCGCGCCGGAGAAGGCGACGAGCAGCGCGAGGTCCCCGTGACGGAGATGGTCGAACAGCCCGCGAAGGTCATGCGCATCGGCAGCATGATCAAGCAGCTCCTGGAAGAGGTGAAGGCGGCGCCCCTGGACGAGGCGAGCCGGGCGCGCCTGAAGGAGATCCACCACAGCTCCGTGAAGGAGCTGGAGGCGGGGCTCGCCCCCGAGCTGGTCGAGGAGCTGGAGCGGCTCTCGCTGCCCTTCGCCGAGGACGGCGTGCCGAGCGACGCCGAGCTGCGGATCGCCCAGGCGCAGCTGGTGGGATGGCTGGAGGGCCTCTTCCACGGCATCCAGACCGCCCTGTTCGCACAGCAGATGGCCGCCCGTGCCCAGCTGGAGCAGATGCGCCGCGCGCTGCCGCCCGGTGTGGGCCACGAGGGCGACGAGGAGGGGCACGCCCCGGGTGGGGCGCGCAACGGCCCGTATCTGTGAGCGGGCGGCACCGGGACGGTACGTACGCGTAGGTACAGACGGCGGGGACCGGTGGGGTCACCCGCCGTCCGTCGTATCCGCGGGGGCGCCGACGGTGACCGGGGCGGCCGGGCGCCTGCCGGTGGCGTCAGCCGCCCTGGCCGGTGGAGACCCAGATGGTGACCTTGTCCTTCTCCGGCCTGAACGCGCTGTAGGTCTTGGGCTTCTGGTCGACGACCGCGCCCTTCCCGTAGATCTGCTCGTTGCGGTACTTGACCTCGTAGTCCCAACCGGCCGCGTCCATGCAGGACTTGACCGAGTCGACGTACTTGGTGAAGAAGTCCGGCATCACCACGGAGTCCGGGTCGTCGTCCTGGTAGCTCTTGGTCGCCTCGGTGCAGCGCGAGGCGTCGATGGTGCGGGTCTGGTCGGCCTGGCTGACGCCCGGCGCGGGTTCGTCCCCCGCCGGCTGCGTCTCCTCGCGAGGGGTGGCGGGGGCGCTGTTCCGGGAGTCGTAGGTCGGGGTGCCGCCGGTGCCCCCGGTACCGCCCTTGTCGCCCATCGACATCGCGATGACGATCACCACGACCACCGCGATCGCGGCGACCGTGGCGCCGAGGGCGACGACCGCCGTCGAGACGCCGCCGCCCCTGCGGCCGCCACCCGCCGGGGCGCCCGGGCGCATCGTGTAGGGCGGGGTGGAGTGCTGCGGCACGGCCTGCGGGTGCGGCTGGTGGGGCGCGTGCGAGGCGTGTGCGTGCTGCGGGTAGCCGTAGGCCGGGCCGGGGCCGGGCGGCGGCGTGTGCGCGGGGCTGCCCTGGGCGGCGGTGCCCCAGTGCTGCTGGGGTCGCGGGTACGGAGCCGGAGCCGGGGCCTGGTACGGGGTCTGCACGTTCGGCGCCGGGGTGCGCAAGTCCCCCTGCACCGGCGGGAAGACCGCGGAGGAGACCTCCTCGCCGCGGCCGCGCGGGCGCGGTCCGCCGCCGATGATCAGCGGCGTGGCGCCGGCGCCGTGCCCCGGCGCGGCGACCCGCTCCGCCTCGTCGCGCATGGCGTCGGCGGTGGGGAAGCGCTCGGCGGGGTTCTTCCGCAGCGCCCGCGCGACGAGCGCGTCGACGCCCGGCTGCACCGCCCTGTTGAGCGCCGACGGCGCCGGTGGCAGTTCCTGGACGTGCTGGTAGGCGATGGCCAGCGGGGAGTCGCCGTCGAACGGCAGCCGCCCGGTGAGCAGCTCGAAGAGCAGGCAGCCCACCGAGTACAGGTCGGAGCGCTCGTCCACGCCCCGTCCCAGCGCCTGTTCCGGCGACAGGTACTGCGGGGTGCCGACCACCATGCCGGTCTGCGTCATCGACGAGACGCCGGACTGCATCGCACGGGCGATGCCGAAGTCCATCACCTTCACCACGCCGCGCTTGGTGAGCATCACGTTGCCCGGCTTGATGTCCCGGTGGACCAGGCCCATGCTGTGGCTCTCGGAGAGCGCCGCGAGCACGTCCCCGGTGATCTTCAGGGCCTTCTCGGTGGGCATCGCGCCGAACCGCGCGACGTCCTCGTCGAGCACCTCGCGCAGCGGCTTGCCCTCGACGTACTCCATGACGATGTACGGCACGAGCGAGCCGTCGACGGTGTCCTCGCCGGAGTCGAAGACCGAGACGATGTTGGTGTGGTTGAGCTTGGCGACGGCCTGCGCCTCACGCCGGAACCGCTCGCGGAACGACTGTTCCCGGCCGAGGTCCGTGTGCAGCGTCTTGACGGCCACCGGCCGGTCCAGCACTGTGTCGTGTGCCAGGTGCACGGCGGCCATGCCACCCTGTCCCAGCAGATCGCGGAACACGTAGCGACCGTTACCGACCGAACGCCCCGAATGAGTGCCCCGCGTGCCGTCCCCGCTCATCCGTACCCGTCCCCTTGACGTTCCCCCTGGGCGCACCGCGCGTACGCACAAGACAGTTGTCCCGACCCTGACCGCCCAGTCTGCCCGACGGCCTGGGCAGGTCAAGTTCGTTGACCTGTTCGTCACCGGATGCATATGAATCCCCTCACCGGTGGCACGGGAGCGCGGCCGTCGCGGAACGCGGTAGCGTGGTGCGCTGGAGGACCCTGTACGGCGACGATCGACGGCGAGGACTGATGGCACAGACGACAGCCGCCGGGGGCCCTGACGAGCCCTCTGCCGACGGCCGGGGCGTGCCCGACTCGCCCGAGCAGTGGGGTGCCGGAGGCCTGGTCGGCGACGGCCGCTACCGGCTGACCCGGCGCCTGGGACGCGGCGGAATGGCCGAGGTCTTCGCGGCGGAGGACGTGCGCCTGGGGCGGACGGTGGCCGTGAAGCTGCTCCGCTCCGATCTCGCCGAGGACCCGGTCTCCAAGGCCCGTTTCACACGCGAGGCGCAGTCGGTCGCCGGGCTCAACCACCACGCGGTGGTGGCGGTGTACGACTCGGGTGAGGACGTCACGCCGGGCGGCACCGTGCCGTACATCGTGATGGAGCTCGTCGAGGGCCGCACCATCCGCGACCTGCTGCTGGGCTCCGACGAGCCGCCGCCGGTGGACCAGGCGCTCATCATCGTCTCGGGCGTGCTGGAGGCGCTGGCCTACAGCCACGCGCACGGCATCGTCCACCGGGACATCAAGCCGGCGAACGTGATCATCACCAAGACCGGCGCGGTGAAGGTGATGGACTTCGGCATCGCGCGGGCGCTGCACGGCGCCTCGACCACGATGACGCAGACCGGCATGGTCATGGGCACCCCGCAGTACCTGTCGCCGGAGCAGGCGCTCGGCAAGACGGTCGACACCCGGTCCGACCTGTACGCGACGGGCTGCCTGCTCTACGAACTGCTCGCGCTGCGGCCGCCGTTCACCGGTGAGACGCCGCTGTCGGTGGTCTACCAGCACGTCCAGGACGAGCCGCGCCCGCCCTCCGAGCTCAGCGACCGGGTGCCGCCGGAGCTGGACGGGCTGGTGCTGCACGCGCTCGCCAAGCACCCGGACGACCGCTTCCAGACCGCCGAGGAGATGCGCGGCGTCGTCCAGTACGCGCTGAACATGCTGAGCGAGCGCGGCGGTCACACCGGCACCTGGAACACCGGTTACGTGCCCGCGGTGAACGCCGCCCCGACCGCGCCGATGGGCGTCCCCCCGCAGTACGGGCAGAGCCCGCACACCACCGCGGAGTTGCAGCCGCCCCTGCTGCTCGGCCCGCCCGGCGGTGACGGCGGCGGCCACGGCTACGACGACGGGAGGCCCCCGCACGGCGGCGGCCGCTGGGTGAAGCCGGCGCTGTTCGTGGTCGCGGCGGTGCTCGCGGTCGCGCTCGGCATCTACTTCGCCGTCTCCCACACCGGCGACAAGACGCCCCCGGCGGAGAAGGTGACGCCCACTCGGTCGCAGCCGCAGAAGCCGACCTCGCAGCCGACCCAGGACGACACCACGGGCGGTACGCAGGACAGCACCGGCAGCGTCTCGGAGCAGCCGACGTACCGCTCGACGCCCTCCTACACGCAGCCGACCACCAAGGCCCCCCCGACCTCCGAGGCGCCGACCAAGGAGCCGAGCGCCCCGGCCACCTCCGCGCCGCCCACGCCGACGCCGACCGCCTCCGAGACCGGCGGGACCGAGGGCGCCTCCGGGGAGGCGTCCGGTGGCACGGCCGGCACCGCGGGAGCGGACGGCGGCCTCACGGGCGGCTGACCGCCGGGTCAGCCCGTGAAGGCCCCCAGCACGGCCTCGTACGCCGCGGTCCACCAGACGACCAGGGCGGACGAGGCCGGGAAGAGGGGGTCGGTCCTGCGGTCGTCGAGGACGTAGCGCCAGCGCAGCATCCAGAAGTCGTTGAGCCGTTCCCACCACACCCGGTGCACGGCCGCGGCCAGTTCGTCCCCGGGCACACCCGCGGCGCCGCGGTAGGCCCGGGCGTACGCGCGGATCTTGTCCAGGTCCAGGGTGCCCCCGGGCCGCACGAAGAAGATCACGGCGGCCCGTACCGCCTCCTCGGCGCGCGGCTGCACGCCGAGCCGGTCCCAGTCGACGATGGCGACGGGTTCGTCCTCGCGGTAGAGCAGGTTGAGCGGGTGGAAGTCGCCGTGCACCCAGCCGGACACCGGGCCCGCGGCGTCGGGCGGGCGGCGGTGGGCGTGACGTTCCAGCAGGGCACGGCGCTCCAGCAGCCGGTGCTCGGCCAGCTCGTCGAAGGTCTCGCGCGGCGCGCTGGCGCGCACCCGCCGCAGCAGCGCGCTGATCAGCGCATAGGTCAGTTCGGGGTCGGCGCTGGCGTGCCGGACCGGCTCGGGGGCGGGCTGCACCTGGGCCAGGGTGGTGTGGACGAGACCGAGCAGCGCGCCCAGGCGGCGGGAGTCGGCGGTGGTGAGTTCGCCGCCCTCGCGGTGCCGGCCCTCCACCCACGGGTACAGCGCGAAGCAGCGGCCGCCGACCACGGCGACGGTGCGGCCGTCGGCGTCGGGCACCGGTGGGGCGACCGGCAGGCCCACCTCGTCCAGCCGCTGGGTCGCGCGGTGCTGGCGGGCGATGACGGAGGAGTCGGAGGTGGCGCTGTCGACGTACAGCTTGAGGAAGTAGCGGCCCTGGGTGGTGGCCAGCCGGAATCCCCGGTTCAGCAGGCCCTGGGCAACGGGTTCGCAGGACAGCGGGGCGCCGGCGTCCGTGTATCGGCGCAGCAGGGTGTCCAGTGTCCCGGCGGAGGGCGGCGCCGTCGCCGAACTCCCGATCACCAGGCAGATGCTAGATCATTCCGGTGGTGGACTCGCGGGTCGAGCCGTACGTACACATGGCCCGGCTCCCGGCTTGTATCGTTTTGATGATCTGTGCCGAAGAGCGCCTGTTGTGCCGTCGACGGGTGGAAGGCGCGCGCCGTGCCGAGGAACTGCACCGCCCAGCCCGCTTCGAGGTCGTCCGCCTGGTAGGCCACGACAGTGCCGTCCACGCCCCATGAGCGGTCGGTACGGATCAGCACGGAGCCGTCGGCGACGACGTGCCGTGCCACGGCGATGTACGGCAGGGCCCCCCGCGTCAGCGCCAGCCGCCCGTACCGCACCCTTTCCAGCAGCGCCAGCGCAGCGCGCCCCTCGAATTCCATGGGAACCACCTTGCCGGGCCCGCCCCCTGGAGGCGCAGAGCACTCCGCCCCCACCTCCGGGGCCGATGGTCCCTGATGGGGCCATACCGCCTCAACCGGCCGAATCCGGTACCGGCAGGCCCAGTACGCGGTCGCGCAGCACCGGGAAGTCCGCCCGCGTCTTCGCCACGAGGCCGGGGTCGAGGTCGGCGGTGAGGATCTCCTCCCCGGGTCCCGCCTCGGCGACGACGGCGCCCCAGGGGTCGACGACGACGCTGTGCCCGGCCAGTTCCACCCCGGCGTGGGTTCCCGCGGTGCCGCAGGCCAGCACGTAGGACTGTGCCTCGATCGCGCGGGCCCGGGCCAGCAGCGTCCAGTGCTCACGGCGCCGCGCGGGCCAGCCGGCCGGGACGACCATGACCGTGGCGCCCGCGTCGACGAGCAGCCGGAACTGCTCGGGGAAACGCAGGTCGTAGCAGGTGGCCAGGCCTACGGGGACGCCCTGGACGTCGGTGGTGACGATGCGGTCGCCACCGCTCATGAGCACGGCCTCGCCCTGGTCGAAGCCGAAACGGTGGATCTTGCGGTAGGTCTCGCGCAGTGCGCCGTCGGGCGAGAAGAGCAGCGAGGTGTTGTACAGCGCGCCGTCGGCGGCGCGCTCGACGATCGACCCCGCGTGCAGCCACACGCCCGCGTCGAGCGCGGCGGCGCTCATGACCTCCGCGGTGGGGCCATGGAGCGGCTCGGCCTCTGGCTGGAAAAGATCGGCGGCAAAGGCCCCGACGGGCCACAGTTCGGGCAGGACGACCAGGTCCGACCCGGCCTGTCCGCGGACGAGCGAGGCGACCCGTTCGCGCCTGGCGTCCACCGCTTCGCCGGGGTCGACGTCGATCTGGAGCAGGGAAACGCGCACAGTACCACCGCCCATGAGTTCGGCACGTTCTTGCGGGCCTACGATCGTCACACGAAAGCACTCCCGTGGTGTCACTGCGCAGCGTAATTTAAGGCGCACACCACGACCGCGCACCGACCGTCGAGGGGTCCCGTGACCGGCACCGTCCACAGCCAGATCCAGCCGTACATCGACGCCTGGACCCACTCCATAGAATCCATAGCCGAGTTGGTCCGCCCCGTTCCGGCGGGCGCCTGGAACCGGCCGACCGCGTGTCCCTACTGGTCCGTGCGCGACGTCGTGTCGCACGTGATCGCCTTCGAGTGCGAGCTGCTCGGCGATCCCCGGCCGATCCACACGCTCCCCAGCGACCTGCGGCACATGACCACGGAGCACGCCCGTTACGTGGAGGTGCCGGTCGACAAGCGGCGGCACCACACCCCGCCCGAGGTGGTCGGCGAGCTCGACTACACGATCATCCGCCGTGCCCGTCAGCTGCGGAACGAGACCCGTGATGCGCAGGACACCGTCCGCGGGCCCATGGGCCGGGAGATGACCCTCGAGGAGCTGCTGAAGTGGCGGGTCTTCGACGTGTGGGTGCACGAGCAGGACCTGCGCCGGGCGCTGGGCGAGCCCGGCAACCTCGACTCGCCGGGCGCGCCCGTCGCCCGGGACCACATCCTCTCCCAGCTGCCGAAGGTGGTCGCCGAGCGCGCGGGCGCCCCCGCGGGCTCCGCCGTGGTGTTCGACGTCCACGGCGAGCTGGAGTTCATGCGGACCGTCCGGGTCGACAACGACGGCAACGGCACGATCGACGGCAGCGTCTCGCTCGGCCCCGCGGTCACGCTGACCCTGGACTGGGAGACCTTCGTCCGGCTGACCTGCGGCCGCACGCGCGCGCACGCGGTGGCGGACCGGCTGAAGATCGAGGGCGACCAGGCGCTCGCCGAGGCGATCCTGGCGAACATCGCCGTCACGGATTGACGCCGGGGGGAGCGTTCATGTCCCGGCGGGGACGTGGACGCTCTCGACGCGGCTGACGGCGATGCGCTGCCGCTCCAGCCGCGCCGCCCGGCCACGCAGCCGCAGGATCTGGACCAGGCCCAGCGCCTGCAGGACGAAGACGCTGCTCCAGGCCACCCGGTAGTCGCCGCCGCTGGCGTCCAGCAGGACGCCGATGGCGAGCAGCGTGGCCATCGAGGCGGTGAAGCCGCCGATGTTGACGATGCCGGAGGCCGTGCCGAAGCGCTCGGGCGGGTTCGCCGGGCGGGCGAAGTCGAAGCCGATCATCGACGCCGGCCCGCAGGTGCCCAGCACGACGCAGAGCAGCACGAGCAGCCACAGCGGGGCGTGGTCCGCGGGCCAGACCAGGACCACCGCCCACATCACCGCGGTCGCCCCGACCACGCCCAGGGTGAGCGGCATCCGGGCGCCGTGGTGGCGGCCGATGATCTGGCCGAAGAGCATCCCGAAGACCATGTTGGCGATCACCACCACCGTCAGCAGGGTGCCCGCGGTCTCGCGGGACAGCCCCTGGTCCTCGACCAGGTACGGCAGTCCCCACAGCAGCAGGAAGACCATCCCGGAGAACTGGGTGGTGAAGTGCGTCCACATCCCCAGCCGGGTGCCGGGCTCCCGCCAGGCGGCGGCGAGCTGCCGCTTCACGTAACCGCGCCCGGGGTGCTCGGCGGGCGCCGGCTCGAAGCCCTCGGGGTGGTCCTTCATGAAGGCCAGCACCAGGACGAGGACGAGCGCGCCGCCCAGTGCCGTGCCGACGAAGGTGGAGGTCCAGCCCGCGGAGTGCAGCAGCCGGGCGAGCAGCACGGTGCTCAGCAGGTTGCCCGCCACGCCGAACAGCGCGGCGCCCTGCGCGATCATCGGCCCGCGGCGGGCCGGGAACCAGCGGGAGCCCAGCCGCAGCACGCTCACGAAGGTCATGGCGTCGCCGCAGCCCAGCACCGCGCGGGCGGCCAGGGCCGTGCCGTACGCGTGGGAGAGGGCGAAGCCGAGCTGGCCCGCGGTGAACAAGGCGATGCCGATGCTCAGCACTCTCTTGGTGCCGAGGCGGTCGACCATCAGGCCCACGGGTATCTGCATGCCCGCGTAGACCAGCACCTGCAGGATCGAGAAGGTGGACAGCGCCGAGGCGCCGATGTGGAAGCGCTCCGCGGCGTCGATCCCGGCGACGCCGAGGCTGGTGCGGTGCACGACCGCGACCATGTAGACGAGGGTGCCGATGCTCCAGACGGCGACCGCCCTGGCGCCGCCGGGGGGTTCACCGGTCGGGGTGCCGATCGTTGCCATCACTCCCCCCGGGCCAGATGGCTCACCCAGCCGACGTGCCGTTCGACCAGCGCGGCCGCCATGGGGGCGTCCCCGGCGCGCAACGCCGCGAGGATCTCGGTGTGTTCGGCGACGTTCTTGGCGATACGGCCCGGCTCGGCGTGCATCGTCGCGACGCCCATACGTAGCTGACGGTCTCTCAACTGGTCGTACAGCTGGGACAGGATGCGGTTGCCCGCGGCGCGCACGATCTCGGCGTGGAAGCAGCGGTCGGCCCCCGCGAAGGCGGCCAGGTCACCCGCCGCGGCGTGGCCGCGCTGCTCGTCCAGCAACTCCTCCAGGCGGGTCAGCAGCCGCTCAGGGGCGGGCACCACCTTCATCACCGCGTGGCGCTCCACCAGCAGCCGGGTCTCCACGACGTCCGCGATCTCCTGCGCGGAGACCGGCAGCACCAGGGCGCCCTTCTTCGGGTAGAGCTTCAGCAGTCCCTCGGCCTCCAGGCGCAGCAGGGCCTCCCGCACCGGGGTGCGCGAGACGCCCACCGCCTCGGCCAGTTCGCCCTCGCTCAGGAGGGTGCCGCCCTCGTAGCGGCGGTCGAGCACCGCCTGCTTGACGTGCGTGTAGACCCGCTCGGCGGCGGGCGGCTGCTTGGCGGCCGGCTCGGCGGTGGTGCCGGCGGTCGCGACGGGGCTTCGGGACATGATGCGCACATCATAGATACAAGACGTATGCACGGACAGTCCGCGTCCGGCATACGGACTGGTACGTGGGTCGCCCGCGCCCGGTTCCGGCGGTCGGATCCCGGACGGTCAGTTGCCCGGCGGCCGGGATCCTGACGGTCCCGGTCCCGCCCCGGTGTCCGGGTTCGTGCCGCCGCCGCTGCGCAGCCGGGCGACGTAGGCGGCGGCCTGGGTGCGCCGCTGCATCCCGAGCTTGGCGAGCAGGGAGGAGACGTAGTTCTTGACCGTCTTCTCGGCGAGGTGCAGCCGGTCGCCGATCTGCCGGTTGGTGAGGCCCTCGCCGATGAGGTCGAGGATCCGCTTCTCCTGGTCGGTCAGGTCGGCGAGGCGGCCCTGCTGGCGTTCCCCGCCGCCGCGCAGCCGCTCCAGGACGCGCGCGGTGGCGACCGGGTCCAGCAGCGACCGGCCCCCGGCGACGTCCCGCACGGCGCCCACCAGGTCGCTGGCCCGGATGTCCTTGAGCACGTAGCCCGACGCGCCCGCCATGATCGCGTCGAAGAGGGCCTCGTCGTCCGCGTAGGAGGTGAGCATCAGGCACGCGATCCCGGGCTGGGAGGAACGGATCTCCCGGCACACCTCCACCCCGCTGCCGTCCGGCAGGCGGACGTCGAGCACCGCCACGTCGGGTCGCACGGCCGGGATCCGGGCGAGCGCCTCGGCGGCCGTACCGGCCTCGCCGACGACCTCCATCCCGTCCTCGGCGGAGAGCAGCTCGTGGACCCCGCGCCGGACGACTTCATGGTCGTCCAGTAGGAAAACCGTGATTACCGACTTTTCGGTCACAAGTTCAGCGTTGCACACACGACCCGCGTCGACCTCTTACGAAGAATCGATCCTCGGGATACCGTGCCGTTGTCCCGGTGGCCTGCGAGAACGCCCATTTACTAGGAAATCAAACAAAACCGCAGGTAGAACACCCTTCGCGCGGAAGCGGGAGGTGTGGGTAACGTTCACTTCGCAGGGCTGCCTGCCGGGTCACCAACACTCCCGGCTCGGCCGTGCCGCACACACCCCGTGCGCCGCGACGAGTCGGGCAGGAGCCGCACTGGCCGCCGGCGGATCCCGGGGGCCGGACAGACGGAGGAGCAAGCGTGAGCGTGAAAAGCACTGCCGCGAAGCCCCGTACGCCCCGTACGGGCACGCGCGGTGGAGCGAAGCGCCGTGAGGGCGAGCCGGAGCTGGTACAGCTCCTGACCCCCGAGGGCGAGCGCGTCCAGCACAGTGAGTACTCCATCGACCTGAGCCCCGAAGAACTGCGCGGTCTGTACCGGGACATGGTCCTGACCCGCCGGTTCGACGCGGAGGCGACGTCCTTGCAGCGGCAGGGCGAGCTGGGTCTGTGGGCGTCGCTGCTGGGCCAGGAGGCCGCACAGATCGGCTCGGGACGGGCCACCAGGCCGGACGACTACGTCTTCCCCACCTACCGCGAGCACGGCGTCGCCTGGTGCCGCGGGGTGGACCCGGTCAACCTGCTCGGCATGTTCCGCGGGGTGAACCACGGCGGCTGGGACCCGAACGAGAACAACTTCCAGCTGTACACGATCGTGATCGGCTCCCAGACGCTGCACGCGACCGGCTACGCGATGGGCATCAGCAAGGACGGCGCCGACTCCGCCGTCATCGCCTACTTCGGCGACGGTGCCTCCAGCCAGGGCGATGTCGCGGAGGCCTTCACCTTCGCCGCCGTCTACAACGCTCCCGTGGTCTTCTTCTGCCAGAACAACCAGTGGGCGATCTCCGAGCCCACCGAGAAGCAGAGCCGCGTCCCGATCTACCAGCGCGCCGCCGGCTTCGGCTTCCCCGGCGTGCGGGTCGACGGCAACGACGTCCTGGCGGTCCTCGCGGTCACCCGCGCCGCCCTGGAGCACGCCCGCTCCGGCCAGGGCCCGATGCTCGTCGAGGCCTTCACCTACCGCATGGGCGCCCACACCACCTCCGACGACCCCACCCGCTACCGCCTCGACGAGGAGCGCGAGCAGTGGGAGCACAAGGACCCGATCCTGCGGCTGCGCAGCTACCTGGAGAAGGACGGCATCGCCGACGAGGCCTTCTTCGCCGGTGTCGAGGAGGAGAGCGAGGCGCTCGGCAAGCGGGTCCGCGAGGCCGTGCGCGCCATGCCCGACCCCGACCCCATGTCGATCTTCGAGAACATCTACGCCGACGGACACGCCCTCGTCGACGAGGAGCGCGCCCAGTTCGCCGCGTACCAGGCGTCGTTCGCGGACAGCACGGAGGGTCACTGACCATGGCAACGATGACCATCGCCAAGGCCCTCAACGAGGCGCTGCGCAAGTCCCTGGAGACCGACCCCAAGGTCGTCCTCATGGGTGAGGACATCGGCAAGCTCGGCGGCGTCTTCCGGATCACCGACGGCCTGCAGAAGGACTTCGGCGAGCAGCGGGTGATCGACACCCCGCTCGCGGAGTCCGGCATCGTCGGCACCGCGATCGGCCTGGCCCTGCGCGGCTACCGCCCCGTCGTGGAGATCCAGTTCGACGGCTTCGTCTTCCCCGCGTACGACCAGATCGTCACCCAGCTCGCCAAGATGCACGCGCGCGCCCTGGGCAAGATCAAGCTCCCGGTCGTCATCCGCATCCCCTACGGCGGCGGCATCGGCGCCGTCGAGCACCACAGCGAGTCGCCCGAGGCGTACTTCGCGCACACCGCCGGACTCAAGGTCGTCTCCCCGTCGACCCCGCAGGACGCCTACTGGATGCTGCAGCAGGCGATCCACTCCGACGACCCGGTGATCTTCTTCGAGCCCAAGCGCCGCTACTGGGACAAGGGCGAGGTCGACACCGACGGCATCCCCGCCCCGCTCCACAAGGCGCGCACGCTCCTGGAGGGCACCGACCTCACCCTGGCCGCGTACGGCCCGATGGTGAAGGTGTGCCTGGAAGCGGCCGCCGCGGCCGCCGAGGAGGGCCGTAGCCTGGAGGTCGTGGACCTGAGGTCGCTGTCCCCGCTGGACTTCGACGCCGTACAGGCGTCGGTGGAGAAGACCCGCCGCCTGGTCGTCGTGCACGAAGCGCCGGTGCAGCTCGGCATGGGCGCGGAGATCGCGGCCCGCATCACCGAGCGGTGCTTCTACCACCTCGAGGCCCCCGTGCTGCGGGTCGGCGGCTTCCACGCCCCGTACCCGCCGGCCCGGGTGGAGGAGGAGTACCTGCCCGGCCTGGACCGGGTTCTGGACGCCGTCGACCGCTCGCTGGCGTTCTGAGGAGAGGGTTGTGACGACAGTGGCAGCACCGCAGCGCTTCCGTGAGTTCAAGATGCCGGACGTCGGCGAGGGACTGACCGAGGCCGAGATCCTCAAGTGGTACGTCAAGCCCGGCGACACCGTCACCGACGGCCAGGTGGTCTGCGAGGTGGAGACCGCCAAGGCCGCGGTCGAGCTTCCGATCCCGTTCGACGGGGTGGTGCACGAACTGCGCTTCCCCGAGGGCGAGACCGTCGACGTCGGCACCGTGATCATCGCCGTCGACACCGGCGAGGGCGACGCCGGTGAACCGGCCGCCGAGGCCGCCCCGGAGCCGGCCGCCGCGCCGGCCCCCGCCGCGGAGCCGGCGCAGAAGCGGCAGCCCGTGCTGGTCGGCTACGGCGTCGCGGCCTCGTCGACCAAGCGCCGGCCCCGCAAGCAGCCCGCCGTGCCGGCGCAGACCGGTGCCCAGCAGGCCGTCCAGGACGAGCTGAACGGTCACGCCCCGGTGCCGGCCGCCGCGCCGGTGGCCGCCGCCCCGGCCCAGGCGGCTCCCGCCGGGTTCGCCCCCGCCGAGGTCCGCCCGCTGGCCAAGCCGCCGGTGCGCAAGCTCGCCAAGGACCTGGGCGTGGACCTGGCCACGGTCACCCCGACCGGGCCGCAGGGCACGATCACCCGCGAGGACGTCCAGAGGGCGCTGGCCCCGGCCGCCCCCGCGCAGGCCCCCGCCGCCACCGAGGCGGTAGCGGCTCCCGCCGCCCCGGCCCCCGCCGCGGGCGCGCTGGAGACCCGCGTCCCGATCAAGGGCGTCCGCAAGGCGACGGCCGCGGCCATGGTCGCCAGCGCCTTCACCGCGCCGCACGTGACCGAGTTCGTCACCTTCGACATCACCCGGACCATGCGGCTCGTCCAGGAGCTGAAGACCGACCCGGCCTTCGTCGGGCTCAAGGTCAGCCCGCTGCTGCTGGTCGCCAAGGCCCTGCTGGTCGCGATCCGCCGCAACCCGGAGATCAACGCCGCCTGGGACGAGGCCAACCAGGAGATCGTCCACAAGGGCTACGTCAACCTGGGCATCGCCGCGGCCACCCCGCGCGGCCTGATCGTCCCCAACATCAAGGACGCCCAGGCCAAGACCCTGCCCGAACTGGCTGCCGCGCTCGGTGACCTGGTCGCCACGGCCCGTGAGGGCAAGACCTCGCCGGCCGACATGCAGGGCGGCACGATCACCATCACCAACGTCGGCGTCTTCGGCGTCGACACGGGCACGCCCATCCTCAATCCCGGGGAGTCCGCGATCCTCGCCTTCGGCGCGGTCAAGGAGCTGCCCTGGGTCCACAAGGGCAAGGTCAAGCCCCGTCAGGTCACCACGCTCGCGCTCTCCTTCGACCACCGCCTGGTCGACGGCGAGCTCGGCTCCAAGTTCCTCGCCGACGTCGCGGCGGTCCTGGAGTACCCCAAGCGCCTGATCACCTGGGCCTGATCCGCCCCAGGCACGGCAACGCGAAGGGCCCGGACGTTTGTACGTCCGGGCCCTTCCCGCGCGTGTCGCCCCCACCCCGGCCGCGATTTGTGTCGTCATACGGCCATGGCGGTATCCATCTCCGTGGTCCTGCTCCTGATCGTGATCACGCTCATCCTGCTCCGGGCGAAGTCGCTGAAGCTCTCCCACGCGATCCTGTGCGTCCTCCTCGGCTTCTGCCTCGCCAGTTCCAGCCTCGCCCCCACCATCCATTCCGGCCTCGTCGCCACCACGGACGCCGTGAGCGACCTGCGCCCCTGAGCCCGAAGTCCTCGCGGGCGGGCGTGCCTCAGTCGCCGACCTGGTGTTCCACGCGGTGCCGGATGTACGCGTCCGGGTGGGAGCGGGCCAGCGCCACCGCCGTGTCCACCAGAGCGTGCAGCTCCGGCGGGTAGGCCGACTTCCGGAGCGGCAGACCCGGCAGGATGCAGCGCCGGACCTCGAGTTGTTCGTTGCCCACGAACTCGCGCAGGGCGGCCTCGTTCCACTCGGCCACCACGGCCCGCGCGCCGTCGGTCCCGGCCCTGTCGACGGAGCCCGGGTCCGCCGCCCGTACGTGGGGCATCCGCAGCGGCAGGGCCGACCAGTACCAGGCCCGAGCGGCGCCCGCCCGCTCATGGTCCGTGCCCGTCCGCAGGTAACCGAGCAGCGCCTTGCGCACACGCGCGTATCCGAACGCGTTCAGCGCGGGCTCGACGAACTGGCGGTTGAAGCTGGGGTCGGGATCGTGGACGGCTGCCCTGAGCAGCGCGTCGAAGGACTCCTCGGAGAGGGCCGTGCCCCGTAGGCAGGCCGTGCGCAGGGCCGTCCGAGCGCGATTCCTCCAGGTTCGCCGAGCGTCGCCCCCCGGTCCGGGACCGACGTCGAGCCCGAGGCTCCGGACCACCTCCGCCAGGCACGCCTCGAACGCCTCCTCCCGGGCTTCCGTACGTCCCGGCAGCGCCATGAAGACCTGTGGCTCCGCCGCTGCCGCCCCACTGCCCGTCGCCCCGTTCCCGTCCGCAGCCAACCGTCGCTCCCCTGTCGCAGGCCCTGTCATACGCGTGATCCGGCGCTCCCGTCCGGATGGCACCCTTGAAGCATGAACGATTCCGCATCCGTGTCCTCCCCCAAACCCCGTCGTGCCCGTGTCCGCGCCCCTGAGCTCGTCGGCAAGGGCGGCTGGATCAACACCGGCGGCAAGGACCTCACCCTCGCGGACCTGCGGGGCAAATGCGTCATCGTTGATTTTTGGACCTTCTGCTGCATCAATTGCCTGCACGTCCTCGACGAGCTGCGCGAGCTGGAGGAGAAGCACCGCGACACCGTGGTGATCGTCGGCGTGCACTCGCCGAAGTTCGTGCACGAGGCGGAGCACCAGTCGGTCGTGGACGCCGTGGAGCGGTACGGGGTGCACCACCCGGTGCTGGACGACCCGGAACTCACGACGTGGAAGCAGTACGCCGTGCGCGCCTGGCCCACGCTGACCGTGATCGACCCGGAGGGGTACGTCGTCGCCCAGCACTCCGGGGAGGGGCACGCGCACGCGCTGGAGGCGCTGGTCACCGAGCTGGAGGCGGAGCACGCGGCGAAGGGGACGCTGCGCCGCGGGGACGGCCCGTATGTGCCGCCCGAGCCGGTGGCCACCGATCTGCGGTTCCCGGGGAAGGCGCTGCGGCTGCCGTCGGGGAACCTGCTGGTGTCGGACTCGACCCGGCACCAGCTGGTGGAGATTGAGCCGGACGGGGAGACCGTCGTGCGGCGGATCGGTGCGCCGGGGGACTTCAGCGAGCCGCAGGGGCTGGCGTCGCTGCCGGACGGCACCGTGGTCGTCGCGGACACCGTGAACCACCGGCTGCGGACGTTCGACCCGGAGAGCGGGGCCCTGGAGACGGTGGCCGGCACCGGGAAGCAGTGGTGGCAGGGGTCGGCGACCTCGGGCCCGGCGCTGGGCACCGACCTGTCGTCGCCGTGGGACGTGGCGTGGTGGGACGGCAAGGTGTGGATCGCCATGGCGGGCGTCCACCAGCTGTGGACGTACGACCCGGCGGACGGGACGGTCGCGGTGGCGGCCGGGACGACCAATGAGGGCTTGGTCGACGGGCCTGCGGAGCAGGCGTGGTTCGCGCAGCCGTCGGGGCTGGCGGCGGCCGGGGAGCGGTTGTGGGTCGCGGACTCCGAGACGAGCGCGCTGCGCTGGGTGGAGCGGGCCGGGGACGGCGCGGGGTACGTGGTGCGCACCGCCGTCGGCACGGGGCTGTTCGACTTCGGTCACCGTGACGGTGCCGCGGAGCAGGCGCTGCTGCAGCATCCGCTGGGGGTGACCGCGCTGCCGGACGGGTCGGTCGCGGTGAGCGACACCTACAACCACGCGCTGCGCCGCTTCGACCCGGCGACCGGCGAGGTCAGCACGCTCGCCACGGACCTGCGGGAGCCGTCGGGCGCGGTGCTGGACGGCGCGGAGATCGTGGTGGTGGAGTCCGCCCGCCACCGGTTGACGCGGCTGCGCCTGCCGGAGGAGGCGGTGCGGGTCGAGGGCGCGGCGCACCGTACGCGGCGGCCCGCGACGGATGTGGCGCCGGGGCCGCTGCGGCTGGACGTGGTGTTCTCCGCCCCGGCCGGCCAGAAGCTCGACGAGCGCTACGGCCCGTCGACGCGGCTGCTGGTCAGCGCGACGCCGCCGGAGCTGCTGCTGGCGGGGGCCGGCAAGGGTACGGACCTCTTCCGCGACGTCGTCCTGAACGGCGACGTCGGCGAGGGGGTGCTCCACGTGTCGGCGATGGCCGCGTCGTGTGACGACGACCCGGACAACGAGTTCCCCGCCTGCCATGTGCACCAGCAGGACTGGGGTGTCCCCGTCCGGCTGACCGCCGTGGGGGACACCCGGCTCGCGCTGGTGCTCGCCGGGATGGACGGCTGACGCTCCCGCAGCTCCGTCACGCGTGCGGGTAGTTGCGGGCGCGTTCGTCCATCACCGGCATCGGCTCCACGACCCGGCGCTTCTTGAAGATGCTGATGTACGCGGCCAGGCCGATGACGCCCACCGCCATCATGATCAGACCGACCAGGTCCAGGTTGACCCCGGCCATGTGCCAGTCGGTCGCGAAGGTGAGGATGGCCCCCACCGCGATCAGGCCGATGCAACCGCCGATGCCCATGATGTCCGCCTCCGAACGGGGTTGGCTCTACGGACTCGTAGAACCCGTGTACCCGGGGGCGGGCATCTCATGACAGCGAACCGCCCGTGAAGTCCGCTCACCGGCAGCGGACTTCACGGGCGGGGTGGGAATCAGCCCTCCAGGAACGCCTTCAGCGCGCCGGCCAGCAGGTACGGGTCGTCGGCGCCGCACAGTTCGCGCGCGGAGTGCATCGACAGGATCGGCACGCCGACATCCACGGTGGTGATGCCGTGCCGGGCGGCGGTGATGGGGCCGATGGTGGTGCCGCAGGGCATGGCGTTGTTGGAGACGAAGGACTGCCAGGGCACGCCGGCCCGCTCGCAGGCAGCGGCGAAGATGCCGCGGCCGGTGCCGTCGGTGGAGTAGCGCTGGCTGACGTTGACCTTCAGGATCGGGCCGCCGTTGGGCACCGGGCGGTGCGTCGGGTCGTGCTTCTCCGTGTAGTTGGGGTGGACGGCGTGTCCGGTGTCGGCGGAGACGCACACGGTGCCGGCGAAGGCCCGGGCGCGGTCCTCGTAGCTGCCGCCGCGGGCGAAGACGGAGCGCTCCAGGACGTTGCCGAGCAGCGGCCCGGCGGCGCCGGTGTCGGACTCGCTGCCGGTCTCTTCGTGGTCGAAGGCGGCCAGGACGGGGATGTACGGCAGGCCGGGCCGGGCGGCGGCGGCCAGGGCGGCGGTGCCGGCGTGCACGGAGAGCAGGTTGTCGAGCCGGCCCGCGGTCAGGAACTCGCGGTCGCGGCCGAGGTAGGCGGGCGGCTGGACGTCGTGGGTCATCAGGTCCCAGCCGACGACGTCGGCGGCGGCGACGCCGCTCTCCTCCGCGAGGAACGCGATCAGGGCGCCCTCGTCGACCTCGCCGAGGCCCCAGACGGGCTGCATGTGGCGCTGCTTGTCGAGCTTGAGGCCGCTGTCGTTGACACCGCGGTCGAGGTGGACGGCGAGCTGCGGCACTCGCAGCAGCGGCCGGTCGACGTGGACCAGCGTCGTCGTGCCGTCGCGCAGCACCAGCCGGCCGGACAGGCCCAGATCGCGGTCGAGCCAGGTGTTGAGGAGGGCGCCGCCGTAGATCTCGACGGCGACCTGGCGCCACCCGAAGGAGCCCGAGTCGGGACGGGGCTTGACGCGCAGGTTGGTGGAGTCGGTGTGTGCGCCGACCACCCGGAAGGGGGTGGCGGGTCCGGCGCCCTCGGGCACGTACCAGGCGATGATCGCGCCGCCCCGCAGCACGTACTTGCCGCCCGCCTCGGCGCCCCACGCCTCGGTCTCGGCCACCTGCTGGAATCCGGCCTTCTCCAGGCGCTCGGCGGCGCTCGCGACCGCGTGGTACTGCGACGGGCTGGCGGTGAGGAAGGCTGCGAGGTCGTCGGTGTGGCCGCGGCCGAAGTGGGGCTGAGGGTTCATGCTTCAAGCATAAGGAGGCGCGGCGGCCCGCTCCTCGTCGGAGGAGCGGGCCGTCGTTGCCGTATCGGTCCCGGCCGGAACCGGTCAGGACCGGGTCAGAACGCCTCTTCGGGCAGGTCCATGATGTCGAGGGTGACGCCGTCGGCGACGGACCGCGCGACGGAGACCTGCGGCAGGACCTCGGCGGCGAAGTGCTTCGCGGCGGCGATCTTGCCGGTGTAGAAGGCCGTGTCCTTGGCGGAGGCGCCGGCGGCCAGCTTCTCGGCGGCGACGGCGGCGCCCTTGAGCAGCAGGTAGCCGACGACGACGTCACCGGAGGCGAGCAGCAGGCGGGTGGTGTTCAGGCCCACCTTGTAGATGGACTTCACGTCCTGCTCGGTGGCGGCGAGGTCGGTCAGCATCTTGCCGACGATGGCCTCCAGGTCCACGGCGGCCTTGGCGAGCTGCTCGCGGGCGCCGGCGAGTTCCTCGCCGCCGGTGGCCTCGGCGAGGAACTTCTTGATCTCCTCGGAGAGGGCGGTCAGCGCGGCGCCCTGGTTGCGGACGATCTTCCGGAAGAAGTAGTCCTGGCCCTGGATCGCCGTGGTGCCCTCGTAGAGGGTGTCGATCTTGGCGTCGCGGATGTACTGCTCGATCGGGTACTCCTGCAGGAAGCCGGAGCCGCCGAAGATCTGCAGGGACTGGGCGAGCTGCTCGTAGCCCCGCTCGGAGCCGTAGCCCTTGACGATCGGCAGGAGCAGGTCGTTGAGCGCCTCGAGGCCCTTGGTCTCCTCGCCGGCCGCCTCGGCGACGGCGATCGCGTCCTGGACGGAGGCAGTGTGGAGGACCAGGGCGCGCATGCCCTCGGCGTAGGCCTTCTGCGTCAGCAGGGAGCGGCGCACGTCGGGGTGGTGGGTGATGGTGACCTTGGGCGCGCTCTTGTCCATGAACTGCGCGAGGTCCGGGCCCTGCACGCGCTCCTTGGCGTACTCCAGCGCGTTGAGGTAGCCGGTGGAGAGGGTGGAGATCGCCTTCGTGCCGACCATCATGCGGGCGAACTCGATGATGCGGAACATCTGGCGGATGCCGTCGTGTTTGTCGCCGATCAGCCAGCCCTTGGCGGGGTGCTTGTCGCCGAAGGTCATCTCGCAGGTGTTGGAGGCCTTCAGGCCCATCTTGTGCTCGACGTTCGTGGCGTAGACGCCGTTGCGCTCGCCCAGCTCGCCGGTCTCGAAGTCGAAGAGGTACTTCGGGACGAGGAAGAGGGACAGGCCCTTGGTGCCGGGGCCGGCGCCCTCGGGGCGGGCGAGGACGTAGTGGAGGATGTTCTCCTCCAGGTCGTGCTCGCCGGAGGTGATGAAGCGCTTCACGCCCTCGATGTGCCAGGAGCCGTCCTCTTGCTCGACGGCCTTGGTGCGGCCGGCGCCCACGTCCGAGCCGGCGTCCGGCTCGGTGAGCACCATGGTGGAGCCCCAGGTCTTCTCGACCGCGATCCCGGCGATCCTCTTCTGGACCTCGTTGCCCTCCTCGAAGAGGATGCGGGCGAAGGCCGGGCCGGAGGAGTACATCCACAGGGCCGGGTTGGAGCCGAGGATCAGCTCCGCGTACGACCAGATCAGGGACGGCGGGGCGGTGGTGCCGCCGATGCCCTCGGGCAGGCCCAGGCGCCAGTACTCGGAGGCCATGAAGGCCTTGTAGCTCTTCTTGAAGGAGTCCGGCACCGGCGCGGTGCTGGTCGCCGGGTCGAAGACCGGCGGGTTGCGGTCGGCGTCCGCGAAGGAGTCGGCGAGCTCGTTCTCCGCGAGGCGTGCGACCTCGGACAGGATGTCCTTGGCGGTCTCGGCGTCCATCTCGGCGAACGGGCCGGTCCCGTACAGCTTGTCGCGTCCGAGGACCTCGAAGAGGTTGAACTCGATGTCGCGAAGGTTTGACTTGTAGTGGCCCATGGCGACGGCTCCGTCGGGGTCGGTCGGACGGCGGGATGGGTTCGCAGTCCTCGCAGCTTTATCACTTACCAGTCGGTAATGATGCTACCCGTCGGTAATAAAAACAACCCCTATCCGGCCGGATGTGACGGAGGACCTTCGGCTTCCGGAGGGACATCCGGCTCCCGGGGGTGGAGTTCGTCCAGGGCCCCGATGGCGGCGGCCGTGATCGGCACCGCGAGCAGCATCCCGAGGATGCCCGCCAGGCTCGCCCCCGCGGTGATCGCCAGCAGTACCACGGCCGGGTGCATGTGCACCGTGCGGCTCTGCACCATGGGCTGCAGGATGTGCCCCTCCAGCACCTGTACGGCCAGCACCACCCCCAGGGCCCACAGGCCGATCACCCACCCCCGGTCGGCGAGGGCGACGAGCACGGACACCGCCCCCGAGATGAACGCCCCCAGGTACGGGATGTAGGCGCCGATGAAGACGAGCGCGGCCAAGCCCACTGCCCCCGGCACGCGCAGGATCAGCAGGCCGATGCCGATGAGCGTGGCGTCGATCAGCGCGATCACCGTCGTGCCCCGCATGAAGCCCTGGACGGCGGTGAAGGCGCGGCGCGCGATCCGCTCCAGCAGGGGCCCGCTGCCGCGCGGCGCCGCGTTCCGCAGCAGGGAGGGGAAGCGGGCGCCGTCGCGCAGGAAGAAGAAGGTCAGCAGCAGCGCCAGCACGGCGGTCGCGATGGCCTGGCCCACGAGGCTGAGCCCGGACCACACGCCGGAGGCCGCGCGGGCGCCGTACTTGGTGGCGAAGGACTTGAGGCTGTCGATGGTGTCGTTCAGCGAGGTCCCCGGCGCGCCCAGGCGCGGCAGCACCTTCTGGGCCGCTTCCTTGAGCGATGCCACGATCTCGTCGCCGGTCTGCAGCAGGCTCTGCACGAGGATGAAGCCCGCCCCCGCCACGAAGACGAGCAGTGCCGCGCAGGTCAGCGCGGCGGCCAGCGACCGCTGCACCTTGACGGCCCGCAGCCGCCGGTGGAGCGGGCCCAGCAGGGCGCTGCCCAGCAGGGCCAGCAGGACGGGCGTGACCACGGCCGCGAAGGTGACGATCAGCCAGACGGCGAGCGCGCCCACACCGGCCACCAGCAGCACGACGGCGCACCACGCGGCCGTCCGTCGCGCGGAGGCCGGCAGAAGGGGCGCGTCCACCCGGCCAGCGGATCACGTGGACGCGGTTGTCCGCATGCCGGGAAAGGCGAACGGGTGGACCTTCACGGTCGGATACGATATTGACGGTCCGTAGAGGAAATCCTCACCCACAGTAGCGACTTGGGAGCAGCCGGCAATGGCTCGACACCTCATCACCAGCGCCCTTCCGTACATCAACGGGATCAAGCACCTGGGCAACATGGTGGGGTCCATGCTCCCGGCCGACGTCTACTCCCGGTACCTGCGCCAGCGCGGCCACGAGGTCCTCTACATCTGCGCCACCGACGAGCACGGCACGCCGGCCGAGCTCGCCGCGCAGGAGGCCGGGCTGCCGGTCGACGAGTTCTGCGCCCAGCAGCACGACGCGCAGAAGGCGGTCTACGACGGCTTCGCCCTCTCCTTCGACTACTTCGGCCGCAGCTCCTCGTCGCAGAACGTGGAGATCACCCAGGCCATCGCGCGCGAGCTGAAGCAGAACGGCTTCATCGAGGAGCGCGCCATCCGCCAGGTCTACTCCCTGGACGACGAGCGCTTCCTGCCCGACCGGTACATCGTCGGCACCTGCCCGCACTGCGGCTACGACAAGGCCCGCGGCGACCAGTGCGAGAACTGCACCCGTGTCCTGGACCCGACCGACCTGATCGACGCGCGCTCGGCGATCAGCGGCAGCAGCCGGCTCGAGGTCCGCGAGACCAAGCACCTCTTCCTGCTCCAGTCCAAGCTCTCCCACGAGGTCGAGGCCTGGGTCGACGAGCACGGCAAGGACTGGCCGACGCTCGCCTCCTCCATCGCCCGAAAGTGGCTGACCGAGGGCCTCCAGGACCGCGCCATCACCCGCGACCTGGACTGGGGCGTGCCGGTGCCGGCGGACACCTGGCCGGACCTGGCGGCCGAGGGCAAGGTCTTCTACGTCTGGTTCGACGCCCCGATCGAGTACATCGGCGCCACCAAGGAGTGGTCCGACGCCGCCCCCGAGGGCGAGGAGCGCGACTGGCGCTCCTGGTGGTACGACGTCGACACCGACGTCCGGTACACCGAGTTCATGGCCAAGGACAACGTTCCCTTCCACACCGTGATGTTCCCGGCCACCCTGCTGGGCACCCGCGACAAGTGGAAGAAGGTCGACTTCGTCAAGGCCTTCAACTGGCTGAACTACTACGGCGGCAAGTTCTCCACCTCGCAGCGGCGCGGCATCTTCACCGACGCCGCCCTGGAGATCCTGCCCGCCGACTACTGGCGCTACTTCCTGATGGCGAACGCGCCCGAGTCCGACGACACCTCGTTCACCTGGGAGCACTTCGCGGCCTCGGTCAACAAGGACCTGGCCGACACCCTCGGCAACTTCGTCAACCGCGTGCTGTCCTTCTCCCGCAAGCGCTTCGGCGACGAGGTGCCGGCGGGCAAGGAGGCGGGCGAGGCCGAGCGGCGCCTGGGCGAGCAGATCGCCGAGCTCCTCGCGGAGTACGAGCGCCACATGGAGGACCTGCAGTTCCGCAAGGCCGCGCAGGCGCTGCGCGCGCTGTGGAGCGCCGGCAACTCCTATCTGGAGGAGAAGGCTCCCTGGCTGGAGATCAAGACGGACGCCGACGGCGCCGCCCTGACCCTGCGCACCGCCATGAACCTGATCCACCTCTACGCGGTGATCTCCGAGCCGTTCATCCCGGCCACGTCCGCCGCCATGCGCGGGGCCTTCGCCCTGAGGGACGACACCGCCGTGTGGGCCACCCCGGAGGAGGCCCGCGCCCTGGCCGCCGTCCCGGCCGGTACCGCGTTCACCGTTCCGCCGGTGCTCTTCGCCAAGATCACCGACGAGGACCTGGACGCCTACCGCGAGCGCTTCGGCGGCGAGCCCGAGGCGGCCTGATGCCCACCGCCGCGAGGGGCAGATCCCCGCTGGTGCTCATTCTGGCGGTGGGCCTGACCCTGGTGGTCGTGGTGGCGGGGGTGATCCTCGCGGTGTCCCTGACCGGCTCGGGCGACCGCCGTTCCGGGGCGGCCCCGGGTGCGGACGGCGCGTGCCGGGGCAGCAACGTCACGCTGGCGAAGGCCGCCGGGCGTTTCGGCCTGCGGCTGCCGGACGGCCCGCAGGACGTGCACTACCTCGCGGAGACCGGCGGGCTGTCCGGCGAGTACAACCTCGAACTGCGCTTCCGCACCACCGCCGCCGGCCTGAAGCAGTTCCTCTCCGCCTCCGGCTTCGGCGCGCTCGGCTCCGACGTGCGAGCCCTGCGCGTGGGCGAGCCGCCCGCCGACCCGTGCCGCCGCGCCGCCGGAGGACTGGAGCGCGCCCGCTACGCCGGTGACCACGCCCCCGCCGCCGCGGACCACGGCGCCTACAGCCGCGGCGTCGCCGTGGACGACAGCGACCCGGCCCGCCCCGTGGTCGCCCTCGTCGCCCTGGACGGCTGACCGGCGCGGCCGGCCGTCGTCTCGCCAGGCGCTTGCATGCACATATGCATGCAAGCGTGCACAGTGTCCGTATGGTTGCTCTCCAGATCCGTGACGTACCCGAGGACCTTCGCGACCGTCTCGCGGCCATAGCGGAGGAGCGCGGCCAGTCGCTTCAGGCGTACCTGCTCGACCTCGTGCGCGACGAGGTGCGGCGCAGGGACAACCTGGCCGTTGTCGAGCGGTTCTCGAGGTCTGCGTACGGCACCCGGCTTGCCGAAGGCGACGTCACGGACGTGTTGCGTACGGCGAGGGCAGAACGGGACGCGCAACTCGGTGTGCCGGAAGGCGACGAGTGATCGTCGTCGATGCCTCGGTCTTCGCCTTCTCGCTCCTGGACGAGGGCACGACCGGCGAGCGTTGCCGAAGCGCCCTGGCCGCGGACGACCGCTGGATCGCGCCGCAGCACTGGACGATCGAGGTGATGTCCGTGATCCGGGGCAGTCTGCTCGGTGGCAAGATCACGGCCGGCCATGCCGCGGACGCGGTGGAGGCACTCTGCGGGCTCGACCCCGTCGTTCCGATGACCCGTGTTCTGCTGCCCCGCGTCTGGGAACTGCGGGGCGACCTCACCGCGTACGACGCGGCGTACGTGGCCGCTGCGGAGGCGTACGGCTGCCCGCTCCTGACCACCGACGGGCGGATGGCCCGAGTTTCCGGCATTCGCTGCGCGGTCGAGGTCGTCGGCTGACGGCGGGTCGGCCCGACGGGACGGCACCGGAGACGGGCAGACGCCGATGGGCCCGGAACCGAACGGTTCCGGGCCCATCGGCGTCATGCCGTGCGGGCGGGCGTCAGGCCTTCTTCTCCGGCGGCAGCCGCAGCGCGAGGTGCAGTTCCTTCAGCCGGGCCTCGTCGACCGTGCTCGGCGCGCCCATCAGCAGGTCCTGGGCGTTCTGGTTGAGCGGGAAGGCGATGGTCTCTCGGATGTTGGGCTCGTCCGCGAGCAGCATGACCATCCGGTCGACGCCGGGGGCGATGCCGCCGTGCGGGGGCGCGCCGAAGTGGAAGGCGCGGAGCATGCCGCCGAACTCGTGCTCGACGGTCTCGCGGCTGTAGCCGGCGATCTCGAAGGCCTTATACATGATCTCGGGCTCGTGGTTCCGGATCGCGCCCGAGGACAGCTCGACGCCGTTGCAGACGATGTCGTACTGCCAGGCCAGGATGTCCAGCGGGTCCTTGGTCTGCAGCGCCTCCAGGCCGCCCTGCGGCATGGAGAAGGGGTTGTGCGAGAAGTCGATCTGGCCGGTGTCCTCGTTCTTCTCGAACAGGGGGAAGTCGACGATCCAGCAGAAGCGGAAGACGTCCTCCTCGAACTGGCCGGCCCGCTTCGCGGCCTCGACGCGGACGGCGCCCATGATCTTGGAGACCTCGTCGAACTCGCCGGCGCCGAAGAAGATGGCATGGCCGGGCTTGGCGTCGACCGCTGTGAGCAGCGCCTTGACGTCGTCCTCGGTGAGGAACTTGGCGATCGGGCCGGTGAGCGTCAGATCGTCGCCGACCCGCACCCAGGCCAGGCCCTTGGCGCCCTGCTCGACGGCGTAGTCGCCGAGGTTGTCGAAGAACTTGCGCGGCTGGTCCGCGGTGTCCGGCACGGGCAGGGCGCGGACGTGCTTGCCGGCGAAGGCCTTGAAGCCCGAGGCGGCGAAGATGTCGGAGACGTCGACCAGTTCCAGCTTGGCGCGCAGGTCGGGCTTGTCGTTGCCGTACTTGACGAAGGCCTCACGGAAGGGGATCCGCGGGAAGGGCGAGGTGACGTGGCGCCCGTTGCCGAACTCCTCGAAGAGGTCGGTCATGACCTTCTCGATGACCGCGAAGACGTCCTCCTGCTCGACGAAGCTCATCTCGATGTCGAGCTGGTAGAACTCGCCCGGCGAGCGGTCGGCGCGGCTGTCCTCGTCGCGGAAGCAGGGCGCGATCTGGAAGTAGCGGTCGAAGCCCGCGATCATCAGCAGCTGCTTGAACTGCTGCGGGGCCTGTGGCAGCGCGTAGAAGGTGCCGGGGTGCACGCGGGAGGGCACCAGGAAGTCGCGGGCGCCCTCGGGCGAGGTCGCGGACAGGATCGGGGTGGCGAGCTCGTTGAAGCCGAGCGCCGTCATCTCACGCCGCAGGAAGCTGATGACCTGGGTGCGCAGCATGATGTTGCGGTGCATGCGCGCGCGGCGCAGGTCGAGGAAGCGGTGGGTGAGCCGGGCCTCCTCGTTGGCGTTGTCCTCTGGGAAGACCGGGAACGGCAGCTGGTCGGCGGCGCCGAGCACCTCCAGCTCGGTGACCTCGACCTCGATCGCGCCGGTGGGCAGATCGGGGTTGAGGTTCTCCTCCGAACGGGCGACGACGCGTCCGTCGACGCGGAGCACCGACTCCTTGGACTGGTGACTCAGGGCCTCGTACGCGGGCGAGCCGGGACGGGCGACGAGCTGGACCACCCCGTAGTGGTCCCGGAGATCGACGAACAGGATGCCGCCCAGATCCCGGCGATTGTGCAGCCAACCACTCAGGCGCACTTCCGCGTCTACGTCGGTGGCGCGCAGCTCACCGCAGGTGTGGGACCGGTACCGATGCATCGTTCATCCAAGTCGTCTGATTTCGGGGATGAGGCCTCCCCAGTCTACGGGGGTACGCGCGCCCGACCCCATTCGGATGAAAGCCACGAAAAACCAGAAACCATGCGAATACGCGTCGAGGGCGCGCCGGCCGCGCTCGGCGCGGGCGTCCGGCGCCGGGACAGCGCCACCGGCACGGTGGAGCTCGACGCCATGAGCCCGGGCCGATGGCGCTTCCGCCCCGGACGCAGTAAGTCCACTCGGGGGTGACCCGGGCCCGGTTTCAACGCCCGCGACCACATGGACATGTCGGCGGCGGTCACCCTGGCGCCCGTCGCGGGCACCTCTTCCGCCGGGCGAGGGCAAGGCGATCCGGTTCGAACTCCACGAGGCTCCCGTGGCGGGCCGGCGGCCCGATACGCTGTGTGCCGTGTACGGCTACGACCAGAACGGGATGGCAGGGGCCGCGCCGCCGATGGGCGGAGCGCCGATGGGCGGGGCACCGATGGGTGCGAGCTACCCCGAGCCGTCGCCGCCCTCGCTGGCGGACGCGGTGCGCGCGTTCACGACGGGCTCGATGTCGGCCGAGGACTTCCAGGCGGTCTTCGCCACGTCCAAGGTCTACTGCCCGCGCGGCGACAACCCCGGTTTCCTGGCGCTGCACGACACGCAGCAGCCCGTGATCCCCATGTTCTCCTCGCTGAAGCAGTTGCGCCGCTACGCCGGCAAGGAGTCCAAGTACTTCGTGATCACGGGTGCCGAGGTGCTGGACCTGCTGCCGACCGGCTACGGCTTCGTGCTGGACATGGAGGGCGAGCACCGGATGGTGTTCGACGCGAAGGCGGTCGAGCAGATGGTGGAGTTCACCATGCGGCGGATGTACGGCTGATCCAGCCGCCACCCCACGGAAACCGGACAAAGGCCGGGGAACGGTTGCGGGAAGTTCAGCGTTCAACTATGTTGAACGTTGAACAATCCGAGGAGGATCCTGGCCATGCCTGCAGTGACCGTCGAGAACCCGTTGAGCCTGCCGCGCGTCCACGCCCCCGCCGACGCGGTACAGCGGCGTGCGCTGCAGGTCACCACCGCTCCGAGCGGCTTCGAGGGGGAGGGCTTCCCCGTCCGCCGTGCCTTCGCGGGCATCGACTACAAGAACCTCGACCCGTTCATCATGATGGACCAGATGGGTGAGGTGGAGTACGCGCCCGGCGAGCCCAAGGGCACTCCCTGGCACCCGCACCGCGGCTTCGAGACCGTCACCTACATCATGGACGGCGCCTTCATCCACCAGGACTCCCACGGCGGCGGCGGCACCATCACCGACGGCGACACCCAGTGGATGACGGCCGGCAGCGGCCTGCTCCACATCGAGACCCCGCCCGAGGCGCTGGTGATGAGCGGCGGCCTCTTCCACGGGCTGCAGCTGTGGGTCAACCTGCCCGCCAAGGACAAGATGATCGCGCCGAAGTACCAGGACATCCGCGGCGGCAACGTCAAGCTGCTGGCGTCCGAGGACGGCGGCGCGCTCATCCGGATCATCGCCGGGGACATCGACGGCCACCAGGGCCCCGGCGCCACGCACACCCCGATCACCATGCTGCACGTCTCGGTGAACCCGGGCGCCCAGCTCACGCTGCCCTGGCGCGCGGACTTCAACGCCCTGGCGTACGGCCTGTCCGGCCGCGGCACCGCGGGGCCGGAGGGCCGGCCCTTCCGTATGGGGCAGGCCGTCGTCTTCGGGCGCGGCGACTCCCTCACGATCCGTGCCGACGAGTCCCAGGAGACGCGCAGCCCCAACTTCGAGGTCGTCCTTCTGGGTGGGCTGCCGATCCGTGAGCCGATGATGCAGTACGGCCCGTTCGTGATGAACACCCACGCCGAACTCGCCCAGGCCTTCGACGACTTCAAGGCGGGCCGACTCGGCACCGTGCCCGCCGGTCAGGAGTGACCGCAACGGCTCCGGGTCTCTTCGGCATCAAACGGCCCCGTCCGGGAATCCGATTCCCGGACGGGGCCGTCGCATGCGGTGGGAGCAATTCCGTGGAGCGGTTCGTTGGCTCTTCATTGGCCGCTGAATTCACCCTGAGTGACTGCACGTGCACTTGCACGTGCAGATGCACGTGACTTCGTCTCTGGCTATCATCTCCCCTGTCCTGCAAGGTACTTACCTGGAGAGAAGCATGCGCCACACGTACAACGGCATGGCCGCGTCCGATCTCCGCGGAGTGGAGTGGCAGAAGAGCCGGCACAGCAATGCGAACGGTCAGTGCGTGGAGCTGGCCGCGCTTCCGGACGGGGACGTGGCCGTGCGCAATTCACGTTTTCCGGACGGACCGGCGCTGATATATACGAAGGAAGAGATTGAATCCCTCATCGTGGGGATGAAGAACGGGGAGTTCGATCATTTTGTGGTGAACTGACCACGGTCGTCCCCGGTACGGCTCAATGTGACGGGCCGTCGTTCTGCCCGGGCATGCGGAAGAGCGCCCAGACGACTTTCCCCGTGCCGGTCAGGGGATGCCAGCCCCAGGTCTCGCTGAAGGACTCCACCAGATGCAGCCCGCGCCCGGATTCGGCCACGAAGTCGGGGGCCTTGGCGACGGGCCCGTGGCTGCTGGGGTCGCGCACCGCGCACACTACGCGCGTTGACCATCGGACGAGGCTCAGCCGCACGCACCCGTGGGCCGCGCCTTCGGGGAGTGCGTAGCGCAGGGCGTTGGTCACCAGTTCCGAGGCGACGAGTTCGATGCCGTCCTGGAGCTCTTCGAGGTCCCAGGCGTGCAGTGTCGTCCGCGCGAATCTTCGTGCGTCGCCGACCGCCTCGTAACGCGGCGGCAATGGGCAGGAGGTGGCGCTCGACGACGAAAGGCGCTCCGGAACCAGCCCGTCCCATAAGGGCTGCACCCCGGCCGAGCTCTCAGTCCACATGCGCACCACCCGGTATCGGCACGTACGTCATCGTCCCGTACGGCCGGTTGCCGATGCAAGGGGCGGATGCACGTGCATTTGCATGACGCGGGGCTGTTGGTGCGGGAGTGACGATCGAGAGTGACCGATCGAGTACTGAACGCAGCGCGGAGATGGCAGACTGCTGGATGCCACGGGGAGAAGGTAGGCGCAAATGACCACAGTGCAGTCAGGAAGCGGATCCATGGTGCGCCGCATCCTCCTGGGCTCGCAGCTGCGCAGGCTGCGCGAAGCGCAGGGCATCACCCGTGAGGCCGCGGGCTATTCGATCCGCGCGTCCGAGTCGAAGATCAGCCGCATGGAGCTCGGGCGCGTGAGCTTCAAGGAGCGCGACGTGGCCGATCTGCTCACCCTCTACGGCATCACGGACGACGTTGAGCGCACGGGCCTGCTCGGGCTGGTGCGCGAGGCCAACGTCGCCGGCTGGTGGCACGGCTTCGGCGACGTCCTGCCGGCGTGGTTCCAGACGTACGTGGGCCTGGAGGAGTCCGCCTCGGTCATCCGTTCCTTCGAGACGCAGTTCGTGCACGGCCTGCTGCAGGCCGACGACTACAGCCGCGCCGTCATCGAGCTGGGCCATCCGGACGCACCCAGGGACGAGGTGGAGCGCCGGCTGGACCTGCGGCACAAGCGGCAGAAGCTGCTCACCTCGGAGCTCGCCCCGCAGATCGTGGCCGTGATGGACGAGTCCGTGGTGCTCCGCAGGTTCGGCGGGCGGGAGGTGATGCGGGCTCAGCTCGCGCACCTGGTGGAGGTCTCGCAGCAGCCGAACGTGACGGTGCAACTGCTGCCGCTGGAGTTCACCGGGTACTCCGCGGGTGCCAGCGGCACCTTCACCCAGCTGACCTTCCCGGAGTCGGACGTCCCGGACGTCGTGTACGTGGAGCAGCTCACCGGGGCGATGTACATCGACAAGCGCGAGGAGGTCGACCAGTACCGCGCGGTCATGGCCAAGCTTCGCGCGGACTGCCTCTCCCCGGAGGCCACCCGGGACCGGCTGAACGCCGTCCTCCGGGGCATCTGAGCACACCCCGGCGGCAACGCCGGGTGCCGCTCCATCACCGCCCTGAACTGGGACTTTGCAGCTTTTCACAGGTCTCACTCGATCGAGTGAAGTGGACCTTGACGCATTGGTCGGCTCATCGGCTCGGTGATCTCATGCTGCGGTGAGCCCGTACCTGCGTACCCACACGATCGACGGGTGCGTCGTGGTGGAACTCAGCGGCGAGATCGACATCGTGGCGGCGATGGAGATCACCCCGCTGCTCGACGCGCTGACCCGCGCCCCAGGCCCGGACCTCGTCGTCGACCTGGGCCCCGTCGACTTCATCGACTGTTCCGGGCTCGCCGCCCTGTGCCGGGTGCGCAGCCGGGTCCGCGGCCACGGCGGGCAGGTGCAGTTCGTCTGCGCCCGGCCCTCGACCCTGAGGATCCTGCGGGCCACCGGGCTGATGCACGCCTTCCGGCCGGTGCCGAGCGTGGACGAGGCGCTCGCCCGGATCGGGCGGCCGTGACCGCCCCGTCCACACGGCCGCGGGTCAGTCCGAGCAGACGGCCGAGACGAACTCGGCGACCCGGTCCCGCGGCAGGTGCCGGGCCACGTCGGCCTCGCTGATCATGCCGATGAGACGGTGTGCGGGATGGTCGATCACCGGCAGCCGGCGCACCCGGTACTCCTCCATCAGTTCCAGCACCCGTTCGATCCGCTCGTCCCCCTCGATGATCTGCGGCCGGCCCATGGCCAGCTCGCCGCAGGAGACCTCGGACGGGTCGCGACGCTCGGCGACGCACCTCAGCACGATGTCCCGGTCGGTGAGGATGCCGACCAGCACGTCGTCGTCCCCGCAGATCGGCAGCGCGCCGATGTCCTGCTCGCGCATGATCCGGGCCGCGTCGGTGAGGCTCTCCCGCTCGCCGACGCACATGGCGCCGGGATGCATGATGTCCAGTGCGGTGGTCATGACGGCGCCTCCTTGTGGCGTGGGCCGATTTCCTTTGGCTCCATCGTCACCCTGGTGGAGTAGTTCCGCGATAGGGAGCACGCTGGAAGGAGACACCGGACCGCTGGAGGTGTTCCGTCATGCAGACCCTCGTCGGATGGCACATCGAGATGGACTTCCGGGAGGAGGGCGCACGGACGAAGGCCGCCGCGCTGCTCCGCCTCCCGGACGGCACGGAGGTCAGGTCGCACGGCCACGCCAGCCGGCACCCCTCGGACCCCGATCAGGAACGGGTCGGCGAGGAACTCGCGGCGGCCAGGGCGCTCAACGATCTCGCCCGTCAGCTCCTCGGCAAGGCGGCGCACGAGATCGAGGAGGTCACCCACGTGCCGGCGCATCCCAGGATCTGAGCCCGCCGGGCCCCTCTCACAGCCAGCCGCGCCGTTTGAAGACCAGGTAGAGACTGACGCAGACCACGCTCATCAGCAGGATCGCGAAGGGGTACCCGAGCAGCCAGTGCAGCTCGGGGATGTGGTCGAAGTTCATGCCGTAGATCGTGCCGACGAGTGTGGGCGCGAAGAGGATGGCGGCCCAGGCGGAGATCTTCTTGATCTCCTCGTTCTGCTCGAAGCCGGCCTCCGCCAGCGCCCGCATCTCGGCGTTCTGCTGCTGCGCGACGAGCGTCGCGTTGAGGGTGAGCAGGTCGGCGAGGGCCTGCCGGAAGCCGTCCACCCGCTCGATGGTGTGCGTGACGTGGTCGGCGACGTCGCGCAGGTAGCGCTGCAGCTCCTCGTCCGTCCCGTACTTCACGAAGCCCGCCTGCAGGCCGTCCAGCATCGGGACGAGCGGGCGGGTGGCGCGCTGGAACTCCAGCACCTCCTGGGAGAGCTCGTAGATCCGGCGGGAGACCTGGGGGTCACCGCCGAAGACCTGGATCTCGCTCTCCTCCATGTCCTTCTCGACCCCCGCGACGACCGGTGCGTACCCGTCGACGACCGTGTCGAGTATCGCGTAGAGGACCGCCTCGGGCCCCAGCGTGAGCAGCTCCGGGTTGCTCTCCATGCGGCGCCGCACGGCGGACAGGTCGGGGGCCGATCCGTGGCGGACGGTCAGCACGAAGCCGGGGCCGACGAAGATGTGCAGCTCCGCGAAGTCGACCTCCTCCGGTGCGTCCAGGTAGCGGGCGGCGCGGAGGACGACGAAGAGGGTCTCGCCGTAACGCTCCAGCTTGGGGCGCTGGTGGGCCTGGATCGCGTCCTCCAGGGCCAGCGGGTGCAGGTCGAACTCCTTGGCCAGCGAGACCAGCTCGGCCTCGCTCGGCCGGTAGAGCCCGATCCACGCCATCGCGCCGGGTTCGGCGCGCAGCTGCGCGTACGCCTCGGCGAGCGAGGAGGGCGTCGAGATGCGCCGGCCGTCGCGGTACAGGGCCGCGTCCATCACGCTGCTCACGGCGACGGCCGCGGCGTCCGCGATCCGCGGCTCCAGGGGGACGTCCCCCTCCCCGGCCGGAAGCGCGGAGGGGACCGGGCGGGCCGTCGTCCTCGCCGCCCTGGCCTTCTCCTTCGCCGAGTTCCTCAGTGCGCGCAGGGCTCGCAGTCGACGCCCGGACACCGGCAGCACCCCCTCTTTCGGGCCTTGCGAGCAGGGTAGCCCGCGAGCCCGCCCGCGGAGCGGCCGCAGCGCACCCGGTCCCGGCCGCGGGGTCAGGCGCCCCGGCCCCGTTCCTCTTCGCCGGTGCCGCGCCCGTACGCGTCCAGGATCCGGCCGATCGTGCGCTCGAACCAGGCGTCCATGTCGACGGCCGGGCCCGCCTGCGCCAGCGCCGCCGCCAGGCGCGGGTACGCGCCCCCGTCGATCCGGTCCGTCAGGTACGCCATGCGGGCGGCCTGTTCTTCCAGCGGTGTCCACGGCAGGGCGCGGCTGCGCTCCTGCGTGGCCACTTCGTTGCCGACGTACGTCATGACGGCGCCGTGGACCATCGCCAGCAGTTCCATCTTGGTGGCGTCGTCCTCGTCCAGGCTCTCCAGGGCCGCGAGGCAGTGCTCCAGGTAGCGCAGGCCGTTGGGGCTGAAGCCGTGGACGGAGGTGTACAGCCGCGGCACCCACGGGTGGCGGCGCAGCAGGTCACGGCTCGCCCGGGCCAGTGCCATCAGGTCCGCGCGCCAGTCGCCGGAGGGCTGCTCGGGGAGTTCGTACTCGCCGGTGACGGCGTCGACCATCAGCTCGTGCAGGTCCTCCTTGCGGGGCACGTAGTTGTAGAGCGACATCGTTCCCGCGCCGACCTCGGCCGCCACGCGCCGCATCGACACCGCGTCGATGCCCTCGGCGTCGGCGATCCGGACCGCGGCCGCGGCGATCTCGGCCCGGCTGTGGGCGGGTCGCGGGCCTCTGGCCGCCCGTTCGGGGCGGGTCCAGATCACCTCGGGGGCGGGGGGCCGCCCGGTGCTGGCTGGCATCGGTCATCACCTCGTTCACCATGGTAGTTACGTACGGTGTACGTAGTGGGGTATGGTGCTGCGCATGGAAACCACGTACGCTGTACTCAGTGAGGGCCTGGAGAAGGGCTTCGGCGAGGTGCGCGCCCTGCGCGGACTGGATCTGGCGGTGCCGGCGGGAAGCGTCTGCGGGCTGCTCGGGCCGAACGGGGCGGGGAAGACCACGGCTGTGCGGCTGCTGACCACATTGCTCGTCCCCGACGCGGGCACCGCGTGGGTCGCCGGGCACGACGTGGTGCGGGAGCCTGCGGCGGTGCGCCGCGCCATCGGCGTCACCGGTCAGGAGGCCTCTTTGGACGAGGAGCTGTCCGGCCGGGAGAACCTGCGGCTGTTCGCCCGGCTGCAACGGCTGCGCGGCGCCCCGGGCCGGGCGCGGGCGGACGAACTCCTGGCCGGGGCGGGTCTGGAGGACGCCGCCGACCGGCCCGTGCGCGGCTACTCCGGCGGCATGCGACGGCGCCTCGACCTCGCGGTGAGCCTCCTCGCCCGGCCCAGGGTGCTCTTCCTCGACGAGCCCACCACCGGGCTCGACCCGACCGCGCGGGAGGACGTCTGGCGGGCGGTGCGCTCGCTCGCCGACGAGGGCACGACGGTGCTGCTGACCACGCAGTATCTGGAGGAGGCCGACCGGCTCGCCGACGACATCGCCCTGGTGGACGGGGGCCGGGTCACCGCCCGCGGCACCCCGGCTGAGCTCAAGGCCCGCATCGGCTCCTTCGCGGAGGTCGTGGTGGGCGAGGCCGGTGCGGTGGCCGGCGCGGCCGTCGTCCTGCGGTCGCTGACAGGCGCCGAGCCGGTGCTGGACCACGGGCGGCGCAGGGTCGGGGTGGTGACCGACGACCCGGCGCTGACGCTGCCGCGCATCGTGCTCGCCCTGGACGCGGCCGGCGTCCCCCTGGTGGACGCGAGCCTGCGGCCGCCCACCCTCGACGAGGTGTTCCACCGGCTGACCGGCGGTGCCGCCCCGCTCCTGACCGCCCCGTCCGGCGCTCCCGTGAAGGAGGAAGCCGCATGACCACGCTCGCGCGACAAGGGGAGGGCGGCGCCCTGGCCGACGGGATGGCGATGCTCGGCCGCCATCTGCTGCGGGTGCGCCGGGCACCCGGGCTTTTCGTCCTCACCCAGGCGATGCCGCTGATCCTGCTGCTCTTCTTCGGCTACGTCTTCGGCAGCGCGCTCACCCTCCCCGGGGACGCCGGGTACCGCTCCTACCTCCTGCCGGGGCTGTTCACCGCGGTCGCGGCCGGCGGGCTCATGACCGGGATGATGCAGGCCGCCCAGGACGCGCAGCGCGGGGTGACCGACCGCTTCCGTACCCTTCCGATGAGCCGGGCCGCGGTGCCGTTCGGCCAGGCGGCAGCCGACGTGCTGGTCACCGCCGCCGGGCTGGTGCCGCTCGCCCTGGTGGGGTGGGCCGCGGGCTGGCGCGTCGAGGCGGGCCCGGGCCCGGTGCTCGGCGCGTACGGCCTGCTGCTGCTGTTCCGCTTCGCCACCTGCTGGGCCGGGATCCACCTCGGGCTGCTGCTGCGCGACGAGGAGGTCGCGGCGCAGCTCGGCAGTGCCACCTTCGTCCTGCAACTGGTCTCCGGCGCCTATGTTCCCACCTCCGGCATGACGGGCCGGCTGCGCGCCGTCGCCGAGTGGAATCCGCTCAGCGCGGTGGCCGCCGCCTGCCGCGGGCTCTTCGGCGGACCGGCCGCCCGGCTGGCCGACGCCCCGGGCGCGGCCTGGCCCATGGCCCATCCCGTCGCGGCCTCGGCCGGCTGGTCGCTGGCGCTGCTCGCGGTCTTCGTCCCCCTGGCGATACAGCGGTACGCACGCGGCGGGCGCTGACCGGGGCCGACGAGTAACCTGATTCGCGGGGGACACGGGGGCCGTACTCCGGAGGTCTTGATGGACGTCCCGGCGCTCTTCGGCCGGTTTCTCCTTGCGCCGCCCGCCCTCGCGGCGGCCGTAGGCCGCCCCGAAAATCCTTCCCCGCCGGGGACTCTTCCGAAGCCGTCCGCCCTGCCCTCCCGTGCCGGCCACGAGCCCGGGCAGGCATCCGGCCCGCTCTTTGTCTTCCCGTGACGCCGTGAGCGGCGTTCGCCGAGGGGGAAGAACAAGAACGGTGAGCGGAGCGTAACGTTGCGGGCGGATACGGAGTGGCTGGCCATGGGGACTCCCGAGGAACGCGTGGACGCGGGCGTGGCGGACGCCGTCACGTTGCTGCTCGACGCCGAGGGACGCCTGCTGAGCTGGCCGGCCGCCGCCGAGCGGCTGCTCGGCCGGCGCGCGGTGGACGTCCTCGGCACCCCCGCCGTCGACCTGCTCGCCCCGGAGGACGCAGCGCGTCCGCCGGAGATCGCCGAGCGCTGCGGCACCGAGGGCGGCTGGACGGGTGTGCTGCGGCTGCGCCGTGACGACGGCATGAGGGTCACGCTGGGCGTACGGGTGGCCGGGCTCCCGGAGGGGATCGGCGGCTCGCCCGTCCGCTGGATGGTCCTGGCGGCGGAGTCCCGCAGCACCTCCCGCTCCACGGCGTCGGGGATGACCGCGGCGATGTTGGAGCGGATCGTGGGCCAGACGCCGATCGGGCTGGCCGTGGTCGACACCGACCTGCGCTGCGTGTGGGCGAACGCGGCACTGGAGCGCTTCGGCGGCGGCCCCTCACAGGGGCGGCTGGGGCGCCGGCTCGGGGAGATCCAGCCGGGGCTGAACGCGACGGTCCTGGAGGCGCAGATGCGCCAGGTCCTGGAGACCGGCGTGCCGCTGATCGACTACGAGCACGTCGGGCGGTTCCGCACCGACCCGCGCCGCGAGCAGGCGCATTCGATGTCCTTCGTGCGCCTGGAGGACGAGCACGGCGTCCCGGTGGGCGTCTGCTACTCCGTGGTCGACATCACCGACCGCTGGCGGGCCCGGCGGCGGCTGTCGCTGCTGGACCGGGCGAGCGAGCACATCGGCCGCACCCTGGACGTGATGCACACCGCGCAGGACTTGGCGGACGTGGTCGTGCCCGACCTCGCCGACTACGTGGCCGTCGAGTTGCTGGAGGCGGTCATCAAGGGCGCGGAGCCGCAGCCGGGGCCGCTGGGCGACGCGGTCACGGTACCGCTGCGCCGCGCCGGGATGCGCACGGCACGGCAGGGTGAGCCCGAGCCGGCGTTCGGCATCGGGGCGGTCTCCGCCTATCAGGAGGACACCCCGCCCATCCGTAGCCTGACCGACGGCACCTCCTGGCTCAGCTCCCGGCTGGACCCGCTGGGGCTGGAGTGGGCCGCCGGCCCGGCCGGCGGCCGCGCGCTCCACTTCGGCGAACTCGGCATGCACACGGCGATGGTGGTGCCGATCCGTGCCCGCGGGGTCACCCTCGGCGTGGCCCTTTTCTTCCGGGTGCGCCGCGCCGACCCCTTCGACGAGGAGGACCTGTGCCTGGCGGAGGAGGTCGTGGCCAGGGCCGCGGTCTGCCTGGACAACGCGCGCCGCTACACCCGCGAGCGGGACGCCGCCCTCGTGCTGCAGCGCAGCCTGCTCCCGCACACCTTCCCGCCCCAGGACGCGGTGGAGGTCGCCACCTACTACCGGCCGGCCGACGAGTTGTCGGGCGTGGGCGGCGACTGGTTCGACGTCATCCCACTGTCCGGGGCGCGGATCGCGCTCGTGGTGGGCGAGGTGGTGGGCCACGGCATCGAGGCGGCCGCGACGATGGGCCAGCTGCGTACGGCGGTGCGGACCCTGGCCGACCTCGACCTGCCGCCGGAGGAGCTGCTGGCGCACCTGGACGACCTGGTCGTCCAGGTCGCCCGGGAGTCCGGGGAGTCCGCGACCGTGGGGGTCGGCGGCAGCGCGCTGGGGTCGAGCTGTCTGTACGTGACGTACGACCCGGTCAGCAGACACTGCGTCATGGCCAGCGCCGGGCATCTGCCGCCCGCCGTGCTCAGGCCGGCCGGCGAGCGGTGCGGGGCCGAGGGCGGGGCGGCCGTCCGCTTCCCCGAGCTGACCATCGGCCCCGCGCTGGGGCTGGGCGGACTGCCCTTCGAAGCGGCCGAGTTGCAGATGGAGGAGGGCAGCGTCCTCGCGCTGTACACGGACGGCCTGATCGCCCCGGCGGAGGGCGGGAGTGACCCGCAGGACAGCGGGCGGAGCCGGCTGCGGGCCGCTCTGGAGGCCGAGGGCCTGCCGCTGGACGCGCTGTGCCGCAGCGTCGTCGACGAACTGGCCCCCGCCCGCCCGCACGACGACGTGGCGCTGCTGCTGGCCAGGACCCACTGCCTGGACATCGGCCGGGTCGTCTCCTGGGACCTGCCCACCGACCCCGCCGTGGTCGGCCGGGCCCGCGAGCTGTCCACCCGGCAGCTGGAGGACTGGGACCTGGGCGATCTCGCCTTCACCACCGAACTGGTCGTCAGCGAGCTGGTCACCAACGCGATCCGGCACGGTTCCGGTCCGATCCGCCTCCGGCTGATCCTGGAACGGGCGCTGATCTGCGAGGTCTCCGACGCCAGCAGTACCTCACCGCACCTGCGGCACCCCCGTACCACCGACGAGGGCGGCCGCGGGCTGTTCCTGATCTCCCAGTTCGCCCAGCGGTGGGGCACCCGCTACACGGACGACGGGAAGATCATCTGGGCCGAGCAGTTCCTCGACGGGCACGCTCCCGACGCCGGCATCGGCATCGGCATCGACACGATCACCGTGAGCGGACCGGGCTGAGGCCGGGCCCCGCCACACGCGCTTTCTTCGTTCACCTGTACGCCCCGGCCCGTCGCCGGGGCGTTGTGCTCCAGGTTGAGGGGCCCGGGATGGTCCAGACCTATTGACCATCTGGTCCAGACCTTTCTACCCTGCCAGGGAACTGTGGTGGGCATGACATGGAGTCAATCGCCCGCCAGGCGGCACTGGTTTCCCCGTCGGCCCCCACTCGAGGAGCACCCCTTGAGCACTGGAGACACCCCACTCACTCCACGCACCAGACGCATCAGGACCACAGCCGCCGCGGGACTCACCGCGCTGCTGCTCCCGTTCGCCGCGCTCGTCGGCCTGGCCACGCCGGCCCATGCCGCGGGTACCACCGCCACGTACACCAAGACCCAGGACTGGGGCACGGGGTTCGAGGGCAAGTGGACGATCACCAACAGCGGTTCCTCGTCCATCAGCAGCTGGACCGTCGAGTGGGACTTCCCCGCCGGCACGTCGGTGACCTCGGCGTGGGACGCCGACGTGACCGGCTCCGGCACCCACTGGACCGCCAGGAACAAGAGCTGGAACGGCACGCTGGCCCCGGGCGCCAGCATCAGCTTCGGCTTCAACGGCGCGGGTGGCGGCAGCCCGAGCGGCTGCAAGCTCAACGGCGGCTCCTGCACCGGCGGCGGTGACCCGACGCCCACGCCGACCCCCACTCCCACCCCGACCCCGACCCCGACCCCGACCCCGACGCCCACCCCGACCCCGACGCCGACCCCCACCGGCCCCGCGGGGAACAAGATCCGCCTCGGCTACTTCGCCGAGTGGGGCGTCTACGGCCGCAACTACCACGTCAAGAACCTCGTGACCTCCGGCTCGGCGAGCAAGCTGACCCACATCAACTACGCCTTCGGCAACGTCACCAACGGCCAGTGCGCGATCGGTGACTCCTACGCCGACTACGACAAGGCCTACACCGCCGACCAGAGCGTCGACGGCGTCGCCGACACCTGGGACACCGGCGCTCTGCGCGGCAGCTTCAACCAGCTGCGCAAGCTGAAGAAGCAGTACCCGAACATCAAGGTCCTCTGGTCGTTCGGCGGCTGGACCTGGTCCGGCGGCTTCGGCCAGGCGGCCGCCAACCCGACCGCCTTCGCCAACTCCTGCTACAACCTGGTCGAGGACCCGCGCTGGGCCGACGTCTTCGACGGCATCGACATCGACTGGGAGTACCCGAACGCCTGCGGTCTGTCCTGCGACACCAGCGGGGCCTCGTCCTTCAAGACCCTGATGTCCGCGCTGCGCGCCAGGTTCGGCTCCAACAACCTCGTCACGGCGGCCATCACCGCCGACGGCACCAACGGCGGCAAGATCGACGCCGCCGACTACGCGGGCGCCGCCCAGTACGTCGACTACTACAACGTGATGACGTACGACTACTTCGGCGCCTTCGACGCGGACGGCCCGACCGCCCCGCACTCCCCGCTCACCTCCTACAGCGGCATCCCGGTCGCCGGCTTCTACTCCGACGCGGCGATCCAGAAGCTGAAGAGCAAGGGCATCCCGTCGAACAAGCTCAACCTGGGCATCGGTTTCTACGGCCGCGGCTGGACCGGCGTCACCCAGTCCGCCCCGGGGGGCTCCGCGACCGGCGCCGCTCCGGGCACCTATGAGGCGGGCAACGAGGACTACAAGGTCCTCAAGAACACCTGCCCGGCCACCGGCACCGTCGCGGGCACCGCGTACGCGCACTGCGGCAACAACTGGTGGAGCTACGACACCCCGTCGACCATCGCGGGCAAGATGACCTACGTGAGGAACCAGGGCCTCGGCGGCGCGTTCTTCTGGGAGTTCAGCGGCGACACCAGCAACGGCGAGCTGATCACCGCGATCGACAACGGTCTCAGCTAGGCGTCAGGAGCAGGGCCGTACGGGCCGGAGGGGCGGGGTCGTGACCGCACCTCCGGCCCGGTCGCGTCCGGGACGCGTCAGCCGGTGGCGCAGGACGCGCCGTCGAGGGTGAAGCCCGAGGGCGGGGCGGAGACACCGGGCCGGGTGCCGACCAGCCCGAAGGTGACCGAGTCACCCGCCCGCAGCGACCGGTTGTAGTCCTTGGCCCGGGCGGTGACCGTTCCGCCGTGCTGGGAGAAGTCGGCGTCCCACATCTGCGTCACCCGCCGGCCGTCGGAGTACCTCCAGCCGAGCGTCCAGTCGCCGAGGTCCCTGCGGGTGGTCAGGGTGACGGCGGCCTGGAAGCCGTCGTACCACTGGTCGGTCACCTCGTAGGTGATCGTGCAGGACGGCGCGGGCCGCGCCGGGGCGTGGTGCGCGGGCGGCGCGGCTGAGGACGGCGCGCGACCGGCGGCGGGGATGGTGTGCTCGGCGGCGGAGGGCTCGATCTCCTCGGGGAACGGCGCGCTCTCGGCGGGCTCCGGTGCCCCGGAGGCACCGGACGCGCCCGGTGACGGCAGCGGGGGGAAACCGGGACCGTCCGGGGCGGCGCCGCCCTTGCCGCCCTGGGCCGTCGGCGCGGCCTGGGCGGACCTGGGGGCGGAGTCGTCGGCGGTGACCAGGGCCGTCAGGCAGATCACGGCGGCCAGTGCCGCGACCGCGCCGGCCACGGCCGCCCTGCCCCCGGGTATCCGGCTCCCCGCACGCGCGGCCCGCCGCGACGGTGGGGCCGGAACGGCACCACGGCCGGCCGCCCGGCGCCGGGCCGCCAGGTAGGCGGGGCCGGCCCAGCCCAGCACCCCCTCGGCCAGCGCCTCGGCAGGACCGCCGCCGAGCGGGGTCAGGCACATGGCCGCCCGCGCGCACTCGGCGCACCCGCGCAGGTGCCGGCGCAGGTCCTCGGGGGCCGCCTCGACGGGCATCCGGGTGGCCGCGTCCAGCAGCCGGGCGTAGCCCTGGCATGCGTCGGAGGGCGGTTCCTCCTGGTGGGCGCGGAGACAGCGGTCCCGGAAGCCCTCGCGGGCCCGGTCGGCCTCCCGTTCCGCGGCGGCGACGCCGACGCCCAGCGCGCGGGCGGTCACGGCCACGGGACGGCACTCGACCTCGGTGGACCACAGCAGTGCCGCGTCCGCCTCCGCCATGTCCCGCAGCCCACGCAGGGCCAGCGGCTCCGGGCGCGGTGTCCTGCCCCGGCGCGCGGCGCGTTCCGCGTTGAGCCAGATGCGGAACTCCGGCTGCAGGCTGTCCCCCTCGCCCCTGGCCTGCCAGTCCGCGGCGGTGTCCCGTACGGCGGTCAGCAGTCGCGGCAGTGTCGGCAGCCCGGGCGCGAACGCGTGGTCCATCGCGTCGGGCGCCTGGTCCAGGCCCCGGTCGAAGGCGTCGGCGGCCAGTCGTCCGCCGTCCTCGGGGGAGAGCGTGCACAACTGGGCGAAGCACAGCACTTCCGCCCAGTACTCGGACAGCGGGACGGCCTCGGGGACCGGGGCTGCGGCAGTCATCGGGCGGTGAACCAACCCTTCGGCGTCGGGAGGCGGCTGCGCCTGCGCCTGGTGGTGCGGGGAGCCTTTCACGCTTTCCACACAAGTAGCAAGGCGTGACTTCGTTTGCCGATGGGGTAGTTGGGGCGTGAGCGAGGATGTCCGCCGCTGCGCGGTCGTGAACGCCGGGGATCAGTCGCGGTGGACGAAGCGGGCGGCGACCGAGAGGACCGCGGCGCCCTTGATCACGCCCATCCGGTTCCACGTGAGGCCGACGCCGGCCCGGTCGACCTCCGCTTCGGCGGTGAGCCCGACGGCGTCGGCGCAGGAGGTCCCGACGTGGCCGGTGAGGGCGAGCGGGCGGGTGGTGCGGCGGACGGTCGGCTGCCTTCGACGGAGAGGGTGCCGTCGTCGGCGGCGGCGGTGACCCGGTGGGCGGTGCTGACCGGACAAGGCCCACGGGTGGCGATGACGGCGGCCCTCACGCCGGCCGACGCGCTGCGCGACCGCGTGGTCGGGCCCTTCGGCGGCGCGGAGCGCTTCTACGCCCTCACGGGCGCGCTCACCGCCGTCGACCCGGAGCCGCCGTCGCGGCCCCCGTGCGGAGGCTGAGGCTCGGGCCCTGAGGGCTCAGGCCCGGACGGTGACCGAGCGGGGGTCGAAGCCGTAGGGCAGCTCGAGGCGGTGGGCGCGCATCAGCGCGTCGTCCGACAGAAGCTCCTGGGTGCGGCCGTCGGCCACGACGGTGCCGCCGCTGAGGACGACCGAGCGCGGGCACAGCTCCAGGGCGTAGGGCAGGTCGTGGGTGACCATCAGGACCGTGACGTCCAGCGAGCGCAGGATGTCGGCGAGTTCGCGGCGGGAGGCGGGGTCCAGGTTGGAGGAGGGCTCGTCCAGGACGAGGATCTCCGGCTCCATGGCGAGGACGGTCGCCACCGCCACACGGCGCCGCTGGCCGAACGAGAGGTGGTGCGGGGGCCGGTCGGCGAACTCCGCCATGCCGACCCGCTCCAGCGCCTTGCGGACGCAGGCCTCCAGCTCGGCGCCGCGCAGACCCGCCGCGGCCGGGCCGAAGGCGACGTCCTCGCGGACGGTGGGCATGAAGAGCTGGTCGTCCGGGTCCTGGAAGACGATGCCGACCCGGCGCCTGACCTCGGCCACGTTCCTGCGGTCGCCGACCGGGAGTCCGGCGACAACCACGGAGCCGACGCCGGCCTCGAGGATGCCGTTGAGGTGCAGTACGAGGGTGGTCTTGCCCGCGCCGTTGGGGCCGAGCAGGGCGACCCGCTCGCCGCGCGCGATGGTCAGATCGACGCCGAACAGCGCCTGGTGGCCGTCGGGGTAGGCGTAGGCGAGGCCCTTGACCTCGAGCGAAGGTGTCACAGGAACCATCCCATCAGGCAGACCAGCAGCGCGGCGGCCGGGAGCGCGGCGGCGTACGACCACTGGGCGCGTGAGGCCGTCACCTCGTCGATCACCGGCATGCTGCCGGCGTAGCCGCGGCTGACCATGGCCAGGTGGACGCGTTCGCCGCGTTCGTAGGAGCGGATGAACAGGGCACCCGCGGACTTGGCGAGCACGCCCCAGTGGCGCGGGCCGCGCGCCTCGAAGCCGCGCGAGACGCGGGCGACGCGCATCCGGCGCATCTCGTCGGTGATGACGTCCCCGTACCGGATCATGAAGGAGGCGATCTGCACCAGCAGCGCCGGCAGCCGCAACCGCTGCAGGCCGAGGAGGAGTTCGCGCAGCTCCGTGGTGGAGGCCAGCAGCACGGAGGCCGCGACGCCGAGGGTGCCCTTGGCCAGGATGTTCCAGGCGCCCCACAGGCCGTTCACGCTGAGGGACACGCCCAGCACCTCGGTGCGCGGTCCCTCGGCGACGAACGGCATGAGGAAGGCGAAGGCGACGAAGGGCACCTCGATCAGCAGCCGCCGCAGCAGGAATCCGGCCGGGACGCGCGCCACGACGGCCACCGTGGCCAGCAGCACCGCGTACAGGCCGAAGGCCCACATCGCGGTGCGCGGGGTGGAGACCACCACCAGGACGAAGCAGAAGACCGCGGCGATCTTGCACTGCGGGGGCAGCGCGTGCACCGGTGAGTGGCCGTGCCGGTAGAGCCGGTGGGCGTGTCCCGCGCCCACGCTAGGCCTTGTCCGTCTGCGGGCGGCGGCGGACGACCCAGAAGACGCCGGTGCCGAGCACGAGGGTGGCGCCGACGCCGATCACACCGGCGAGTCCGCCGGAGAGCCGGGCGTTGCCGACGTCCTTGGTCCGGTAGTCCGCCAGCGGGGAGTCCTTGGCCGCGTGGTCCTCGGCCCTCTTGTCGATGCCGTGGTCCGCGGCGACCTTCTCCAGGCCGTCCGGGCTGGACGAGGCGTAGTAGCTGACGAACCCGGCGAGCACCAGGGCGGCGATCAGTCCGGCGATCCACAGCGGCCGTACGCCGCCGCGCCTGGGGGTGTCGGTCACGGCCGCCATCAGACGGTCGCCTCCTTGAGTTCCAGCGGGCGGCGCAGGTCACGGGCGCCGTGGACGAGGTCGGGGCGGACGGCGGCGACGGCGCCCACCGTCGCCGCGGTGATCACCGCCTCGCCGACGCCGATCAGGACGTGCACGCCGACCATCGCGGTGAAGACCTTGCCGAGCGAGACGTCGGTCGTCCCGCCCAGCGCGTAGATCCCGGTGAAGGCGACCGCCGCCGCGGGGACGGAGAGCAGGGCCGCGACGAAGGCCGCGCCCGTCACCCCGCCGCGCCCGCGTGGCAGCACCTTGACCAGCCCGCGGAAGACGGCGTAGGCGACGACCACGGTCACGACCGCCATGTCGGTGATGTTCACGCCCAGGGCGGTCAGGCCGCCGTCGGCGAAGAGCACACCCTGGATGAGCAGCACCACGGACACGCACAGCACCCCGGTGTACGGGCCGACGAGTATCGCCGCGAGCGCGCCGCCGAGGAGGTGGCCGCTGGTGCCCGCGGCCACCGGGAAGTTGAGCATCTGGACGGCGAAGATGAACGCCGAGACGAGTCCGGCCAGCGGCGCGGTGCGCTCGTCCAGTTCGCGCCGCGCACCGCGCAGGCTCACCGCCACGGCTGCGGCCGCGACGGCACCGGTCGCCACCGACACCGGCGCGTCGATGAATCCGTCGGGTACATGCATGAGGGGAGCTCCAGGTCGGGTCCGGTGCGGGACCGGTCGCGTCAGGTCGGCGAAGTCGAACGCTCAATCATAGGCCCTTATTGCGATCGATTCGCAAGAGCCTACCGACTGCTGGAGCGCACCCTGCTCAGCCCAGTGGGCGTCCCGCCCGCAGGTTCCAGCGTCCGGACCGTCCACTGAATTCCGTCGCTGTCAGCGGGGGCACGTCGATCCGCCAGAAGGCCGCCTCGGGCGTGCCCAGTGCCCGTACCGCGCAGGCCCGGACGATCTCCGGCTCGACGACGGCGAGCACCCGGCCAGGCGTCGCGGCGAGCCCGTCGAGCCAGGCACCGGCCCGGGCGCACAGTTCGCGCAGCGACTCGGCGTCGTGCGGCGCGGCGTCCGGGTCGCAGAGCCAGGCGGCGACGGCCTCCGGCTCCTCGGCGCTCACCTCGGCCAGGGTGCGTCCCCGCCAGCGGCCCAGCGCCCACCCCGCGGGCGCCGTCTCCTCGGCGATGAGACCGAGCGCCCCGGCGGTCGCCCGGCAGCGCGCCGTGGGCGAGACGGGCACCGGTCCCGCGGAGGGCAGGGAACCGGCCAACGCACGGGCGGCGCCGAGGGCGTGCTCGTCCGGCGGCACGTCGTCGTCGAAACGCGCCTCGCGCAACGCCGCGTTCACCACCGGTGAGATCAACATCACCCGGGTCGTCATGCACCCTCCTCGCCCTCCGGCGACCCCGCGTGATCGCCGACATCCCTTTCACCCCCGGCCGGTCGGTCGCACGGGAGCGACGCCCGCGCATACCGGGGCGCACACGTGCGCCCTTGGCCGGATCACCGGTTCGCGGTACCGTCACGACGACATTCACGACGACACGGCGGAAGTCCGGTGCAAATCCGGCACGGTCGCGCCACTGTAAGCCCAGCCCAGCGCCAGGCGAGTCAGACCCGCAGTCGTCCGACGAAGCTCCACCGACCGGGACGCGAGTTCCCACCAGGAGGTCATGCCATGGCGCAGTCCGCCGCCCCGCCGGCCGTTGCCCCTTCCGCCGCCCCCGTGACGCTGCCGATCAGGGCGATCCTGCCCTGGGCGGTCTTCTTCGGCGTCCTGATGCTGGTGCTGCTCTACTTCGTGGGCGCCGAGCAGGGGGCCACATCCCTCCTGTCCGGTGGACACGTCCACGAGTGGCTGCACGACGGGCGCCATCTGCTCGGCTTCCCCTGCCACTGACCGGGGCGCCGCACCGATGAACCCCGTCAACTCCGTCACCGTCAGGCGACTGCTGGTGCGGGGCATGCTGGCCGGCCTCGCCGCCGGCGCGCTCGCTCTGGTCGTCGCCTACCTGCTGGGCGAGTCCCGGGTCGACGCCGCCATCGCGTTCGAGGAGTCGCACGCGCATGGGCACGGCGGCGCCGAACCGGTCAGCCGCGCCCTGCAGTCCACGGCCGGTCTGGCCACCGGCCTGCTCGTGTACGGCGTGGCGCTGGGCGGCATCGCCGCCCTCGCCTACTGCTTCGCCCTCGGGCGGATCGGCCGCGTCGGCCCGCGTCCGACGGCGATGCTGCTGTCGGCCGCGGCGCTGGTCGCGATCCACGTCGTGCCCTTCCTGAAGTACCCGGCCAACCCGCCGGCCGTCGGCGACCCCGGCACCATCGGCGAACGCACCACGCTGTACTTCCTGATGATGCTGCTCAGCGTGCTGCTCGTGGTCGCCGCCGTGATCCTCGGCAAGCGCCTCGCGCCGCGCCTGGGCAACTGGTACGCGACGGTGGCCTCGGGTGCCTTCCTCGTCCTGACCGTGGGGCTCGCGTACGCGTTCCTGCCCGGGATCAACGAGGTGCCGGAGCACTTCCCGGCGGCGCTGCTGTGGCAGTTCCGCCTGGCGGCGCTGGCGATCCAGCTGACGCTGTGGACCTCCTTCGGGCTGGTCTTCGGCCACCTGGCCGGACGCCTGCTGGAACCGGCCGCGTCCACCGCGCGGCGCGGCACCGTGGGCGCGGGTACGGCGGCCTAGGTGTATTGCCCGGTGAGGTTGGGGACGTGGATGTGGCGGGCCCGGAAGCGGTCCGGCAGCGAGGCGAGCGGGCCGAACTTGACCATGTCCAGCGCGCCCGGGCCCGCCATCGATGCCGAGCAGCAGCCCCGCCTGCGGACTGCGCGCGAGGTGGTGCCCGGTGTCATGGATCCGGGCGGGGTGCCGCGGGAGCCTCTTGGCGTCCTCTTGCCGCCGGGCGGCGCGCTCCTGACGCCGTCCTGACCCGTCAGGGTTCAGGCCGGATAGGCGTGTGTCTGGGCCGCCTTGACGGTGGCCCACACCCCGGCGCCGGGGTGCAGCCCGAGTTCGGCGGTGGCCGCCGTGGTGAGGTCGGCGGCGAGCGGGAGTTCGCCGGTGACGTCCACGCGGATCTGGTCCCCGTGCGACTCCAGGCCCGCGACCCGGCCCTGCCACAGGTTGCGGGCGCTGGAGCCGGTGGGGCGGTCCCGGTGGAGGGTGACGGCCCCGGGCGGGAAGGCCACGAAGACGGGGCCGGACAGCTCCTCGGTGGTGGTGATGGCCGGTCCGCCGTCGATTCGTACGGTGTGCCCCTCGGCCCGGCCCCGGTAGAGGTTGAGCCCGACGAGGTGGGCGATGTAGTCGGTGCGCGGGCGGCGGGCGATCTCGGCGGGGGTGCCCTCCTGCGCGGAGCCGCCGTGCTCGATGACGACCAGCCGGTCGGCCAGCACCATGGCGTCCAGCGGGTCGTGCGTGACCAGGACGGCCACCGCCTCGAAGTCGGCCAGGTGGCGCCGGAGCCGGGAGCGGACCTCCAGGCGGGTGCGGGCGTCGAGCGCGGCCAGCGGCTCGTCCAGGAGCAGCAGCCGCGGCCGGATGGCCAGCGCCCGGGCGAGGGCGACGCGCTGCGCCTGGCCGCCGGAGAGCCGGCGGGGCCGCGCGGCGGCGTGCTCGGCCAGGCCCATGCGCTCCAGCCACGCGGCGGCCTCGGCGCGGGCCCGTGCCTTCGGCACGCCGTGGCAGCGCGGGCCGAAGGCGATGTTGTCCAGCGCGGACAGGTGCGGGAAGAGCAGGTAGTCCTGGAAGACGACGCCGACCGGGCGGGTCTCGGGGGGTGTGCCGTCCAGGGCGGCGCCGTCCAGCCGCAGGTGGCCGGCCGTGAGTGGGGTCAGCCCGGCCAGGGCCCGCAGCGCGGTGGTCTTGCCCGCGCCGTTGGGCCCGAGCAGGGCGAGCACCTCGCCGGGCGCGGCGCTGAGCGTCACATCGAGACGGAAGGCGCCGCGGTCCACGACCAGCCGGGCGTCCAGGCCCTCCGGGGCCGGGCCGCCGGTGGTCGCCGGTGCTTTGTCCAGGGAGGTCATGGCGTGGTCATCCAGCGGTCGCGCAGCCCGGCGAGGACCGCGATCGAGACGGCGAGCAGCACCAGGCTGAGCGCGATGGCGGCGGCCGGGTCGCTCTGCAGGGCGAGGTAGACGGCGAGCGGCATCGTCTGCGTACGGCCGGGGAAGTTGCCCGCGAAGGTGATGGTGGCGCCGAACTCGCCGAGCGCCCGTGCCCAGGCCAGGACGGCCCCGGCGGCGATGCCCGGGGCGATCAGCGGCAGCGTCACCCGGCGGAAGGCGGTGAAGCGGGAGGCGCCGAGGGTGGTGGCGGCCTCCTCGTAGCGCGGGTCGGCGGCCCGCAGGGTGCCCTCGACGCTGATGACCAGGAACGGCATCGCGACGAAGGCCTCCGCGACGACGACGCCCGCCGTGGTGAAGGGCAGCGTCACCCCGAACCACTGGTCCAGCCACCGCCCGGCGATGCCGTTGCGGCCCAGCGCCAGGAGCAGCGCCACACCGCCCACCACGGGCGGCAGCACCAGGGGCAGCGTCACCAGGGCGCGCACCAGCCGGCGCCCGGGGAACTCGGTGCGGGCCAGCAGCCAGGCCAGGGGCACGCCCAGCACCAGGGCCACCGCGGTGGCGAGGGTGGCGCAGATCAGGGAGAGCCGCAGCGCCTGCCACACCCCGGGGCTGGTGAGCTGCGCGGGCAGTTCGCTCCACGGGGTGCGGATCAGCAGCCCGGCGAGCGGCAGTACGAGGAAGACGAGACCGAGCAGGGCGGGCAGCAGCAGCGGCAGGGGCACCGGGGAACGGTGTCCCTGCCGGCGGCCGGCGCGGCGCGGCCGGGACTGCAGGAAGTCGGGCGCGCGGCTGCTGTGGTCGTTCACGGGTTCAGGAAGCCGGTCTCGGTCAGCACCTTCTTGCCCTCGTCGGACCGGACGAGGGCGATGAAGGCATTGGCGGGCCCGGCGTTGGGCGCGTCCTTGAGCAGGACGATCGGGTAGTCGTTGACGGCACCGGCGGACTCGGGGAACTCCACGCCCTCCACCTTGCCGGCGGCCGCCTCGACGTCCGTCTTGTAGACCACGGAGGCGTCGACCTCCTTCAGTTCCACCTTCGTCAGGGCGCTCTTGACGTCCTGCTCGTAGGAGACCGGGGTGAGTCTCAGGCCGGCGCCGTCCAGCGCCTTCCGCGCCGCGGCGCCGCAGGGCACCTCCTTGGCGCACAGGGCGACCTTGATCCCGGACTTGGTGAGGTCCTTGAGGGACGAGACGTCCTTGGGGTTGCCCGGGACGACCGCGATCTCCAGCTGGTTGCGCGCGAAGGTCGCGGGCTCGCCGGCCGCGGCCTTGGCGTCGGTGACGATCTGCATGGTCTTGGGGGAGGCGGCGGCGAAGACGTCGGCGGGGGCGCCGGAGGTGATGCCGGCGGCGAGCGCGTCGCTGCCGCCGAAGTTGAAGGTGACCTTGGTATCGGGGTGGGCCGCCTCGAACTCCTTGCCCAGTTCGGTGAAGCTCTCCTTGAGGGAGGCGGCGGCGAAGACGGTGACCGTGCCCTTCAGGTCGCCCGCGGAGGACGCGCCCGCCGGGGGCGAGGACGGCGCGGAGGCCCCGGCGGAGCCGTCCGAGGACGAACAGGCGCTGAGGGCCAGCAGTACCGCGATTGCTCCGACGGCCGGCTGAAGGGTCCGGCGGAGCGTGGGAAGGGTCATCACAGGGCGGCTCCTCCCAGTCTCTGCGGTCTCTCGACGACCACGTTGGTCGACTTGATGACGGCGACCGCCGGGACGCCGGGCTCGAGCTTCAGCTCCTCGGCCGACTCACGGCTGATCATGGACACCACGCGGAACGGGCCGGCCTGGATCTCCACCTGCGCGGAGACGTCGCCGAGGAGCACCTCGGTGACGATGCCCGCGAAGCGGTTTCGGGCGGAGGAGCCGGTGCGCTCGCGTTCGGTGCGGTTGAACTCCCGGGCGAAGGAGGCCAGATCGGGGCCCTCGATGATGCGCCGGCCCTGCTCGTCGCGCTCCGCCCGCAGCCGCCCGGCGTCGACCCAGCGCCTGAGGGTGTCGGCGCTCACGCCCATCAATGCGGCTGCCTCGCCGATCCGGTAGGTGTGCATGACTCGATCATAGTGACGCGGATGCGAGGGGGAAGCCCCTCGCCGGATTGCACCAGCCGTAAAATGTGACGTGACAGGTCGCATGTGCGGTTCTCTGGCCGCCGTCCACGGGCACGGTGACCGGGGGAGGTGGAAGCCCGTGACGTGGTTCCCGCGCCGCCGCCGGAGCTCGCCGGCTTCACCTTGGGCGGCGACCTGGCCCGCCCGGCCCCGCTCACCGTGGCCGGCCTCCTGTGCGCCTGCCCCAACGCACGGCGCGGGTCGGCTTCGAGTGCCGGACCAGCGGCGTGCAGCACCGCCGTTTCGAGGGTGCCCGTTGCTTCACGAGGTGCTGTGCTCGGCCGGCCCGGCCGGGGCGCCGCCGCCGTGACCGGGGCGGACGGGCACCACGCGCTGCCGTCCTGGGCCGAGATCGCCCCGGACTTCGGGCAGGCCCATGTGCCGCTGTGCGGCCCGGCACATCGGCGCCGTCACCGCCATCCGCGTGGACGGGGAGTACGGCGGCGGGCCGGTGGCCGACGGCGACGGGGGGCTCCGAGCGGTACTACGATCGACGGAATGCGACCCTCCCCCGCCGGCCTGGTCCGTGAGTTCCACACCGCCTTCGGCCTCGACGTCCGCCCCCGCCCGACCGAGATCACGCCCGAGCACGCGGCGCACCGCCAGGACCTGCTCGCCGAGGAGGTCGCCGAGGTCGCCGAGGCCTCCGAGACCGGCCCCCTGGACCACCTCGCGCACGAACTGGCCGACGTGGTCTACGTCGCGTACGGCACCGCGCTGGTGCACGGCATCGACCTGGACGAGGTCATCGCGGAGATCCACCGTGCCAACATGAGCAAGCTCGGCCCTGACGGCCTGCCCACCCTGCGGGCCGACGGCAAGGTCCTCAAGGGCGAGCACTACCGGGCACCGGACGTCGCGGCGGTGCTGCGCGCCCAGGGCTGGACGCCCGCCGGGGAGTGACGCGGCGGCGCGGCGTGTGCGACCGTGAGCCATGCCGCTTCGCCAACCGGAGCACCTGGTGGCCCTCGCCAGGGAACGGCACGTCGCCCGCGTCGCCCGCGTCGCCCGCGCCGCCGGCGCCTGCCGCGCCGGCTGGAGGGCAGGCCGATCCGCGACGCGTACCTGATCGTCGCGGGCGGAGCACTGGCGGGCGCGGGGGCGCACTCGTACTCCGTCAGCGGTTGATCCGCCCGGCTGCCGGCCCCTCCCGTCCCGGTGGGGAGGGGAGGGAGAATCGATGCCATGACGGAGCGCAAGCCACCGGGCGTCCCCTTCGAGACCTGGGTCGACAAGCAGATCCGGGAGGCGGCGGAGCGCGGCGCCTTCGACAACCTGCCGGGGGCCGGGAAGCCGCTGGCGGGACTGGACCGGCCGTACGACGAGCTGTGGTGGATCAGGGAGAAGATGGCCCGCGAGGGGCTGTCCCACCTCCCGGCGAGCCTCAGGCTGCGCAAGGAGGTGGAGGACGCGATGGACGCCGCCTCCCGAGCCCCCTGCGAACCCGAGGTGCGCCGCATCGTCGAGGAGGTCAACGAGAAGATCCGTGCGGGCATCCGCACGCCCATGGACGGCCCGCCGTTCAGCCTCGTCCCGTACGACGTGGAGGACGTCGTCGCGCGGTGGCGCGCGGAGCGGGCCTGATCGCTCGCCCCGGGCGCTGACCCGGTCCCGGTTGCGGGGCCCGGAGGGCTGAAAAATAGTCGGACTGTGAAAGGGCGGCCACGGGTCAGCATCCCGGAGGGGCTCCGTGCGCGGTTCACGGACCTGCCTGGACGGGCGCGCGCCGTGCGGTCCGACGCGGAGCGGCGGTTCCCCATTCTCACCCGGCTCGCCGCCCGGCTGCTGAGCGTCAACGTGCTGGACGCGGCCACCCGGTTGGCCGCCCAGGCCTTTCTGACCGCCGTGCCGCTGCTGTTCGTCGTCGCGTCCTTCGCGCCGGAGGGCGTGCGCGAGGAGATGCTCGACTCGCTGGTGCGGGTGCTGGGGCTCTCCGGCCCCTCCCGCGAACAACTGCGCTCGGTCTACGAGTCCGATCCCGGGAACCTGCGGCAGACGGTGGGGGTGGTGGGCACCCTGATGACCCTGCTGTCGGCGACGGCCTGCAGCCGGGCGATGCAGCGGGTGTGCGAACGCGCCTGGCACCTGCCGAGGTCGGCGGCACGGATCGCGGCCTGGCGCTGGTTCGCCTGGGTGTGTGCGGCGCTGGTCTACCTGGTGCTCCAGGGGCCGCTGCGGGACGGCTTCGGCGCCGGCCGCTGGGTCGGCGTCCCGCTGTCGCTGGTGAGCGCGGTGGGGCTCTGGTGGTGGACCCAGCATCTGCTGCTGGGTGGGCGGATCGGGTGGCGGCCGCTGCTGCCGGGGGCGCTGCTCACCGCGGTGCTCCTGGAGGCGGCCCTCTTCGCCGCGCCGCTGTACGTGCCGACGGCGCTCAACCGCAGCATGCGGGCGTACGGCTCGCTGGGCTCGGTGTTCACCCTGCTGTCCGGGCTGATCGCGCTCTGCGTCGTGGCGACCGTGTGCCTGACGGTGGGGGCGGTGTTCCACGGCGACCGGCCCGCGGACGAGGCCGCGCCCACCGGGTCCGGCCCGCCGGGGGAGGGCCGGGCGGGCGGCGGTCAGGCGGCGGGTGAGCGCTCCGGCCGGTAGTGGGCGAGTGCCCAGATGATGAAGATGTCGAGCGCGATCAGGATGATCGACCAGAACGGCAGGTAGGGCAGGTAGAGGAAGCTCACGATGATGCCCAGGCCCGCCAGGACGACACCCGTGATGCGGGACCAGAGCGCGGCGCCGCTGAGGAGCCCGGTGCCCGTGATGACCAGGAGCACGCCGAGGACCAGGTGGATCCATCCCCACGCGGTCAGGTTGAACTTGTAGACGTAGTTGCCGATCCGCGCGTACACGTTGTCCGCGGCGATCCCCGAGATGCCCTGGAAGATGGCCAGGACGCCGTCGACGAGCAACAGGACGCCGGCGAAGGTGACGCCGCCGTACGCCCACGCGTTGCGGTTGCCGCTCTTGGGTGTGCTGCCGGTGGCTGCCATGGCTGCCTCCTCGCGGTGATGGTGCCTCAGTGCCGCAGCGCCCGTTCCACCTGGGCCTTGACCGTGCCCGTCAGGTCGCGGTTGCTGCGTACCGTGGCCTCGCCGGACTTCTGCGGGGCCACGTCGGCGACGTTGACCACGGCGGCGTCGAGGAGGTTCCCGCTCGTGTCGCGGAAGGTCACCTCGACGGTGTACGTGGCCTGCTTGTCGCTGCTGTTGGTGGCCGTGACCTTGGTGGTGGCCTTGCCGCCCTCCACCGTCACGGGGTCGAGCCTGACGTCGTCCTTCGCGTTGACGCCGTTCTTGATCTTCGCCAGCTGGGACTGTGCGGCGGCGGTCGCCGAGGCGACGGCCTCCGCGCCCTGGGACACCAGCGAGGACGCGGCGGACGCGGCCTTCGACGCCTTCTCGGCGGGGGTGCCCTCGTTGTCCGAGCAGGCGCTCGCGGCGAGCGCGGTGGCGGACAGCACGACCGCCGCGCACACCGCACGGCCCCGGTACGGCCTCGTCATTCCCTACCTCCACAGTTCCATGCGCCTCAAATGGCACATAACTCACAATACGGATTAAATTGCCGTGTCGCGTGGCGAAGGAGAGGCGGCGGTGGCATGGCGGATCCGACGCCGCCCGAGGGGCGTGACGCTCTCGGCGAGCTGCGCGCCCGGCTGTCGGCACTGGAGGCGCGGGAGACCGTTCGCGCGGGCGCCGGAGCGCAGGTCCCGCCGTCTCACCGGCGACGGCCCGTGCGGGCCTTCTTCTCCGCCCTGTTCATCGTCGTGGCCTGCGTCCTCGTGCCGCTGAGCGCGCTGGCCGTCTGGGCCGACTCCGAGGTCGGCGACACCGACCGCTACGTCGCCACCGTGGCACCCCTGGCGAGCGACCCCGCCGTCCAGAACGCCGCCGCCGACCGGATCACGTCCGTGGTGATGCAGCACATCGACGTGAAGAGCCTGCTCGACGAGGTCGCCCCGCAGGACCGCCCCCTCCTGGACCAACTGCTGGGCCGCGTCTCCGTCCCGCTGACCAGCGGCATCGAGAGCCTGGTGCACTCGACGGCGGAGAGGGTCGTGCGCAGCGACGCCTTCGAGACCCTGTGGATCGATGCCAACCGCAGGATCCACGACTCGTTGGACAAGGCGCTGACCGGCCAGGGAGGCGGCGCGGTCAAGCTCACCGACGACACCGTCGCCATCGACCTCGCGCCCGTCATCGACCGGGTCAGGCAGCGGCTGGTCGAGGCGGGCCTGACCATCGCCGCGAAGATCCCCGAGATCCACACGGACTTCACCGTCGTCCGCTCCGAGAAGGTCGGCAAGATCAGGACCGCCTTGCGGCTCCTGCAGCTCGCCGGGCTCTGGCTGCCGATCGTCACCGTCGTCCTCGCGGCCGCAGGGGTCCTGCTCGCCGTCCGCCGGCGACGCGCCCTGGTCGCCGCCGCGCTGGGCTTCGCCGCCGCCGCCCTCGTGCTGGGCGCGGCGCTGACCGTCTTCCGGGCGATCTATCTCGACGCGCTGCCCGCGAGCGTCGACCAGCAGGCGGCCGGAACGGTCTACGACACCCTGATCCGTTTCCTGCGCGGGACCGTCCGCGCGGTGTTCGTGCTCGGCGTCGTCGTCGCGCTCGGCACCTGGCTGAGCGGGCCCGGCCGGTACGCCCGCAGGACCCGCGGGGTGTGGGAGTCCGTACTGGGCGGCGCGGGCGACGCGGCGCACCGGGCCGGGATGCGGACCGGTCCCGTCGGCCCCTGGCTCGTGCGCCACAAGCTCCTGGTCGGCTGGATCGTCGTCGCGGCCGCGGCCCTCACGCTCGCCTTCTGGTCCTACCCGACCGGCTGGGTCGTCCTCGGGCTGGCCCTCGCCGTCGTCTTCGTCCTCGCCGCCGTGGAGTTCCTGGCCCGGCCCGACTGACCGCTCACCCGATCGGCCGCCCCGCGCTGCGCCGGAAGGACCGCCGCCCGAGGCTGACGGCAGAGCCCGCCGGCGGAGGAGACCAGCCATGAGCCAGACGCAGCCGGCGGGCGGGCGATGACCTTCGGACTGGCTCGCCGCCAGGTGCGGCCCAGGGTGCCGCTGCGGCACGGCGAGGGGGATCGCTCCCTGCTCACCAGCGCGCAGGGGCTGGCCGCGCTGTCGCTGGACGCCCTCAGCTCGGTGGCGTACGGCCCCGAGGCCATCGTCGTCGTGCTGATCGCCGCCGGGACCGCGGCCCTTACCGCGACGCTGCCCGTCATGCTGGTCATCGCGGGGCTGCTGGTCGTCCTGGTCATCTCGTACGGGCAGGTCATCGCGGTGCATCCGGACGGCGGCGGATCCTACGCCGTGGCCAAGAAGGACCTCGGCATGCGGGTGAGCCTGCTGGCGGCGGCCAGTCTGGTCGTCGACTACGTGCTCACCGTCGCCGTCAGCCTGGCCGCCGGCGCCGCCAGCCTCGCCTCGGCGTTCCCCTCGCTCACCCCGTACCTGCTGGAGATCTGCCTCGGCGGGCTGGCCCTGCTCACGGTGGTGAACCTGCGGGGCGTCGCCGACAGCGCCCGGGTGCTGATGCTGCCCGCGGTTCTGTTCGCCCTGTGCATCGGCGGGATCGTCGTCCTCGGCCTGCTGCGGTCCCACCCCGTGGCCGTCGTCGGCAGCGCGCAGCCCGTCCACGCCACCGAGGCGCTGAGCGTGCTGCTGGTCCTGAAGGCCTTCTCCTCCGGCTGTTCCGCCCTGACCGGGGTGGAGGCCATCGCCAACTCCGTGCCCTCCTTCCGGCCGCCCAAGGTACGCCGCGCCCAGCGCACGGAACTGATGCTCGGCGTGCTGCTGGGACTCATGCTGATCGGGCTGGCGTTCCTCATCCGCCGGGACGAGGTCGCCCCGCGCGGCGGCGTGACCCTGCTGGCCCAGCTGACCGCGGGCTCCTTCGGCACGGGATGGCCGTACTACGCCAGCAATCTGCTGGTCACCCTCGTCCTCGGCCTGGCCGCGAACACCAGCTTCGGCGGCCTGCCGGTCCTGATGAGCCTGCTCGCCCGCGACAACCGGCTGCCCCACGTGTTCGGGCTGCGCGCCGAGCGGCCCGTCTACCGCTACGGGGTCGTCGCCCTGGCGCTGGTGGCGGCGCTGCTGCTCGTCGCCGTCGACGCGCGGACGCAACGGCTCATCCCGCTCTACGCCATCGGTGTGTTCACCGGCTTCACCATCAGCCAGACCGGGCTCGTCCGGCACTGGGCGGGGGCACGCCCGCGCGGCTGGGCGAGGCGGGCGGCGCTCAACGGGCTGGGCGCCCTGCTGACCGCGCTGGCCGGGGTGATCCTGGTGACCACCAAGTTCACCGAGGGCGCGTGGATGGTCGTCGTCGTGGTGCCGCTGCTGATGCTGCTCTTCGCCCGCATCGAGCACTACTACGCGGAGGTCGGCAGGGAACTCGCCCTGGGCACCGTCCCCGACCGGCCGCGGCGCACCAACAGCCTGGTCATCGTCCCCCTCGGCGGGGTCAGCCGACTCGCCCGGCACGCGCTGACCGCGGCCATCGCCCTCGGCGACGAGGTCGTCGCTGTCACCGTCGAACCCGACCGGGCCAAGGCGCGCGAACTGCTCGACACGTGGGCCCGCTGGCAGCCGGGCGTCCGCCTCGACGTCATCGAGAGCCCGCACCGCTCCCTGGTGCTGCCGATCCTCTCCTACGTCCGCCGCATGTCGCAGGACGGCCGGCAGATCGCCGTCCTCATCCCCGAGGTCCAGCCGCGCCACGCCCGCTACCGCATCCTGCAGAACCAGCGCGGCATCCTCCTCGCCACGATCCTGCGCTCCCGCACCGACGCCGTCATCTGCCTCCTGCCGTACCGGCTGGACATCTGACGCGACGTGGGGCACCGGCGCGCGGAGCGGGGTGGTGCCCCGGGCGCTGGGGCCGGGGCCGGCGCGGCGACCGGGGCCGTGCGCGCACGCATGCCCCCCGGTCCGCACGGGGCCTCTTCGCGATCGGGTCGTTGCGCCTACCATCGCCGCCGTGAGAACCGATGCGCACACCGGCGGCCGGGTCCTGGTCGCCGACGACGACGCGGCCATACGCAGGTCCCTGCAACGGGGGCTGCGGCTTGACGGCTTCTCGGTGAGCCTGGCCGACGGGGGCAGGACCGCGCTCGCCGCCGTACGCGAGGGGGCGCCGGACGTGGTGGTCCTCGACATCTCCATGCCCGACCTCAGCGGGATCGAGGTGTGCCGCACGCTGCGCGAGGAGGACAACGACGTTCCCGTCCTGATGCTCTCCGCCCTGGACGAGGCGGCCGACCGGGTCGCCGGACTCCAGGCGGGCGGTGACGACTACCTGGTCAAGCCGTTCGCGCTGCAGGAACTGGTGCTGCGCCTGCGGGCGCTGCTGCGCCGCCGTCCCCCCGCCGCGGGCGGGCGGGTGCGCGCCGGGGGCCTGCTGATCGACCCCGCGACGCGCGAGGCCCGGCTGGACGGCGAGCCCCTGGCGCTGACCCGGCGGGAGTTCGAGCTGCTGGAGGTTCTGGCGCGCAACGCCGGTCTGGTGCTCACCCGTGACCAACTGCTGGACCGGGTCTGGGGCTACGACTTCGACGTGCGCACGGACGCCGTGGACACCTTCGTCAGCTACCTGCGGCGCAAGATGGAGGCGGGCGGCCGGCCGCGGATCCTGCACACGGTGCGCGGCGTCGGCTTCGTGCTGCGGGACGACCGGGACGACCTCTCGTGAGGCTGTCCACGCGGGTCGCGCTCGCCGTGGGCGTCGTCGTCCCGCTGCTCGTCCTGGCCTCCGGCGCGCTGCTGATCCGGCTGGTCGCCGCCGATCTGCACGCCCAGCAGGACGCCCATCTGCGGGAGCGCGCCACGGCCGTCGCGCCGGACGCCATGGCCCTGCTGCGGGCCACCGCAGCGGACCGCCCGGCGGCCGAACAGGCGCGTACCCGAAGGCTGTTCAGCTCCGCGCTGGATGTGGGCATCCGGCTGACCGGTCCCGGGGGCACGGTGTCCGGCGGCCCTCAGCCGGACGCGTCCGCGGCGCTGCCCGCCCGCGCGCCCTCACCGGTCACGATCCGGGCCGGCGGCACCCGCTGGCGCGTGCTGTCGGTGCCGGTGAACGGCGCCCGCAAGGGTGTCCGGGGCACGCTGTGGCTGTTCTCGCCGGACGCCGCCACGAAGACCCAGGTGCAGCAGGTGCGCCGCCGCGTGGTGACGGTGGCGCTGCTGGCCGCCCCCGTGTCCGGGCTGCTGGCCTGGGCCGCGGCGGGCCGTGCCGCCCGTCCGCTGCGCCGGCTCCAGCAGCGCGCGAGCGGCCTGGACCCGCGCGTCAGCGCCGTACGCCTGGACCACACCCCGGCCCGGATCACCGAGGTCGACGACCTGGCGCACACCCTCCAGACCGTGCTCGCCCGCTACGACGAGCAGGCCGCCAGGACCGGCGAGGCGCTCGCCACCGCCCGGTCGTTCGCCGCGGTCGCCTCCCACGAGCTGCGCAACCCGCTGATGAGCATGGGCACCAACCTCGACATCCTCGCCGGTCACCCCGGCCTGCCGGACGCCGAACGCCACGAGGTCGTGGAGGACCTGCGCGCCGAGCACGCCCGCGTGCTGGGACTGCTGGTCATGCTGCGCGTCCTCGCCCAGGGCGACCTCGTCGAGGAGGACGCCTTCGGCCCGGTCGACGCGGCCGAGCTCGTCGACGCCTCCGCCGCCGACCTGAGGCGCCGCCACCCCGGGGCGCGGGTCGAGGTGACGGCCGTGCCCGGGCTCCTCGTCCACGGCTGGGAGCAGGGGCTGCGCTCGATGACGGACAACCTGCTGGCCAACGCCGCCGTCCACGGCCGCGCCCCGGGAGGGCGACCGGACATCGAGGTGGCACTGCGGCGCAGCCGCGACGAGCGCGCCCCGTCCGCCGTCCTCACCGTCGACGACCACGGTCCCGGCATCCCGCCCGGGGCGCGGGCGGCCGTCTTCGCCCGCTTCCACCGGCGTGCGGACAGCCCCGGCTCGGGGCTCGGACTGACCCTGGTCGCCCAGCAGATCGCGCTGCACCGCGGGACGATCGCCGTGCTGGACCGGGCCGACGGCGCGCCGGGCACCCGCTTCGAGGTGCGTCTGCCGCTCAGCGGCGTCCGCGACGGCGAGCAGCCGACGCTGCCGCTGCCGCGCCGGGACTGGCTGTCCGGGCGGGCCGGGGAGCCACAGGATTTCCACAAAGACGCTCCCTAACGTCCGTCGCGAAGGCGCTCCGCGCTTCCGATCCGAAGGAGGACGTCATGCGACGCCGTACCACCGTGGTGGCCGTGGCCACCGTCGTCACCCTGCTGGGCCTCGCCGGCCCGGCCACCGCCGACGGCGCAGGCACCCCGTCCCCGGCCGCCACGCCCGCCGGGGACGGCGCCAAGGGCCTGTGCAAGCGCGCCGGGAAGATCGACGCCCGCATCGACCGGGCGCTGAAGCGGCTGAACGGGCCGGCCGCGCGGCGCGGTTCGATCGAGCGGCTGGAGAAGCGGGTCGCAGGCGCCAGGGCCGCCGGGCACGACGAGATCGAGACGTACCTCGACGACCGGCTGGCCTTCCGCAAGTCCCTGGTGCCGACCCTGGAGAAGCGCCGCACCGACCTGGCGCGGGTCCGCGACTGGTGCGCCTCCCACGGCAACGGCGCCGCCTCGTGACCCGCCGCGTCGCGGCACTGGCCGTGGCCGTGGCGGCGTGCGCGGGAGTGCTGACCGCCTGCGGACCGTCCGGCGGCTCCGCGTCCGCCCCGTCCGCCCCGGCGGCCGAGGCGCCGCCGGCACCCGCGGCGCCCTCGGAGTTCACCCGCATCGTCGACGACGCGGAGAGTGCCGCCGCCGCGGCGGACACCGACGCGGCGCGCGGAGACGGCTGATCAGGCCGGGTCGAACAGGGCGCTGACCGACTCGCCGTTGTGGATCCGCCGCACGGCCTCGGCCAGCGCTGGCGCCACGGACAGCACGGTCAGCTTGTCCGTGTGCTGCGCCTCCGGGACGGGCACGGTGTTGGTGCACACGATCTCCAGCACTTCCGGCTGCTCCGAAAGGCGCTTGAGGGCGCCCGCCGCGAACAGGCCGTGCGTGCAGGCGACGCGGACCGAACGGGCGCCGAGCTCGCGCAGCCGGTCCAGCAGTTCCAGGACCGTGCTGCCCTTGGCGATCTCGTCGTCCAGGACGATCACGTCCCGCCCGGCGACATCGCCGATCACGGAGCCGATGCTGACCCGGTCGTCGGCGAAGCGCTGCTTGGCCCCGGCCGCGACCTGCACCCCCAGCATCCGGGCGAAGGCGGCCGCCTCCTTGGCATTGCCCAGGTCCGGGGAGACGACGGTGGTGCGGGACAGGTCGTTGCCCCGGAAGTGCCCGGCCAGTTCGCGCAGCGCGTGCAGGTGGTCGACGGGGACGCTGAAGAAGCCGTGCACCTGCGGGGAGTGCAGGGTCATGGTGAGCACCCGGCTCGCGCCCGCCGCGACCAGCAGGTCTGCGACCAGACGCCCCCCGATCGAGATGCGGGGGGCGTCCTTCTTGTCGGAGCGCGCGTAGGCGTAGTGCGGCATGACGACGGTGATCCGGCCCGCGGAGGCGCCGCGCGCGGCGTCGCACATCAACAGCAGCTCCACCAGGTGCTCCTGGACCGGTGCCACCAGCGGCTGGATCAAGAAGACGTCCCGTTCCCGGCAGTTGGCCTGCAACTGCACTTCCAGGCAGTCGTTGGCGAAGCGGCTGACGCGTGCCGGGCTGAGCGTCACGCCCAGATGGGCGCAGAGCTCGGCCGCGAGTCGGGGGTGGGCACTGCCGCTGAAGACCGCGATGTCACGCACGGGGGCATCCTAAGGTCGGTCCCCGTCGAGTCGACGGCGGACGGCGGACGGCGGACGGCGGCCGTGCCCGTCCGCGGAGGCCCGGGCCCGTGGTCCACCTGGCCCGTCACGTAGAGTGCGGCTGCTGTGCCCGACCGTTTCCGCCGACTTCCGAGGTGACCGTGATGGACGACGACGCGTCCGCCCCCGTGGCCGTCGTCGGGATCGGCGCCGACGGCTGGGCCGGTCTGCCCGCGGCGTCGCGGGAGGCGCTCACCGGCGCCGGGGTCGTCATCGGCGGCCCGCGCCAGCTGGAACTGCTGCCCCCGGAGGTCACCGCCGAGCGGGTCGCCTGGCCGTCGCCGCTGCGCCCGGCCGTGCCGAGGCTGATCGCCGCCCACGCCGGGCGGCGGATCGCCGTTCTGGCCAGCGGAGACCCCATGTTCCACGGCATCGGGCGGACCCTCACCGAGGTGCTCGGCACGGACCGGCTGCGGGTGTTCCCGCATCCCTCGTCCGTGTCGTACGCCTGCGCACGGCTGGGCTGGGCGGTGGAGGACACCGACGTCGTGAGCCTGGTCGGGCGCCCGCTGCCCGCGCTGGCGGGCGCGCTGCACGACGGGCGCCGGGTGCTGGTGCTGAGCCGGGACGCGGACACCCCTGCCGCGGTGGCCGGGCTGCTGCGTGAACGGGGCTTCGGCGCCAGCCGGTTGCGGGTGCTGGAGCAGCTGGGCTCGACGCGGGAACGGATCCTGGACGGTACGGCGGATGCCTGGCCGCATCCGCCCGGCGATCCGCTGAACGTCGCCGCGGTGGAGTGCGCCGCGGCGTCGGCCGCGACGCGGCTGGGGCTCGTCCCGGGGCTGCCGGACGCCGCGTACGAGCACGACGGGCAGCTCACCAAGCGCCACGTGCGGGCCGCGACGCTGGCCGCGCTGGCGCCCGTGCCCGGTGAGCTGCTGTGGGACGTCGGCGGCGGCTCGGGCTCGATCGCCGTCGAATGGATGCGGGCGCACCGCGCCTGCCGGGCGGTCACCGTGGAGCGCGACCCCGTCCGCGCCGAGCGCATCATCCGGAACGCGGCCGCGCTCGGCGTCCCATCGCTGCGGGTGGTGACCGGCGCGGCCCCGGCGGCGCTGGACGGACTGCCCGTCCCCGACGCCGTCTTCGTCGGCGGCGGGCTCACCGCGCCCGGCCTCCTGGAGGCCTGCTGGACGGCGCTGCGGCCGGGCGGGCGGCTGGTCGCCAACACCGTGACGCTGGAGTCCGAGGCCCTGCTCGCCCGGTGGTACGCGACGCACGGGGGCGAACTCGTCCGGCTCGCAGTCGCGCACGCCGCCCCGGTCGGCGGCTTCACGGGCTGGCGCCAGGCCATGCCCGTCACCCAGTGGTCCGCCGTCAAACCCGCGGGAGCGCAGCCATGACCGTCCACTTCATCGGCGCCGGACCCGGCGCCGCCGACCTGATCACCCTGCGCGGGCAGCGGGTCCTGGCCCGCAGCAAGGTCTGCCTGTACGCGGGCAGCCTCGTCCCCCGCGAACTCCTCGAGCAGTGCCCGCCGGACGCCCGGCTGGTCGACACTGCTCAGCTGACGCTCGATCAGATCACCGAGGAACTGGTCCGGGCCCATGAGGAGGGCCACGACGTGGCCCGGCTGCACTCGGGCGACCCGTCCGTGTTCAGCGCCGTCGCCGAGCAGATGCGCCGCCTCGACGCGGCCGGCGTCCCGTACGAGGTCGTCCCCGGCGTCCCCGCGTTCGCAGCGGCGGCCGCGGCCCTCAAGCGGGAACTGACCGTGCCGACCGTCGGCCAGACCGTCATCCTCACCCGGATCGCGCAGCAGGCCACACCCATGCCGGAAGGCGAGGACCTGGCGACCCTGGGCCGCAGCGGCGCGCTGATGGTGCTGCACCTGGCGGCCCGCTACATCGACCGCGTGGTGGCCGAACTCACCCCGCACTACGGGGCGGACTGCCCGGCGGCCGTCGTCGCGATGGCCTCGCGCCCCGACGAGCTGGTGCTGCGCGGGACGCTCGAGGACATCGCGGAGCAGGTGAAGGCGGCCGGTGTGGTCCGTACGGCGGTCATCATCGTCGGCCGCACGCTGGGCGCGGAGCAGTTCCGCGACAGCCACCTGTACTCCGCCGAGCGCGTCCACCGCCACGCGGCCGACTGCGGCGCACCCTCCTAGGCGCGGGGCGGGGCCGGTGGGCTGGTGGTGGTGCCGGTGGGCGGCCGGCTTTCCCGCCGTCTCGCGCCTTCGGCGCGAAGCGGCGAGCCCGATCCGGCGCCGCACCGACCACGCCCCGCCCGCGGGGCGCCTCAGCCCGCGCGGCCGACGATGGTGCCGTCACGGTCGATGCAGAGGACGTCGACCGTGACGGGCGCCTCGCGCAGCACGCCCATGGCGGTGCGGCGGGCGGCCTCGGCGACGAGGTCGCCGAGAGGGACGCCGTGGGCGAGGCACGACTGGACGGCCTGGAGGCCCGTGTTGGCGGTGGCGACGGTCTCGGCCAGGGCCTCGTCGGCGCCGCCGCGCCGGGCCAGGTCCGCGAGGAAGGCCTTGTCGACCTGGGAGCGGGAGGAGTGCAGGTCGAGGTGGCCGGCGGCCAGCTTGGAGAGCTTGGCGAAGCCGCCCGCGACGGTGAGCCGCGGCACCGGGTGGCGGCGCAGGTACTTCAGCACGGCACCCGCGAAGTCCCCCATGTCCAGCAGCGCGTCCTCGGGCAGGCCGTGCACGGCGACGGCCACCTTCTCCGACGTCGCCCCCGTGCAGCCCGCGACGTGTGTCCGTCCGGCCGCACGTGCCACGTCCACCCCGCGCCGGATGCTGTCGATCCAGGCGGAGCAGGAGTACGGCACGACGATGCCGGTGGTGCCGAGCACCGACAGACCGCCGAGGATCCCCAGGCGCGGGTTCCAGGTGCGACGCGCCAACTCCGCGCCGCCGTCTATGGAGACGGTGATCTCGGCGTCGCAGGCGGCGCCGTACCGCGCGGCGACCTCCCCGAGGTGGTCGCGCATCATCGTGCGCGGGACGGGGTTCACGGCGGGCTCGCCCACGGCCAGCGGGAGCCCGGGGCGGGTGACCGTGCCGACCCCGGGGCCGGCGCGGAAGACGACCCCGCTGCCGGGGGCGCCGTGGCGCACGGTGGCCCGCACGAGTGCCCCATGGGTGACGTCGGGGTCGTCGCCGGCGTCCTTGACCACGCCGGCCGTGGCCCAGCCTTCGCCGAGCTCCTCGACCGCCAGGGCGAAGGCGGGCCGCTGCCCCTTGGGCAGGGTGATCGTCACCGGGTCGGGGAACCCGCCGCCCAGCAGGGCGGTGTACGCGGCGCTGGCGGCCGCCGTCGCGCAGGCGCCGGTGGTCCAGCCGTGCCGCAGCCCGGTCCGTTCCAGCTGGGCGCTCCGGCCGCCGCTCACGGCGCACCGTAGGGTGCGGGGATGACCGGCAGACAGCGGCACGTCCTCGTCCTGGGCGGCACCACCGAGGGGCGCCGCCTCGCGGAGGCGCTGGTCGCCGACCCGGCGGTGTGGCGGGTCACCAGCTCGCTCGCGGGGCGGGTGGAGCGGCCGCGACTGCCGCCGGGGGAGGTGCGCACCGGCGGTTTCGGCGGCCCCGCGGGGCTCGCGGCATGGCTGCGCGCGCACGCGGTCGACGTGGTCATCGACGCCACCCATCCTTTCGCGGGGACGATGTCCTTCAACGCCGCCGAGGCGGCCTCGGCCACCCATGTTCCCCTGCTCGCGCTGCGCCGCCCCGGCTGGGTCGCCGGTCCCGGCGACCACCGGCACCCGGTGGCCTCGCTGGAGGAGGCGGCCCGGGTGCTGCCAAGGCTGGGACGGCGGGTCTTCCTCACCACGGGCCGTACGGGGCTGGCGGCCTTCGCGGATGTCACGGACCTGTGGTTCCTGGTGCGTTCGGTGGACGCCCCCGGGCCGCCGCACCCGCCGTTGATGGAGGTGCTGCTGGACCGGGGCCCGTTCACCCTGGACGGGGAGCTGGAGCTGCTGCGCCGGCACCGGGTCGACGTGCTGGTCACCAAGGACAGCGGCGGCGCCGCCACCGCGTCCAAGCTGATGGCCGCCCGTGAACTGGGCCTGCCCGTGGTCGTCGTGGAGCGCCCGCCGGTCCCGGGGGGCGTGCCCGTCGTCCCGGACGTACCGGGCGCGCTGGAGTGGCTGCGCGCGCTGCCGGCCTGAGCGGGGCGACCTGACCGCGACCGCCCGGGCCTCAGGCCGGGTACCGCCGGGGCGTCCACACCACCGTGGTGTCGTCGCCGCGCCGTACCGCCCGCGTCTGTGACGAGCCGACGAGCAGCACGCACCGCATGTCGACGGTCGCCGGGTCCAGGTCCTCCAGCGTCGTGACGCGTACGGTCTGCCCGGGTCCGCCGACGTCCCGTGCGACGACCACCGGCGTGCCCGGCACGCGGCCCTCGCGCAGCACCTTCAGCGCGGTCTCCAGCTGCGTCCTGCGGCTGTGGGAGGCCGGGTTGTAGAGCGCGAGCACGAGGTCGGCGGCCGTGGCGGCGCGCAGCCGTTCCTCGACGACCGTCCACGGCTTGAGCCGGTCGGAGAGCGAGACGACCGCGTAGTCGTGGCCGAGGGGTGCGCCCGCGAGTGCCGCCGCCGACTGGGCGGCGGTGATGCCGGGCACGACCCGTACGCGGACGCCGAGGTAGGGCTCGGCGGAGGCGGCCTCCAGCACGGCCGTGGCCATGGCGAAGACGCCCGGGTCGCCGGAGGACACCACGGCGACCTTCCGGCCGCGCCGGGCGAGGTCGAGGGAGAACTCGGCGCGTTCGGCCTCGACGCGGTTGTCGGAGGCGTGCCGCCGCTGCCCGGGGCGGACCGGGACGCGGTCCATGTAGGTGGTGTAGCCGACGAGTTCGTCGGCCTCGGCGAGCGCGGACCTCGCCTCCGGCGTCAGCCACATGGGCCCGGCCGGGCCGAGCCCGACGACCACGACCTCGCCGTCCGCCGGGGACGGGTCCGCGGCGGGCCGCTCGTCGACGCGGCTGGGCAGCACCGCGACGGCGAAGTAGGGCACCGACTCCGGGTCGACGTCGGCCAGCCGCTCCAGGCGTTCGGCGTCCATGGTGGCGCGCTCGACGTAGTGCGCGTCCGCCAGCCGCCCGGCCCTCTCCAGGGCCCGGCGCACGGCGGGGAAGGTGCGGCCGAGCTTCATCACGGCCGCCGCGTCGGCGGTCGCGAGCCGGGCCGCGAGCTCCTCCTCCGGCAGCGTGCCGGGCAGGATCGTCAGGACTTCCTCGCCCTCCACCAGGGGCCGCCCGATGCGGGCGGCGGCGGCGCTGACGGAGGTGACGCCGGGGATCACCTCGGCCGGGTAGCGGTCGGCGAGCCGCTTGTGCATGTGCATGTAGGAGCCGTAGAAGAGCGGGTCGCCCTCCGCGAGTACGGCGACGGTGCGCCCGGCGTCCAGGTGCGCGGCGAGCCGCTCCGCCGACTCGGCGTAGAAGTCGTCCAGCGCGCCCCGGTAGCCGCCCGGGTGGTCGGTGGTCTCCGTCGTGATCGGGTACATCAGCCGCTCCTCGATCTGCTCGGGGCGGATGTGCGCCGCGGCGATGGAGCGGGCGATGCTGCGGCCGTGCCGGGCGCAGTGGTACGCGATGACGTCGGCGGAGCGGATGACGTCCACGGCCCGCACGGTCATCAGGGAGGGGTCGCCGGGGCCGAGGCCCACTCCGTAGAGACGGCCGGTGGTCACAGGATTTCGCTTTCCGTCGCAAGGGCGTTGAGGGCGGCGGCCGCCAGGGCGCTGCCGCCGCGTCGGCCGCGCACCACCAGGTGCTCCAGCCGGGAGGGGTGCGCGGCGAGGGCGTCCTTGGACTCGGCGGCACCGACGAAGCCGACGGGCACGCCGACGACCGCCGCGGGGCGCGGTGCGCCCGCCTCGATCATCTCCAGCAGCCGGAACAGGGAGGTCGGGGCGTTGCCGACGGCGACGACCGCGCCCTCCAGCCGGTCCCGCCACAGCTCCATGGCGGCGGCGCTGCGGGTGGTGCCGAGTTCGGCGGCGAGGGCCGGGACGGCGGGGTCGGAGAGGGTGCAGACGACCTCGTTGTCCGCGGGCAGCCGCTTGCGGGTGACGCCGCTGGCGACCATCTGCACGTCGCAGAGGATCGGCGCCCCGGCGCGCAGCGCGGCGCGCGCGTCCGCGACCACGGACGGGCTGTAGGCCAGGTCCCTGACGAGATCGGTCATGCCGCAGGCGTGGATCATGCGGACGGCGACCTGCGCCACGTCCGGCGGCAGGCCGTCCAGTTCCGCTTCGGCCCGGATGATGGCAAAGGACTGACGGTAGATCTCCGGTCCGTCCTTCTCGTACTCGATCACGTCGTCCTCGAAGGTGGTGGGGTACTGGTGCGGCGGGCGGTGTCCAGGGCGGCGGGCAGGTCAGTGGCGGTGGCGGCGGTGGCGGCGGTGGCGGCGGTGACGCCGCGGACGGCACCGGCCACGGCGACGCGGTAGCGGCCGTCGGCTCCGGCGACCACGTCGACCCACGAGCCGTCCGGGTGGCCGCAGCGGCGTTCGCAGCCGGAGAAGTGCACGGGAAGCAGGCGGTGTCCGGGCTCGGGGGCGGCCTCGCGCAGCGCGGCACGGGCGTCGGTACGCACGTCGGCCAGCGACTTGGCGCACCCCGGGCGTCCCGCGCAGGCGGTCACGCCGCGCCACGGGGAGTCCTCGCCGGTCAGGAACCCGGCCGCGGTGAGGCCCTCCGTCGCCTCCTGCGCGGTGGAGGGCGGCAGCCCCGGCAGGACGACGCCGCGCCAGGGGGTGACGCGCAGTTCGCCGGCGCCGGACCCGGCGACCCGCGCGAGAAGCCGCCACGCCCTGGTGGTGAGGCGGCCCAGGCGTACGCCGGCGGACAGCGCGCAGGTGGTCCCGTCCGGGTGCCGGACGAGGCCGGGCAGGGGCGGGCCGCCCGCGGTGTCGGGCACGGTGTCGTCCGCCGCTGGGCCGGACGCGGCGGGCGGAGCCCCCGCCGCGCGCAGCCGCGCGGCGGTTTCCGTCCCGGCGGGGTCGACGTCCGCGATCCGCCAGGCACGGGCGCCGCGTTCGGCGGCGAGCGTGAGGAAGCCCTCCGCGGCACGCACCGCCCAACGCGGCGCGTCGCCGGCCGGCACCTGGGCGACGGGCCGCCCGGCGAGGCGGAGTTCGGCCGCGGCGGCGTCGGGCCGCGCGATCAATGCCACATCGCCGCCGAGCGCTGCGGTGTCACCGCGGCCGTCGTCGAGGGCGAAGAGGAACCGTCCGGACAGTCCGGCTGCGGCCGCGCTCGCGCACAGCAGGGCGTCCAACTCCCGTATCCAGCCCCGCAGGTCACCGTGGCTGCGGCCGTCGAGCCCGGCGAGCGGCGAGGCGACGACGTTGCGGGCCCGTTCATGGGCCCATGAGGGCAGCAGTCCCGCCCGGCCGAGCAGCGCCGCGAGCTCCGTTCCGGCGCCGGGGTCGCGCAGCCCGCGCAGCTGAAGGTTCCCGCGGGAGGTGAGGTCGATGCGGCCGTCGCCGAGACGGTCCGCGGCGACCGCCACCGCCTCTGCCTGACGGACCGTCAGCAGTCCACCGGGGATGCGGATCCGGGCCAGTGCGCCGTCGTCCGCGGTGTGCAGCCGCAGCGCGCCGGGGCAGGCGTCGTCGCGTGCGCGCCCCGCTGTCGCTGCGGCGAAGGCGCCGCTCACGGGGGGATCGGAGGGCGACGGCATGGCCGCGAGCATACCCGCGGGTACTCCGGAGGCGTACGGGCCGCGGGGCCCCCAACGGCAGGCCCAGCCCTTAACATGCTGCGCGGGCAGGTCACCAGCCGCGCCCGACGCCATCGACGGCATCAGCGGAGGAAACCGGTGCGATTCCGGTGCGGTCCCGCCACTGTCACCGGGGCCGGCGCGCGAACGCCGGGCCTCGGGAGCCAGGAACTCCCGCCGTCCTCCACCGGCCCGGGGCGCGGACCCCGAGGAAGGCACGTCCGACGTGATCCTGCTGCTGTCGACCTCCGACACCGACCTGCTCAGCGCCCGCGCCGCGAACGCCGCCGGCGGTCCGGTCCCGTTCCGCTTCGCCAACCCCGCCCGGCTGCCGCAGGACGACCTGCCCGGTCTCCTCGACGGCGCCGACCTGGTCGTGGTACGGCTGCTCGGCGGGCGCCGCGCCTGGGAGGAGGGCCTGGACGCGCTGCTCGCGGGGCCCCGCCCGGTGGTCGTGCTCACCGGTGAACAGGCCCCCGACGCCCAGCTGATGGAGCTCTCCACCGTCCCCGTCGGCATCGCGGCCGAGGCCCACGCGTACCTGGCGCACGGCGGCACGGCCAACCTGGAGCAGCTGGCCCGCTTCCTGTCCGACACGGTGCTGCTCTCCGGCCACGGCTTCGAACCCCCCGCCTCCGCCCCCTCCTGGGGCAGGCTGGAGCGCGCCACCGGCGTCACCGAGGGCCCGCTGGTCGCCGTCCTCTACTACCGGGCCCACCACATGAGCGGCAACACCGCCTTCGTGGAGGCCCTCTGCGCCGCGATCGAGCAGGCCGGGGCCCGGGCGCTCCCGCTGTACGTGGCCTCGCTGCGCGCGCCCGAGCCCGGACTGCTCGACGCCCTCGGCGACGTGGACGCCGTCGTCACCACCGTGCTCGCGGCGGGAGGGACCCGCCCGGCCGACGCCTCGGCAGGCGGCGACGAGGAGGCCTGGGACGCGGGCGCGCTCGCCTCCCTCGACGTGCCGGTGCTGCAGGCGCTCTGCCTGACGTCCTCCCGCGAGACGTGGGAGGGCAACGACGAGGGCCTGTCCCCGATGGACGCCGCGACGCAGGTCGCCGTCCCCGAGTTCGACGGCCGGCTGATCACCGTGCCGTTCTCCTTCAAGGAGATCGACGAGGACGGTCTGCCCGTCTACGCCCCCGACACCGAACGCGCCGCCCGCGTCGCGGGCATCGCCGTCCGCCACGCGCGGCTGCGGCACATCCCGGTCGCGCAGCGCCGTCTGGCGCTCGTGCTGTCCGCGTACCCGACCAAGCATTCCCGCATCGGCAACGCGGTGGGCCTCGACACCCCCGCGAGCGCGGTCGCGCTGCTGCGCAGGCTGCGCGCCGAGGGCTGGGACTTCGGGCCCGAGGAGGAGATCCCCGGCCTTTCCCCCGTGGCCTCCGGCACGGGCGGTACCCCCACCGGTGACGGCGACGAGCTGATCCGCGCCCTGATCGACGCGGGCGGCCACGACCGGGAGTGGCTGACCGAGGAGCAACTGGCCGCCAACCCGGTGCGCATCCCGGCCGCCGACTACCGGCGCTGGTTCGCCGCGCTCCCGGCGGAACTGCGCGACGCCGTGACGGAGCACTGGGGGCCGCCGCCCGGCTCGATGTTCGTCGACACCAGCGCCAACCCCGAGGGCGACATCGTGCTGGCCGCGCTGCGCCGCGGCAACCTGCTGATCCTCATCCAGCCGCCGCGCGGCTTCGGCGAGAACCCGATCGCGATCTACCACGACCCGGACCTGCCGCCCTCCCACCACTACCTCGCCGCCTACCGCTGGATCGCCACGGCGCGGGCCGACGGCGGCTTCGGCGCCGACGCGATGATCCACCTCGGCAAGCACGGCAACCTGGAGTGGCTGCCCGGCAAGAACGCGGCCCTGTCCGCCGCCTGCGGCCCCGACGCCGCCCTCGGCGACCTGCCGCTGATCTACCCGTTCCTCGTCAACGACCCCGGCGAGGGCACCCAGGCCAAGCGCCGCGCGCACGCCACCCTCGTCGACCACCTGGTGCCGCCGATGGCCCGCGCCGACTCCTACGGCGACATCGCGCGCCTGGAGCAACTGCTCGACGAGCACGCCGCGATCGCGGCCATGGACCCGGCCAAGCTGCCCGCCGTCCGCGCGCAGATCTGGACGCTGATCCAGGCCGCCAGGCTCGACCACGACCTGGGCCTGGAGGACCGGCCGCACGACGCCGAGTTCGACGACTTCCTGCTCCACGTCGACGGCTGGCTCTGCGAGATCAAGGACGCCCAGATCCGCGACGGCCTGCATGTGCTCGGCCAGGCCCCTACCGGCGCGGAGCGGGTCAACCTGGTGCTGGCCATCCTGCGCGCCCGGCAGATCTGGGGCGGCACGGCCGCGCTGCCGGGCCTGCGAGAGGCCCTGGGCCTGGACGAGTCGAAGGCCACCCGGGTGTCCGCCGACGCCGCCGAGGAGCAGGCCCGCGCGCTGGTGCAGGCCATGGAGGACGCCGGCTGGGCGCCGGAGGCCGTCGCCGGGGTCGCCGAGGGCCTGCCCGAGGACGTGGCGCGGGTGCTGGACTTCGCCGCCCGGCAGGTCGTGCCGCGGCTGGCCCGTACGACGGACGAGACCGAGGCCGTCGTGCACGCGCTCAACGGCGGCTTCGTGCCCGCCGGCCCCTCCGGTTCGCCGCTGCGCGGCCTGGTCAACGTGCTGCCGACCGGCCGCAACTTCTACTCCGTCGACCCCAAGGCCGTGCCCAGCAGGCTCGCCTGGGAGACCGGCCAGGCCCTGGCCGACTCGCTGCTGGCCCGCTACCGCGAGGACAACGGCGACTGGCCGCGGTCGGTGGGCCTGTCCCTGTGGGGCACCAGCGCGATGCGCACCGCGGGCGACGACGTCGCCGAGGCGCTGGCGCTGCTCGGCGTGCGGCCGGTGTGGGACGACGCGTCCCGCCGCGTCACCGGCGTCGAAGCCGTTCCCGCGCAGGAGCTGGGCCGTCCGCGGGTCGACGTCACCCTGCGCATCAGCGGCTTCTTCCGGGACGCGTTCCCGCACGTCGTGGGCCTGCTGGACGACGCGGTGCGGCTCGTCGCGGGCCTCGACGAGCCGGACGAGGTCAACTTCGTGCGCGCCCACACCCGCGCCGACCTGGCCGCCCACGGCGACGAACGCCGCGCCACCACCCGCATCTTCGGCTCCCGCCCGGGGACGTACGGGGCGGGCCTGCTGCAGCTGATCGACAGCCGCGACTGGCGCAGTGACGCCGACCTCGCCGAGGTCTACACCGTCTGGGGCGGCTACGCCTACGGGCGCGGCCTCGACGGGCGCCCGGCCCGGGAGGAGATGGAGACCGCCTACCGCCGGATCGCGGTGGCCGCGAAGAACACCGACACCCGCGAGCACGACATCGCCGACTCCGACGACTACTACCAGTACCACGGCGGCATGGTGGCCACCGTCCGCGCGCTGACCGGCCGTTCCCCCGGGGCGTACATCGGCGACTCCACCCGCCCGGAGACGGTGCGCACCCGCTCCCTGGCCGAGGAGACCTCCCGGGTCTTCCGTGCCCGCGTGGTCAACCCCCGCTGGATCGCGGCGATGCGGCGGCACGGCTACAAGGGTGCCTTCGAACTGGCCGCCACCGTCGACTACCTCTTCGGCTACGACGCCACGACCGGCGTCGTGGCCGACTGGATGTACGACAAGCTGGCCCGCACCTACGTCCTGGACCCGGAGAACCGCGCCTTCCTCCAGGAGGCCAACCCCTGGGCCCTGCACGGCATGGCGGAGCGGCTGCTGGAGGCGGAGTCGCGCGGCATGTGGGCCGAGCCCGACCCGGAGGTCGTCGAGCGGCTCCGCCAGGCCTTCCTGGAGACCGAGGGCGACCTGGAGGGCGGCGAGTAGGGGCTCACCCGATGGTCGGCGCGGCCGAGGGCGGCGCCGCCGAGGGGTTGACGACGAGCGTCGGCTCACCGGGGACGGGTGTCGGTGCGACGAGGTCCCTGGGGTCCGTGGTGGGGCTCGCGGTGGTCTGGGCGACGATCTGCGGGAAGTCCACCAGCCCGGTCCGCTCCATGACCGTGATGTGGTCCAGCACGGTGTCGTTGGCCTGGTCGGCCAGCTGCCGTACGAGGCTGTTCATGGTGGTGGAGCGGACCTTGGCGATCGTGTTGAAGATCTGGCCGTGGGTCAGCCGCAGGATGTTGGCGAGCTTGCTGTCGAAGTCGCCGCCGGAGGCGGAGGACAGGGTGCCGAGGAAGCCCATCTGCTGCGGCGTGGGCTGGTTGGGCAGCGGGATGCCGAGCTGCGCGGCCACCGTGCGGTCGGCGCTGTCCAGCGCGGTGTGCCCGTCGACGAGGTGCCGTCCGGCGGTCTTGACCGCCTGCGTCGTGCCCTTCTGCTCCGCCATCTGCCCGGCGGGGAACTCCCACAGCCCGGCGAGCCGCACCTTGACGACGAACTCCCGGTCGAGGGGGGTCAGCGGGCCGTACGGGGTGGACACCGCCTGCGCCTCGGGGGAGGACGCCGCGACCTTCACCCCGGACATCGCGGGGTACACGAGCGCGGCGATCGTGCACACCAGCGCTCCGGCGACCAGGGCGGTCCCCGCCGTGAACCGGTTGGCCTTCATCGCGCCTCCTGGGTCGGGATTCGTACGCGCTTCCGGACGGTAGAGGCCGTCGCGGCGCGGCGGTACTCCTGCGCGGTTTCCCGGAGCGCGGGCGGTGATAGTTGATACGGTGCAAACTTTCGCCTGTGCAAGGGGTGCGGGAGGGCGGGTTATGGCTCCCCGGTCTTGGGCGGGGGAGACGGTTCCCCGTGACGCGGTCGTCCGCCGGGGGTGCGAGGCGGATGTCTGCCACCGCGCCGGCACCCGGGGCGTTTGCCGGGTCCGCCGTACGGGGGCCCACCGGCGGTGGCGGCGGGCCGCAGGGTGTGCGTATGCCGGGGGACGCGGGGTGTCGTGGGGGACCCCCTCGCCCGGGTCCACGGCTGAACCGCGGGGCGGCGCCGATGTCAGTGGCGGCGTCTAGGGTCGCTTCCGTCACCGACGAGGGAGGGGCGGAACCGTGGAGTTCTGCATCGAGCGGAGCGCGTTCACCGACGCCGTGGCCTGGGCGGCCCGCGTGCTTCCGGCACGGTCCCCGGTGCCCGTGCTGGGCGGGTTGCTGCTGAAGGCCGACGGGGGGTGCCTGCGCGTTCTCGGGGCGGACCACGACGCCTCCGCCGCCGTCACGGCGGAGGCGGAGACCGCTCGGGCCGGTCGGGCCCTGGTCGTGGGGCGGCGCCTGCTGGACATCTGCCGTGTGCTCCCCAAGGGTGTGGTGGAGTGCGCGGTCGAGGACACGCGCCTCACCGTGACCTGCGGCGACGTCCGGTTCGGGCTGTCGCTGCTGCCGCTGGAGGACCATCCCGCCCCCGCGCCGTCGCCGCCACCGCGCGGCAGCGTGGACGCGGACGCCTTCGCCGCGGCCGTCGCGCAGGTCGTGCCCGCCGCGGGCCGCGACGACACCCTGCCGGTCCTGACGGGCGTCCGGCTGGCGTTCGACGAGGGGACGATCACCCTGGCCGCGACGGACCGCTACCGCTACGCGGTGCGCACCCTGGACTGGGCCACCGGAGCGCCGGACGCCACGGCCGACGTCCTCGTACCGGCCCGTCGGCTCGCCGAGATCGCCCGGTCCTTCGGCGGGGCGGGCGCGCTCCGCGTCGCGTGGGACGGGAGCCGCGTCGCGTTCGAGCACGCCGACCGGCACGTCACGACCCGGCTGCTGGAGGGCCGGCTGCCCCGCCACGACACCCTGTTCGCGCTGCCCGACCCGCTCGTGGCGAGCGTGGAGCGGGAACCGTTGGCCGAGGCCGTGAAGCGGGTCGCGGTCGTCGCGGAGGGGGAGGGCCCGCTGCAACTGGAGTTCTCCGCCGGCCGGGTCCAGCTGCGCGCCGGGTACGGGGACGACGTGGCCTCGCAGCGGCTGCCGGCCGACCTGGCCGGCGCCGAGGGGATGACCGTCGCGTTCAACCCGGCCTACCTCGTGGACGCCCTGGCATCCTTCGATGCGTCCGTCGTCGAGTTCCGGCTCCTGGGCCCCGGCCAACGAGCGCTCCTGACGGACCCGTCCGGCAGGCAGCGGCACCTGCTGATGTCGGTGAAGCCGCTGGTGTGACCGCCCGCGGCACGGGCGGGCCCGCTCCCGGCGGCGACGGCATCGGCGGGCTGCGCCGATCCGTCACCGCCGCTTCGCCCGGCGATGGGGACACCGTGCCCCGCCCGTTGCCTGGCGCCGTGCAACCTCCTTGCGCTGAGGGCGCGTTCAGCCGTTGGTGACCCGCACGGTGACCGTCCATTCGCGCAGTCCCAGGCAGGCCACCTGGTCCGGGGCGGTGGGTGTGGCGCACAGCGGCTGCGTGGAGGTGAGCCGTGCCGTGCCGGCGGCGGTGGCGCGGTAGGCGGCGATGGTGTCGCCGCGCGGGGCGCCGATGCCCGCGTTGGTGGGGGCGAGGGCGTGGCCCTCGCTGGTGACGGGGGACCAGGGGCGGTCCGGCGTGCCGTCGAGGGTGACGCGGACCGTGCCGCCGGCGGTGACGCAGACCGTGCGGCCGGTGTCCGCGGCGGTGAGCGCGGCCTCGGCCGCACAGGCCCCGCCCGTACCGGTCCCGGTTCCCGCGCTGGGGGTGCCGCTCGGGGAGCCGCTGGGGCTGTCGCCCGCGGGGCCGCCGGACTGCGTTCCGCAGCCGGTCAGCAGGAGTGCGGTCGCCGCGACGGCCGCGGCTGTCGTATGACGCATGGATGGCCTCCTTTCCGCTTTGACGTGTCACACGCGCAAAAGGGTCCCGGCCGCCTCTCGGCGACCGGGATCTTCCGCGGGCAGGCGGGTGTCGGCCCGTGTTCAGGGCGGTGTCGTCGACCACGAAGCCGGTCCCCCGCGGCCCAGACCGTGCACTCCACCGGCACGGCGCGTCCCCGGTGGCGGGGGTATGGGGGGCGGCCTGGGCGGCCGGTCCCGCGGCGAGCAGGCAGGTGACGGCCAGTGCGAGCGCGGGCAGGGCCGCGGTCGCTGTTCCGCCGGGAGCGCCTCTGCGCCACGGCTGCGGTGGGTGGTGACGGGTGGACGCGCTGACGTCAGGCGCGACCGCCAGGGCACGGACAGCGGCCGGGAAAGATCGCCGCCGCGCGTGTCGACCGGCGTTTCCCCGACGGACGGCTCGTCACGCTCGCCGATGACGGCACCGTCGACCTGGTCACCAGGCAGGTCGTCGGCGGCCAGACCACGGTGACGGTCGAACTGACCGAACCCGTCACGTTCCTGCGCCCCCTCGGGGCGCCCGCCGGAGGCCCGCGTCCTGCGCTTCCACGCCGACGACCCGCGGGCGGCCGTCGCGGCCCTGGGGGTGGGCCTGGTGCCGGGGGCTGGGGTAACGTTGCGGTCCCCAGCAGTGGACGGACCGAGGAGGTGAGACCCATTACCGCCATGTCAGGTTGGGTGCTCTCCCCCGGCGGCCCCGTGGTCCGGACGACCTAGGCCGTCGAGAGCGCCCCGCGGCGCCCGAAAGGCCTCCATGTCCTCCGCCTCGCCGGCTCCTTCCGGCCCATGTTCCGCCGGTTCTTCTCCTTCCGGTTCTTCCTCCGGCCCATCTCCCGCCGGTCCTCATCCCTCCGTCCCGTCCTCGGCGTCCCTCGCGCCGGTCGTGTCCGTGCTCCGGGCGGCCGGCTGCGTGTTCGCCGAGGACGAGGCCCGGCTGCTCGTCTCCGCCGCCCGGACACCCGGTGAGCTCGCCGCCATGGTGGAGCGCCGGGTGACCGGCCTCCCGCTCGAACATGTCCTGGGCTGGGCCGAGTTCTGCGGTCTGCGGATCACCGTCACCCCCGGGGTCTTCGTCCCGCGCCGCCGTACGGAGTTCCTCGCCCGCGAGGCCGCCGCGCTGGGGCGCGCCCTGGGCCGGCCCGGCGCCGTCGTGGTCGACCTGTGCTGCGGCTCCGGCGCGGTGGGCGCCGTCCTGGCCGCCACGCTCGACCGGCCCCTGTTGCACGCGGTCGACATCGACCCGGTGGCGGTCGCCTGTGCCCGCCGCAACCTCGCCGCGGCGGACGGCCGCGTCCACGTCCACGAGGGCGACCTCTACGACCCCCTGCCCGCGCGGCTGCGCGGCCGCGTCGACGTCCTGGTCGCGAACGTGCCCTATGTCCCCAGCGGCGCCGTCGCCCTCCTTCCCCCCGAGGCCCGTGACCACGAGCCCCGGGTCGCCCTCGACGGCGGGGCCGACGGCCTCGACGTCCTCCGCAGGGTCGCCGCCGCGGCGCCCGCGTGGCTCGCGCCGGGCGGCAGGCTCCTCTTCGAGACCGGTGAGGAGCAGGCCCCGGCCGCCGTCGCCGCGGTCGCCCGGGCCGGGCTGGAGGCGCGGGTGGTGGTGTCGGAGGAGCTGTACGCGACGGTCGTGATCGCCTCGGCCCCTGCGGCGTAGCCGGGGCCGGAGATCCTCGCTGTGCGTGAATCCGTCGTTTCTTCGAGTAAATCGAGGCCCTGATAAGTGACGCAGGCCACATGGCCTGCGTCACTCAATGGGCGATTTGTCTGGGTCTGCGTGTGACGTAGCCGATATGGCGTGCGCCACTTTCGGGGTTGCTTAGTAGACGCCGTCCCGGAATCCCCTTCCCACGCCTGAGTGGCGGGACTTTCGTCCCTGGTCCCACAACTAATCCCGTTAGTAAGAGGGGTGCATTGACCCCGGGATTTAAGTCGGCCAACAATTCATGGCGTACCCCACGGAAGAGGAATTTCTCGAATGCAGATCTCCGCTATGTCGAAGCTCAACCGCGTCGCCAAGGCCAAGAAGATCTCCCTCGGCTGCGCTGCCGCCAGCGTCGCCGTCGTCGCCGGTGGCGTGGCCATGGCCCCCACCGCCTCCGCCGCCACCACGGCGCAGTCGGGCTCCGTCAACACGTGGATCAACGAGTCCCTGAAGGTGATGCGCGCCAACGGCATCCCGGGCACCTACAACGGGATCTACAAGAACCTGATGCGTGAGTCCTCGGGCAACCCGAACGCCATCAACGGCTGGGACTCGAACGCTGCCAAGGGAATTCCCTCCAAGGGTCTGATGCAGGTGATCGACCCGACGTTCAAGGCCTACCACGTCCCCGGTACCTCGTGGAACATCTACGACCCGGTCGCCAACATCACCGCCGCGTGCAACTACGCGGCCCACGTCTACGGCACGATCGACAACGTCAACTCGGCGTACTGATCGCCCGCGCGCGAAAGCTTTCCTGGGGACGCCCCCGGCGGCCACGGCTGCCCGGGGGCTTCCCTCTTTTCCCCTTCCCGTATTCCGCCCGCTTTTCCGGGTCACGGTCCGCCCACCGTTTCGCGTCCGGCTTTCCGTCCCGGGCCTGGACTGGCGAACGGTGCTGCCCCTGACCACCCGGCCGAGGCCGAGGTCCTGCACGCCGCCAGGACCTGGCCGCCCTGCTCCGCGCGTGCCCGGACACCTCGGTGCCGATACCCGGTGCCGAGTGGACGGTCGGCAGCCATCGCGGCCCCCCCCGGGCCGGGTGCGTCAACGGGTGGCGGTGGCCCGGAAGGTGCGGCGGTAGGCCAGGGGGGAGACCCCGATGGCGGCGTGGAGGTGCTGCCGCAGGGAGGTCGCGGTGGCGAAGCCCACCTCGCCGGCGATGCGGTCGACCGGGAGGTCGCTGGACTCCAGCAGATGGCGGGCCCGGGCGACCCGTTGCTGGATGAGCCACTTCCCCGGGCTCACCCCCACCTCGTCCCGGAACCGCCGGGCGAAGGTGCGCAGGCTCATCCGCGCGTGGTCCGCGAGGTCGCTGAGGGTGAGCGGCAGGTCGAGGTGCTCCAGCGCCCACTGCCGCGTCGCCGCCGTGCCGGTGTCGGTGGGTCCGGGCACGGGCTGCTCGATGTACTGCGCCTGGCCGCCCTCCCGCCAGGGCGGTACGACGCAGACTCGGGCGACGAAATTGGCCACCGCGCTGCCGTGGTCGGCGCGCACCAGATGCAGGCAGACGTCCACACCGGAGGCGGCGCCGGCCGAGGTGAGGAGGTCGCCGTCGTCGACGAAGAGCACGTCGGCGTCGAGGGCCACCCGGGGGAACAGCCGGCGGAAGTCGTCGGCCAGGGCCCAGTGGGTGGTGGCGGGGCGGCCGTCGAGGAGTCCCGCGGCGGCGAGCGCGAAGGCCCCCGTGCAGATGGAGACGATGCGGGTGCCCGGCCGGATCGTGCCGAGCGCGGCGGCGACCGGGGCGGGGAGCTCCGCGGTGATCCGCGCCTGGTCGTACGGCGGGATCACGACGGTGTCGGCGGTGGCCAGCACCTCGGGGCCGTGCTCGACGGCCACCGAGAAGTCCGAGTCCGTGCGCACGGGGCGCCCGTCGGCGGTGCAGGTCAGCACTTCGTAGCGGTTCCCGGCGGAGCCGAAGACGCGGTTGGGGATGCCCAGCTCGAAGGGATAGACGCCGTCGAGGGCGAGGACGACCACACGATGCATGGCAGAAACTTATCGGATGATGGCAACCAGGCCATTTTTCCGCGCGCCGCCGGTCGGCAGGCTGGAGCGCATGAACGACACGACCCCTCGCACCATGCGCGCGATCACCCAGGACGTCCTCGGCGGACCCGAGGTACTGCGGGAGGCGGAGCTGGAGCGTCCCACTCCCGGCGTCGGGCAACTGCTCGTCCGCGTCCACGCCGCCGGGCTCAACCCCACCGACACCAAGCACCGGCAGACCGGGCTCTTCCTCGGCGGCCCGCCGCCCGTCCTCGGCTGGGACGTCTCCGGTGTCGTGGAGGAGGCCGGGCTGGGAGTCGCCCTCTTCCGGCCCGGTGACGAGGTCTTCGGCATGCTCCCCTACCCGCACGGTGTGGGCTCCCACGCCGAGTACGTCACCGGGCCCGCCCGTGCCTTCGCCCGGAAGCCGTCCACCATGAGCCACGTGGAGGCCGCCGCGGTCCCGCTGGTCGCCCTCACCGCCTGGCAGGCGCTCGTCGACGTCGCCGGGGTCCGCCCCGGGCAGCGCGTGCTGGTCCATGCGGCCGCGGGAGGCGTCGGGCACGTCGCCGTCCAGATCGCCAAGTCCCGCGGCGCGTACGTCCTCGGCACGGCGAGCGCCGCCAAGCACGACTTCCTGCGCGGCCTCGGCGCCGACGAACTGATCGACTACCGCTCGGCCGACTACGCCGAGGCCGTCCGCGACGTGGACGTCGTCCTCGACCCCCTCGGTGGCCCCGAGTCCCTCCGCTCCCTGCGCACCCTGCGCCAGGGCGGGTTGCTCGTCACGCTCCTCCCGATCGGCATGCCCGAACTCCTCGCGGAGGCCGACCGTCTGGGCGTGCGTGCCGCCGGCATGATCGTCGAGGCCGACCACGCCGGCATGACCGCGATCGCCCACCTGGTGGAGGAGGGTGCCCTGCGTGTCACGGTCGCCGACACCTTCCCCCTGTCCGAGGCCGCCAGGGCCCACGCCGCCCTGGAGACGGGACGCACCACCGGGAAGCTCGTCCTCACCGTGCGCTGACACATCCGTGGGCTTGCGAGCCGTACGGGCACCGGGGCAGGGCTCGAACCTGCGTCCACCCGGTCCCGAGCCGGGTCTTGCGCGCCGGTCGAGGGACCCCGCGTGCGATTCCCGCAGGGCCGAGGTTTTTGGGACATGTGCCCCAGGCCGGCGCACCCGAGGCCGGGGGCACCACTGATTGACACCCCTCTGTCGTCAACCTTTGGTTGACGACAGAGGGGTGTCAACCTATCGTTGACGCATGACGCAGCAGATCCGGCTCGACGATCTGATCGAAGCCATCAAAAAGGCCCACCCCCACGCCCTCGACCAGCTCTCGGACGCCGTCATCGCCGCCGAGCACCTGGGCGAGGTCGCCGACCACCTCATCGGACACTTCGTCGACCAGGCCCGGCGATCCGGTGCCTCGTGGACCGACATCGGCAAGAGCATGGGCGTGACCAAGCAGGCCGCCCAGAAGCGCTTCGTCCCCAAGGACCTCGGCTTCCCCGACCTCGACCCCTCGCAGGGCTTCTCGCGCTTCACCCCACGCGCCCGCAAGGTCGTCATGGCCGCCCACGCGGAGGCCCAGACCGCCCGCAACCCCGAGGTCCGCCCCGAGCACCTCGCCCTCGGGCTGCTCAGCGAGCCCCAGGCCCTCGCGGCCCTCGCCATGACGGCCCAGGGCGTCACCCCCGACGCCGCCCGCACCGCCCTCACCGCGGCCCTCCCCGCGGCCGTGGACGAGGTCCCCGAGCTCGTCCCGTACGACCTCGCCTCCCGCAAGGTCCTCGAACTCACCTTCCGTGAGGCCCTCCGCCTGGGCCACAACTACATCGGCACCGAGCACCTCCTCCTCGCCCTCCTCGAACTGGAGGCGGGCGACGGCCCGCTGACCTCCCTCGGCCTCGACAAGGCCACCACCGAGCGCCACGTCGCCGAGGCGCTGGCCGAGATCGTGGGCGGCACACAAGAAGAGGGGTGAGCGGTGTCCCGGGTGGCCCGCAGCTCCATGAGGGGCCATCACGGTCCCACCCGGGAGGAACGGAACACCACGATCGCGGAGGCGCTGTCCGTCGCGCTGCTGCTCCTCGTGCTCGCCGGGCCGGTGATCCGGCCGTTCGGTCCTCCGGAGGCGGTGGCCGCCGTTCCGGCCGCCGCGGTGGCCGCGGAGGATCTCAGCCCGTGGCGCCGGGCAGCTGCTTGATGCCGTCCACGGCGGAGCGGCTCAGCACCGCGTTGGTGAAGACGACCGTGCCGCGCGGCAGGACCCCGTCGGGGTCCCGCTCGGCCTGGACGGTGCGCTCGCCGAGGAAGACGTGGGTCTTCCGATCGAAGATCCACTCGGTGCGCTGTCCGCTGGCCTCGTCCAGCCGGGCCACCGCGACCCCGTGCCGCCCGGTGGCGTCCACGGCGTCGTCCACGGCGACCACACCGGGGATCTTGGCGGCGGCCTTGTAGAGCGCGGTGGTCAGCGTGGCCGGCGGGTAACTCTCGCCCAGCAGGTCGCCGATGGTGGTGAAGGCCTCCTGGTCGGGGCCGTTGCCCATGCCCTTCGTCTCCTTGTAGATCTTGGCCAGGAGGGCGTCGGGGTCGGTGGGCAGGGTGCTGAGGTAGTCGTAGCTCGGCGCGTTCAGGGTCGGACCGGGCACGTTGCCCTGCTCGTCGGTGCCCGCCAGGGTCACGCCCTCCGGGCCGGTGGTGCCGGGTTCGATCAGCCAGCCGTCGCTGCCGTCGCGGGACTCCCAGACCTGGCGCCGGTGCAGCGGGGTGCCGGCCAGGCTGGTCGTGTCGCCCACGTGCCGCACGACGGTGCCGGCCGACTTCGACTCGATGTAGATGTACTGGCCGTCGCCCACCGGCGTGGCGGGCGACTCGGCGGCGGCCAGCGAGGCGGTGTCGAGCAGACGGGCGGCGCCCTTGGGGTCCGCGGTGCCGAGGCGGGTGGTCAGGGCGGGGCCCGCGGCGGAGGTGCCGGAGCGGCCGCCCGCGCCGGTGCCCTCCGCGCCGCCGAACACGAACAGGCCGGTCGCCAGGGCCCCGGCCAGTACGCCCGCGCTCAGCGGGACGAGGACCATGCGGCGCAGGAAGGGGTTGCGGCGCGCGGCCGGGCGTGTGGCGGCGGGGGACGGGCCGGGCCTCGCGGCGAGGTCCTCGTGGATCCGGGTCATCAGACGCTCCTTGTGCAACTGGTGACGGTCCGCCGGCAGATCCCGCTCCACGCGCGGCAGGAGACGGGCGGTCTCCTCCCATTCCGAGGGATGGGCGTTCATCGGATTCCTTCCTGTGCGGGCCGGACCGCGTTCGTGCGGTCCCCTTCTGTCTGTCGGCGGCGGCCGGCGGGTTCCATCTCCGCGTCGGCGAGTTTGCGCAGTCTCGTGCGGGCCCGGGACAGCCGCGAGCGCACGGTGCCGACCGGGACGCCGAGGGCCTCGGCGGCCTCGGTGTACTCCAGGCCCTCCCACAGGCACAGCGTCAGCACCTCGCGCTCGGCGCGGCGCAGCCGGGCGAGGGCGGCCAGGACGGCGGCGATGCGGCGCCGGTCGTCGACCCGGCCGGCCACGAGGTCGGCGTGGTCGGGCACTTCGAGGGCGGCTGCCCCGGCCTGGGCCCCGGCGGCGACCGCGGCCCGGTAACGGCGATTTCCGCGGCAGTGGTTGCGCGCGATGTTCGTGGCGACACCCAGGAGCCACGGCCGCAGCGAGCCCCCCTCGGGGTCGACGCGGGCGCGCAGCCGCCAGGCCTCCAGGAAGGTGGCCGACATCACGTCCTCGGCGACCGACCAGTCGGCGGTCAGCCGGAAGGCGTGGTTGTAGACGGTACGGGCGTACGCGTCGAACAGTTCCGCGAAGGCGGCGGGGTCCCCGTCCCGTACCCGGGTACGTACATCAGTGGTCACTTCTGTCGGCTGTCCGTCGCTCGCCCGCGGGTTCCCGTGACCCGCGTCACGCCGCGATTCCGTCGGGGGCCGCGGGCTCGAAGGGCATCAGCTCGTCCTGCCCGGGCCGCACCACCCCGAAGGTGCTCTCGGGGACCTCGTGCCAGGCGTCCGGCAGGTCGCCCAGGGGCTCGGACACCACGAGCCGGGTCTCCTCCGACACGCCCTGCAGGAACCACAGGTCCGGGTGGAGATCGCACAGCGAGTCCACCCTGCTGCTGTAGAACAGCGAGCGCGACGTGCGCTCGCTGGAGTAGCGGAACGCCCACAGGCTCTCCCCGTCGGTGACCGCCAACGTCATCTGGACGGGGAACTCGACCCCGTGCTCGTGGCCGGTCCGCTCCACCAGCCCGGCCATCCGCGCCACGGCGCCGGGCGCGTCCTGGTCGAGGCCGAAGGTGAGCGCGAGGAAGAACATCACCTCGGAGTCCGTCGAGCCCTCGATGGAGGAGAACAGCGCCGGGTCGACGGCGAGCGAGAGGTCGCGGCGCAGCCGGTGGAAGTCGGTGATCGCCCCGTTGTGCATCCACAGCCACCGGCCGTGCCGGAAGGGGTGGCAGTTGGTCTGCTGGATCGCGGTGCCCGTCGACGCCCGTACGTGGGCGAAGAACAGCGGCGAGGTGACGTGGCGCGAGATCTCCCGCAGGTTGCGGTTGTTCCACGCGGGCCCGATGTCCCGGATGATCGCCGGGGTGTCCAGGTGGTCCGTGGCGTACCAGCCGATGCCGAAGCCGTCCCCGTTGGTCGTCTCGACGCCCATCCGGGAGTGCAGGCTCTGGTCGATCAGGGAGTGCCGCGGTTTGTAGAGGATGTTGTCGAGCAGCATGGGCGTGCCTGTGTAGGCGAGCCACCGGCACATGAGCACCATTCCCTTCCTCGTCCGCCGTCCTCGGGGGCCGGCCCTCCTCAGTCGTCGGCCAGGGCGGCCTCCGCCCGGATCGTCTTGCCCCGCTGCAAATGACGCGTCCCCCAGCGTCCGGTGACCCGCGCCACCAGCAGCAGTCCGCGGCCGCCCTCGTCGAGGGCCCGGGTCCGGCGCAGGTGGGGCGCGTCGGAGTTGTGGATGACGCGCAGCCCGGCGGGCGGGGTTCCGTACCGGAGGGCGTTGGTGACGAGTTCGCCGACCACCTGCTCCACGGTGTACGTGGGGGCGCGACCGAGCAGCCGCTCGGCCTCACTGCTCCAGCCGGTGATGATGCCGTGGGCGTCGATGGCGGCCGTGGCCGGAACGGCCGGATCGGGCCGGGGAGGGAGGCCGCCGTCGAATTCGTCGTCGAGGCTGGAATCTCGCATCGCCATCCGTCGCCGTTCTCGCCCGTCCTCTTCCGGCCCCCTCCAGGACGCGGGCGCCTGGGCCCTCCTCCACTTCTACCGCTCCTGGCGCGTGCCCGCAGGTCGGCACCGGCCGGGGTCAGGGCGAGGCCGCGCCGGGCAGGGCGCCGCCGCAGCGGGCGGGTGGGAGGACGCCGTCGCGGCCGGCGAGGACGACGTCGACGGCGTCCTCGCGGCCCTCGGCGTAGGCGGCGGTGCACACCACCTGGCGCACGGCGTTGTCCTTCAGGCCCCGCACGGGGAACGGGAGCGTGATCCGGACCGTGCCGCGGGACGACGTGACGTCCACCGGCCCGGTGGTGGCGGGCAGCCCGGTGCCGAGTCCCGCCGCGCCCTCCTGGGACCCGGGCCCTTCCAGCAGCACGCTGACGGCCTTCGCGGTCGGCACCTGTCCAGTCTGCGGGTCGTAGCCGGTCCCGCGCAGGACCGGGGTGAGCCGGCCCTCGGGGGAGAGGAAGAAGAGCGTCAGCCGGGCCCCCGCTCCGGGGAAGGCCTCCACGGTGGCCGGGCCGCCCGCCTCGACGACCCCGGAGCCCGTGACCCCGCAGCCGGTCAGCAGGGCCGCCGCGGCGAGGGCCGCGGCGAGGGCCGGGACGGACCGGCGGCTCACCGCGTCGCCTCCCCGGCCGCACGGGGGACGTCCAGCGGCATCCGCACGGTGAGGACGGCGCCGCCGCCCGGGCGGTTGGCGGCGCGGACCGTGCCGCCGTGGAGACGGACGTTCTCCAGGGTGATGGCCAGGCCCAGACCGCTGCCCGCGGAGCGGGTGCGGGCAGCGTCGGCCTTGTAGAAGCGGTCGAAGATGTGCGGCAGGACGTCCGGGGCGATGCCGGGGCCGCTGTCGGCGACCTCGACGGCGAACCGGGCCGGGCCGCCGTCGTGAGCCTCGGTGTGCAGCCGTACCCGGACGGGGGTGCTGCCGTGGCGCAGCGCGTTCCCGACGAGGTTGGCGACCACGACGTCGAAGCGCCGCGGGTCGAGCCGGGCCCGGATGCCCGGGGGAAGTTCGGTGGCGACCTGCGCGGGATCCGTCCAGTACCGGGTGGCCAGGGTCTTGCGGATGGTCTCGGCGACGTCGACCTCGTCGGCGTTGAGTTCGGCGGCCCGCGCGTCGAAGCGGGAGATCTCGATCAGGTCCTCGACCAGGACGGCGAGCTTGCCCGTCTCGGCGCTGATGAGGCGGACCGCGGCCGCGGTGTCCGGGGCGAGCCGCTCGGCGTCCTCGTCGAGGACCTCGGTGACCGCGAGCATCCCGGACAGTGGGGTGCGCAGTTCGTGCGATACGTCGGAGGCGAAGCGGCGGGCCCTGGCCTCGGCGCGGCGCAACTCCTCTACGGACCGTTCCAGTTGCAGCGCGGAGTCGTTGAAGGTGTGGGCGAGGTCCGCGAGTTCGTCGCTGCCCTTGACGGGGATGCGGGTGTCGAGCTCGCCGCGGCCCATGCGCTGCGCCGCCGTGCGCAGCTCGCGGACCGGGCGGAGCACGCTGCGGGCGGCGAGCAGGGCCGGGATCAGGGCGATGGCCAGCGCGGGCAGGGCTCCGTCGCGGGCGGCGGTGAGCATCGCCCGGATGTCGTCCTCCTCCGTGGTCAGCGGCATCACGGCGTAGAGCACGAGCCCGGTGGGGCGGGCGGACAGTCCGGTCTTGAAGACGGTCGGCACGGCCATCGTCAGCCAGGGGGTGCCGTCCTTGTCGACCCGCTGGAAGACGCCCCGCGGATTGGCCAGCGCCGCGCGGCGCAGTTCGGGCGTGATGACGGTCGACACGGGGCTGGTGCCGGAGGAGACCCGCATCGAGCCGTACTCGGCGAACACCACCCAGGTGCGCGGCTTGCCCTTGCGGGCCATGTCGCGCAGCACCTCCTGGAGGGCCAGGCGGTCCATCGGGAGCGGGGTGCCGAGGGTGCCCGCCTGCTCGCGGAAGGAGGCGACGGCGGTGTCCTGGGCCTGTTCGAGTATGGCGTTGCGCGCCTCGCGGTACGTCAGGGCCGCGGTGGTGCCCGCGCTGACCGCGGCGACGAGCAGGAAGGCCAGCACCAGCCGGCTGCGCAGCCCGATGCGGGCCCTGCGGCGGATCACCGGGTGCTCACAGCGGCCCGAAGCGGTAGCCGAAGCCGCGCAGCGTCTGTATGTAGCGGGGACTGCCGGGAACGTCCTCGATCTTGTTGCGCAGCCGCCGGACGCAGGCGTCGACCAGCCGGGCGTCCGCGTGGTAGCTGTGCTCCCATACGTTCTCCAGCAACTGCTGCCGGCTGAAGACGCGTTCGGGCGCGGCGGACAGGAACAGCAGCAGCTTCAGCTCGGAGGGCGCGAGCGCCAGCCGCCGCCCGGACTTGGCGACGCCGAGCCCGGCGCGGTCCACGGCGAGGTCGCCATGGAACTCGACGGGGGGGCGGCCCCCGGGCTCCTCGATGCGGCGCAGCACGGCCCGTATGCGGGCCTCGATCACCTCGGTGCGGGCGGGTTTGACGATGTAGTCGTCGGCCCCGGCCTCCAGCCCGACGACCACGTCGAAGTCGTCGCCGCGGGCGGTGAGCATGATGATCGGCAGCTGGCTCGTCTCGCGCACCTGCCGGCAGACCTGGACGCCGTTCATGCCGGGCAGCATCAGGTCCAGCAGCAGTAGATCGGGCTGGAACTCGCCGAGGGCGGTGAGCCCGGCCTCGCCGGTCGCGGCCGTGCGTACCTCGTGACCGCGGCGGCGCAGGCCCAGTTCGACACCTTCTCGCACGGAAGGGTCGTCTTCGATCAGCAGCACGCGTGGCATGAGCGGAGTATCGCAACTCATGTTGCACCGCGCCGAAGTTTTCCGAGCACCACCCGCCGGGCCGCCTCGACCTCGGTAAGCCGCAGCGGGCGGGCGGCGGCCGCGAAGACCAGCACGACGACGGCCGCCCCGGCCACCGCGGCGGCGAGCGGCCCGAGCGGCGCGGCGAGGTCCGCCGTCGGCCGGCCCAGGGCGGCGGCCGGCACCGCGGCGAGCAGCAGCCGGGCCAGCGCGCCCGCGGTCGGCGACCGCCACGGCCCGCGACCGCCGTCCGGCGCCGCCAGCCTGCGGTCCAGCACGTACGCGGTGACCGCCCAGCCCGCGAAGAGCGCCACCGAGTACGCCGCCGCCATGCCGGTAACCGCCCAGCGCGCGGGCAGCAGCAGGTAGGCGGCGACGGACAGGCCCGCGTTGAGCCCGCAGATCACCAGGTTGAGCAGGAAGGGGGTCCGGGTGTCGCCGAGCGCGTAGAAGGTGCGCGACAGCACGTACTGCCCGGAGAAGGCGACCAGGCCCGGGGCGAAGGCCACCAGCGTGTTCGCCATGACGGCGACGTCGGCGGCGTCCGTCCTGCCGTGCTCGAAGACCAGGGCCATCGCGGGCCCGGCGAGCGCCAGCAGCGCGCACGCGGCGGGCACCACCATCGCGGAGCTGCTGCGCAGCGCGTACGAGACGTCGCGGCGCACCCGCGTGGGGTCGCCGTCGGCCGCCGCCGCGCTCATCCGCGGCAGCAGGGCGGTGACCAGCGAGACCGTCACGATGCCGTGCGGCACGGCCCACAGCAGATAGGCGTTGTTGTACGCGGTGAAGCCGGCGCCGCCGTCGATGCCGAGGGCCGCGGCGCGCTGTCCGGCGGAGGTGGCGAGCCGGGTCACCACCCAGTAGGCGACCTGATTGGTGAGCACCAGCAGCACCAGCCACCCGGCGGAGCGCAACGGCCGGGCCAGCCCGCTGCCCCGCCAGTCGAACCGCGGCCGCCAGCGGAAGCGCGCCGCCCGCAGCGAGGGCACCAGCGCCAGCGCCTGCACCGCGATGCCGGCCGTGGTGCCCCAGCCGAGCAGCGCGGTCTCGGCGGCGGTCAGTCCGCCGCCGGTGCCGGCCGTGGCCAGATAGAGGCCGAAGACGGCGATGACGACCAGGTTGTTGAGGACGGGCGTCCACATCATCGCGCCGAACCGGCCGCGGGCGTTGAGCACTTGCCCGAGCAGCGTGAACAGGCCGAGGAAGAGGATCTGCGGCAGGCAGGAGCGCGCGAAGGCCACCGTCGTCGCCGCCTGCGCCCCGGTGTAGCCGGTGTACGCGGCCACGATCGCGGGCGCGGCGAGCACGGCCGCCGTCGTCATCAGCAGCAGTGCGACGGTGCACACGGTCAGCAGCCGGTCGGTGTAGGCGGCGCCACCGTCCTGGTGCTCCTTGGCGGCCCGCACCAGTTCGGGCACGAAGACCGCGTTGAGGGCGCCGCCCAGCAGCAGCGTGTAGACGATCGCGGGCACCGAGTTGCCGACCGAGTAGCCGTCGGCGGCCAGGCCCACGCCGAGCGCCGCGGCGACGGTCGCCGACCGCACGAAGCCGGTGGCGCGGGAGACCATCGAGCCCGCCGCCATGACGGCGCCGCTGCGCAGCACCGAGCCGGCCGCGGGGGCCCCGGCCGTGGCGGCCGGCCCGTCGGCCGGGCGCGCCGCCGCGGGGGCGCTCACCGGCGCGCCATGTAGGCCTGGAACGCCCGGTAGAGCGTGTGGTTGGCGGTGCCGTCCAAGGCCGTCTCCCATTCCCCCAGGGTCTCGACGACCTGCCCCCCGGTGCCGAGCTTCCATCGCGTGAGACCGAACGCCCGGTCCTGCGGGTCGAGTGTGGAGGGTACTCCGCGCATGTCGTACTCCAGCGCGCCCTGTTCGTGGGCGTCCCGGAGCATCCGCCACTGCAGGGCGTTGGAGGGACGGACCTCTCGGCGGTGGTCCGCGGAGGCGCCGGTCTGGTACCAGACCCGCCGGCCCACCGTGATCATGGTGTGGGCGGCGAGCACCTCGCCCTCGTGGCGGGCGAGGTAGAGCTTCATCCGTCCCGGCTGCTCGGCGTTGAGGGCCGCGTACTGACGCTGGTAGTACTCCAGCGAGCGGCCCAGCCGGAAACCGTCGCGCTCCTCGGTGATCCGCAGCAACCGGAAGAACTCGGGGAGGTCGGCCGCGCCGCCGACCGTCACCTCGACGCCCGACCTGCGCGCCCGCCGTATGTTGCGGCGCCACTCCTGGTTGAGCCCCGACCACAGGTCGTCGGCGCTGCGGCCGGCCAGCGGGACCCGGAAGACATGGCGGGGCTGGGCGTCCGCGTCCCCGCCGCCGTCCGGCCCGTCACCGCCGCAGCGCCGCCAGCCGCGGGCCCGCAGCCGCTCGGCCACCACCGTGCCGAGCGGGTCGACCTCGCACGCCAGGACGTCCGACAGGCGCCGGCCGAGACCTGTGGCGGCCTTCAGCGCGGTGGCGTCCCAGCGCCGGTGGTCGGGCGAGGGGCCGATGCGCACGGCGAACGCGCCGAGTCCGCGCAGGTGGCGCAGGAGCGGCGTGAGCCAGGCGTCGATGTCCGGGTCGGCCCAGTCGGCGACCGGCCCCTCGGGCAGGTAGGCGAACGACTTCCGGGTCCCGGGGAACTGCCGCAGCAGCACCAGCGCCACCCCGCGCAGCTCACCGTGCCCCGCGCCGTCCCCGGGGCCCCAGCCGAGCAACCGGGCCCGCCATCCCGGCTTCACCAGCGCCCACGACGGGCACTGGAGAAAGCCGGGGCCGAGCGCCGAGCCGGTTCTGGACGCCAGGAACGAGCGGTACGTTCCGGCGTCGACCGGCCGGAGCCAGGCCTGCCGGGGGCCGCAGCCCGCCGTCACGAGCAGCGCTGACACTTGCGCCTCCCTGGGTGTGGTCGGTGGGAACACAGCAAGGCTCACAGCCCTCCGTGACCGCCCCGAGCGGCGAATGTGACCGGACCATGACCGTTTCCCCGCAACTGCCGTCATATCGCTCCCAGGCCCTCCACCAGGGCATTCGGCGGCCTAGAGTCCCCTGGGTCCGGCCGATTCCCGGCCGCTCTCCCCGTCCGTCCCTCCCGGAGGTCTCCGTTGTCCCGCAAACGCGTGGGCCCGATACGCCGGCCCCGTCCCCGCGCCGCCGCCGTGGCTGCCGCCGTCGCACTGGCCGCCGTGCTGACCGCCTGCTCGGGCAGCGCCCCGGCGGTGACGCACGCGGGCGGCGACGGGGAGCAGCACAAGGAGCGGCCGGTGACCGTCGCCGTCACCCCGCACGGCGGGCGGGTCCGGGCCGGCGAGCCCGTCCGGGTCACCGCGAAGGGCGGCACCCTGACGACGGTCACCGTCGCCGGGCCGCACGGCAAGGGCCTGACCGGCGAACTGTCCGCGGACCGCCGCACCTGGACCTCGGACCGCAACGTCGTGCCCGGCGCCTCGTACACCGTCGAGGCCGTCACCCGCACCCCGGGCGGCACGACCGGCAAGAGCCAGTCCAGCTTCACCACGGCCCCCGCCGGCAAGGTCAACAAGGTGGACTGGCGGCCCGGCGACGGCACCACGGTCGGCGTGGCCCAGCCGATCTCCCTGGTCTTCGACAACCCGGTGACCGACAAGGCCGCCGTGGAGCGGCAGCTGAAGGTCACCACCTCCGACGGCACCGAGGGCTCCTGGGGCTGGCTGACCGACTACTCCGGCCGGGACCGGGTCGACTGGCGGCCCAGGGAGTACTGGCGACCGGGCACCGAGGTCACCCTGGACGCCCGTCTGGACGGCACCGACTCCGGCCGGGGTGGCTGGTTCGTCCGCGACTACAAGACCTCCTTCACCGTCGGCGCCCGCCAGGTGGTCAAGGTGGACCTCGACCGCAAGCGGCTCACCCTGCGGCGCGACGGCCGGACCGTGCGCACGTTCCCGGTCTCCGGCGGCACCCCCGGCCCGGACACCGGCTCCTGGCGCGGCACGGCGGTGGTGCTGGCCAAGGAGGGCACGGTCCGGATGAACTCCGAGACCGTCGGCCTCGGTGACGCCTACGACCAGAAGGTCGACGACTCGATCCGGCTCACCTGGTCCGGGATGTACGCGCACGCCGCCCCCTGGAACGCCGCGTTCTTCGGCCGGGCCAACCGCAGCCACGGCTGCGTCGGGATGAGCGACGCCGACGCGGACTGGCTGTACTCCCAGGTCCGGGTCGGCGACCCCTTCGAGATCACGGGGTCGGAGGCCAAGGGCACGGTCGCGCCCAACAACGGCTTCGGCGACTGGAACGTGGACTGGGACCGGTGGCGGGAGAAGAGCGCCCTGCGCTGATCCTCGTCCGGGGGCGCCGGGGACGGCCCGCGGTGGTTGCCTGGAAGGGGTGGCACCACCGCACCGCCGAGAGGAAGGCACGGCCATGACCGGCTCCGGCTTCACCGCACAGTCCACCGCCGCCGAGGTCGTCGGTGGCATCGACCTCACCGGCCGCCGCGCCGTCGTCACCGGCGCGGCCTCCGGCATCGGCCTGGAGGCAGCCCGCGCCCTGGCCGGAGCGGGTGCCGAGGTCACCCTCGCCGTGCGGGACACCGCCGCCGGCGAGCGGGCGGCGGCGGACATCGCGGCCGGTGGCGGCGGGCGGGTCCTGGTCGCCCCGCTCGACCTGGCGGACCAGCGCTCCGTCGGGGCCTTCACCGCCGCCTGGCACGGCCCCCTGGACGTCCTCGTCAACAACGCCGGGGTGATGATGACCCCGCAGACGCACACGCCCGAGGGCTGGGAGCTGCAGTTCGCGACCAACCACCTCGGGCACTTCGCGCTCGCCGTCCGCCTCCACCCGGCCCTCGCGGCCGCGGGCCGCGCCCGCGTGGTCTCCCTCAGCTCGGTCGCCCACCTGCGCAGCCCCGTGCACTTCGACGACATCCACTTCCATCACCGCCCGTACGACGCCGGACTCGCCTACGCCCAGTCCAAGACCGCCAACGTCCTCTTCGCGGTGGAGGCCAGCCGTCGCTGGGCCGCCGACGGCGTGACCGTCAACGCCGTCCACCCGGGGGCGGTGCTGGGGACCAACCTGTCCCGCCATCTCACCCGCGAGGCCCTCGACGCCGCCCACGCGTCCGGCGGCCACACCTTCAAGACCCCGCAACAGGGCGCCGCCACCGTCGTGTTCGTCGCCACCGCGCCCCGGCTGGAGTGCGTCGGCGGGCGCTACTTCGAGGACTGCGCCGAGGCCCACCGCCACATCCCCGGCACCTCCGGCGGCGTCGCCGACCACGCGCTGGACCCGGCCGCGGCCGCGCTGCTGTGGCAGGTGTCGCTGGACGCGCTCGCGGCGGGCGTGAGGGGCTGACCCGCTCCTGGGCGAAGGGCGGGTGGGTCAGTGGGGGAAGGTCCGCGGCGGGCGCTGGCGCGGCAGGCCGTCGCGGAACTCCTCGACGATCGAGCTGATCTGGCGGGTGAGCTGCGTCTGCTCCAGCCGGTCGAGGTAGAGGTTGCGGGCGGCCAGGCCCACCGCGTCCACGCAGAAGTAGACCGCCATGAGCGGGTTGACGAACAGTTCGCTGTTCCTGGTGCGCTCCGTGAACCGGACGTTCCCGAAGTCGCCGCGCACCGCGGCCGCGACCGAGCCGTGGACGATGCTCGGGTGGTCCGGGGTCTCCTCCTGGGCGTGCGCGACCGCCGCGAGGTAGAGCCGCCCCTCACGGCTGTCGCGCGGCAGCGAGAACGCGCCCAGGTACGCCCCGTCGCGCTCCAGGGCCGCCAGGTTCTCCAGCACCAGGGAGTGGTTCACCCCGTGGTACGCGTCGACGCCGAAGCCGAGGCAGGCCACCAGCCGCTGCGGGACGCCGGTGAGCCCGCCCACCGCGGCGAGGCTGGCCATGTCCTCCTCCGGAGTGCCGAGTCCGCTCTCGTCGCCGCGCATGAGGATGTCGGTGCCGCCGTCCACCAGCACGATCGCGTCGACGCCGCCGAGGTGGCCGATCAGCGCCCGGTAGGCGGCCCGCAGGGGTTCGACGCCGGTACGGCACAGCGCGTACACGGTCGAGGGCAGGCCCTGCGACTCCAGCCAGCGGGCGAGGGTCCGTTCCGGGAAGTAGTCGCCGCGCGCGGCCGTCGAGGGGCGCACGGCGGCGACGTCGTGGTCCAGCCACACGTCGCGGTCCAGGCCGTACAGGTCGGCGAAGGAGAGGTTGGCCAGGTGGACCTCCTTGCCGGCCTCGCGCAGCGCGAGCGCGATCGGCAGCCCGGCGTAGACGTCGAAGCCGCCGCCGGCCCCGGCGACGAGGACCCGCCGTGCGTCGCGCAGCCGGGTGAACAGGGCGGGTTCGAGGAGGGAGAACACCGGGGGACGGTAACAGCGGGCCGTGCTCCGGGGCAGCGGATTTCCGTGTCCGTGGCGGGCGCGGCGCCTGACCGCCCGCTCCCGGTGGCGTGTCGGTGCCCGCGCCTAGACTCGGGCGGATGGTGACGGAGACGGATATCGCCCTCGCCGACGGGCGGAGGCTGCACGTGTACGACACCGGGACCGGCGGCCGGGCGGACGGTGCGGAACTCGCCGTCCTGTGGCACCACGGCACGCCCAACACCGGCACACCTCCCGCGCCGCTCTTCGCGGCGGCCGCCGCGCGCGGCATCCGCTGGGTGGGCTACGACCGCCCGGGGTACGGCGGTTCGACGCCCCGCCCGGGCCGGGACGTCGCCTCCGCGGCCGGCGACGCGGCGGCCGTCGCCGACGCCCTGGGCATCGGCCGCTTCGCGGTCATGGGCCACTCCGGCGGCGGCCCCCACGCGCTGGCCTGCGCGGCCCTGCTGCCGGACCGCGTCCTGGCGGTCGTCTGCGGATCCGGCCTGGCGCCGTTCGGTGCGGAGGGGCTCGACTGGTTCGCCGGGATGGGGCCGTCCGGCGCGGCGGAGCTCGGCGCGGCGGTCCGGGGCCGGGTGGCGCTGGAAGAGCGGCTGGCCGCCGACGACTTCGACCCCGAGCTCTTCACCCCGGGGGACCACGCCGCGCTGGCGGGAACATGGGGCTGGCTGGGCGAGGTGGCGGGCAAGGCGCTCGAGGGCGGCCCGGGCGGCATGGTCGACGACGACCTGGCCTATGTGGCGCCGTGGGGCTTCGACCCGGCCGGCGTCGCCGCGCCCGTCCTGGTCCTGCACGGCGAAGCGGACCGTATGGTGCCCGCCGCGCACGGCGTGTGGCTGTCCCGGCGCTGTCCCGACGCGGAGCTGTGGCTGCGGCCGGGCGAGGGGCACATCTCGGTCCTCGGCTCCGCCACGGACGCGCTGGACTGGCTCGTCGGGCGGACCCGGCGGAGCTGAGCACCCCGGCGCCGTCCACAGGCTGTGGACGGCGCCGGGAGCGGCACGGGCGGACGGTCAGGGGGAGGGCCGGGACCATGACGGTACGGCGGGCCAGGCATGGGTGCCGGGCCGCCGTCACTGGTGCGGCCCGGCGGCACCGGTTCAACCACCACGGAAGTCCCTCGGGTCCCCTGTCTCGCACAGGGAGCCGACCGCCCCGGGGCAACCATGTGCGGCGCTCGTCTGTCTGAACTGACACCCCGGGCCGGCCGGGGTGTGGACGGAGGCCCCGTACGACCGTGAACAGGCACGACGGCAGCGACATCGACCCCGCGGACCAGTGGGTCCTCGACCCCGAGACCGGTTCCTACCGGCTGCGGCTTGACTCCGACGCCCCTCCGGCGCCCACGGTGCCCCGGCAGGGCGGGCGGCGGACGCGCCGCGAGGAGCAGCCACCCGTCCCGGCACCGGGTGGCCGCCGCCGCGCCGGTGCCCCGGTGTCCCGCAAGGCCAGGCGGTCCACGAAGCGCAAGGTGCTGGTGTGGACCGCGGGAACGCTCGGTTTCCTGCTGCTCGCCGGCAGCACGGGGGCCTACTTCCTGTACCGGCACCTCGACGGCAACATCGCCACCGTCGACGTCGGCACGGCCGGCAGCAAGAACGCGACCAGCAAGGACGCGGTGAACATCCTGGTCATCGGCACCGACAGCCGTCAGGGCCTGGGCGCGAAGTACGGGGACGCGGGCAGCGTCGGCCACGCGGACACCACGATCCTCTTCCACGTGGCGAAGGACCGGTCGAACGCGACCGCGATGAGCATCCCGCGCGACATGGTCACCGGTATCCCGGACTGCCCCACCAAGCAGAAGGACGGCTCGGTCAAGACGATCCCCGGCACCCCCCAGGCCAGGTTCAGTCCGCGCTTCAACGAGAGCCTGGGCCAGGCGGGCCGCGACCCGGGCTGCACCATGCGGACCGTCACGGAGATCACCGGAGTGCCGGTCGACCACTTCGTCCTGGTCAACTTCGAGGCCGTGAAGACCCTGTCCACGGCGGTCGGCGGGGTGCCGGTCTGCCTCACCCACCCCATCAAGGACACGACCTCCAAGGGCGAGGGCTCCCACTTGGACCTGTCCGAGGGACCGCACAAGGTCCAGGGCGAGCAGGCGCTGGCCTTCGTCAGGACGCGCCACTCGCTGAAGAACGGCAGCGACCTGGACCGGATCGATCTGCAGAAGCAGTTCCTGGGCTCGATGATCCGCCAGATGAAGTCCGGTGACACCCTCACCGACCCCCGGAAGCTCTTCAGGCTCGCGAACGCCGCCACCAAGTCGCTCACCGTGGACACCGGCATCGGCGGCGTGGCGAAGCTCACCGAACTCGCCAAGGACCTGAGCCGGGTCGATCCCGCGCACATCACCTTCACCACGCTCCCGGTCAAGGACAACCCGGCCGAGGGGACGCAGCACGCGACGGTCGTCGTCGACGACACGAGGGCGCCCGCGCTCTTCAAGGCGATCAAGAACGATGTCTCGCTGACGAAGACGAAGAAGAAGCCCGCGAGCGCCGACACCAAGCTCCGCGGCGCCAAGGCGGACCCGTCGCAGGTCCGGGTGCTCGTCTACAACGGCGGCGGTCCCCAGGGCGCGGCGCGGACGACCCTGGAGTGGCTGCAGAACACCAAGGGCGTCACCCACTCGACCAACGGCGGCAACGCCCCGAAGGGGAAGCAGGACCGCACGACCCTGACCTACGGCCCCGACCAGGCGGACCAGGCCCGGGCCTTGGCCGCGATGATGGGCCTGCCGTCCGGGGCCCTGCACCCCGCCGCGGACGACGCCGGACCCGGCGCGGACATGACCCTCACCCTCGGCGGTGACTTCCGGGGCGCCGGGAAGCCGCTCGCCGACCCGGACGCGGTCCCGGACGACATCCCGCAGTCGCACGCCGACAAGAAGGAATGCGTCGGCTGAGCCCCGGCGGCCCCTTCGCCGCGCCGCGCCTACGGCGGGAGGGCGGAAGGGGCGCCCCGCGCCCGGGCTGCGACGGCAAGGACGGGGACGTAGTCCTGGTTGTCGAAGGCCGCCGCGGTGCCCAGCTTGCACTGAGGCAGCCCATGGCCCGTGCGCCGCGGCCCGCGTCGCCGGACCGCCGAACGTCATCCCATGGCACAGGTTCCGGCGGCCGGGGTGAGGGCCGGACGGGTGAAGTCGGGGGCGTGGCGCAACCGTCGGGCGGGGCGGTGCTGTCCTGCACGGCGAGTCCGGTCGACACCGTCCGAGATCCGAGGGGAAACACCATGAGCCTTCTCGATACTCCGCAGCAGTCACTGGGTGGCGTCCCGCTGGGGGCCCATCTGGCCGCTGTCGACGCGCGCTGGGTCGAACTCCACGCCGCGCTCATCGCGGCCGGGGTGCCCCCGCTGCCGGGGGACAGCGACGCCGTGCACACCATCGCCCGGCAGCTCGACGACGCCACGGTCAGTTCCGTCGTCGCCTGGATCGACAGCGCGGCCTCCCGCTGAGCCCGGCCCGGGCGCGGCACTTTGTGACGGTCGTGTGACGGGAATTGTGGCCTCCGCCACGGCCGGGAGCGGGAGGGTCCTGATGGGGTCGCCGGATGCGCACCCCTGCCCTTCTCCTCCCGGTCGTGCTCGCCGGCCCCGTGCTCCTGGTCACGGCCTGCGGCCCGCACGGGGGCGACCGTGCCTCGTGTGCCCCCTCGACCGCCCCGGTCGCCTCGGCGCCCGCGGGCGGTGCCGCGGGCGCCGAGGGGGACGGCGACGTACGGATCACGGCCGTGACCGCCCGCCCCTCCCACTGCTCAGGCCCCGCCCCGTTCCACGTCGCGTTCCAGGTCACCAACCACGCCGACGAGCCCGCCACGTACACCGTCACCTTCGGGCTCACCTCCGGTGCCGGAGCGGCCCTGGGGAACGTGCCGCACACCGTGCGCGCGGTACCGCCCGGCCGCACCGTGAAGGGCGAGGCCGATCTGGGTGCGCCGCTCGCTCCGCGGTCCGGCGACGAACGGGTGCGCATCGTCAAGGTCAGGAGCGTCCCGGCGGACGAGGCCCCCGCCGCCCCGGGAGACGCCTGCCCGCCCTCCGGACTCCGTCTCACCGCCGGCGACGGCGACGCCGCGATGGGGCTGCGCGTGGTGGGACTCCGCCTGGAGAACTGCTCGTCACGCGTCCGCCGTGTCGAGGGCCATCCGCTGGTCCGGCTCCTCGACGAGGAGCACAGGCCCGTCAAGGGCGTCGAGATCTTCCGGGGCAGCGGCGGCGTCGCCCTGGTGCCGGGCTTCGACGATCCGCCTCGTCCGGTCACGCTGGAGCCGGGCGAGAGCGCGACCGCGGGCCTGATGTGGCGCAACACCGTCACCGACGGCGCATCCGTCAACGCGCCCTACGCGAGGGTGTGGGCGACACCCGGCGCCCCTCCGGTGACGGTGACCCCGGAACTCGACCTCGGCACGACGGGGAAGCTAGGCGTCAGCGTCTGGAAGGCCGCCCCGGCGACGACGGCCCGGCCGTGACCCGACGGGCGACGACCCGCGCGTCGCCCGTCTTCGAGCGGCAGTCCTTCGCCGGCACCTCCTTCTTCCTGACCGCGCGCACCGGGATCACGTACTGCTGCGTGGTGGCCCGGACCCCGAGTGCCGCGAGGGCGCGCCCTGTGAGGAGGTCCGCGTAAAGCGGGGGACCGCGGCCCTGGTCCCGGGCCCCGTGAGCCGCTGACGTCCCCTCCCGTCCGTACGAAGGCCCCGGGCTGCCCGCCCGGGGCCTTCGTGCTGTCCCGGGCCGCGCGGTTCCCGCATCACGCATGTCACGGTTCTGTCCCGAGGGGCGCCGTGGTGGCCGCTTCGTTTGACACGGCTGATACCGCCCTCTCATTATTCCACTAATCGAGTAGCTAAAGGGTGTTGAAGTTCGTGGAGTTCCGCATCGACAGGCGCAGCGGGATCGCCGCCTACCAGCAGATCGTGCAGCAGACCAAGCAGGCCCTGCGGCTGGGCGTCCTGATGCCCGGGGACCGGCTGCCCACCGCCAAGGAGGTCGCCGAGTCCAGCGCCGTCAATCCGAACACCACGCTCAAGGCCTACCGCGAACTGGAACGCGAGGGGCTGGTCGAGCCGAGGCCCGGCCTCGGCACCTTCATCCGCCGCTCACTGGCCCGCCCTCAGGCGGGCGCCGACTCCCCGTTGCGCGGGGAGCTGGAGGCGTGGATGACCCGGGCCCACGAGGCGGGCCTGGAACGGGAGGACGTCGCCGCGCTGGTCGCGGCGGTCCTTGAGGAGCGGTACGCCGGCACCACGGCGGCCGACGGAACACCGGAAGGCCGGGAAGAGAGGATGACCAGTGCGTGATGCCACGGATGCCATGGACATGGGCGGACCGGTGGAGGAGTCGGCGATCGAGGCCCACGGGGTCGGCCGGAAGTACCGCCGGGGCTGGGCCCTGCGCGACTGCTCGTTCCGGCTGCCGGCCGGCCGGATCTGCGGGCTGGTGGGTCCCAACGGCGCGGGCAAGACGACGCTGATGTCGATCGCCGCCAACCTGCTGGAGCCGACGGAGGGCACCCTCACGGTGTTCGGAGCGGCACCGCAGTCCGCCGAGGCGGGCCGCCGCACCGCGTTCCTCGCCCAGGAGAAGCCGTTGTTCCGCCGCTTCACGGTGGCCGAGACCCTGCGCCTGGGCCGCGAGCTCAACCCCGGCTGGGACCAGCGGGCCGCCGAGCAGATCGTCCGCGCGGGCAACGTGCCCATGGACGCCAAGGTCGGCACCCTCTCCGGCGGTCAGCGCACGCGTGTCGCCTTCGCCCTCGCCTTCGGCAAGCGGCCCGACCTGCTGCTGCTCGACGAGCCGATGTCCGACCTCGACCCGCTGGTGCGCCACGAGCTCATGACCACCCTGATGGCCGAGGCCGCCGAGCACGGCACCACGGTGCTGATGTCCTCCCACATGCTGAGCGAGCTGGAGAGCGTCTGCGACTTCCTGCTGGTCATCTCCACGGGCGGCCTGCGCATCGCCGGTGATGTGGACGAGATCCGCAGCGCCCACGTGCTGCTGCGGGGCGTCGCGAGCGGCGAGGGCGCGGGCATCCCCGCGGACCTCGCCCGACACACCGTGGTCGAGTACCGCACCAGCGGACGCCAGGGCACCGCCCTCATCCGTCCGGACGGCCCGGTGAGCGGCCAGTGGCAGTCCCACACCCCGCAGTTGGAGGAACTCCTGCTCGCCTACCTGCGCTCCCCCCAAGCGCCACCGCTGATCAGCCCCGTGGCCCAGATCCCGGGCCGGCCGTACGGCACGAACGGCCCGCGGGGGGCGGCGGCATGAGCAGCCTGACCACGACCCCGTCCGCCGCGACGCCCGCGCCCCCCGTCGCCACCCGGGGCGTCCGCCGCCCCCGGCTGAGCGGCATGATCTGGCTCGTCTGGCGCCAGCACCGCGCCGCCTACTGGACCCTGCTGGCCGTGACAGCCATCGCCGTGGCGTGGATGCTCTACCAGCGCGCCGGGCTGCTCGACCACCTCACCGCCAAGGGCTGGCCCCACTCCTCACCCGACACGTGGACGGAGAACATCAGCCCGTACAGTGCCGCGCTCACGAAGGCGTCCCTCGGGCTCGGTTTCATCCCCATCCTGCTCGGTGTCTTCCTCGGTGCCCCCTTGCTCGCCGGTGACCTGGAGAGCGGCACGGCCAAGCTCGTCACCTCCCAGGCCGCCGGCCCCGCCCGCTGGCTCGCCGCCAAGATCGGTATCAGCGCCCTGGTGGTCGTGGTCTGCACCGTGGCCCTCTCGTTCACCTTCGGCCGGTGGTGGGCACCGGTCAGCAAGCAGAACACGGTCCTGGACTGGAGCTCCGGCCCCGCGTTCGACAACACCGGGCCCGTGCCCGTCGCGCTCGCGCTCTTCACCGTCCTGGGCGGCGTCGCGATCGGCATGGTCCTGCGCCGCACCCTGCTCTCCATGGTCGTGACCTTCTTCTTCGCGGCCGCGGTCCAGGTGGTCTGGGCCCACTTCCGGCTCGACCTCGGCCACGTCATCAGGGTCACCACGGACTCGGGAGTCGACGGCGGCACCCCGCCCCTCCCCACCGCCGCCTTCGAGATCGACCAGTCGTACGTCACGTCCTCCGGGGAGACCCTCGGCTGGAGCACCTGCGTGCACGCGGGATCGGACAAGGCCGTCGAGGCCTGCCGGCAGCAGAAGGGCATCGTGGGCTGGGCGGTGGACTACCTCCCCATCACCCAGATGAGCGGCATGCAGTGGCTCGGTGCCTCGATCCTCTTCGCCCTGACCGTCGCCGTCACGGTCTTCGTCTTCTTCTGGGGCCGCAAGCGCGTCGTCTGACGCGACGTCAACAAGCCGCGACGACACGACCCCGGGTGACGCACCGAGCCGCGGGTTGCTCAGCTCGTCGCGGTCGCCGCCGGGGTCGCGTGCGCCCACTTCCCGCTGCGCGCCGCGTACTTCGGAGCCCGGCAGCTTCCCCGTCGTCGCGAACCCCGGCGACGGGGACTGCTCGTCCCCTTCGAGGTCTTCCTCGCCGCGCCGATCCGGGCCCTGCCGTGGCCCGTCCTCGGGGCGGCGCAAGGCGCCCGCGCGCGCTGGTCGCCGGCACACGGCCGGGCCGGCATCCGAGTGATGGATCAGCTCGCCGGCCACCGGCCTGGTGCCGCTGCGGTCGCGCCGTCACAGAGCCATCTCCAGGCAGGCGAGGACCAGTTCGGTGTGCTTGGTGGTCGCAGCTGACCAGCCGACGACGCGGGTGGCCAGTTCGCTGGGCCGTCTCTGGGCCGTCCGAGGCTGACCATTGGTGAAGGGCGACGACGCAATGGCCGGACGGTCCGCGGCCGCGGCCAGGAATCAGGGGGAATCGCGGTACGCAAGGGGATCTTCCCCCGCTCCGTCCAAGGAGGGGAAATCCACCGGCCAGGCCGGCGATCGCCCCACCTCGCTCCTAACTGATCGCATAATCCGTGTCGTCCTGTTGGCACCGCGTGGCAGACTCCTCCCTCGATCACGGGGGCGCGCAGCCCCCGGACCTGGGAGGATGCGACTTTGCGCAGTACGAAGTGGGCCGCCGTGGTGATGGCGGTCATCGCGTTCGGCGTTGCAGGCTGCGGGGCCGGCGACGTCGGCACGGACGCGGCCGCCGCCCCGGCGTCGCCCCGGCCAGAAGGCACCGGACCGCTCACAAAGGAAGTCGTGCGGACGGACCTCGACACCTCCGCGGCCGACGCGGGCGTTCCCGCGAACGCACCGGACTTCGGAGGCATGAACGAGGACGCTGAGGCGGGCTCGCCGCGATCGTGTGGCCTGGGTTTCAAGGGTTTCGCCACCAAGGCCACCGAGGTTGACGTTGCCCGCTGGGAGTCGGTGGTGGCCGAGTTGCGCGAGCGTGACTGGCAGGATGCCCAGGTCACTCATTTACCGGGCGTCTGCTTCACCCGTCGTAACGGAGCCAGTCGATGTCCATGTGGGCCAAAGGGGCCAGAGCGCTGCGGTGAGTGGCCCCAGCCCAGGCAGTGAACTGATTGTCCTCCCACCCGTTCGAGACGTGCATGACGAGTCCCGGGGCCACGTAGAAGCGGGTAGATGTCCCTGGCCAGAAGGGACGCAGAGGGACCAGGCGCAGACCTTCGGTGAGCTGTTGAACCTGTTCTCCGCTGATTTCGCGCGACAGTGCCTTGTAGTCGGCGCCCATTGAGGCCTCGAAGAGTGAGAACTGAACGAGAAAGCCGCTGAGCGGTTCAAGTTCGGCGATAGGCGGTTCGGCGTCCTCCCGGTACCAGACCGTGGGATCGCCCTCGGGCTCGCCGAGCGACCACAATAGGGACCAGTAAAAACATCCTTGGTTCTCCACACCGAAGACACGCATGTCCCCACAGATGTCGGTTTCCCTGCCAGGGTCCTGAACGATGTAGTTCTGCACCCCCAGAACACCTGGCCGGTGCTCCGCCAGTCGATAGAGCTGCTCGAGCCCTTCAGACAGGGCTGCGGAGAGCCCGCCTTCGCATGCTGGATCCGTGGGTGCCGGCGGTGGCTGGGTACCAGCCCGTGACGAACTGCTCCAGCGCAGTGACGCGGTCGCCGTTCACGTGCCGCAGCCACTCCAGACCTGGGGGCTGTACGGGAGGATGCGGCGGACGGACCCGTGCAAGTGCCTCCGCCCCACCCATCAGGACTGCTGGGGCGACCACCGAGTTCTGACCAACCATGCTCCTGTCTTCCTCGTGTGGGCCCCGATCTTCGAGGCTCGCTGGGCCGGGCCGGAGCGGGGCGCGGACAGGAGCGTCGGCCCGAGGTGCCGGGCCGCGCGCCGCCGTGCTCTGCTCGGCGGGAGTGCCTTGATCGTGTTGCCGGAGTTTATGCACAGGGATGTGGATCGCCACGTGAAGTGGTTCGCGGAGAAGGACCCGGCCGGGCTGCTGTTCGTCGGCGAAAAGGGTGCCCGTTCCGGCGTTCGTCCTTCGGGCGTAAATGGCGGAAAGCCCGGGCCAAAGTCGGCCTGCCGGAGAACTTCCGTTTCTACGATCTGCGCCACACGGGCCACACCTTGGCGACGCAATCGGGTGCCACGCTCAAGGACGCCATGGTTCGCGCAGGCCAGTCCTCCGAACGTGCTGCGCTGATCGACCAGCACTCGACGCTGGAACGACAAGGAGATCGACGCCGCGCTCGATGCCTGGGTGCGGGCTGACCGCAAGTCAATCGACGGGCATGACGACGGCTCATCGGGCACCACACAACGCCACGGGAGAGATAAAGAGGTCTGGACAACAAAGAAGCCCCGGGCTGCTCGCCTGGGGCTTTCTGCTGGAGCGGGTGACGGGAATCGAACCCGCGCTCTGAGCTTGGGAATCACCGGTCCCTGCGGTCCCGGCAATGCTCTGACCGGCGCCAACGGCGGTGTGGGCGAACCAATGATCTCGCCCCGGAACCCGTCGTTGACCGTGGTTTACCGCCCTCTCGGGCACGGAACGGGCACGGCGACTGGTGAACCGGCTTGCAGCGGCGGATCGGCATCGATTCACTCTGATCGTGATTGAGATGGGGAACACCAGCACGCCGGCTCATCAAGCGGTCGAGATGGAGGACGCGGAGACACTGGCCCGTCTCCTCGGTGCGGGGGCCGATCCTGACGAGGTAGTTGGCAACTCGACGCTTCTCACCCGTGCAATCGACATAGAGGGGGATTCTGCGCTGCAGAGCGGGCAGCCCCCGAGGGTGCACACGACCGCCATCCTCCTTGCCTTCGGGACAGACCCGGAGTTGGAAGATCCCGGCGGGGGCCACGCCGCTCGCACTGGCTGTGCAATATGGGCACGATGTGGCGATCCGGCTACTTCGAGCTTCTATAGCTCGCTCGCGTCGAAGCTGGTGGCGGCGCAGACAGTCATAGCCACTCGAACGCGCATCTTCGTCCCGAAGCAATGCGTGTGGTGCTGCGACCTGGGGCTGGACCTCCGGTGACCTGCGTGAACTGTGCGCGATCGTCCGTGCTCGTCCGTCCCGGTGCGGGGCCGTTGTAGCGCAGTTGGACACTCAGTCCACCACGGCGCAGTGGGGCGGGAAGTGCCTTGGCAGCTCGCCTCATGAGTGTCGGCGCAGGGAGAGCGCGGAGATCATGTTCATATGGGGGTATGTCGGAAGTGCCCTCTGGTCCTGACGACGTCCCGGTCGACCGGTCCGAGGGATTCGGGGAACGGCTGCTGGGCGTGTTGCTCGACCGTGCTCACGAGATGCCGCCGCAATTGATCGCGCCGCTGATCGCGGAAGAGATCGCCAGGATGGGCGGACGTGCCGTCTCAGTGCTCCTGCAGGACTATGAACAGATCATGCTTGTGCCGCTGCCGGGCAGACGACTCGTCGGTGGCGCGGCCGTACCCATTGCGGGATCTGATGCCGGTCGGGCGTTTCTGGAGGCAACGCTCGTGGAGGTGCCGCTGGCGGATGGGATCCGGCTGTTCCTGCCATTGCTGGACGGCAGCGATCAGGTGGGGGTGCTGGGCGTCACGATGGACAGCGTGGATGACGACGACCGGCGGCTGCTGCGGCGGCTCGCCGGCATGGTCGCCGACATGCTGGTGACGAAGAACAGCTATACCGATCAATTCACGAAGGCCCGGCGGCGAGCCACGATGACCGTAGCCGCAGAGATTCAGTGGTCCCTGCTGCCCCCGCTGATGATGTCCGTCCCCCAGGTCGAGGTGGCGGGAATCCTCGAGCCCGCCTATGCCGTCGCGGGCGACAGCTTCGACTACGCCCTCAACGACGACATCCTGCACCTGGCCGTGATCGACGCGATGGGCCACGGCCTGGACGCCGCCGTGATGGCGACCGCGGCCATCGGTGCGTACCGCCACGCCCGGCGCGCCGATGTGCAACTAGCCGAGATCTACGCGTTCATGGACCAGGTCATCGCTGAACAGTTCGGACCCGAGCACTTCGTCACCGCGCAGATGATGCACCTCAACATCTCGACAGGACACCTGCAATGGGTGAACGCCGGCCATCCGGAACCGCTCCTCATCCGCGACCGGCGTGTCATCCAGCGACTGGAGAGCCGGACAACCCTGCCGGTCGGCTTCGGTGGAGAGGAGCCCCGCATCAGCGAACTGATGCTGCGGCGCGGCGATCGGGTGCTGTGCTTCACCGACGGTCTCATCGAGGAACGCGAAGCCGGAGGGGGACAGTTCGGCCTTGACCAACTGGTCGACATCATCACGCGGGTCGGGGCCAAGGAGACGAGCGTAAGGGCCATAGTGCGGGTCCTTTCCCACGCGCTGAAGCGTGCACGAGGCGGGGTCACCAGCGACGACGCGACGATCTTCCTCTTCGAGTGGCGCGGCGGCACCGCAGACCACCTGGCAACCGTGGGCTAGACGACCACTGCTGATCGTCCCCACAGCAGCCCGTTACCTACAGTGACGGTCGGCGTGGAGAGGCTTTGGGCTGGAGCTGCCATGGGGCGAGAGATCGGGGCCCGTACGCTGGCCGCGAATCGGGCTGGCTCCTGCCTGCGGTTGATGGTTGACAGCGGGGCTTCATCTGATGCTTGACCCTGCGGCGGCCACCGTACTTACGACCATCCTCACCTCGGCTGGGCCGACATCGCTGACCATTGTCGTCATGCACGCCGCAACCGCCATCGCCGCCGACCGCCCCGGGGTCGCCGTGGCCGGTGACGCCTCCGGGGGCTGGACCCACATCCGCACCCCGCTGACCTCGATCACCGGCACCGCCGCGGTCTGCCGCGCGCACGCCGACCTGGTCCCCAACCTCCCCGCCCTGGCCCCGTTCCGGCCGGACATCCCCACGCTGCCGGAGCCGGCCGCTGACGCGGTGCCGTTGACCGGGCCCCGCCCAGTCACCGAGTAACACCCTCGCCTCACGGTCGGCGCGGCCGTTCCCCGCGCCAGGTCCCTACCCCACCCATCCCTGAAAGGAGGTGACCCCCGTGGCCCGCCCCAACCGCTTCGACCCGGTCCTTATTCAGGCGATGATCGCCGGCGCGCTGTCCTTCGCCCATCTGCACGACATCGCCGATGCCGCCGGCCAGCACGACTGGAAAGCCCGGGCCTACCCCATCTCCGTCGACCTGCTGCTGGTCGCCGCCTGGCGCCGCATGCGCGCCCTACGTGCCGCTGACCTCCCGGCCCGCGCCGCCTGGACCTGGTTCGTGATCGCCCTGGCCGCGTCCCTCGGGGCGAACATCGCCACCGCCGGACTCCTCGACATGAACGCCGTCCCGGCCTGGCTGCGCATCCTCGTCGCCGGATGGCCCGCCCTGGCCTTCCTCGGTGGCACCCTGCTCGCCCACACCCCCACACCCGCCCCGACCGCTGAGCCGACTCCGGTACCCGAACCGGCCCCGGTCGTTGCGGAAGCCGCTGCGCAGGTGACGGTCGAACGGGCCCCCGAGCACGCGCCCGAACTTCCCCCGTCCGCTGCGCCCGCTGCCGCGTCGTCGCCGTCCGTGCCGCCGGCGCTGCTGGCACACGCCCGGAAGGTCGCCGACACCCACCACGCCGCCACCGGTACGCCGATCGACGCCGCGACCCTGCGCACCCGCCTCGGCGTCCCGCCCGCACTGGCAGACGTGATCGCCGCCCAACTCACCTGAGAAGGAGGACACCTCAATGCGTCCGCGCATCCGCGCCGCCCTGGAACGCTCCGCCGAACTCACCCGCGCTAACCGCCTGGTCGACGGCATGCGCATGGGCGAGGCCGCGATCAACCAGGCCACCGACGACGAACACCCCGAGATCCAGCAGTGGCTCACCGACCACGCCGACGACTTCACCCGGCGGGAGGACTGACCATGCCGCGACCGAACCGCTTCTTCAACGTGATCCGCATCGGCCCCGTCAAGGTCGGCAGCTACCACGACGGCCGCGGACACACTCGCCACACCGCCGCCTGCACCGCGCCCGGCTGCGGCTTCTCCACCGACTACCGCGACCGCTCCGGCGCCGAACTCGCCGCCCGCACCCACCGCTGTCAGCCCTGAAAGGAGATGACCCATCGTGCGCCACCCCGACGCGCAACTGAGGGCCTACCACCGCCCCTCCGAGCTGATCCCGCCCGGCGTCCACCCCAGACAGGTCCGACGCCATCGGCCCGCGCTGGCGGCTGATGGTCTACCTCGCGGCCTACGGCCCCGCCCGACCTGAGGAGCAAGCGGAGCTCCGGCGGCCGGACGTGAGCCTGGACCCGCTCGGCGTGTGGGTCCGTCGTGCCGCTCCCGAGCTGACCACCGGCCGGCGGGCCGTGGGGGAGACCAAGTCCGAAGCGGGGAAGCGGTTCATCGTGCTGCCGGAGTTTATGCACAGGGATGTGGACCGCCACGTGAAGTGGTTCGCGGAGAAGGACCCGAACGGGCTGCTGTTCGTCGGCGAAAAGGGTGCCCCGTTCCGGCGGTCGTCCTTCGGTCGGAAATGGCGGAAAGCCCGGGCCAAAGTCGGCCTGCCGGAGAACTTCCGTTTCTACGATCTGCGCCATACCGGCCACACGCTGGCGACGCAGTCGGGCGCCACGCTCAAGGACGCCATGGTCCGTGCAGGCCAATCCTCCGAGCGTGCTGCGCTGATCTACCAGCACTCGACGCTGGAGCGGCAGAAGGAGATCGCCGCCGCGCTCGATGCTCGGGTGCGGGCCGACCGCAAATCAATCGACGGGCACGACGACGGCTCATCGGGCACGCAACGGGCACGGGGCGGATAAAGAGGTCTAGACAACAAAGAAGCCCCGGGCTGTTCGCCTGGGGCTTTCTGCTGGAGCGGGTGACGGGAATCGAACCCGCGCTCTGAGCTTGGGAAGCTCATGTTCTACCATTAAACTACACCCGCGTAAGACACCTGTTGAGGCATCTGACCTCGCACACTGTACCCCATGCCCGGCCCCGGAGGCATACCTCCGGGGCCTTTCGTGTTGCTCCCGGACAGCGTGCGCGGGGAGGCGTGAGGGGCGTACGGTGAGGGGGCTCGGGGTGCCCAAGTGGGCGGAGTGCCGCGTGAGGCGGGGGTGAGTTCATCCCCTAATGTGGCTTTCGTCGTTGAGGTACCGGGGAGAAGGGGAGCGATGGATCGCACCGTCGTTCGTTGTGCCGAGGGGCACGTATTCAGCACCGCTACGTTCCCGATGCAGAACCTGGGGGCCGGAAGGCTCGGCCCCGGGCGGTTGATCAGGTGTCCGCGGTGTGCGCGGTTGCGCAGCGCCGTCCCCGTGGCGGCTGACAGCGGGAAATAGCCGCGCGGGTCCGGACGCGCAGGTCGGACGTGACGCGGGGACCCCGGGCCGGGTCGGCTCGATTCGGCCCGGAGCCCCGCCCCCGCGTAACCTGCTTGCGTGCTTCTCTCTGACAAGGACATCCGGACCGAGATCGACAACGGACGGGTCGGCATCGACCCGTACGAGCCGTCGATGGTGCAGCCGTCGAGCATCGACGTCCGGCTGGACCGCTTCTTCCGGGTGTTCGAGAACCACCGGTATCCGCACATCGACCCGGCCGTGGAGCAGCCGGACCTGACGCGGCTGGTGGAGCCGGAGGGGGACGACGCGTTCATCCTCCACCCCGGGGAGTTCGTGCTGGCCTCGACGTACGAGGTGATCTCCCTACCGGACGACATCGCCTCGCGCCTGGAGGGCAAGTCGAGCCTCGGCCGGCTGGGGCTGCTGACGCACTCGACGGCGGGTTTCATCGACCCCGGTTTCTCGGGGCACGTGACGCTGGAGCTGTCGAACGTCGCCACGCTGCCGATCAAGCTCTGGCCGGGCATGAAGATCGGGCAGCTGTGCCTGTTCCGCCTGACCTCGGCGGCGGAGTTCCCGTACGGCTCGGACAAGTACGGCTCGCGGTACCAGGGGCAGCGGGGGCCGACGCCGTCGCGTTCCTACCTCAACTTCCACCGGACGCAGGTCTGAGCCCATGGGCGGGCCGGCGCGGGAGAACCTGACGTACGAGGCCTTCGGGCAGGCGGTGCGGGATCTGGCGCAGACCATCGCCGACGACGGCTTCCAGCCGGACATCGTGCTGTCGATCGCCCGCGGCGGGGTCTTCGTGGCGGGCGGCCTCGCGTACGCGCTGGACTGCAAGAACATCCACCTGGTGAACGTGGAGTTCTACACCGGGGTCGGGACGACGCTGGAGATGCCGGTGATGCTGGCCCCGGTGCCGAACGTGATCGACTTCTCCGACAAGAAGGTACTGGTCGCGGACGACGTCGCCGACACGGGCAAGACGCTCAAGCTCGTCCGGGACTTCTGCGCCGACCACGTCGCGGAGGTGCGCAGCGCGGTGATCTACGAGAAGTCGCACTCGCTCGTGAAGTGCGACTACGTCTGGAAGCGCACCGATGACTGGATCAACTTCCCGTGGAGCGTGGAAGGTCCCCTCGTTCGCCGCGAGGGTCAGGTCAGGGACGCGTGACAGTGGGATCTCGGCTCTCGGTGGTGAACGAGCGGTCCCGTGCGTCCGGCATTGCCGGTTCTGAGCCCCGGCGGCCTACCGCCGTAAGGAGACGGTCGTGGCGACCGTATGGTCCCCGGCGGGTGGGGCTGTCCCGATGTCCGCCTGGGGAGGGAAACGCGGGTGTCCGACCTTCAGGTCGGTCTTCTGGTTCGGCGTGTCATTGCTGGCGGCCGGCGGTGTTGTCGCCGGTGTCCGCTGGTGGTGGGACCGGCGACGCGATGGGGCGCCACTCCCGGAGTGGCGCCCCATACATGGATTGGTGTGCCCGAGGGTGGCGGTCTCAGATCACCGGCAGCTTGAAGAGCACCAGCAGTGCGATCAGCTGGATCGACGCGGCACCCAGGGCCTTGGGCCACGGCAGGTCGTGGGACTTGGAGACCATCGAGGTCAGCAGCGCGGCGCAGCCGATCCAGGTGGCCCAGCCGAGGAACTGGACGAAGCTGTTGGCGCTGCCCAGGAAGACGGCGAAAGCCAGTCGCGGGGCGTCGGTCAGCGAGGTGATGAGCATCGCCAGGCCGACGGTGGGCGCAAAGGCGCCGGCGCCGCCGAGCTGGCGGGCGAGGGCGTTGGTGACGGCGCCGAGCATCAGGCCGCTGAGGATGACGGCGATGGCCGTGCACGCCACCCAGGGGACGCTGTTGGAGAGGGTGGCGTCGAGCACGTCCTCGCGGGCGCTGTCGAAGCCGAAGACGGCGAGCAGCCCGTAGAGGAAGGTGACGATGAGGGCGGGGCCCCACACCTGGTAGTCGCGCATCTGCCAGAAGGTGGCGGACGGGCGCATGACGACCCCGCTCAGCAGCTGCTTCCAGCCGAGCCGTGGGCCGGCCGGGGGCGCCGTGGTGTGGCCCGCGCGGTAGGTGGACACCTGGTCCGGCTGCGGGGACTGCTGCGCGTATGGGTCGTAGGCGTCGGGCGCGTCGCCGATGGAGAAGGCGCGGGTGTGCCCGGGGTTGTTGTCGTACGAGGGTGCCGACGCCGCCGAGCCGAAGTACTCGGGCTCACCCTCGGCGGCCGGCGCGAAGCCGTGGTGGGGCTGCTGCCCGCCCGGCGAGGTGTTCTGCTGCGGGTAGCCGCCGTACTGCTGATGCGGGTGCTGCACGTCCCCGTCCCGTCCGCGTCCGTTCCTGAATCCAGCCACGTCTCGAACGTACCCGGTCCCGGGGGCGGAGGACGGTGGCCTCCGCCCCCGGAGGGGCATTGCTGCCAAGCTGTGACAGATTCCACAGCCGCGCGGGCCGGGTCAGTTGCCGAAGCCGCGCCGAACTGGGGCCGCGGTCCGCACAGGGGGCGCCGCGTCCGCTCACCCGGCGTTCAGCCGGATGACGGACGCGGTGGGCACGCCGGCCGCGAGGTCCGCGCGGCCGTCGCCGGTGAGGTCGGCCGCGGCCAGGGACAGACCGAAGCGGTCGCCGGCCACGTCGCTGCCGGGTACGCCCGCCGTGCTCTGGTCGAGGTCCACCGGTGGCCGCGTGGCGGCCGGGCCCTGGCCCCGGGCACGCCGGCCGGACGGTCGCGCCGTTGGGCACGCGGGCCCGTGAAGCCCTACCGTTCGGGGCGGAACGGATCCGAAGGGACGGGAAGTGCCGATGGTTGTCATGGCCGTACGGAATGCCGCGCGCGGGACCGCGCGCACCTCAGCGCGGGCCGCGGTCAGCGCGGCGGTCGCGGGGTTGCTGACCCTGGCGGTGACGGGGTGCGGGCTGCTGACGACCGACTCCGGTTCCCCCGATGCGCCGGCCGCGGGGAGCTCCCCCGCCGCGTCCTCCGCCGTGGGCGACGTGCCGGTGAAGCCGGACCCCGCGGTGCTGGCCGCGCTGCCCGCCCGTCTGGAGGCGGACGGGACGACGATCACGGTGGGCGACCCGGCGGCGCCGAAGACCGTCCACATCTACGAGGACCCGCGCTGCCCGGTCTGCAAGGCGTTCGAGACGGCCGCCGGGCCGCAGCTGGCGGCGCTGGCGAGGGCCGGCGACATCAGGCTGCAGTACACCCTGGCCTCGTTCCTGGACGACAACCTCGAGGGCAGCGGTTCGAAGAAGGCCGCGGGCGCCCTGCGCGCGTCCGTCGAGGCGGGCACCGGGGCCTTCGCGACCTACCACGAGCTGCTCTACGCGAACCAGCCGCGGGAGCAGGTGGACGGGTTCACCGACGCGTACCTGCTGGAACTCGCGGGCAAGGTGAAGGGGCTGCGCGGGGCGGCATTCGACGACGCGGTGCGGAAGCAGTCCTACGCGGACTTCGTGACCGCGTCCGAGGACGCCTTCGTCAAGAGCGGCGCCACGGGCACCCCGTACGTGAAGATCGACGGCACGGCGGTGTCCCAGGCCGACCTGCAGAAGCTCTTCGACCCGACCTCCTTCGCCGCACTGCTGCGCCAGTCCGGCATCGGCGGCTGAGGGCGCCGGGGAGCCACCGCGAACGCCGGTGGGCGCGTACGGGATCCGTACGCGCCCACCGGCGTTCTCGCGTCCGTCCGCGGACCGGGCTACTTCGCGGGCTCCGGCTGCGGCTCGCCGGCCGTCTCCGGCTCGCCGTCGGGGTCGAGCGGGGTCTTGACCGAGTCCAGCAGCAGCTGGGACACGTCGACCACCTGCAGCGTCTCCTTGGCCTTGCCCTCGTTCTTCTTGCCGTTGACGGAGTCGGAGAGCATCACCAGGCAGAACGGGCAGGCGGTGGAGACGATGTCCGGGTTGAGGGACAGCGCCTCGTCGACGCGCTCGTTGTTGATGCGCTTGCCGATCCGCTCCTCCATCCACATGCGGGCGCCGCCGGCGCCGCAGCAGAAGCCGCGCTCCTTGTGGCGGTGCATCTCCTCGTTCCGCAGGCCCGGCACCTTGGCGATGATCTCGCGCGGCGGCGTGTAGACCTTGTTGTGGCGGCCCAGGTAGCACGGGTCGTGGTAGGTGATGATGCCCTCGACCGGGGTGACGGGGACGAGCTTGCCCTCGTCGACCAGGTGCTGCAGCAGCTGGGTGTGGTGGATGACCTCGTACTCGCCGCCGAGCTGCGGGTACTCGTTGGCCAGGGTGTTGAAGCAGTGCGGGCAGGTGGCGACGATCTTCTTCTGCGCCTTCGGCTTCTTCGTCGACTCGTCCTCGTCGTCCTCGCCGAAGGCCATGTTCAGCATGGCGACGTTCTCGGCGCCCAGCTGCTGGAAGAGGAACTCGTTGCCCAGGCGCCGGGCGGAGTCACCGGTGCAGTTCTCCTCGCCGCCCATGATCGCGAACTTGACGCCCGCGATGTGGAGCAGCTCGGCGAAGGCCTTGGTGGTCTTCTTGGCGCGGTCCTCCAGGGAGCCGGCGCAGCCGACCCAGAACAGGTACTCCACCTCGGTGAGGTCCTCGATGTCCTCGCCCACGACGGGGACCTCGAACTCGACCTCCTTGACCCAGGCCAGCCGCTGCTTCTTGGGCAGGCCCCAGGGGTTGCCCTTCTTCTCCAGGTTCTTGAGCATCGTGCCCGCCTCGGACGGGAACGAGGACTCGATCATGACCTGGTAGCGGCGCATGTCGACGATGTGGTCGATGTGCTCGATGTCCACCGGGCACTGCTCGACGCAGGCGCCGCAGGTGGTGCAGGACCACAGGACGTCCGGGTCGATGACGCCGTTCTCCTCGGCGGTGCCGATCAGCGGGCGCTCGGCCTCGGCGAGGGCCGTGGCCGGGACCCCGGCGAGCTGCTCCTGGGAGGCCTTCTCCTCGCCCTCCATGGTCTTGCCGCCGCCGGCGAGCAGGTAGGGCGCCTTGGCGTGCGCGTGGTCGCGCAGCGACATGATCAGCAGCTTCGGGGAGAGCGGCTTGCCGGTGTTCCATGCGGGGCACTGCGACTGGCAGCGGCCGCACTCGGTGCAGGTGGAGAAGTCGAGGATGCCCTTCCAGGAGAACTGCTCCACCTGGCTGACGCCGAAGACGTCGTCCTCGCCCGGGTCCTCGAAGTCGATCGGCTTGCCGCCGGAGGACATCGGCTGCAGGGCGCCGAGCGCGACGGCGCCGTCGGCGTTCCGCTTGAACCAGATGTTCGGGAAGGCCAGGAAGCGGTGCCAGGCGATGCCCATGTCGGTCCTGAGCCCGACCGTGATCATCCAGACGAACGAGGTCCCGATCTTGATCATCGCGGTCAGGTAGACCAGGTTCTGCAGCGTGCCGACGTTCAGCCCCTTGAAGGCGGCGACCAGCGGGTACGAGGCGAAGTAGGCGGCCTCGTAGCCGTGCACCTCCGCCAGGGCGCCCTCCAGGCCGCGCAGCGTCATGATCGCGAGGCCGATGATGAGGATCACGGACTCGACGAAGTAGGCCTGGCCGGTGTTGGAGCCCGCGAAGCGGGACTTGCGGCCCGCCCGGCCCGGGCGGGACAGCTGGCGGATCGCGATCAGCGTGAGGATGCCGAGGGTGGTCATCAGGCCGATGAACTCGACGAAGACCTCGTACGGCAGCCAGTGGCCGATGACGGGCAGCGCCCAGTCGGCCTCGAAGAGCTGGCCGAAGGCGTTCACCAGGGTGAGCACGAGGGAGAAGAAGCCGATGGCGACGAACCAGTGGGCGACGCCGATCACGCCCCAGCGGTTCATCCGGGTGTGGCCGAGGAACTCCCGGACCACCGTGGCGGTGCGGGCTCGCCAGTCGTCCGTGCGGGTGCCCGCGGGGACGTCCTGGCCGAGTCGCACGAACCGGTAGATCTGGGCGATGGCGCGGCTGAACAGCGCGACGCCGACCACGGCGAGTACCAGCGACACGATGATCGCGGCGAGTTGCATTTCGGGGCTCCTCGGACCTGCGAGAGCGGAGGCTCGGGGCTGATGCCCGGCTGAATACTAAGCAGTAACTTAATTGGTTCTCCTGAGACTACCCAGTATCGGCGTACGTGCGCAGCCGCGCCGCCGGTGATCTGTGTCGCTGAGGGGTGCCTTCCTCGGGCACGCGCGGGTCGTTCCGGGCTCCCCCGGGGCCGTGCCGGGCCCCTGGGGTGGTCCGGCGGTCCCGCGGTCGCACGCCGTGGCCGCCCGTGCGTGCAGGGGTGACGCATAAGTTGAGTCGCGGCGACTCAGGTCTGTTGACAGGGCGCGAGGTCTGCGGCACCCTTGAGCCAGTTCCACTCAAGTAGGCAGCTGGAGGATTCCACCATGGCACGTGCGGTCGGCATCGACCTGGGCACGACTAACTCCGTCGTCAGCGTTCTCGAAGGCGGCGAGCCCACCGTCATCACCAACGCCGAGGGTGCCAGGACCACGCCGTCCGTCGTCGCCTTCGCCAAGAACGGTGAGGTGCTCGTCGGCGAGGTCGCCAAGCGCCAGGCCGTCACCAACGTCGACAGGACCGTCCGGTCGGTCAAGCGCCACATGGGCACCGACTGGAAGATCAACCTGGACGGCAAGGACTTCAACCCGCAGCAGATGAGCGCCTTCATCCTGCAGAAGCTGAAGCGTGACGCCGAGGCGTACCTGGGTGAGAAGGTCACCGACGCGGTGATCACCGTCCCGGCGTACTTCAACGACTCCGAGCGCCAGGCCACCAAGGAGGCCGGCGAGATCGCGGGTCTCAACGTCCTGCGCATCGTCAACGAGCCGACGGCCGCCGCCCTGGCGTACGGCCTGGACAAGGACGACCAGACCATCCTCGTCTTCGACCTCGGTGGCGGCACCTTCGACGTCTCGCTGCTGGAGATCGGCGACGGCGTCGTCGAGGTGAAGGCCACCAACGGCGACAACCACCTCGGTGGTGACGACTGGGACCAGCGCATCGTCGACTACCTGGTGAAGCAGTTCGCCTCGGGTCACGGCGTGGACCTGTCCAAGGACAAGATGGCGCTGCAGCGTCTGCGCGAGGCCGCCGAGAAGGCGAAGATCGAGCTGTCCTCGTCCACCGAGACCTCGATCAACCTGCCCTACATCACGGCCTCCGCCGAGGGCCCGCTGCACCTGGACGAGAAGCTCACCCGCGCCCAGTTCCAGCAGCTGTCCCAGGACCTGCTGGAGCGCTGCAAGATCCCGTTCCACAACGTGATCAAGGACGCTGGCATCCAGCTCTCCGAGATCGACCACGTCGTCCTCGTCGGCGGCTCGACCCGTATGCCCGCCGTCGCCGAGCTCGTCAAGGAGCTGACCGGCGGTCAGGACGCCAACAAGGGTGTCAACCCCGACGAGGTCGTCGCCATCGGCGCCGCGCTCCAGGCCGGTGTCCTCAAGGGCGAGGTCAAGGACGTCCTGCTCCTCGACGTGACCCCGCTGTCCCTCGGCATCGAGACCAAGGGCGGCATCATGACCAAGCTGATCGAGCGCAACACCACGATCCCGACCAAGCGCTCGGAGATCTTCACCACGGCCGAGGACAACCAGCCGTCGGTGCAGATCCAGGTCTACCAGGGCGAACGCGAGATCGCGGCGTACAACAAGAAGCTCGGCATGTTCGAGCTGACCGGCCTTCCGCCGGCCCCGCGCGGCATCCCGCAGATCGAGGTCGCCTTCGACATCGACGCCAACGGCATCATGCACGTCTCCGCCAAGGACCTCGGTACCGGCAAGGAGCAGCGCATGACGGTCACCGGTGGCTCGGCGCTGCCGAAGGACGACATCGACCGCATGATGCGCGAGGCCGAGCAGTACGCGGAGGAGGACCACAAGCGCCGCGAGTCCGCCGAGACCCGCAACCAGGCCGAGCAGCTGGTCTACCAGACCGAGAAGTTCCTCAAGGACAACGAGGACAAGGTCCCCGGTGACGTCAAGACCGAGGTCGAGGCGGCCGTCGCGGACCTGAAGGAGAAGCTGAAGGGCGAGGACTCCGCCGCCATCCGCGAGGCCACCGAGAAGGTCGCCGCCACCTCGCAGAAGCTGGGCCAGGCGCTGTACGCCAATGCCCAGGCCGAGGGCGGCGCGACCGGTGCCGCCGGTGCCGCGGGCGGGGCCCAGGCCGACGACGACGTCGTCGACGCCGAGATCGTCGACGAGGACAAGAAGGACGGTGCCGCGTGACGGAGGAGACCCCGGGCTTCGAGGAGGAGCCTGTCGTCCCCTCTGCCGAGGCCGGTTCCACCTCGCCGGGGGACTCCCCCGGCGAGGCGGGGCCCGGCGCCGGGTCCGCCGACCAGGCAGGCCCGGCGGCCCCCGCCGGGGACACCACCGCCAATGTCGCTCTGCAGGCGCCGCTGGACCAGGTGCGCACGGCGCTCGGTGAGCGCACCGCGGACCTCCAGCGGCTCCAGGCGGAGTACCAGAACTACCGCCGCCGGGTGGAGCGGGACCGGATCGCGGTCCGCGAGATCGCGATCGCGAACCTGCTCACCGAGCTGCTCCCGGTGCTCGACGACATCGGCCGCGCCCGGGACCACAAGGAGCTGGTCGGCGGGTTCAAGTCGGTCGGCGAGTCCCTGGAGACGGTCGTCGCCAAGATGGGGCTGCAGCAGTTCGGCAAGGAGGGCGAGCCCTTCGACCCGCTGGTGCACGAGGCCCTGATGCACAGTTACTCGCCGGACGTCACACAGACGACCTGCGTGCAGATCCTGCAGCCCGGGTATCGCATCGGTGAACGCACCATCCGCCCCGCGCGGGTGGCCGTGGCCGAGCCCCAGCCGGGCTCGCAGGGCACGCAGAAGAACGACGACACGGCGGACGAGGAGAACGGTGGCCCCGACCAGGGCTGACGTGGGTAGCGCACGGAAGGAGGGACGCCGGGGATGAGCATCAGCAGGGATTTGTTCGAGAAGGATCTCTACAAGGTCCTCGGCGTTCCGAAGGACGCCACCGAGGCGGAGATCAAGAAGGCGTACCGGAAGCTCGCCCGCGAGTTCCACCCGGACGCCAACAAGGGCGACGCCAAGGCCGAGGAGCGCTTCAAGGAGATCTCCGAGGCCAACGACGTCCTGTCGGACCCCAAGCGCCGCAAGGAGTACGACGAGGGCCGCGCCCTCTTCGGCAACGGCGGCTTCCGCACCGGCCCGGCCGGCGCGGGCGGGTTCGGCTTCGACCTCGGTGACCTCTTCGGCGGTGGCCCCGGCGGCACCGCCCAGGGCGGCGGCTTCGGCGGCGGCCTCGGGGACGTGTTCGGCGGGCTGTTCAACCGCGGCGCCGGTACGACCCGTACCCAGCCGCGGCGCGGCCAGGACATCGAGACCGAGGTGACGCTGAAGTTCACCGAGGCGGTGGACGGCGCCACCGTGCCGCTGAAGATGACCAGCCAGGCCCCCTGCAAGGCCTGTTCCGGCACCGGTGACAAGAACGGCACGCCCCGGGTGTGCCCGACCTGCGTCGGCACCGGCCAGATCTCGCGCGGCGGCAGCGGCAGTTTCTCGCTCACCGACCCGTGCACGGACTGCAAGGGCCGCGGCCTGATCGCGCAGGACCCCTGCGAGGTCTGCAACGGCAGCGGCCGGGCCCGTTCGGCGCGCACCATGCAGGTGCGCATCCCGGCGGGCGTCACCGACGGGCAGCGCATCCGGCTGCGCGGCAAGGGCGCGCCGGGCGAACGCGGCGGCCCGGGCGGCGACCTGTACGTCACCGTGCACGTCGACCCGCACCCGGTGTTCGGCCGCAAGGCCGACAACCTCACGATCACCGTGCCCGTCACCTTCGTGGAGGCGGCGCTGGGTGGGGAGATCAAGGTCCCGACGCTCGGTGGCCCCGCCGTGACCCTGAAGCTGCCCCCCGGCACGCCCAACGGGCGCACGCTGCGGGCCCGCGGCAAGGGCGCGGTCCGCAAGGACGGCACCCGCGGGGATCTGCTGGTCACGATCGAGGTCGCCGTCCCGGCGGCCACCGAGGGCAAGGCGCTGGACGCCCTGGAGGCGTACCGGGAGGCGACCGCGGACACCGACCCGCGGGCAGAGCTGTTCAAGGCCGCGAAGGGAGTCTGAGCCGATGAACACGAGCGGCGGCATGCGTGGCGGACGGGGCCGCAACCCGTACGAGCTGACCGAGGAGTCCCCCGTCTACGTCATCTCGGTGGCGGCCCAGCTCTCCGGGCTGCACCCGCAGACCCTGCGCCAGTACGACCGTCTCGGCCTGGTCTCGCCCGACCGCACGGCCGGGCGCGGCCGCCGTTACTCGGCTCGTGACATCGAACTCCTGCGCGAGGTTCAGCGCCTCTCCCAGGACGAGGGCATCAACCTGGCCGGCATCAAGCGCATCATCGAACTGGAGAACCAGGTGGCGGCCCTGCAGTCGCGGGTCGCCGAGCTCTCCGCGGCGCTGGAGGGCGCGGCGGCGGCCATGCAGCAGCGGGAGGCCGCCGTCCACGCCTCGTACCGGCGTGACCTGGTGCCCTACCAGGACGTCCAGCAGACCTCCGCGCTGGTGGTGTGGCGGCCGAAGCGGCCGGAGTGAGCCGGGACTAGGCCCGGACTAGGCCCTCATCAGGTCCTCGGGACCCCGCGAGACGCGGTGCAGGAAGCGCCCCGAGGCGACCATCGCCTCCAGCAGTCGGTGACCCTCCGGCGCGGGGACGAGCCCTTCGGCGCAGGCCCCCCGCACGAGGTCGAAGGTCTCCTTGGTGGTGATGCCGCGCCGGCGCGCGAAGTCGCGGGCCGAGCGGTCGTCGGTGATCCAGACCGAACCCCCGAACTCGCGGCGCCGGGTGATCAGCACACAGGTCTCGGCCTCGCCGAGGTGCTTGGTCGGCAGATGGGACGAGCCGCCGAAGACCGCCCGGCGCAGCCGGTCGACCTCCCGTAGTTCGGCGCCGTCGGTGATCTCCACGGGCTCGCCGAGCCACCCGGCCTCCGCCAGCCCGGCCATCCGCGGCAGGAAGCGCGCGGAGCGGGCGGCCTCCCAGGCCACGGCCTGGGTCCAGCGGCCGCGGCCGTCCAGCACCTTCTCCAGCAGGAGCAGCCGGTCGACGGCCGCGAAGTTGCACAGGACCGTGTTGTCGGGGAACCACCATGTGGTCATGGCTGGAAGACCGGATCCCCTTCTTCCGCGTCCAGTTGTTCGACGTGCTCGATGTGTTCGGCGTGTTCGGCGCCGTTGCCCGGGGTCGGGGCGGGCGCGAGGAGGCGGTGCAGCCGCTCCACGTCCGTGTCCAGCAGTGCGGCCAGCGGGCGCAGGGTCGTCTCCCCCGCGAGGTAGGCCCTGTACAACTCCGAGGCGACACGGGGCGGGAAGCGCTCCGCCGAGGCCCGCGAGGCCTGCTTCTGGTAGTCGTCGCCGGCGCCCGCGAGCAGGTGGCAGGCCTCCGTGGTGAGGGCGCGCAGCTGTTTGCGGCGTGCGGCGTCGACCAGGCCCAGTTGGTGGAGTCGCGCGGCGAGAGCGCTCGGTGACACGCGGAAGCGGACGACCAGCCGCTCGAAGGCGGTGTCCGCCGGTTCGGCCTCCGCGGCGGCGGCTTCGGTCAACTCCCGTGCGGGCATGAGCAGATGTGAGGCGAAGACATTGGCCCGCACCTCGGCCAGGTCCTTCTGCCGGCCGGGGGCGACATGGGACTCGACCACGACACCGCGGGCGTCCCTGGCGAGGATGTGGCAGAGCTCGTGGGCCAGGGTGAAGCGCTGCCGCGTCCACAGATCGGTGGGCGCGAGCAGGAGGAGGCGGAAGGAGTCGGCCTGCCACGCGAGTCCGTCCACACCCTGGGGGAGCCCGGTGATGGCGACGTCCACCCCGAAGAGGTCCTCCATCGCCGCGATCAGCTCGTCCGTGGCCAGCTCCGCGGCCGGCAACCGCTCCAGCACCTCGGCCGCCAGCCGTTCTCCCTGTGCCGCGTACCGCTCCGCCGCCGCGTCCACCTCCGGCACGGCGGGCAACTCCCTCGCGCGGCCCAGCAGCTCCAGCACCTCGTAGGCGCCGGCGAACCGCGCCGCGACCTCCTGCGCCCCCGCGGGGTCAGCGGCGGTGGCACCCCGCGTACGGGCGGCGAGCGCGGGGCGCAGCGGCTCGTTGCCTGTCAGCAGCCAGTCCACGGTCGTGCCGCCCGCCTCCGCGATCAGCGCCAGGTCGAGCGAGGTGAAGCGGCGCACGCCGCTCAGGGACTTCGACAGCTTGTCGGGCGTGAGCCCGACCGTCCGGGCGAACGCGGCCTTGGTCATCGCGGCCGCGTCCATCACGGTGCGTACACGTTCGATGACATGTGGGTCCATGGGAAAAGGGTAGGCGGACCTTGCGATAATCGCAAGGCCCGCCCGGTGTCGCCGAGATGCTACGGCAGCAGGATGGCGTGGGCGCCGCCCGGCTGCGACTCCGTGCCGTCCGCGTAGAGCGCGGTCACCCGGTAGAAGTGGGTGGTACCGCGGGTGGCGGTGGCGTCGGTCCAGGAGGTGCCGGTCACGGCCTCCGCGGTGAGCGCCTGGTACTCGCCCGCCTCCCGGTTCCAGCGCTCGACGCGGTAACCGACGGCCGCCGTCACGGGCTCCCACGACAGATCGACCCCGGTGTCCGTGCCCTTGGCCTGCACGGCGACGGGTGAGTCATCGGGGGTGGCGACGGACGGAGTGAGGTCGAGTTCGGTGAAGGTCACCACATCGGCCTCATGGGTCGACTCGAAGCGGGAGTTGCCCCAGGTGTCCACGACGTCGACGAAGTAGCAGGCCGTTTCGCCGTCGGGCAGCCGGGCGCCGAGGTACTCGGTGGTGTCCGGTCCCAGCCAGGCAGACTCGAGCCCGTAGCAGACCGGTTCCTCCTCGGTTTCGACCAGTTCGCCGCGGTAGACGGTGTACCGGGCCAGGTCCGGCTCGGTGTTGCGGTCCCAGTCCAGCCGCACCCCGTACTCGGTCGCCTCGGCGGTCAGTCCGGTGACCGCGGCCGGGGGTTCCTCGTCGCCGGGCACCGTGAAGGTCACCTCGTTGGAGGGGAGCGAAGCGACGCCGTCGGCGGTCTGCGTGACGGCGTAGTGGTAGGTCACGCCGCGCTGCAGGACCCACCCGTTGTCGGTGCAGCTGTACCGGACCGGGTCCGCGCCGAGGTCGCCCTCGTCATCGACCCTGCAGCCGACGGGGGTCGCGGTGGCCGGGTCCACCGGCGAGGTGGTCGAGCGGTACACCGTGTACGTCCCGACGGCCTGCGCGCTGGGGAGGCTCCACGTCAGCTTGACACCGAGGAGGTTCTCGAGGGGGGTCGCCGCCACGTCACCGGGTGCGTCCGGCCGGATCACCAGCGGGGCCGCGCCCGCGGACGCGGACTTCGCGGAGGTGTTGCCGGCGGCGTCCACCGCGGCGACGGCGTACGAGTACGTCGTCTTGGCGGCGGCCGTCGTGTCGGTGTACGACGCGGCCGACGGGGTGCCGATCTGCGTCCACGGGTCCGCCGCCGACGTCGACCGGTAGACCCGGTACTGCTTGGCGTCCGATACCGCGTTCCAGGTCAGGGCGTAGCCCTTGCCGTCGGCGGTGACCGCGGCCTTCAGGCCGGTCGGCGCGGCCGGGGCCTGTTCGTCGATCGAGGTGACCGTCACCGCGGACGACATCGCGGAGGCGTTGCCGGCCTTGTCGACGGAGGTGACCGCGTACGAGTACTTCGCCCCCGTGGCGGCCGGCACGTCACGGTAGGACGACGTGGTCACGAGCGCGCTGCCGCCGATCCGGGCCCAGGCGCCGGTGCCCGTGCGCCGGTAGACGCGGTACCCGGCGAGGTCCATCTCCGCGCCCTTGGTCCACGAGAGGACGAACGCGTGCCCGCTGGCCGGGGCCTTCAGCCCGGTCGGCGTCAGCGGCTTGGTCTTGTCCACCGACGCCGACGTGCGCGGCGCGTACGTGAACTTGACGTTGGCGCTGCCCTTGAAGGCGGCGAAGTCGACGCGGAGGGCGTGCCTGCCCTTGGGGACCGTGAGGTTGAGCGTCTTGGTCCGGGTGGTGGAGACGTCCTTCCACAGGTCGATCTTCCGGCTGCCGTCGAGGTAGACGCGGATGCCGTCGCGGGCGGCGGCGGTGAACGTGAAGGGGCCGCCGGAGCCGAAGTCCCGTGTGAGGTTCCAGCGGACGCCGAAGTTGTCCTTCGGCAGGGTGACGCCGGCGGGGTCGCCGGTGCCGTAGTTCTCGTTGATCGAGGTGTCGCAGGTGGTCTTCTTCGGAGTGCCCTTGAAGGTGGTGTTGCCGTAGTACGACGCGACCCACACCCCGGTGGAGCAGGTGGTGGCCGCGTGTGCGGCGCCGGCGGGCAGGGCGAGGCCCGCGGCGGTCGTGGCGAACGCGAGCGCGATGGCGCGGGCGCGTGTGGACGTGGTCAAAGATCCCTCCCTGGGGAGGAGCCTGGCAGGTGTCGAACGGTTGTGCCAAGTCCTTGCGGGGGCCCGTGATCATGCTGTGCCGTTCCCGGGCGGCGGCCCCGCCGAAGGGGTGGTCCGCGGGGCGGGGCGGGGTGCGAAGCGCGCGGTGGGGAAGACGGTTCGTATGCCGCACAGAGGCGTCGGAGCCGGGATCGTGGTGGGGCTGGCCCTGGGGATGGTGGCCGGCTCGGTGCCGCTCGGGACCGACTGGGGCGCCGAGGGGCTGGACGTAGGACTGGCGACCGTGGCGATGTGGGCCGGGCTGCGGCTGGCCGCGCGGCGCGAGGGGCCGTGGTGGATCGCCGGGCTGATGGCGCTGGTCCTGGTGAGCGTGGGCGTGGCGGCGTACGGGGACGTGGGCGTGCCGCGGTACGCGGGGCTGGTGCCGGTCCCGGTGGTGGCGGCGCTGCTCGTGGTGGGCGGCGCCGGGTCGGTGTGGGCCCGGCGCCGGGAGATGGGCGTGGCGGGTGCGGCGGCCGGGGCGGGCGCCCTGGTGGCGGCCGTGTGGCTGCCGGTGTGGGTGGCGGCCGTGATGTGGGCGGCGGCTCAGGCCGGTTCGACGTCGCGGACCTCGCTCCCGACGAGGTAGTCCTCGGGCTGCAGCGGCATCCGCTCGCGTTCGGGGCTGTTCCAGTAGCGGGCGTTGGCCGCGGCGAAGCCGTCCTCGCCGTCGTAGGCGATCAGCCAGACGAACTGGCTGCGCTCGCGGTCCACCCAGGCCAGGCCGATCTCGAAGCCGTGGGCACGGCGCAGCGGCACGATCTCCGTGTGCCACAGGCCGAGCCAGGCGTCGAGCATCTCCGGCTTGATGGTGTACGTGCGCAGCTGTGTGGTCCTGGGCAATCCGGGGCTCCTCGGTTCAGGTGGCGGCGTGCACGCGGACCTGCTGGGGGCGGACGACGCGGTCCGCCATGCGATAGCCGTGGCGTACGACCTCGGCGACCTCGCCGGCGAGTTCCGGACTCGGCGCGGGGACGGTGCCCACGGCCTCCTGCAGGGCGGGGTCGAAGCGCCCCGCGGCGACCGGGATGCGGGTCATGCCGTACTTCTCCAGGACGGTCAGCAGCTCGGCGCCGACGGAGTGGGCGAAGCCGTCGTCGGCGCCGGGGTGGCGGTCGACGCGGTCCAGGAGGAGGACGAGGTCGTACAGGAGCGGCTGCATCAGCCGGCCCTCGGCGGCCTTGCGGGTGTGGTCGAGCTCGGCACGCAGTTCGTCCAGACCGCGCCGCCCCTCGCGGTCGTTGAGCAGTCGGCGGCGGAACTGGTCGCCGAGGGCGGCCATTTCGTCGCGCAGTCCGTCGACGGCGTCGGCCACCACGGCGAACGGGTCGGGCGCCGGCTCCGGCGCGCACTGCGGAGCGGGGACGGCGCCTTCCGGGGGCACCGGCGGCGCGGGGGGCTGCGGCGGCACGGGCGGTACCCGCGGTGGCTGCGGCGGCTGAGGCGGCGGGCTGCTCATGCGCGGCTCCAGGAGTGCTGCGGCTGGTTGAGGAGGTGCCGGGGGAGGGATACGCGGGTGTGCCACCAGCGCGGTCTGAAGCCGATCCACGCGATGAGCGCGAGGGCGGCGATCACCACGAACACGACGTAGGACTTGACCGGAGTGAGCAGCAGCACCACGGCCGGGACCACGACCCAGAGCATGCGTGCGTGCCACCGCCAGGTCTTGCCCAGGGACTCGGCGGCGAGCCCCTGGTAGAACTCAAGCCGCCCCACCAGGTCCGGATCCGCCGGGCGCACGGCCAGGCCCTGGTCGACGCAGTGCAGGACGCGCCGGGCGGCCTCCTCGGAGGCGACGACCAGCCGCCGGCTGACCGGGTGCGTGATCATCGCGCTCTCGGCGCGCAGCGACCAGATGCGGCTGATCTGGTCGCGCAGCCCGGTGTGGCCCGGGCTGTGCGCCAGGGCCTTCTCGTACCAGCTCAGCGCCTCGTCGAAGCGGGAGGAGGCGTACAGGCCGTCGCCGACGGCTAGTTCGGTCGCCAGGTCGCCCGGGGACAGTTCGTCGGCCTTGATGTACCAGGTCAGCGCCGTGTGGTGGTCGCCGAGCGCGGTGTGGACATTGCCGATCTGGATGTGGTTCGCGGCGTCGTCCGGGTTCAGCTGCAGGGCCCTGCGGTGCTCCTGGAGGGCGTCCTGGTAGGCGCCGAGGTCCTGGTGGACGGCGCCCAGCAGCCGCCAGGCGTAGGCGTTGCGGTCGTCATGGTGCACGGCCTGGCGGAGCTCGTACTCGGCGGCCCGGAGGTCGCCCTCCTCGATGTTCCGCTCGGCGATGCCCACCCAGTCGCGCACGGTGCCGCCGGGGGCGGGCCGGCCGGTCCTCGGCTCCCGGTCCTCCGGTTTCTTCTTCCGGGACCGGGCCAGCCGCTGGTCGTACAGGGCGCGGGCGGAGGGGTCGGTGAGCGCCTTGCGGGCCTCCAGCACCCGCCGCACCTTGTCCTCCGCCTCGCGCCGCTTGTCGGCGGTGGGGGCCTTGCTCGCCTTCCCCGCCCAGCTGCGGTGCTCGCGGTCGAGCTTCCTGCCGATCTCCTCGGCGCTGTCGCCGGTGCCGATCCCGAACTCGGCGTAGTAGTCGGGCACATCGGTGGTGGTCATGGGGCGTCGGCTCCCGCTCCGGTCAGAGGGCCGCGGTGCGTGACACGCGGTCGCTCAGTTCCTCCAGTTCCCCGGTGCCCAGGTTGTCCGGGCGTTCGACCTCGAACTCGCCGAGCCACTCGCCCGAGGTCAGGTCCTTGACCTCGACGTGGATGATGCCGTCCACGTCGTAGGCGTAGTACACCTCGAAGGGCGCGCCCTTGGGGTAGGGCGGGATCTTCAGGGTGCTCTCGCCGACGAGCTTGACGTAGTCCAGGTCCTCGCCCTCGCCCTCGGTGACCTGCACCCGCAACGCGGTCTGGCGCTCCCGGATCGTGTAGAAGGTGTCGCTCTCCTTCGCGGGGACCGTGGTGTTGTGCGGGATGATCACCGCGTTGTACTCCGGCGAGCGGGGTGAGTCGTCGCGGACGGCGACCATGCCCAGGGACTGCGAGGTGACGTCCTTGATGGACTTCACCCTGCCCTTGGTGAGCCGGGCCAAGCCGTCGCCCGGGGCGGACTCCACGTGGGCGCCGCTGCCGATGTACTTCTTGCGCTCCGCGGCCTGTTCGGCGCGCACCTCGGCGTCCAGAGCGATCAGCGCGGCCCCCAGGGCCACCACCTCGTCCTGGCTGACACCGCGTTCCGCGGTCTTCCCGGACAGCCGCTCCACCAGGGCGGGGACCTGCGGCATCCGCGTGGAACCGCCGACGAGCAGCACCTTGTCGATGTCGTCCCAGGTGAGCCCGGACTCCTCCAGGACGCCCTCGGTGAGGATGCGGGTGCGGTCCAGCAGTTCGGCGGTGAGCTCGTCGAACTTCTCGCGGGTGATGCGGATCTGCTCGTGCCGCCCGCCCGCCGAGAGCATGACGACCGCCTGCGGCGCGTTGGACAGGGTGCGCTTGGCGATCTCCGCCTTGTCGCGCAGTTCGGCGAGGGTGGCGGTGTCGTCGGTGAGGTCGGGGCCGCCGGCCGCCATGAAGGCGCCGTTGAGGTGTTCCATCAGCGCCCCGTCCCAGTCGAAGCCGCCGAGGTTGCGGTCGCCGTCGGTGGCGATGACGTCGTACTCTCCGTCCTCGACCTTCATCACGCTGACGTCGAAGGTGCCGCCGCCGAGGTCGTAGACGAGGACGGTGCCCACCCGCTGGTCCTCGTCCTGGTCGAGGCCGTACGCGAGGGCCGCCGCGGTCGGCTCGTTGACGATCCGCAGCACCTCCAGGCCGGCGATTTGGCCGGCGTCCTGGGTGGCCTTGCGGCGCGCGTCGTCGAAGTAGGCGGGGACGGTGATCACGGCGCGCTCGACGGGCTCGCCGAGCATCATCTCGGCGTCCTCCTTGAGCCGCTTGAGGATCAGCGCGGAGATCTCCTCGGGGCGGAAGAGGGTGCCGGACTCCGAGGTGTAGACGGGGGTGGGCTCGCCCATGTAGCGCTTGACGAACTGCACCACGTGGTCCGGGGCGGTGGCCGCGGAGCGCTTGGCCTGCGAGCCGACGACGACGACGTCGCCCTGGAACATCACCACGGACGGGGTGATGTTCTCCCCCTCGCGGTTGCGGACGATGGACGCGGTGCCGGTCCGGTCCGCCACCGCGACCGCGGAGTACGTCGTGCCCAGATCGATTCCCACAACCCGTGCCACAGCCGGGCACCTCCCCGTAGCCGTACTCGTCCGAATCTGCCGGAGCGTCAATCATGCAGCACGCAGGGGTGTTTCGGGGGTGGGATGGGCAGGGCCGCGGGGCCCGGGCCCGGACCGGGTGCCGGCCGGAGCGGCCGGTCAGGCGCGGCCCATGGCGCGGGTGAGCGTGATCTCGACGACCACCCGGTCCGGGTTGGGGGCGGGGGTGCGGCCGTAGCGTTCGGCGTAGCGCCGCACCGCGTCGGCGACGGCGTCCGGGTCGGTGTTGATCCGGGCCACCCCCTCCAGCGTCGCCCACCGCCCCTTGTCGACCTGGCACACCGCGACCCGGGCGCCCTCCGGCCCGGCCGCCAGCACGTGGGCGACCTTGCGGCTCGCCTTGTTGGTGATCACCCGGGCCAGCCCGGCCTCCGGGTCGTACGTCACGCCGACCGGCACGACGTGCGGCGTGCCGTCGGGGCGGTGGGTGGTGAGGGTGCTCATGAGGTACTCCCGCCAGAAGGCGAGGTAGCCGGGTCCGGGGCTGCGGGGGTCGATGGCCATGGAACCGACCGTACCCGGGTGAGTGGCGGGTGCGGCGGGGCCGTACCCGTGGGCAGGGCGCCGCACGCCGGGCCTCCGCCTTGGAAACCAACCTTGAGTGGAATAGACTCAACTTGTCTTACGCTGGAAAAAGCAGCTTCGATGGTGGGTCGAGAAGGAGGAGTACGCGAACGTGGACGCCGAGCTGACCAACAAGAGCCGGGAGGCCCTGAACGCCGCCAACACCAAGGCGGTCTCGACCGGGCATGCGGATCTGACCCCCGCGCACCTGCTGCTGGCGCTGCTGGAGCAGCCGGAGAACGACAGCGTGCTGGACGTCCTCGCGGCCACCGGCGCGGACGCTGCCGCCGTGCGGTCCGGGGCCGAGCGCCTGCTGGGCGGACTGCCCAGCGTGCAGGGCAGCACGGTGGCGCCGCCGCAGGCGAACCGGGAACTGCTCGCCGTGATCGCCGACGCGGCGGGGCGGGCGAAGGAACTCGGGGACGCGTACGTGTCCACCGAGCACCTGCTCATCGGCATCGCCCTCAAGGGCGGACCGGCCGGTGAGCTACTGAAGGAGTACGGTGCGACCGGCAGCAGGCTGCAGGACGCCTTCGAGCAGATCAGGGGAGGTCAGCGCGTGACGACACCCGACCCCGAGGGCACGTACAAGGCGCTGGAGAAGTACGGCACGGACTTCACCGCGGCGGCCCGGGAGGGCAAGCTCGACCCGGTGATCGGCCGGGACAACGAGATCCGGCGCGTGGTGCAGGTCCTGTCCCGGCGGACCAAGAACAACCCGGTGCTCATCGGCGAGCCCGGCGTCGGCAAGACCGCCGTCGTCGAGGGCCTGGCCCAGCGCATCGTCAAGGGCGACGTACCCGAGAGCCTGCGCAACAAGCGCCTGGTCGCCCTGGACCTGGGCGCGATGGTCGCCGGAGCCAAGTACCGGGGCGAGTTCGAGGAGCGGCTGAAGGCCGTGCTGGCGGAGATCAAGGCCAGCGACGGCCGGATCATCACCTTCATCGACGAGCTGCACACCGTGGTCGGTGCGGGCGCCGGCGGCGACTCCGCCATGGACGCGGGCAACATGCTCAAGCCGATGCTGGCCCGCGGCGAGCTGCGCATGGTCGGCGCGACCACTCTCGACGAGTACCGCGAGCGGATCGAGAAGGACCCGGCCCTGGAGCGCCGATTCCAGCAGGTGCTGGTGGCCGAGCCGAGCGTCGAGGACACCATCGCGATCCTGCGCGGCCTGAAGGGACGCTACGAGGCGCACCACAAGGTGCAGATCGCCGACGCCGCGCTGGTCGCGGCCGCGACCCTGTCCGACCGCTACATCACCGCCCGCTTCCTGCCCGACAAGGCCATCGACCTGGTCGACGAGTCGGCCTCCCGGCTGCGCATGGAGATCGACTCCTCGCCCGTCGAGATCGACGAGCTGCAGCGCTCCGTCGACCGTCTGCGCATGGAGGAGATGGCGCTCGAGAAGGAGACCGACGAGGCCTCCAAGCAGCGCCTGGAGAAGCTGCGCAAGGACCTCGCCGACAGGGACGAGGAGCTGCGCGGCCTCACCGCCCGCTGGCAGAAGGAGAAGGAGGGCCTGAACCGGGTCGGCGAGCTCAAGGAGCGCCTGGACGACCTGACCACCCGGATCGAGCGCGCCCAGCGCGACGGCGACTTCGAGGCCGCGTCCAAGTTGCTGTACGGCGAGAAGCCGAAGCTGGAGGCGGAGCTCGCCGAGGCCACCGAGGCCGAGGAGGTCGCCAAGCGGGGCACCATGGTCAAGGAGGAGGTCGGCCCGGACGACGTCGCCGACGTGGTCGCCGCCTGGACCGGCATCCCCGCCGGCCGCCTGATGGAGGGCGAGACCCAGAAGCTGCTGCGCATGGAGGAGGAGATCGGCAAGCGCCTGATCGGCCAGGGCGAGGCCGTGCGCTCGGTGTCCGACGCGGTGCGCCGCTCGCGCTCCGGCATCGCCGACCCCGACCGTCCCACCGGTTCCTTCCTCTTCCTCGGCCCGACCGGTGTCGGCAAGACCGAGCTGGCCAAGGCGCTCGCGGACTTCCTCTTCGACGACGAGCGGGCCATGGTCCGCATCGACATGAGCGAGTACGGCGAGAAGCACTCCGTGGCCCGCCTGGTCGGTGCCCCTCCCGGCTACGTCGGCTACGAGGAGGGCGGTCAGCTGACCGAGGCGGTGCGCCGCCGCCCGTACTCCGTGGTGCTGCTGGACGAGGTGGAGAAGGCCCACCCCGAGGTCTTCGACGTCCTGCTCCAGGTGCTCGACGACGGCCGGCTCACCGACGGCCAGGGCCGTACGGTCGACTTCCGCAACGCCATCCTCATCCTCACCTCCAACCTCGGCAGTCAGTACCTGGTCGACCCGGTGCTCAGCGAGGCGGAGAAGAAGGAGAGCGTGCTGGAGACGGTGCGGGCGTCCTTCAAGCCCGAGTTCCTCAACCGGCTCGACGACATCGTGGTCTTCAGCGCCCTGAACAAGGACGAGCTGCGCCGGATCGCCCGGCTGCAGACCGACCGGCTGGCGGTCCGGCTGCGCGACCGGCGGATCGCCCTCGACGTCACCGACGAGGCCCTGGACTGGCTCGCCGAGGAGGGCAACGACCCCGCCTACGGTGCCCGTCCGCTGCGCCGCCTGGTGCAGACCGCCATCGGCGACCAGCTGGCCCGGGAGATCCTGGCCGGCGAGGTCAGGGACGGCGACACGGTGCGGGTCGACAGGGTCGGTGACCAGCTGCTGGTCGGCGCCACCACCGGCAAGACCCTCTGAGTCCCGTCGGGAACGCGACGCGAACGGGGCACCGCGGGCCGCGCTTGCACGGCGCGGCCCGCGGTGAGGGAGGATGGGGTTATCCGTACGAAGGGAACTCCAAGGTGAGCATCGACCCGTCCTCGATTCCGAATTTCGGGGGCCAGCCGGACCCCCAGCCCGGCCCTGCCGGGAACGTGGTCATTCCTGACCAGGATCTGGTCAAGCAACTGCTGGAGCAGATGGAGCTCAAGTACGTCGTCGACGAGGAGGGCGACCTCGCCGCGCCGTGGGAGGAGTTCCGCACCTACTTCATGTTCCGGGGTGAGGAGGACCAGCAGATCTTCGCGGTCCGCACTTTCTACGACCGGCCGTACAGCATTGAGGACAAGCCTCAGCTGCACGAGGCGATCGACGACTGGAACCGTCGCACCCTGTGGCCGAAGGTCTACACCCACACTCACGACGACGGCACGGTCCGTCTGATCGGTGAGGCCCAGATGCTGATCGGTCTCGGCGTCGGCCTGGAGCACTTCGTCTCCAGTACCGTCAGCTGGGTCCGGGCCTCCATCGAGTTCGAGAAGTGGGTCCTCGAGGCCCTCGGGCTGGAGAAGGACGCGGAGTCCACGGACGACGACGGCGAGGACTGAGCCCGGCCGCACGGCCTGCACGGACCCTACGAAGGCATCCCGTACAGCCCGTCCGCCACGCGACCGCCGATGAGCGGGCGTGCGCGGGCGGGCTGCCGTGCTCCGCTCCCCGCGTTCCTGGTCGGGGCAGCAGCCAGGGGCTGCGGAGACGGCGGCCTCGGCGCGCTCCGGGAGCGCGGTGCGGACGCGCGGCGGCTCGGAGCAACCAGGCCGTGTGGCCGGTACGTTCGCTGGTACGTATGTGGCTGTCAGGCGGCCAGCGTCTTGAGTCGGGAGGCCGCCTCCTCCAGTACGCCTGTGCGCTTGCAGAACGCGAAGCGGACAAAGGGCGCGCCCGCCTCGCGGTGGTCGTAGAAGACCGCGTTGGGGATGGCCACCACCCCGCACCGCTCGGGCAGGGCGCGGCAGAAGGCGAAGCCGTCGGTCTCGCCGAGCGGGCGGATGTCGGTGGTGATGAAGTAGGTGCCGGCCGGGCGGAAGACCTTGAAACCCGCCTCCTCCAGGCCGCCCGCGAGCAGTTCGCGCTTGGTCCGCATGTCGGCGCGGAAGCCGTCGTAGTAGCTGTCGGGCAGGCGCAGTGCCTCCGCGACCGCGTACTGGAAGGGGCCCGCGGAGACGTACGTCAGGTACTGCTTGGCCGAGCGGACGGCGCTGGTCAGCTCCGGGGAGGCGGTCACCCAGCCGACCTTCCATCCGGTGAAGGAGAAGGTCTTGCCGGCCGAGGAGATGGAAACGGTGCGCTCGCGCATGCCGGGCAGAGCGGCGATAGGGCGGTGGACGCCTTCGTAGACGAGGTGCTCGTACACCTCGTCGGTGACGACGAGCAGGTCGTGTTCGACGGCGATCGCGGCGACGGCGCTCTGCTCTTCGGTGGTGAGGACCATCCCGGTCGGGTTGTGCGGAGTGTTGAGGAGAAGGATGCGGGTCCGCGGGGTGATCTTGGCCCGCAGTTCGTCCAGATCCGGGCGGAAGGACGGGGCACGCAGGGTGAGCGGTACGCGCTTCGCGCCGGCCATCGCGATGCAGGCGGCGTAGGAGTCGTAGAAGGGCTCGAACGCGATGACCTCGTCGCCCGGCTCCAGAAGCGCCAGCATGGCGGCGGCGATGGCCTCGGTCGCGCCCGCGGTGACCAGGACCTCGGTGTCCGGGTCGAAGCTCAGGTCGTAGAAGCGGCGTTGGTGGTCGCAGATCGCGGAGCGCAGTTCGGGGATACCGGGGCCTGGTGGGTACTGGTTGCCGCGCCCGTCGCGCAGGGCGCGGACAGCGGCCTCGCGGATCTCCTCGGGACCGTCGGTGTCGGGAAAGCCCTGGCCCAGGTTGATCGCGCCCGTCGAGGTCGCCAGCGCGGACATCTCCGCGAAGATCGTCGTCCCGAGTCCGTCCAGCCTTCGGTTCAGCAGTGGCCTGGCGTTCACGTCTCCACCGTCCTCACTGGGGGTCCCCATGGGTTCTGCGGGGATCATCCTGACGCATGGCCGGTCGCCGCCTCGCGCGGTTGCGGTATCGCGGGGAGTCGAGGCGGCCTCGTGGCCACGTGCACGGGTGGCCCCTGAACTGCGCTTCTGTTCAGGTCAGGGGCCGTTTCCCGCTCACCGGCGCGGTCACCCACCCGGGATCGGTGCGCATCGAGGCGCATCCTTCTCGGAGGGCTGCGGGCAGTGCCCGCGGTCTCTGTCTCGGGGTCGCGCTTCCGTTCGCCCTGGCCGACGGCGCCGTACTCGCCGGCGTCCTCCTCGGGACCGGGCTCGCCGGGGCCATGGCAGCCCTGGCCCTGGCCGTGTCCACTATCCGCCGCGCCGCCCGCCAGGGCTCGGAGGACCGAAAGCGGCGTGCCGAGCGGTGGTGCCTGCCCACCGCCGTCGGACGTCGGCTCATGCTCCCCCTCCTCGGCGTCGGCGACGGGGGACACCTCGGAGCCTGAGCAATCGGTGGGAGGACCCCGGTCCCGGGCGGCCCTTGAACCGCCCTTCTGTCCCGGGCAGGGGACGTTACCCCGTGAGAACCCTCTGGACTTCCTCAACTTTGCTTTCGGCCGCGGTGGGCGGGGCATCACCGTCGCACAACGGAAAGCACGGAAAGCGGGGGTGGGAACGATGAGCGGGTTGGTCGTATTGCTCGTCTTCGGCGCGATAGTGGGGCTCGTCGTCCTGACGGCGAGGAAGGGTGGCCGACGGAACCGCCGGCGGCACTCGTACAGCTCCGCCGGGGGCGCCGGGGCGAGCTGGTGGGCCGGGGACGCGGGCTCCAGCGGCGGGGGAGGCGGCCACCACGGGGGAGGCAGCCACCACGGGGGAAGCGACGGGGGGAGCCACCACTCCTGCGGCGGCGGGAGCTCCTGCGGCGGGGGCAGTTCCTGCGGCGGCGGGAGCTCCTGCGGCGGGGGGAGCTCCTGCGGCGGTGGCGGTGGGGGCTGCGGCGGCGGAAGCTGACGATACGAAATTGCTTATTGCCCATGCCGAATCGCATATGCGCCCGGTGGGTCAGTCACCCGTCGGGCGCATTTGTAGTGAACACCTGAACCCGTCCGGGCCCCTGGGGATGCAAAGGGGGTGGAGATGGGTAAAAACGCTGAAGGCGACGCGCCATTCATGATTGCGTATTCACCGACGCCTCATGGGCACGAGCCGACGGACGTCATCCCCCACCGGCGCGGGCCGGCGCGTCCTCTCCCCCCATGCCCGTGACCTTCCCTCGCTTGCTCGCGATGTGCCTGCGGAGCCGACTTCATGCTCACCACGCTTCAGACCGCCTACACCGACACCCGAGCCGGCGACCTGGCCTGGTGTCTGGGGAAGGACGAACTGCCGGCGCTCGCCGTACTCGACCGCGAGCTCCCGGGAGCCGGCGCCGGCGTGCCCGCGGCGCCCCGCGTGCGGGTCCGGTTGCGGCTGCTCGGCGCCTCCCACCAGGTGATCCTGGACTCGCCGCGGGGCCGCTGCTCGGAGACCGTGGCATGCATGCCGGGCAGCAGCGCGCCGCTGCCGTTCGGTGTGGCGCGGCGCATCGCCGGCTGGGACTACGAGTTCGCGGCGCGGATCGAGACGCTCTCCCGGGGGAGCTTCGCCGGACGGGCGCAGGAGCTGCTCGCCCTGGTGGCCGATCACCCCAATGGCCTGGCGGGGACGTTCCCGGGCGATCCGCACGCCTTCACCGCGATGCTCGTGCAGTACCGCGGCGGCAGCGTCCTGTGGCGCACCTGGCACGCGTACCCCCAGGAAGGACGCCTGGTGGCGACCCGTTCGACGCTCAGCGCACAGTCGTGAGCGCGGTGGTACACCCGTGGCCGGCACGGCGTCAACGCGCCGCCAAGTGCCACGAATTGCACCCCTGCGGGTGACGTGGACCGCCATATACCTGACATAGCGTGCAGGCATGATCGACCAGTCCACCTCCCGTACGGCCCGGGCAGCCCCGCGCGTCTGCCGGCTGCGGCTCCCCGTCCCGGTGGCCGCGGCCAGGGCGCTGGTCCTGGCCGCGGTCTTCGTCTGCGCCGCCTGCGGCCTGGTGTACGAGCTCGAACTGGTCGCCCTCGCCTCGTACCTGGTCGGCGACTCCGTGACCCAGGCGTCGGTCGTGGTGTCCGTGATGGTCTTCGCCATGGGCGTCGGCTCGCTGCTGGCCAAGCGGCTCAGCTGCGCGCCGGCCATCGGTTTCGCCGCCGTCGAGATCGCGCTGGCGCTGGTCGGCGGGCTCTCGGTGATGGCGCTGTACGCCAGCTTCGCCTGGTTCGGCCAGTCCCGGCCCGCGATGGCGGTCTTCGCCTTCGCCATCGGTGTGCTGATCGGCGCCGAGATCCCGCTGCTGATGACGCTGATCCAGCGGATCCGCCGACAGGACGCGGGCGGAGCCGTCGCCGACCTCTTCGCCGCGGACTACGTGGGCGCGCTGGTCGGTGGGCTGGCCTTCCCCTTCCTCCTGCTGCCCCGTTACGGCCAGCTGACCGGGGCGCTCGTCACGGGCGCGGTCAATGCCGTGGCGGGCGGCGCCATCGTGCTCTGGCTCTTCCGCAGTGACGTCACTCCACGGGCCCGTGTCCGGCTGCTCGCCGCCAACGTGGTGGTTCTCGCGGTGCTCGCGGGCGCGGCCTGGGCCGCCGGGCCCTTCGAACGGGCCGCCCGGCAGGCCGTGTACGGCGGCGACGTACGGCTCGCCGAGCAGACCGCCGTCCAGGAGGTCGTGCTCACCGCGGCGCCGCTGCAGCTCTTCCTCGACGGCCGGCTGCGGGTGCGCGGCCGGGACGAGTACCGCTACCACGAGGCGCTGGTGCACCCCGCCATGGCGGGCCGGCATCGCCGGGTGCTGATCCTCGGCGGCGGCGACGGGCTCGCACTGCGCGAGGTGCTGCGCTACCCGGAGGTCGGCTCGGTGACGCTCGTCGACCCCGACGCCCGGCTGGTCGCCCTGGCACGGGACGACCCCGCGCTGGCCCGGCTCAACCGGCACGCCTATCGCGACCCCCGGGTCCGGGTGACCGCCTCGGACGTCTTCGACTGGCTGCGGCAGGAGCGGTCGCAAGGGGCGCCCGGCGGGTACGACGTCGTGCTCGCCGACCTCCCCGACCCGGGGGTCTCGCGCAGCGCGAAGCTGTATTCGCAGGAGTTCTACGTGCTGGCCGGGCGCGCGCTCGCCCCGGGCGGGCGGCTCGCGGTGCACGCGGGGGCGCCCGGCGCCGCCCGGCGCGGCTTCTGGACGGTCGACGCGACGGTACGGGCGGCCGGGCTGCGCACCGCCGACTACTGGATCGGCACCGGCCGCGGCGGCGAGGACTGGGGGTTCGTCCTCGCCGCCCGGCGGCGGGTCCCGGGCCTGCGCCTGGCGGTGGACGTGCCTCGGCTGCGGTCGCTGTCCCCCGGCGTGCTCGCTTCGGCGGCCCGGCGCGCGGCGCGGGCCCCGCTGCGGGGCCTGCCGCCGTCGACGCTGATGCATCCGCGTTCCGGGTGAGGGCGCACCGGCGGCGAATCGGCACCGAAGGGCCGTCCGGCGGATTAGGCTCGCGGCATGGAGCCGCATGAGGTGTTCGTTCCGTTTCCGGCCGAAACCATTCGCCGGTCCCTCGCCGACCTTGAGCGCGTGGCGCGCTGCGTGCCCGGCCTCCAGCGGGACGCCGGCGCCGAGGAGGGGCTCGCCGGCCGGCTGAGGCTCCGGATCGGCGGCTCGACCATCACCTACCGGGGCACGCTGCGGCTGGTCCCGCGCGGCGGCGGGCTGACCGTCGAGGGCGAGGCGGTGGAGGCACGCGGCGCGGGCACCGTCAAACTGGCGCTGGAACTCGGCGTGGACGCCGTCTCGGGCGGAGCGCTGCTGACCTTCACCGGCACCGTGCAGGCCGACGGACGGCTCGGCGAGTACGAGGAGGCGACGGTCACCTCCACGGGCCACCGCCTGCTGGACCGTTTCGTCGCCACGCTCACCTCCGACCTGGAGGAGAACGCGCCCGCCGGAGCGCCCGAGCCGTCCGCGCAGGACGCCGACGTCGAGGACCTCGCCGACGACCTGCCCGCCCAGCTCGACGAGTTCGCCGGGCACGACGCCCAGGAGCCGCGGGAACTCCCCGGGCCGGAGGACGCGGAGGACGCGGACGACGCGGCGGCCGGCGGTGCGGTGCCCTCCGGGGAGGCGGCGGCCGCCGTCCCCGGGGACCCGGCCGGGATCGACCTGCCCGCCGAGGCCGCGCACGCCCGCCGCACCCTGATCGGCCGCAGCGCCGAGGAGGTCGACCACGCCCCGCCGCGCGGCCGCTACGCCCCGGTGCCCGCGCCGCAGAGCGGCGCCGCGACCGCGTCGCTGCGCCGGTACGCGCCGGCCGCGGCCGCGCTGCTGCTGTCGGCGGTGGTCGCCGGGCGGGTGCTGCGGCGGCGCAGGCGCTCGTTCCCGTAGGGTCTCATCCGTGGCCACGGATGAGACCCCCGACGGGCGAGACGACGAGCACGCTGTCCGACTCGAAGCCGGACCGGCGCGGCTGACGATCCTTCCGGATCTTGGCTGCCGTGTCGGCTCGCTGACCGTCGGCGGCGTCGAACTGCTGCGACAGGGCCCCAACTTCGGGTCCTTCCCGATGGTCCCGTGGTGCGGACGCACCCGGGACGGGCAGTTCCGCAACGGCGGGGTGCTGCACCAGATGCCGCGGGACGCGGGCCCGCACGCCATCCACGGCACCGGCCGGCACGTCGCCTGGCAGGCGGCCCCGGGCGCCACCGTCGGCAGTGCCTGCTTCTACTACGACCTGGCCGAGCCCTGGCCGTACAAGGGCCGGGTCAGCCAGCGCTTCGAGCTGTCCGAGGACCGCCTCGACCTCACGATGAGCGTGGAGACCACGGACGACTCCTTCCCGGCGCAGGCCGGCTGGCACCCCTGGTTCCTGCGCAACCTCGGCCGGGGCGGGCAGGACGCGCTGATCGACTTCACCCCCGGCTGGATGGAGGAGCGCGGCGACGACCACCTGCCCACCGGCCGCCGGGTGGAGCCGGGGTCCCGCCCCTGGGACGACTGCTTCGGCATGCCGGACGGCGTGGACGTGACCCTGACCTGGCCGGGCGAGCTGCGGCTGCGGATCACCAGCCCCGCGCAGTGGGTGGTCGTCTACGACGAACAGCCCCCCGCCATCTGCGTGGAGCCGCAGTCGGGTCCCCCCAACGGGCTGAACACCGCACCGCGTCTGGTCACCCCCATCGACCCGCTGGAGATGCGCGCGACCTGGGCCTGGGAGCCCCTGGGCTAGGCTCATGGCCATGAGCGACGCGCGTGATGCCCTTCTGCAGCAGATCAAGGACAAGGCCGTGGTGCACGGCAAGGTGACCCTCTCCTCGGGTCTCGAGGCCGACTACTACATCGACCTGCGCCGGATCACGCTGGACGCCGAAGCCGCCCCGCTGGTGGGCCAGGTGATGCTCGACGTCACCGCCGACCTGGACTACGACGCCGTCGGTGGGCTCACCCTGGGCGCCGACCCGGTCGCCACCTCGATGCTGCACGCCGCCGCGGCCCGCGGCCGCAGGCTGGACGCCTTCGTGGTGCGCAAGGCGCAGAAGGCGCACGGTATGCAGCGCCGCATCGAGGGGCCGGACATCAAGGGCCGGCGGGTGCTGGTCGTCGAGGACACCTCGACCACGGGCGGCTCGCCGCTGACCGCGGTGGAGGCCGCGCGCGAGGCCGGCGCCGAGGTCGTGGCCGTCGCCGTGATCGTCGAGCGGGGCGCCGCTCCGGCCATCGCGGAGGCGGGGCTTCCATACGTCCGCGCGTTCGGTCTGGACGATCTCGGGCTGGGCTGATTGTTCCTCTGACCTGCGCTTTCCCCCAGGGGTGAAGGGTTTCACGTGAAACCCTTCACCCCTGGGGTATGTCCGTGGTGCGCAGTGTGTGGAGCTTGCGCGCGAGTCTGCCAAGATGGGGGCGACGATGACGTCGATCCCAGGTCAGGGTCACTCACCGAACAACCCGCACATCACAAGGAGCGGACAGATGCCCATCGCAACCCCCGAGATCTACAACGAGATGCTCGACCGGGCGAAGGCCGGCAAGTTCGCCTACCCGGCCATCAACGTGACCTCGACCCAGACCCTGCACGCCGCGCTGCGCGGCTTCGCGGAGGCGGAGAGCGACGGCATCGTCCAGATCTCGACGGGCGGCGCCGAGTTCCTCGGTGGCCAGTACAAGAAGGACATGGTCACCGGTTCGGTGGCGCTGGCCGAGTTCGCGCACGTCGTCGCCGAGAAGTACCCCGTCAACATCGCGCTGCACACCGACCACTGCCCGAAGGACAAGCTGGACGGCTACGTGCGCCCGCTGCTGGCGATCTCCCAGGAGCGCGTTGCGGCCGGCCGCAACCCGCTCTTCCAGTCGCACATGTGGGACGGCTCCGCCGAGACCCTCGACCACAACCTGGCCATCGCCCAGGAGCTGCTGGCCGAGGCCGCCAAGGCGAAGATCATCCTCGAGGTCGAGATCACCCCCACCGGCGGCGAGGAGGACGGCGTCACCCACGAGATCAACGACAAGCTGTACACCACGGTCGAGGACGCCATCCGCACCGCCGAGGCGCTCGGTCTGGGCGAGAAGGGCCGCTACCTGCTCGCCGCCTCCTTCGGCAACGTCCACGGCGTCTACAAGCCGGGCAACGTGGTGCTCCGTCCCGAGCTGCTGAAGGAGCTCGCGGAGGGCGTCGCCGCCAAGTTCGGCAAGCAGGACCCGTTCAACTTCGTCTTCCACGGCGGCTCCGGCTCCACCAAGGAGGAGATCGCCACCGCGCTGCAGAACGGCGTGGTCAAGATGAACATCGACACCGACACGCAGTACGCCTTCACCCGCCCGGTCGTGGACCACGTGTTCCGCAACTACGACGGAGTGCTGAAGGTCGACGGCGAGGTCGGCGACAAGAAGACCTACGACCCGCGCAGCTGGGGCAAGCTGGCCGAGGCCGGCATGGCCGCCCGCGTCCTCGAGGCCTGCCAGGACCTGCGCTCCGCCGGCACCAAGCTCAAGTAACCGCCCCGCGCGGCGGTAACGCACCGGGCCCGGCCCTTCCACGTGGAGGGGCCGGGCCCCGGCCATACTGGAACCCATGGCCATTCACGAGAACCTGCTCGGGGGACCGCCCCCGACGAACCTGCCCGACGACCCCGAGCCGCGCGAGCTGCTCGCCTCGGGAGCGGCCCCCTCCGAGGTCGCCGCCAAGTACCCGGCGTCCTCCCTGGCCTGGGCGCAGCTCGCGGACGACGCCTTCGAGGCCGGCCGGGTCGTCGAGTCGTACGCCTACGCCCGCACCGGCTACCACCGCGGCCTGGACGCGCTGCGCCGGGGCGGCTGGAAGGGCCACGGCCCGGTGCCCTGGGAACACGAACCCAATCGCGGCTTCCTGCGGGCGCTGCACGCCCTGGCGCGGGCCGCCCAGGCGATCGGCGAGCAGGAGGAGTACGAGCGCTGCAGCACCTTCCTGCGGGACTCCTCCCAGACCGCCGCCGAGACCCTCGGCTGAGCCGCCGTCCCGCAGCCGGCCACGGCATCCACCCCCGACCTGCCCGGCGCGCGCACCGGGCAGGTCTTGCCGTACGGTGCCCTGACCACGCATGATGCCCGTTGGGCCCGGCGCCGGTAGAGCGCGGGCCCGAGGGGACCGGGGCCCCGGCGCGACATCGCGCGGGGCAGACCGCTACCCGGTAGCTCGTATCCACGGAGACACCGATGTCCCACCGCCCCGACGTTTCCCAGGACGCCCCCGAGGCTCCCAACCTGGACTTCGAAGGGACCACCCCGTACGAGGACTACGTCCAGGCCGACGTCCTCACCCATCTGCAGCACCCCCGCTCCGACGATCCCGGCGAGATGGTCTTCCTGGTGACCACCCAGGTCATGGAGCTGTGGTTCACCGTCATCGTGCACGAATGGGAGACCGCCTCCCGTGCGCTCGCGGCCGACGACCTGCCCACGGCGCTGGCCGCGCTCAAGCGCAGCACCTACGAACTGCAGTCGCTCAACTCCTCCTGGGAGCCGATCGCCCACCTCACCCCGGCGCAGTTCAACGCGTACCGCGCCGCCCTCGGCGAGGGCTCGGGCTTCCAGTCGGCGATGTACCGGCGCATGGAGTTCCTGCTCGGCGAGAAGTCCGCGTCGATGCTGGTCCCGCACCGCGGCGCGCCGCGCGTGCACGACGAACTGCAGAAGGCGCTGCACGAGCCCAGCCTCTACGACGAGGTGCTGCGGCTGCTGGCCCGCCGAGGCCACGACATCCCGCAGCGCGACGACCTGTCGCGGCGCTACGAGGCCGACCCGGCGGTCGAGCGGGCCTGGCAGGCCGTCTACTCCGGTGACCAGGAGAGCGAACTCGTCCGGCTGGGCGAGGCGCTGACCGAGGTGGCCGAGCTGGTGTGGCGCTGGCGCAACGACCACCTGGTGGCGACCCGCCGCGCGATGGGCGCCAAGACCGGCACCGGAGGCTCCGCGGGGGTCTCCTGGCTGGAGAAGCGCGCGAGCAAGAACGTGTTCCCCGAGCTCTGGACGGCCCGCAGCCATGTCTGACGCGATGAAGCTCACCGAGTCGCCCGCGGCGAAGGCCGCACGTCTCGACACCACCGACGAGCTGGCCAAGGTCAGGGACCGCTTCGTCCTGGACGACGCCGAGCACACCGTCTACCTGGACGGCAACTCGCTGGGCGCGCTGCCCGCGGGCGTGCCGGACCGCATGGCCGACGTCATCACCCGCGAATGGGGGCGGCTGCGCATCCGGTCCTGGACCGAGAGCGGCTGGTGGACGGCGCCGGAGCGGATCGGCGACCGCATCGGCGCGCTGATCGGCGCCGCCCCCGGCCAGGTCGTGGCCGGCGACTCCACCAGCGTCAACGTCTTCAAGGCCGTCGTCGGCGCCGTCCGGATGGCCCAGCAGACCGACCCCGCCCGCGACGAGGTGCTGGTCGACGCCGCCACCTTCCCCACCGACGGGTACATCGCGGAGTCCGCCGCCCGGATGACCGGGTGCGCGATCCGCGCGGTCGAGGCGGCGGACATCGCCGCCGCGGCGGGCCCGCGCACCGCCGTCGCGCTGGTCAACCACGTGGACTACCGCACCGGCCGGCTGCACGACCTGCCGGGCACCACCGCGGCCGTGCACGCGGCCGGGGCCCTGGTCGTCTGGGACCTCTGCCACACCGCCGGGGCCCTGCCGGTCGGGCTGGACGAGCACGGCGTGGACCTGGCCGTCGGCTGCACGTACAAGTACCTCAACGGCGGCCCGGGCGCGCCCGCGTACCTGTACGTCCGCCGTGACCTGCAGCCGCGCTTCGACTCCCCGCTGCCCGGCTGGAACTCCCACCGCGACCCGTTCGCGATGGAGGCCGCCTACCGGCCCGCGGACGGCAGCGTCCGCGGCCGGGTCGGCACCCCGGAGATCCTGTCGCTGCTGGCACTGGACACGGCCCTCGACGTCTGGGACGGCGTGTCCCTGGACGCCGTCCGGGCCAAGAGCCTCGCCCTCACCGACTTCTTCCTGGAGTGCGTCGCGGCGTACGTGCCGGCCGGCGCCGTACGGTCGGTCACCCCGGCCGCGCACGCCGAACGGGGCAGCCAGGTCGCGCTGCGCTGTTCCGACGCGGGCGCGGTGATGGGGGAGTTGATCGCCAGGGGCGTCGTCGGCGACTTCCGCGAGCCGGATATCCTCCGCTTCGGATTCACCCCGCTGTACACGCGCTTCGCGGACGCGGAGCGGGCGGCGCGGGTGCTGGCCCAGGTCCTGGAAGGAACGCGGTAACGCATGTCCGACCCCACCTCGTCGAGCGACACCATTCCGGCAGGCGCCGACGGCCATGCCGACGCGGTGGGGCCGCGGCCGGCTCCGCGGGACCCCGCGGAGCGGGCCGCGGCCGAGGAGGCGTCCGCGTTCTCGCACGCCCCTGTCCCGCCGGACGCCACCGCCGCCTACGGCGGGCACTCCGACCAGGTCGTGGACTTCTACCTTCCCCGGCCCGGGGCGGACGGCACCCGGCCGGGACCGCTGGTCGTGCTGCTGCACGGCGGTGCCTGGCGGGCGCCGTACGACAGGACGCACGTCTCGCCGCTCGCGGACCTGCTGGCCCGGCACGGCTTCGCGGTGGCCTCGGTGGAGTACCGCCGGGGCAACGGCGGTACGGTCGCCGGCCGCTGGCCGGACACCTTCGACGACGTCGCGGCGGCCACCGACGCCGTCGCGGCGCTGGCCGTGGAGGCACTCGGCGAGGACACGGTGGACGTCCGGCGGATCGTGCTCACCGGTCACTCGGCCGGCGGCCATCTCGCGCTGTGGGCGGCCGCCCGGCACGTGCTGCCCGCCGGGTCGCGCTGGCACCGCCCCGGGGCGCCCGCGCTGCGCGGCGTGGTGGCGCTCGCGCCCATCGCCGACTTCGAGGCGGCCGTCGAGCGCGACGTGTGCTCCGGAGCGGTCGCCCAGCTGCTCGGCGGGGCGGAACTGCTCGCCGAGCGCCGGGCGGAGACCGACCCGGCCGTGCTGCTGCCCACCGGCATCCCCGTGACCGTCGTGCACGGTGACTGCGACGAGGTCGTCCCGCCGCAGGTCGCGGAGGCCTTCGCGGCGGCCTCGGCGAAGGCGGGGGAGGAGGTCCAGCTGACCCTGCTCGAGGGCGTGGGCCACTTCCCGCTGATCGACCCGGCGGCGGACGCGGCGGCCGTGGTCGCCGAGGAGATCGCCCAACTCGCCTGGTGAGGGCCGCTGGTGTCCGGGGTCCTACTTGAGGAGGACACCGGTACATCGTCTTCGCAGGTGACGACGGCGACGTGCGGAGTCCCTACCGTGAGAGCGTGACCGAGACAAGCCAGACCTCGCTGCGGACCGAGCTCCGCATGGCCCGCGGCGCCCTCAGCGGGCTGCGGCACGACCTGATCACCGATGCCTTCGCCTTCCGGCCGATGGCACCGCTGCGGGAGGGGCACCCGCTGCTCGCCCTGGTGCCGCGCAGGCTCCGGGGGTACGGGCGCTGGCTGCCGCACGTGGCGCTGACCTTCTTCACGGTCTTCCTGATGTTCGTCTCGCTGGAGAGCCTGGGCGGGCCGGGCGGCCTGGTGCTGGCCCTGCTGGCCGCCGTGCCCCCGCTCACCACGATGTTCCGCCCGGTCGGCGCGTGGTGGCTGTCCGTCGGGGCGACGGTGCTCACGGGGGTGTTCACCGGCTACTCCTGGTCGTCCACCTACCCGTGGACGGACACCGGCTTCGTCTCGCACCTGACGGTGCTGGCCGTGGTCGCGGCGCGCACCCGGGCGCGGGTGGCCGCCGAGATGTGGCTGCTGACCGCCGCGCTGGCGCTGACCTTCCAGCCGCTGTCCGGCGAGTACGGCTCCGATCCCTTCATCATGATCTTCCTCTCCGCCGTCGTGCTGTCCGTCGTGTCGGCGGTGCGCGGGCTGCGCCAGTCCCGGCAGGAGGTCGCCGCCCAGGTCGCCGTGACCGAGGTCGAGCGGACCCGGCGCACGCTGCTGGAGGAGCGCACGACCATCGCCCGCGAGCTGCACGACGTCGTCGCCCACCACATGTCCGTGATCGCGATCCAGGCGGAGGCCGCGCCGTACCGCGTGGAGAACCCGCCCGAGGAGCTGACCAAGAGCTTCTCGATCATCCGAGAGAACGCCGTCATAGCCCTGACCGAGCTGCGCCGCGTCCTCGGGGTGGTGCGCGCCGAGGACTACCAGGCTCCCGACGCCCCGCAGCCGACCCTCGCCGACCTCGACCGGCTGGTCGCCAATGTGCGCGAGGCGGGCCTGGAGGTGGAGAAGGCGGTGACCGGCGCGGTGCGCGAACTCCCGCAAGGCGTCGAGCTGTCGGCGTACCGGATCATCCAGGAGGCGCTGAGCAACACCCTGCGGCACGCGCCGGGCGCCGCAGCCCGGGTCGAGGTCAGCTATGTGCTCGGCGGGCTTGGACTGCGCGTCGTCAACGGCCCGGCGCGCGGCCTGGTCAAGCCCTCGCCGGGAGCGGGGCACGGGATAGCCGGCATGAGGGAGCGGGTGACGATGCTGAGCGGGGAGATGACCGACGGGCCCACCGAGGACGGCGGCTACGAGGTCACCGTGTTCATCCCGGTCCCCGGGGAGCGGGCATGACGGGGAACACCATCCGGGTGCTGATCGCGGACGACCAGATGATGGTCCGCGAGGGCTTCTCGGTGCTGCTGGGCGCCCAGCCGGACATCGAGGTCGTCGGCGAGGCCGTCGACGGACGGCAGGCGATCGAGCAGGTGGCGGCGCTGCGGCCGGACGTCGTGCTGATGGACATCCGCATGCCCGAGCTCAACGGGCTGGAGGCCACCCGGGAGATCGTCGCCGCGGACGCGGACGCCAAGGTGCTCGTGCTGACCACCTTCGACCTGGACGAGTACGTCTACCAGGCGCTGCGCGCGGGCGCGTCCGGCTTCCTGCTCAAGGACGCCTCGGCCCGCCAGCTCGCGGACGGCGTGCGGATCGTGGCGGCCGGCGAGGCGCTGCTCGCCCCGGCGATCACCAAGCGCCTGATCACCGAGTTCAACCGCCTGGGCACGCCCCGGCCGCCCGCCCAGGACCGGGTCGGGGAGCTCACCGAGCGGGAGACGGAGGTGCTCGTGCTGGTCGCCCAGGGACTGTCCAACGCGGAGATCGCCGACCATCTGGTGGTCGCCGAGTCGACGGTCAAGACCCACGTGAGCCGGGTCCTGGTGAAGCTGGGGCTGCGCGACCGGACCCAGGCGGCGGTCTTCGCGTACGAGGCGCGGCTGGTCACCCCGGGCGGCTGAACGGGCGGAGGGTAGTCTCCGCACATGAGCAGCACCGCCACCGCCTTCGACCCCTGGTCGCCGCAGTTCGTCGCCGACCCCTACCCGGCCTACGCCCGGCTGCGCGCGCAGGGGCGCGCCCACTGGTTCGAGCCGAGCGGGCAGTGGCTCGTCCCGCACTTCGAGGACGTCAGCTCGCTGCTGCGGGACCGGCGGCTCGGGCGGACCTATCTGCACCGCTTCACCCACGAGGAGTTCGGCCGTACCGCGCCGCCGCCGGAGCACGAGCCGTTCACCACGCTCAACGGCAACGGCCTGCTCGACCTCGAGGCCCCGGACCACACCCGCATCCGGCGGCTGGTCTCCAAGGCGTTCACCCCGCGCACGGTCGAGCGGCTCACGCCGACCGTGCAGCGGCTCGCCGGCGAGCTGGTGGAGCGGCTGGTGGCGGAGGGCGGCGGCGACCTCATCGCCACCGTCGCGGAGCCGCTGCCGGTGGCCGTCATCGCCGAGATGCTGGGGATACCGGCCGCGGACCGGCATCTGCTGCGGCCCTGGTCGGCCGACATCGTCGGGATGTTCGAGCTCAAGCCCTCCGAGGACGCCGCGCGCAAGGCGGTCCGCGCGAGCGAGGAGTTCTCCGCCTACCTGCGCGAGCTGATCGCCGAGCGCCGCAAGGCCCCCGGCGAGGACCTGATCAGCGCGCTGATCGCCGCGCACGACGAGGGCGACCGGCTGAGCGAGCAGGAGATGGTCTCCACCTGCGTGCTGCTGCTCAACGCGGGCCACGAGGCGACCGTCAACACCACCGGCAACAGCTGGTGGACGCTCTTCCGGCACCCCGAGCAGCTGGCGGAGCTGCGCGCGGCCCCGCAGGAGCTGCTGCCGACGGCGATCGAGGAGCTGCTGCGCTACGACACCCCGCTGCAGATGTTCGAGCGCTGGGTGCTGGACGACATCGAGGTGGGCGGCACGGTGATCCCGCGCGGCAGCGAGGTGGCGCTGCTCTTCGGCTCCGCCAACCGCGACCCGGAGCGCTTCGCCGACCCCGACCGGCTGGATCTGTCCCGCGCGGACAACCCGCACATCACCTTTGGCGCGGGCATCCACTACTGCCTCGGCGCGCCGCTGGCCCGCATCGAACTCGCCGCGTCCTTCGCGGCGCTGCTCCGCCGCGCCCCGCGGCTGGAGCTCTCGGCGGAGCCCGCCTGGAACGAGGGTTACGTCATCCGCGGTCTGCGCGAACTGCGCGTCACCTGCTGAGGCGGCCGGGCCGGCCCTGCGGGGCCCACGGGACCCGGCGCGGTGGCCGGGTCCGGGGGCTCACGCCGTGATGTCGCGGCGGCGCAGCGCCGCGAGCCCGAGGGCGGCGAGCGCGAGGGCCAGTGCCGTGAGCACCGCCGGCGGGGCCACGGTGACGTCCGCCGACGGCACCTTCGGCAGATGCGTGAAGACGGACAGGTCCATCAGCCAGGGCGGGAGCCCCAGTGCGGGCCCGTAGAGCCCGATGGCGAGCGTCAGCGAGGCCACCCCCCAGCTCGCCCGTGCCGCCTTCGGCGCCGCGCCGTACAGCAGCAGTGCCACCGCGGCCACGAACCAGACCGCGGGCAGCTGCACCAGGCCCGCGCCCGTCAGCCGCCAGACCTGGCCGCCGATGTCTCCGGCCGTCGCTCCGTAGCCGAGCCCCATGGTGAAGCCGGAGACGGCCATGAGGAGCACGGAGCCGGCGAAGGCGAGCAGCGCATGGCCCGCTGCCCAGCGCACCCGGCCCACGGCGGTGGCGAGGACGGGCTCGGCGCGGCCGGAGTTCTCCTCGCCCTGGAGCCGGAGCACGGCCTGGACGGCGTAGACGGCGGCGATCATCCCCATCACCCCGGTCATGGAGGCGAGGTAGGAGTCCACCAGCCCGGAGGCACCGCCCATGTCGCGCATGACGTCGGCGAGCTGCTCGTTGTCCCGGACGAGGTCGGCCGCCCCGTTGGCGAGGCCGCCGAGCGCGCCGCCGCCCACGGCGAAGCCCGCCGTCCAGCCCCACAGCGAGCCGCGCTGCAGCCGCCAGGCCAGCGCCTGCGCGGAACGCAGACGGGCACCTGCGGTGGCCGGGCCGGGGCGGGGCGGCAGCAGGGAGGCGTCGATGTCGCGCCGGGCCACCAGCGCGTACGCGACGGCGACGAGCACGGCGGCCCAGGCCGCGAACAGCACGGCCACCCACCAGCGTTCGTCCGCGTAAGGGCGCGTGTTCTCGGCCCATCCCAGCGGCGAGAGCCAGGTCAGCGTGCCGCTCCCGGCATCGCCGACGGCGCGTATGAGGAAGGCGAGGCCGAGGACCGCGCCCGCGATCCCCCGCGCGGCACGGGCGCTCTCCGTCAGCTGCGCGGCGACCGCCGCGACCGCGGTGAAGGCGCAGCCCGCACCGGCGAAGGCCATCCCGAAGGCGACCGCGCCCCGCGCGCCCTGCCCGAGCAGGGCCAGGGTGACGAGCAGCCCCAGGAGCAGCGAGGCGCCGAAGCCGACGACCAGGGCGGCGGCCAGCGGCGCCCGCCGTCCGACGGCGCCTGCGCCGATCAGCTCCAGCCGGCCGGCCTCCTCTTCCTCCCGGGTGTGCCGGACAACCAGCAGTATCGCCATCAGGCCGGCCAGGGCGGCGCCGAAGGCCATCATGCGCCACGCTGTCAGTCCGCCGATGCCCGTGTCGAACACCGGTCCGTAGAGGGCGCGCAGCGAGCCGTTGCCCGCCGTGCTGGCCGCGACCGAGGCGCGTTCCGCCGGGGTGTCGTAGAGGCCGCCGAAGGCCGAGGCGGTGGACGCGACCAGAAGCGCGAGCGGCACGACCCACGCCGGGATCATGACGCGGTCCCTGCGCAGCGCGAGCCGGGTGAGCGTGCCCGTCCCGGTGAGGGCGTTCATCGCCGGGCCTCCGCGTCAGCCGCGAGGGCGCCGGCGGCGCCTTCCGTGTCTTCCGTGTCTTCCGTGCCGGCCGGGGCGTCCTCGTAGTGCCGCAGGAACAGCTCCTCCAGGGTGGGTGGCGTACTGGTGAGGCTGCGCACGCCCGTCTCGCTCAACTGCCGCAGCACGGCGTCGAGTTTGTCGGTGTCGACCTGCAGCCGGACGTGGCTGCCGCGCACGTCGAGGTCGTGCACACCCGGCAGCCGGCCGAGGCCGCCCGGCGGGCCCGCCAGTTCCGCGGTGACCGAAGTGCGCGTGAGGTGCCGCAGCTCGCCGAGGCTCCCGGTCTCCACCGTGCGCCCGCCCCGGATGATGCTGACCCGGTCGCACAGGGCCTCGACCTCGCTGAGGATGTGACTGGACAGCAGCACCGTGCGGCCGCGGTCGCGTTCCTCGCGGACGCACTCGCGGAAGACCTCCTCCATCAGCGGGTCGAGGCCGGAGGTGGGCTCGTCGAGTATCAGCAGGTCCACGTCCGAGGCGAACGCGGCGACGAGTGCGACCTTCTGGCGGTTTCCCTTGGAGTACGCGCGGCCCTTCTTCGTCGGGTCCAGCTCGAAGCGCTCCAGCAACTGCCGTCTGCGTGCCTCGTCCAGCCCGCCGCGCAGCCGTCCCAGCAGGTCGATGACCTCGCCCCCGCTGAGGTTGCGCCACAGCGTGACGTCACCCGGGACGTACGCCAGGCGCCGGTGCAGCTCGACGGCGTCGCGCCACGGGTCGCCGCCGAGCAACCGGGCGGCCCCCCGGTCCGCGCGCAGCAGCCCGAGCAGGATGCGGATGGTGGTGGACTTGCCGGCGCCGTTGGGCCCCAGGAAGCCGTGCACCTCGCCCTCTTCGACGGTCAGGTCGAGGCCGTCCAGTGCGTGCGTGTGGCCGAAGGACTTGTGCAGTCCGGCCACACTGATTGCCTTCGTCATGATTTCGAACATACAGTAGATTCACAAATTTGTGAAGTCAAAGAACTGTATAAACTTCGGTACGGGAGGCGATGACGGTGGCGGAGGAGCCCTTGGAGCCGATGACGTTCGTCGAACGCTTCGCGGCGGAGCTGGTCGAAGCGGGCATGCAGCGCATGGCGGCCCGGGTGTTCGCCGCGCTCCTCGCCTCGGAGACCGGAGTGCTGAGCGCCGCCGAGCTGTCCGAACGGCTCCAGGCCAGCCCGGCCGCCGTCTCCGGCGCGGTCCGCTACCTGGCGCAGGTCGGCATGCTCACCCGCGAGCGCGAGCCGGGCTCACGGCGCGAGCGCTACCGGGTGCACAGCGACCAGTGGTACGAGACCTTCACCCGCCGCGACCAGGTCCTCGCCCGCTGGGAGAACACCCTGCGGTCCGGCATCGACACCCTCGGGCCGGAATCCGCGGCCGGCCGGCGGCTCGCGGAGACCGCGGCCTTCTTCGACTTCCTGCAGGACGAACTCGTGGACATGATGGACCGCTGGCGCGAGCGCAAGGCGGAACTGCGCGAACAGGGCGTGCTCTGACGCTCTTGCGGTCCGCCTAATAGGCCGAGCGCGGGACGGTCAGCCGCCAGGCCGCGGGCATCACCGTCCACGTGCGGCGCCGGACCGGGCCTGCCGGCGCGGTGTCGGCCGTGTAGCGGAAGTCCCGTCCGGAGACGGTGACGCTCCGGGCGTGCACCGGTCCCGCGGGCGCCGCGCCCTCCCTGCGCACCAGCACTTCGGCCAGGCCGGGCACGGCCGTGGAGACCGACACCTCCTCGACGCAGTCGTCCAGGTCGGCCAGCACCACCCCGTCCGCCTCGATTCGCAGCCGCTGCCCGCCGCGCAGGCCCAGCCCCAGGTGCGGGGTGTGGCCGTTCAGGCTCAGCGTGCGCGCCAGCGAGCGGGCCCGGCGTTCCACCGGCGTCCACCAGGCGGGGGTCGCGGAGGCGATGCGCAGCGCGCCCAGCACGATGCCGCCGCTGTCGTCGAGCAGCAGGTCCAGCTCGCGCTCCGCCCCGTCCAGCACCGCGCGCGCCGCGCTCACCGCCCCGCCCGGTACGCCGAGCGCCCGTGCCAGGCCGGTCCGCCGTCCGACCGGCACCAGGCCGACGACGGCCTCGCCCAGCCCCCGGGCCGAATGCAGCGCCCGTACCGTGCGCAGCAGCGCCGCGTCGTCGCCCACGACCACCGGTCGCCGCCGTCCCCGGTGCTCCAGCACCCGCACGGCCTCCTCCTCGGACTCCGGAAGAGCGATCTTCACGGAGGGGGCTCCCCCGCACAGCACGTCCTTCGCGATGCGTACGGATTCGCCGTCCACGGCGCGGGCGGCGGGGTCGATGACCACGAGCAGGGGCTGCCCGGACGGTCGCTGAGCCGACACCTTGGTCCTTCCTCAGGTAACATCTCGGTGCAAGAGCCCCTTGCGCTGCCTTGCGCCAGGGGCTTCGTCTATTTCCGGGGCACCGGTCCGACGGCTCTGCCCGCCATGGGGAGCCACGTTGGACATGCCCCGCCCGGAAGGGGTGTACGCCTGTGCCCGCACTTGTGCTGCTCGGTGCTCAGTGGGGTGACGAGGGCAAGGGAAAGGCCACCGACCTGCTCGGTGGCTCCGTGGACTATGTGGTGCGCTACCAGGGCGGCAACAACGCCGGCCACACGGTCGTCGTCGGCGACCAGAAGTACGCGCTGCACCTCCTGCCTTCCGGGATCCTGTCGCCGGGATGCACCCCGGTCATCGGCAACGGAGTCGTCGTCGACCCGGCGGTCCTGCTCTCCGAGCTGAGCGGGCTGAACGAGCGCGGCGTCGACACGTCCAAGCTCCTCATCAGCGGTAACGCGCACCTGATCACGCCGTATCACCAGACGATCGACAAGGTGACGGAACGCTTCCTCGGCAAGCGCAAGATCGGCACCACCGGCCGCGGCATCGGCCCCGCCTACGCCGACAAGATCAACCGCGTGGGCATCAGGGTTCAGGACCTCTTCGACGAGTCGATCCTCCGTCAGAAGGTCGAGGCGGCGCTCCACGACAAGAACCAGGTCCTGGTCAAGATCTTCAACCGTCGTGCCATCAGCACCGACCAGGTGGTCGAGGAGTACCTGGGCTACGCGGAGCAGATCAAGGACTACGTCGCCGACACGACGCTGGTCCTCAACACCGCGCTCGACGAGGGCAAGGTCGTCCTCCTCGAGGGCGGTCAGGGCACCCTGCTGGACGTCGACCACGGCACGTACCCCTTCGTGACCTCGTCCAACCCGACGGCCGGCGGCGCCTGCACCGGCTCGGGCATCGGCCCCACCAAGATCAACCGGGTGATCGGCATCCTCAAGGCCTACACCACCCGCGTCGGCGCCGGCCCGTTCCCGACCGAGCTGTTCGACGCCGACGGCGAGGCGCTGCGCCGCATCGGCGGCGAGCGGGGCGTCACCACGGGCCGCGACCGCCGCTGCGGCTGGTTCGACGCGGTGATCGCCCGCTACGCGACCCGGGTCAACGGCCTCACGGACTTCTTCCTCACCAAGCTCGACGTGCTCACCGGCTGGGAGCAGATCCCGGTCTGCGTCGCCTACGAGATCGACGGCAAGCGCGTCGAGGAACTGCCGTTCAGCCAGACGGACTTCCACCACGCCAAGCCGGTCTACGAGACGCTGCCCGGGTGGAGCGAGGACATCAGCAAGGCGAAGACCTTCTCCGACCTGCCGAAGAACGCCCAGGCGTACGTCAAGGCGCTGGAGGAGATGTCCGGCGCCCCGATCTCGGCCATCGGCGTCGGCCCCGGCCGCACCGAGACCATCGAGGTCAACTCCTTCCTCTGAGTGACGGTGGGCGCGCCCGCCCTACAACCTGTCGGCGCGCGCGCCCACCGTCATACAGGGTGCCAATGTCGTGCGCCCGGGCCGTTCCTTAGCCTGGGCGTATGACCCCTCCTTTCGCCGACCCCGAGACCGGCGCCGCCGTCAAGGCCGCCGACCGCGCCCATGTCTTCCACTCATGGTCCGCGCAAGGCCTGATCGACCCGCTGGCGGTCGCCGGGGCCGAGGGCGCGTACTTCTGGGACTTCGACGGCAACCGCTACCTGGACTTCACCAGCGGCCTGGTGTTCACCAACATCGGTTACCAGCACCCCAGGGTCGTCGCCGCCATCCAGGAGCAGGCCGCGAGGCTCGTCACCTTCGCGCCCGCCTTCGCCGTGGAGGCGCGTTCCGAGGCCGCCCGGCTGATCGCCGAGCGCACCCCCGGCGACCTGGACAAGATCTTCTTCACCAACGGCGGCGCCGAGGCCGTCGAGAACGCGGTACGGCTAGCCCGGCTGCACACCGGCCGTACCAAGGTGCTCTCCGCGTACCGCTCCTACCACGGCGCCACCTCGGCCGCGATCAACCTGACCGGCGACCCGCGCCGCTGGCCCTCCGACAACGGCTCGGCCGGCGTCGTCCACTTCTGGGCGCCGTTCCTCTACCGTTCGCCGTTCCACTCGGAGACCGAGGAGCAGGAGCGCGACCGCGCGCTGCAGCACCTCGAGGACACCATCGTCTTCGAGGGCCCGCAGACCGTCGCGGCGATCGTCCTGGAGACGGTGCCCGGCACCGCGGGCATCATGGTGCCTCCGCCCGGCTACCTCGCCGGCGTCCGTGAGATCTGCGACCGGTACGGGATCGTATTCGTCCTCGACGAGGTCATGGCCGGCTTCGGCCGCACCGGCAACTGGTTCGCCGCCGAGCGGTTCGACGCCACTCCTGACCTGCTCACCTTCGCCAAGGGCGTCAACTCCGGCTACGTGCCGCTCGGCGGTGTCGCGATCAGCGAGGAGATCGCCGCGACCTTCGCCACCCGCCCCTACCCGGGCGGCCTCACCTACTCCGGCCACCCGCTGGCCTGTGCCGCCGCCGTCGCCACGATCCAGGTGATGGAGGACGAGGGCGTCGTCGCGCACGCGGCGGCGCTCGGCGAGAACGTGCTCGGCCCGGGCCTGCGGGAGCTCGCCGAGCGCCACCCCTCGGTCGGCGAGGTGCGGGGCCTCGGCGCCTTCTGGGCGGTCGAGCTGGTGCGCGACCGGGAGACCCGCGAACCGTTGGTCCCCTACAACGCGGCGGGCGAGGCGAACGCCCCGATGGCGGCCTTCGCGGCGGCCTGCAAGAAGAGCGGCCTGTGGCCGTTCGTCAACATGAACCGCACCCATGTGGTGCCCGCCTGCAACATCACCGAGGCCGAGGCCAAGGAGGGCCTGGCGCTTCTGGACGCGGCGCTGTCCGTCGCCGACGAGCACACCGTCCAGCGAGGGTAGGGCGCGCCGCGGGAACCGGGCGGCCGGTCGCCGCGTCCCCTGGTCGGGAAAGCCGCCGCCGCCGCCTGGCTCGCGCTCTTCGTGGCGGTCGGCGCGCTGACACTGCTGTACCGGGTCGGGATGGAGTGACCCTCCCATGCACCGGACCGGCCGTGCACGGACGGGTTCCCGCTCTTCCCGTTCACGGGGAAGACCGGCCACTGCAACGACGGCTGAGCGCGGCCCGGCGCCTGCCCGGGCCGCCGGTGAGGCGCACAACAGGTGTGGACCACCCGTGGCCCGGCCTCGCATAAGGTGTGGCGGAGCCGAAAGCGCACCGCCACATCTTCAGGGAGGCACCGGGCATGCCGGAAGGCCCAGCGGGCGGACCCGTCCGACGGAGCAGTCTGCGGCAGCAGATAGCCGACGCGCTCCGCGACGAGGTGCTCACCGGGCGCATGGCGGCCGGGCGGCACTTCACCGTCAAGGAGATCGCGGAGCTGTACGGCGTGTCCGCCACCCCGGTCCGCGAGGCCCTGGTCGACCTGGCGGCACAGGGGCTGCTGGACGTCGAGCACCACCGCGGCTTCCAGGTGCGGCGCTTCACGGACGCGGAGTTCCGTTCCATGGTCGAGGCGCGCACTCTCGTCGTCGAGGGGATCTTCCGCCGCATCGCCGCGCGCGGCATGCGCGAGGTCGACCCCACGGAGCTGGCGTCCGTACGGCGCCGGGCCGAGGCGGCGGCGCGCGCCGCCAGGTCCGGCGAACTGGACGTCCTCATCGGTTACGACATCCGCTTCTGGCGCGAGCTGACGGCGCTGGCCGGGAACGCCCACGTCGGCGAGTTCCTCGACCGCATCCGCACCCAGACCTGGGTGTACGCGGTGCCCTTCCTGCGCGGCCGGGCGGACCTGGAGGGACTGTGCTGGTCCGACCACGTCGCCCTGGTCACCGCGATCGAGAAACGGGACACGCAGACGGCCCGGCGCGTGGTGGAGGAGTTCGACGACCATTCCCTCGCGCTCATGCGGCGACTGGCCGCGGGCCGGTAGGAACGGCCGCCGCCCACTACGCTGGTCCGACCACGCACGGAAGGACTTGGAGCGCCTGTGGCCTGCGACTTGTGGCTGGTTCCCCTGGTGGACGTGCTCTGCCACAGCCCCGACAACCCGTTCGCCGAGGAGATCGCCCGTTATGACAAGGCGTTGAGCGACGCCGGCCTCCCACCGGTGCCCGTCTACAGCTACATGCCGGGCCTGTCCGGCGACGTGGCCCCGGTCGCGGGCTTCGACTACGACGCGCTGCACTTCCTGCGCCGCGCGTACCTGCTGCACATCCAGGGCCTCGCGGTCACCCCGGTCGACGAACTCGGCGGTGACTACGAGCAGTTGCTGGAGATGTTCGAGACCACGGCCCAGCGGTCGCACCTGGTCTGGCACTACGACCACGCGGGCGCCTACGTCCCCCTCGACTTCCCCCATCCGCTGGTCGACGACGAACTCCTCGACGCCGGCGGCCCCCTGGGCTCCGCCCACGGCCTGCTGCGCGAGCTCGAGTTCGTCGCCCCGGTGATCGGCATCGACCCGCACAACCCGCCGCCGGCCCCGGCGCCGCCGGCCGGTCCCACCGAGCTGGAGGAGCCGGCGGCCCCGCCCGCCCACCACGACGGCAGCCCCTTCGCGCGGGAGCGCCACGTGTGGCTGGGGCTGCACGCGGCGGCGACGCGTTCGCTGGGGCAGGGCTCGATGATCGTCTTCAGTTAGCCGCGGGGCGGGCGCCGCCGGGCGGCGGTCAGCTCGCGCGGGGGCCCTCCGGGGGGCGCTGGCGCGGCATGCTCGGCCGCCCGCCGGGCAGCAGCGGGAACCGGCCGCCGCTGCCGGGCCCGGCGCCCTCCGTGCCCCGGGCGCTCCCCGCCCAGGTGAGGGACTGGGTCCGCAGCGGGGCGGCGCCGGCCCGGAAGTCCACCATCCAGTCGGCGGTCTCGCAGCGCACCAGTTCCGAGACGTCCTCGCTGAAGCGGCGCAGCACCGTCAGGCACCGCTCGGCGGCCTCGGCCGCGGTGCCCTCCGTCGGGCCCAGGACCTCGCGGACCGACTCCGAGGCCCAGTCGAAGCGCAGCGTCTCCAGCCGGCGCTGCACGGCCTGGGCGGTCGCCATGTCCCGCATCCAGCCGGCGGTCAGCCCGAGGTAGCGGTCCAGGCCCACGCACACGACGGCCAGCACCAGGGCGGCGTACGCCCAGCGGATGCGGCCGCCCGCGCCCGTGACGGCGAGGACGGCGCCGGTCGTCGCGAAGAGGGCCCCGCCGACCCGCAGCGACCGGGCCCAGCGCCGCTTGCGCAGGCGGTCGGCGAGGTACCACTCGACGGTGCGCAGGGCGTCCGCCTCCACCCAGCGGTAGAGCTCCTCCAGCCGTTCGGCCGGCTCCCCCCAGTCGCCGAGCGGGAACGGCCGGGTCCGCAGGTCCTCGTGCCTGTGCAGCGCGCGCCGCTTCGGCTTCTCCCGGGGGACCTCCTCGGGATACATGTCCGGCTGGCTCACCTGCACGCTCCCTCGCGACTTCCGATGACGAGGCACCTTCTTACCGCCGAACGGCTGACCGTGCGAGGGTTGTCGGGCCGTTTCCGCCCTTACGAGTCGCTTGATCAGGTATGGGGCCGGGTCCCGGGCCACTCGAAAGAGTGAGTCGGGGCCCGTGGTGACCGGCCGACGGGGTGGGTGCCGCCAGCCGATACCCTGGGCACCGTGAACGTGCTTGTCATCGGCGGCGGTGCCCGCGAACACGCCCTGTGCCGTGCCCTGTCCCTCGACCCCGACGTGGAGGGACTGCACTGCGCGCCCGGGAACGCCGGCATCGCCGAGGTGGCGGAGCTGCACGCGGTCGACGCCCTCGACGGTGCGGCCGTGGCCGGCCTCGCGGAGCGGCTCGGCGCCGACCTGGTCGTGGTGGGCCCCGAGGCCCCCCTCGTGGCGGGTGTGGCCGACGCCGTGCGCGCCCGTGGCATCGACTGCTTCGGCCCGTCGGAGCAGGCCGCGGCCCTGGAGGGCTCGAAGGCCTTCGCCAAGGACGTGATGGCCGCGGCCGGCGTGCCCACCGCCCGCTCCTACGTGTGCACCACCCCCGCGGAAGTGGATGACGCGCTGGACGCCTTCGGCGCCCCGTACGTCGTGAAGGACGACGGTCTGGCCGCCGGCAAGGGCGTCGTGGTGACCGAGGACCTGGAGGCCGCCAGGGCGCACGCCAACTCGTGCGAGCGCGTGGTCATCGAGGAGTACCTGGACGGCCCCGAGGTCTCCCTGTTCGCCGTCACCGACGGCGAGACCGTGGTCCCGCTGCAGCCCGCGCAGGACTTCAAGCGCGCCCACGACGCCGACGAGGGCCCCAACACCGGGGGCATGGGCGCGTACAGCCCGCTGCCGTGGGCCGATCCGCGGCTGGTCGAGGAGGTGGAGCGCACGGTGCTCCAGCCGACCGTCGACGAGCTGCGCCGCCGGGGCACCCCGTTCGCCGGGCTGCTGTACGCGGGGCTGGCGATCACCTCGCGCGGTGTGCGGGTGATCGAGTTCAACGCGCGCTTCGGCGATCCGGAGACCCAGGTCGTGCTGGCCCGGCTGAGGACCCCGCTGTCTGGCCTGCTGCGCGCCGCGGCGACCGGCCGGCTGGCCGCCTTCCCGCCGCTGCGCTGGAGCGACGGCGCCGCGGTGACCGTGGTCATCGCCTCAGAGAACTACCCCGGCACCCCCCGCACCGGCGACCCGATCAGGGGCCTGGACGAGGTCGCGGAGAAGGACGAGCACGCCTATGTGCTGCACGCGGGCACCAAGGCGGACGCGGAGGGCCGCGTGGTGAGCGCCGGCGGCCGCGTACTGTCCGTCACGGCCACCGGGGGAGATCTGGCCGAGGCCAGGGAGCGCGCCTACCGGGCGGTGGGACGGATCGGGCTGAAGGGCTCGCACCACCGTTCGGATATCGCGAAAAAGGCCGCCCAGGCCTGAATCGGCGGGCAAGGCCACTCCAAGGGGTGATGCCTTCGCCATCCTGCTGACGTGAGCCCCGAGCCCAACTAGGGTGCCCGGCAAGCGCACTGTGGACCCCAGCGCGCACCGCACTATCGGCCCTACCGACATTGCGGTGTCGGTGGGCGGTGCGACAGTGGGGGCATGCAGTCGCGTCAGCAGCTTGGGGGTGAGCACACCGTTGGCCGGGGAAGCAGGTGAGGGGCACGCGCGTTCACGCGCGCTCGCCGTCCTGCGCATCCGCAGCGCCGCGCTCGCGGTCGCGCTTCTGCCCGCCGCGGTCGCGGTCGTACTGCTGGTCGGCGGCGCGACGGGCCGCATCGTCGGTGACGCGTCCGAGGTGCTGCGCTGGGCGGTGGTCGCGGGCGCGCTGCTCGTGCTGCTGCTCGCGGCCGGTGTCGCGGCGGTGATCGTACGCGCCAGGCCGGCCGTGAGCCCGACCGTGGCGGTCTCCGAGGCGTCCGCCCCCGACCTGTACCGCATGGTGCGCGACCTGGCCGTCCGGCTGCAGGTGCCCGCCCCCTCGGCGATAGAACTCACCCCGGACTGCGACAGCTGGCTGGAGGACCGCACCCACCGGCGCCGGCGGCGGCGCGGCGCGCCCTGCGAGGCGCCCGCGCTGGTGATCGGCTCGCCGTTCATGTGGTGGATGCGGGTCGCCGAGCTGCGCGCCCTGCTCGCCCCGGTCGTGGCGGGCACGGGCCCGGCCGCCGATCCTGACATCGCGGCCGCCCGGCGCTTCGTGCGCGGCCTGGACGCCGCCGTAGGCGTGGCAACCGCCCCGCGGGAGTCCTCGGCCGCCGGGTTCGTGCGCGGTCCCGCATACGGGTTCCTGGGCTGGGTCGCCAAGCTGCTGCTGCGCGGCTGCCGGGCGCACGCGGCGGAGATGGAGCGCGCGGTGGCCGCCTCCGCCTCCGAGCGGGCCCAGGCGGTCGACTACGGGCTGCGCATCGTCGCCCAGGAGCAGGTGGGCCTGGCCTACGCGGGCTGGGACCGCCTGCTGACCCGGGTGGCGCTGCCGGCCTGGCGCATGGGGCGCTGGCCGTCCCGCCTCGACGCGGGTGTGGTGGCGGCCCTGACCGAGCTGTCCCGGCGGGACCGGCTGGCCGAGGGCTTCGAGTCCCGGCTGGGCGAGCGCCCGGCGTGCGACCTGCTGGAGGAGCCCGGCACGGTGGACGAGGCGGCCTCACTGCTCGCCGCCCGGCTGTTCCACGGCGGCCCGCGGCGGTCCGGCTCCGAGTGGGCCCCGGTCGGCTGGGACACCTACCCGCAGGAGGTCGTCGACCGCATCTGGCGCAGCGACGCGTCTCGCCTGGTCACCGTCCTGGACGAGGTGCACGAGCCCGCGGGGGTCGCCGGGAGCCTGCGCATATCCGTGGCCTCCGGCGGGTCGAGGCGCACGGTGGACGACTGCGGCGAGCCGGGGCGCGCGACCCTGGCCCGGGTGCTGGAGCGGCTCTCCACGGGCGGCGGCGAGGAGCTGGCGGACCGCATCACCCGGCACGTCGCCCGCGAGGAGGCCGTGCGCGAGGAGGCCTCGCGGGAGGAGTCCGCCGGCCAGGTCCCGTCCGACGGCGCTTTCACGCCCGTCTACCAGCTGCTCCCGCCACGGACCGGGCGTGAACTGCTCACCGACCACGTGACCGCGATGGTCTGCTGTGCCGCGGTGGACACCGCCGGTGCCGCCCCCGGCCTGGACTGGCTGGACGGGCCCGCCCTGCTGGTCGGCGGGGTGCGCCGGGGAGACCTGGCCTGGCCCGTGCTCCGGCTGGTGGAGAACGGTGACGCCGCCCCGCTGCGCTCCTGGCTGAGTGCCGTGGGCGTACGCCCTGAGAAGCCGATACGGCTCATCTGACGGAAGAACGGCGGGTTTTGTCAGCCCCGGTGTGAAATCCCGGCGACAATGCGCCACGAACAGTAACCGAGACAGCGCATTGTGTGATGTGCTGGACGTGCGCACACACCACCTCGGGGGACGACGAGGAGGGGACCATCGTGGTGAAGGAACAGGTCCGCCGCTGGCAGTCCGGGGCACTGGCGCACGGGGTCACCGACCCCTTCGGGCAGGGCCCGGTGCCATGGCTGCGCGGTGCGGTGCAGTATCTGGACGACACCGGCCAGGTCGTGCCGTGGTACGTCGACCTGGCCGCCAGCCGGGGAGAGCCCGGGGGTTCCCCGGGCACCGTGGGGCGCACGCCCCGCGTGCCCGGCCCGCGCGTGGCTGACGACGTGCGGTGCCAGATCAAGGGCTTCGCGCCGGGCGCCTCCGTGGCCCCCGGAGACGCCATCGACTTCCGGATCACCGTCGACCCGCCGCAGAACTACGGCATCGACGTCTACCGGATCGGGCACTACGGCGGGGACGGCGCCGCCCAGTTCACCTCCAGCCCGCGGCTGTCGGGGATCGTCCAGCCCGCGCCGCTCGCCGCCGGGCGCACGGTCTCCTGCCACCACTGGTGGCAGTCCTGGCGGCTGCAGGTGCCCTCGTACTGGAAGCCCGGCGCCTATGTGGCCGTGCTCACCACGCAGGACGGCTACCGCAGCCACATCCCGTTCACCGTGCGCGACGACCGGCCGGCCGACCTGCTCCTGCTGCTGCCCGACGTCACGTGGCAGGCGTACAACCTCTACCCCGAGGACGGCCGCACGGGCGCCAGCCTCTACCACGCGTGGGACGAGAAGGGCCGGCTGCTGGGCGAGGAGGAGGCCGCGGTCACCGTCTCCTTCGACCGGCCGTACGCGGGCGCCGGACTCCCGCTGCACGTCGGCCACGCCTACGACTTCATCCGCTGGGCCGAGCGCTACGGCTACGACCTGGCCTATGCCGACGCCCGCGACCTGCACGCCGGGAGGATCGATCCTTCGCGCTACCGGGGCATGGTCTTCCCCGGTCACGACGAGTACTGGACGGTCCCCATGCGGCGCGCTGTCGAGGCGGCCCGGGACGGCGGCACCTCGCTGGTCTTCCTGTCCGCCAACACCATGTACTGGCAGACCGAGCTGGGCCCCTCGCCCTCCGGCGACCCCGACCGGCTGCTCAGCTGCCGCAAGCGCCGCGGCTTCCCGCCGGGCCGCAGTGCCCTGTGGCGCGACATGGGCGAGCCCGAACAACTTCTGATCGGCGTGCAGTACGCGGGCCGGGTGCCCGAGCCGTCCCCGCTGGTGGTGCGGAACGCCGGGCACTGGCTGTGGGAGGCCACCGGCGCTGAGGAGGGCGACGAGATCCCCGGCCTGGTCGCGGGTGAGGCGGACCGTTACTTCCCGCGCACACCGCTGCCGGACTACATGGAGCGGATCCTGCTGGCGCACTCCCCGTACGAGGACTCGGCGGGCCGCCGCGCGCACCAGGAGACCTCGCTGTACCGGGCGCCCGGCGGGGCGCTGGTCTTCGCCTCCGGCACCTTCGCCTGGTCCCCGGCGCTGGACCGCCCGGGCCATGTCGACCCCCGTGTCCAGCGCGCCACCGCCAATCTCCTGGACCACATCTGCAAGCACGGCTGACCCCCGCGTCGCGCCCGCCGGGCCCGGGTACGGGAGAATCGGGAACCGAACCGCCGATCGGGGAGGACCCATGTCCGGATTCGTCCACAAGCCCGAGCCCGCGCAAGTGCCGGGCCTGGTGCACCTGCACACCGGCAAGGTGCGCGAGCTGTACCAGAACGAGGCAGGAGAGCTGGTGATGGTGGCCAGCGACCGGATGTCCGCGTACGACTGGGTGCTGCCCACCGAGATCCCGGACAAGGGACGCGTCCTGACCCGGTTGTCGCTGTGGTGGTTCGACCAGATCGCCGACCTGGTCCCGCACCACGTGCTGTCCACCGAGCTCCCGGAGGGTGCCCCCGCCGACTGGGAGGGCCGGACGACGGTCTGCAAGCCGCTGGACATGGTCCCCGTCGAGTGCGTCGCGCGCGGCTACCTGGCCGGCTCCGGCCTGCTCGAGTACAACACCGACCGCACGGTGTGCGGGGTGACCCTCCCCGAGGGCCTGGTGGACGGCTCCGAGCTGCCCGCGCCGATCTTCACCCCGGCGACCAAGGCCGAGGTCGGCGAGCACGACGAGAACGTCAGCTACGAGGAGGTCGCCCGCCAGGTCGGTGCCGACACCGCGGCGCAGCTGCGCCAGAGCACCCTCGCGGTCTACGGCCGGGCCCGGGACATCGCCCGTGAGCGCGGCATCCTCCTGGCCGACACCAAGTTCGAGTTCGGCTTCGACGGTGACGTGCTGACCATCGCCGACGAGGTGCTGACCCCGGACTCGTCGCGCTTCTGGCCCGCCGAACTGTGGGAGCCGGGCCACGCCCAGCCCTCCTATGACAAGCAGTTCGTGCGCGACTGGCTGACCTCCGCCGAGTCCGGCTGGGACCGCCGCGGCGAGCAGCCCCCGCCGCCTCTGCCGGAGCGCGTGGTGGAGCAGACCCGCGCCAAGTACATCGAGGCGTACGAGCGGCTCACCGGCCTCAGCTGGTAGCCGCCACGGCCCGCGCCCGCCGGATCTCCCGTCCGGCGGGCACGGGGCGGCGGCGGCCCGGTGACGGAGACGACGGACGGCCCAGCCGTCCCAGGAACACCGAAGGCCCCGGTCGTCACGACCGGGGCCTTCCCTTTGAGCGGACGACGAGGCTCGAACTCGCGACCTCAACCTTGGCAAGGTTGCGCTCTACCAACTGAGCTACGTCCGCCTGCTCCGCGCGTTCCCGTGCGGTGCGTCATCCACTATAGCCAACCCTTGGGGCCTTGGGCACACACCCCGGCACGACGGGTCGCCCGCGTCGCGTCCCACGGCGCGCGCGACGGGAGCACGGCGGCGGTGCGCACCCCGTCGAGGGCCTGCGGACGGTCCCTGTGGCGTTCCCCGGAGGTCGGCCAACTCGGGCTCGACGGCACCCACCAGAGCCCCGCGGGCCGTCGCGGACCCCTGGTGCGGGGCGGTTCCGGGCGCACGGGAGCAGCGGCGGGAGGTGGCGACCGCCGCCCGGGGCCAGGGGAGTTCGGGCGTCCGCCGTGTGGGCACCGTCACACCGGGCGGTTCCGGGAACACGAAGAAGACCCCGATCAGTGATCCGACCGGGGTCTTCCTTCAAGAGCGGACGACGAGATTCGAACTCGCGACCCTCACCTTGGCAAGGTGATGCTCTACCAACTGAGCCACGTCCGCACGGCGACTACTCTACCCGATCCTCAGGACCGGTCGAGCAATCAGAGCGGGTGACAGGAATCGCACACTGCGCCTTCCCCCTGGAAGGAGGATGTTCTGCTACTGAACTACACCCGCGTGGCCCGGGAGCCCGGCCTTTCGGCCCTGCCCTCGGCGTGCTCCAGACTCTAGCGGATCAACGGGGGTGGCTGTCCAATCGCTTCTTCCGGGTGATTCCCGGGCGGGGGCCCGGGAAGCCCGGCCGGGGCGCGGCCGCCGGTCAGCCGGCCTCGGCGTACGCCTCGTAGAGCTTCTTGGGGATGCGGCCGCGCGGCGGCACGTCGAAGCCCCGGGAGAGCGCCCAGGCGCGCACGGCGGCCGGGTCCGGGGCGAGCGAGGTGTGCTTGTAGGCCTTGCCGAGCCGGCTGCGGCGGCGCCCTGCCTCGACGTACGGGGCGAGGGCCTCGCGGAGCTGCTCGGCGTTGTCGGCGGACAGGTCGATCTCGTACGACTTCCCGTCGAGGCCGAAAGAGACCGTTTCCGCCGCTTCACCGCCGTCGAGGTCGTCGGAGAGCGTGACCACTACGCGCTGCGCCATGGATGCCGGTCCTTTCGATGGAGAAGGCCCTGGGGCCTGCGTTGGCCCCGTTGTTGTATCGAAGCCCCAGGGCCGGGGTCAATGCTTTCCCATTTACCCGGCCGCTCTTTTTCGCCGCGGCCACCGGGCGAATTCCTCCGGGTGTCGCGGCGGCAATCCGGCAGGGGAATATCCCGTGACCATTCTGGAATATCTACCCGCGTAGATTTTTCGGCGGGGTACGGTGGGGACATCTCACCGCAGCACACCACCGGGAGTGACCGTGGCACGCGTCGTAGTCGACGTCATGCTCAAGCCGGAGATCCTCGACCCGCAGGGCCAGGCGGTGCAGCGCGCGCTGCCGCGCCTCGGGTTCGAGGGAATCGCCGACGTCCGCCAGGGCAAGCGTTTTGAGCTCGAACTGGAGGGTCCGGTCGACGACGCCGCCCTCGCCCGTATCCGAGAGATGGCCGAGACCTTCCTCGCCAACACCGTGATCGAGGACTTCACCGTGAAGGTGGAGTCGTGACCGCACGCATCGGTGTCGTCACCTTCCCCGGGACGCTCGACGACCGGGACACCCAGCGCGCGGTCCGCGTCGCGGGCGCAGAGCCGGTGCCGCTGTGGCACCGTGACAAGGATCTCCACCAGGTGGACGCCGTCGTCCTGCCCGGTGGATTCAGTTACGGCGACTATCTCCGGGCCGGGGCGATTTCCCGCTTCTCGCCCGTGATGGAGTCGATCATCGCCGGCGCCAAGGACGGCCTTCCGGTCCTCGGTATCTGCAACGGCTTCCAGGTGCTCACCGAGACGCATCTGCTGCCGGGCGCCATGCTGCGCAACAATCACCTGCACTTCATCTGCAGGGACCAGAAGCTGCGCGTCGAGAACAACTCGACGTCCTGGACCGCCGATTACGAGCCGGACCAGGAGATCAGCATCCCGCTGAAGAACATCGACGGCCGCTACGTCGCCGACGAGCGCGTCCTCGACGAGCTGGAGGCCGAGGGCCGCGTGGTGTTCCGCTACGCGGACTGGAACCCCAACGGCTCGCTCCGGGACATCGCCGGCATCACCAACGCCGCGGGCAATGTCGTGGGCCTCATGCCGCACCCCGAGCACGCCGTCGAGTCGCTGATCGGGACCGGCCGTACCGACGGCCTCGGATTCTTCACCTCGATCCTCAAGAAGCTGGTTCACGCGTCATGACACTCGATTCCGTGAAGCACGCCACCGAGACTCCGGACACCGAGCAGCCGTGGGCCGAACTCGGCCTGAAGCAGGACGAGTACGACCGCATCCGGGAGATCCTCGGCCGCCGTCCCACCGGCGCCGAGCTCGCCATGTACTCCGTCATGTGGTCCGAGCACTGCTCGTACAAGAGCAGCAAGATCCACCTGCGCCAGTTCGGTGAGAAGGCCCCCGCCAACGACGCCCTGCTGGTCGGCATCGGCGAGAACGCCGGCGTCGTGGACGTCGGCCAGGGCTACGCGGTCACCTTCAAGGTCGAGTCGCACAACCATCCCTCGTACATCGAGCCCTATCAGGGCGCGGCCACCGGCGTCGGCGGCATCGTCCGCGACATCCTCGCCATGGGCGCCCGCCCGGTCGCCGTCATGGACCCGCTGCGCTTCGGCGCGCCGGACCACCCCGACACCAAGCGCGTCCTGCCGGGCGTCGTCGCGGGCGTCGGCGGGTACGGCAACTGCCTGGGCCTGCCCAACATCGGCGGCGAGGTCGTCTTCGACCCCTGCTACCAGGGCAACCCGCTGGTCAACGCCCTGTGCGTCGGCGTGATGAGGCACGAGGACATCCACCTCGCCAAGGCCTCCGGCGCCGGCAACAAGGTCATCCTCTACGGCGCCCGCACCGGCGGCGACGGCATCGGCGGCGTCTCCGTGCTCGCCTCGGAGACCTTCTCCGACACCGGCCCGGCCAAGCGTCCCGCCGTCCAGGTCGGCGACCCCTTCCAGGAGAAGCTGCTCATCGAGTGCACCCTGGAGATCTTCAAGGAGAAGCTGGTCGCCGGCATCCAGGACCTCGGCGGCGCCGGCCTGTCCTGCGCCACCTCCGAGCTGGCCTCGGCCGGCTCCGGTGGCATGCGCGTGGAACTGGACACCGTGCCGCTGCGCGACGCGACGCTCTCGCCGGAGGAGATCCTCATGAGCGAGTCGCAGGAGCGCATGTGCGCCATCGTCGAGCCGCAGTACGTCGACCGCTTCCTGGAGATCTGCGAGAAGTGGGACGTGATCGCCACCGTCATCGGTGAGGTCACCGACGGCGACCGGCTGGAGATCTTCTGGCACGGCCAGCAGATCGTCGACGTCCCGCCGCGCACCGTCGCCCACGAGGGCCCGGTGTACGAGCGCCCCTACGCCCGTCCCGCGTGGCAGGACGCGCTCCAGGCCGACGACGCCAACAAGCTGCCGCGCCCGGGGTCCGGCGAGGAGCTGCGCGCCCAGGTCCTGACGATGGTCGCGCACCCGAACCAGGCCTCCAAGGCGTGGATCACCGACCAGTACGACCGCTTCGTGCAGGGCAACACCGTGCTGGCGCAGCCGGAGGACTCCGGCATGATCCGCATCGACGAGGACACCAACCTCGGTGTCGCGGTCGCCACCGACGGCAACGGCCGCTACGCCAAGCTCGACCCGTACGCCGGTGCGCAGCTGGCGCTCGCCGAGGCGTACCGCAACGTCGCCACGACCGGCGCCAAGCCGCTGGCGGTCTCGGACTGCCTCAACTTCGGCTCGCCCGAGGACCCGGCCGCGATGTGGCAGTTCGCCGAGGCGTGCCGGGGACTTGCCGACGGCTGCCTGGAGCTGGGCACGCCGGTCACCGGCGGCAACGTCTCGCTCTACAACCAGACCGGTGACGTCGCCATCCACCCGACGCCCGTCGTGGCGGTGCTCGGCGTGATCGACGACGTCACGCGCCGCACCCCGGTCGCCTTCAAGGACCAGGGCCAGCTGCTCTACCTGCTGGGCGACACCAAGGAGGAGCTGGGCGGCTCCGCCTGGTCCCAGGCGGTCCACGACCACCTCGGCGGACTGCCGCCGGCGGTGGACCTGGAGCGGGAGAAGCTGCTCGGCGAGATCCTCATCTCGGCCTCCCGGGACGGGATGATCGACGCGGCCCACGACCTGTCGGACGGCGGGCTGATCCAGGCCGTCGTCGAGTCCTGTCTGCGCGGCGGCAACGGCGCGCGGCTGGTCGTGCCGGACGGCCTCGACCCGTTCGTGTTCCTCTTCTCGGAGTCGGCGGGCCGGGCGGTCGTCTCGGTGCCGCGCAGCGAGGAGCTCCGCTTCACCGACATGTGCGGCGCGCGTGGTCTGCCCGCGACGCGGATCGGTGTCGTCGACGGGGACGCGGTCGAGCTCCAGGGCGAGTTCGACATCCCGCTGGACGAGCTCCGCACGGCTCACGAGGGCACGATCCCGGCGATCCTGGCCTGATCCGTCCGCCGTCCTCACGCGCCCCCGTGCCGCCAGGCGCGGGGGCGCTTCGCCGGGGGGCCGTGACGGCGCCGTGGCGGACGGCCCCATACCCCAGGCCGCCGTGTGGGGCGCCGAACCGGTGCCGCTGTCCGCCGACTCCGGGGGCGGTTCCCTCGTCGACCGGGCGGCCGGACCGGTCCGCCCCGCACAGCCCGCGACCGGCGGTACTACTGTGCGTCCCGCAACCACCGGTACGACAAGGGGTGTCAATGTACGAGTACAAGGTCGTCAGCTTCCGCGAATCGCTGATCGGCGACGCCATCGACAACGACAAGCTGGAGAAGGCGCTCAACAAGCAGGCCGAGGACGGCTGGCAGCTCAAGGCGATCACCTCGGCCGACGTCAAGGGCCGCATCGGCCCGGGCGCGGTGGAGGGGCTGCTGCTCACCTTCGAGCGGGCCCGCCAGGCCTGACCGCCGGGGTCGGGGTGCGGGCCGGGCCCGGCGCGTAGGCTGCGGACATGCCGCCCACCGCCCGCAAGGCCCGCACCTACGACCCCGCCAGGACCCGCGCCGCGCTCACCGCGCAGTTGGGGCATGTCCTGGGGGCGGCCCATGGCCTGACGGAAAGTCAGCAGATGGCGCCCTCCGGGCTGCCGGGGTGGGACGTGCACACGCTGGTGGTGCACATCGCCCGGCAGTTGGAGGCCGTCGCGCGGGTGGTGAACGCGCCCGCCCCGGCCAGGGCGGACCTCGACCTCACCACGTGGGCGCGCTCCACGGCGCGCATCGCCGGCCCGCTGGACGCCGACACCCGCGAGGCCGCGGCGGCAACCACCGACGCCGCCGGCCGCCTCGAGGAGGCCGCCCACGGGCTCGCCTCGGTGCTGGACGAGGCGGTGGCGCCCGAGCGCCTGGTGGCGATCACGCTCGGCGCGATGCGGTCCGCGGACTTCCTGGTGACCCGGCTCGTCGAGCTGGTGGTCCACAGCGACGACCTCACCAGGGCCACCGGCGTGCCGGTCCCCCTGGAGCGGCAGGCCGTCGCCGCCGTCGTACGGCTCCTCGCGGACACCCTGGCCGTCGCCGTGCCCGGCAACTCCGTCGAGGTCCGTGTCCCGCCGTACGCGGCCGTTCAGTGCGTGCCCGGCCCACGCCATACCCGCGGCACCCCGCCCAACGTCGTCGAGACGGACCCGCTGACCTGGATCCGCCTCGCCACCGGCCGTACGTCCTGGGAAGACGCCCTCGCCTCCGCCGCGATCTCGGCGAGCGGCGAGCGCGCCGACCTGGCCCCGTACCTGCCCCTGCTGGGCTGAGGCGGACCCGGCACCCCCATAATGCGCCGGTGACCTCGACGACCGCACCGGCCGGCATGCCGGCCCGCCCATGGCTCGCCGCCGACGCCCGGCGCTGGGCCGCCGCGCGCCCGCCCGGGTGGGCACGGCCGGTCTGGGCCGCCGCGACGCTGGTGGTGGCGGTGCTCGCGGCGGTCGTCCCCGTCGGGTGGGACCCGGTGTGCACGGTGGCGGCGCCCTGCGGACCGATGTGGCTGTACGCGATCGGCGCGATCGGCTTCTTCGTCCACGTGGCATGGCTGTTCCTGCTGCCCGAGGCGGCGCTGCTGTCCGCTCCACTGCTGCTGTTCTGGCTGACCGATCCCGCCTTCCGGGCCGACGGCGGAGCCGGACGGGCCGCGGACGCGCTGGTGGTGGCCGCGCTCTGCTGGGGCTGGGCCGCGGCCTTCGTACGGCTGCGGGTGCGCCGCCGGCAGCGCGCGCTGGCCCTGGAGGCCGCGGGAGGCGTGCTGCTCCCGGTACCGGAGCGGGTCGCGCCGGTGCGGCGGGGCGTGGTCCGGATCGCCGCAGGCCTGGCGGGCCTGGTGGTCGCGGTGGTGACCGCGGGCATCGCGGTGTCCGGTGACCGGGCGGACCGCCTCCACGCGGCCGCGGCCGCCCGCGTGGAGGCGGTCGTCGTCGCCAACGGCGCCGAGGACCACGTCGTCGCCCGCTTCGGCGACGGCAGCCGGCACCGCGTCGCGGTGATGTGGCCGGAGGACCACGAGCGAGGCTCCGGGCTGCCCGTGCTCGTCGACGGGGAATGGCGGCGCTTCGCCGCGGAGCCCTACGAGGACCGCACGGGGCTGCAGTTGCTGACGCTCACGGCGGGCGGCGCCGGTGCCACGCTGCTGCTGTCGGGGGCGGTCGCCGCGTTCCGGGTCCGGTCGCTGCGCCGTCGGCCCGCACCCGCGCTCCGGGTGCTGTGCGGCCGCGAGGACGGTCGCACCGTGATCCGCCCGGTGGACGGCGCCGCGGGTCCGCCGGTCCTGACGTACCGCGCGGCCGGGCCCGGCGCGTGGGCCCGCGGCGAGTGCGTGCTCTTCGGCCTGCCGGCCGAGGGGGCGGAACTGGTGCTGGTGGGCACCACGGCCTCAGGTGACGTGCTGTTCGCCACGACGGACTCACCCGCGCGGCGGTGGACGGAGCCGGCCCCCGACGACGAACCGCAGGGGCCCGGAGAGCACCGCCGGGAGGCGGAGGCACGGGTCGCCGAGGCGGCGGCCGCCATGAAGCCCGCCACCGCCCCCGTCGGCTGGCACGGCGGTGCGGCCGGCCGCACCCTGGGCGCGCTGCTCCTGCTGGGCGTTCTCGTCTTCCAGGTGGGCTCCAACGCGGCCTCGGCGTTCTCCGGCGAGGACTGGTGGCGCTCGGCGCTGTCGGTCCTGGGCAGCCTGTGGCTCGTCGAGAAGGCGGTGTCCATGATCACCTGGCGGATCACCGCCGGTCCCGACGGCCTCGCGGTCCGCCGGTACCTGCGTACCCGGCACGTCCCGTGGGCCGACGTGACCCGGGTCGTCCGCACCCCGGACGGCCGGCTGTTCGTGCGCCGCGTGAGGGGCCTCGAGGACCTCTCGCTGGGGGCCGTCGCCCTCCCGTGGTGGGAGCGGAGGCGGCGCCGCCCGGGCCCCGCGACACGCGCCGCGGCCGAGCTGACGGCCATGGTCCGCGACCCCGGACTGCGTCCCTAGACCAAGGTCACACGGCCAAGTGCCCCATGGGTTTACGCGCATAGAACGCGCTTTTGTCGGGTTCCCTCGTTCGGACGACGGCGGAACCTGCCCTAGACTCGGTGCCGTGCCACGTGGTGACGGACGACTCAACCACGACCTGCTCCCCGGCGAGAAGGGCCCCCAGGACGCTTGCGGCGTCTTCGGTGTCTGGGCCCCCGGCGAAGAGGTCGCCAAACTCACCTATTTCGGGCTGTACGCCCTGCAGCACCGCGGACAGGAGTCCGCGGGCATCGCAGTGAGCAACGGCTCCCAGATCCTGGTCTTCAAGGACATGGGCCTGGTGTCCCAGGTCTTCGACGAGACCTCCCTCGGCTCCCTCCAGGGCCACATCGCGGTCGGGCATGCCCGTTACTCGACCACCGGCGCCTCGGTCTGGGAGAACGCCCAGCCCACCTTCCGCGCCACGGCCAGCGGCTCCATCGCGCTCGGCCACAACGGCAACCTGGTCAACACCGCCGAACTGGCCGAGATGGTCGCCGCCCTGCCCCAGGGCAACGGCCGGGCCACCAAGGTCGCCGCGACCAACGACACCGACCTGGTGACGGCGCTGTTGGCCGGCCAGGCGGACGAGGACGGCAAGCCGCTCTCCGTCGAGGCGGCCGCTCGCCAGGTGCTGCCCCAGGTCCAGGGCGCCTTCAGCCTGGTCTTCATGGACGAGCACACGCTCTATGCGGCCCGCGACCCCCAGGGCATCCGCCCGCTGGTCCTCGGCCGCACCGAGCGCGGCTGGGTGGTGGCCTCCGAGACCGCCGCCCTCGACATCGTCGGCGCCAGCTTCGTCCGCGAGATCGAGCCCGGCGAGATGATCGCCATCGACGAGAACGGGCTGCGCGCCTCCCGCTTCGCCGAGGCCAAGCCCAAGGGCTGCGTCTTCGAGTACGTCTACCTCGCCCGCCCCGACACCGACATCGCGGGCCGCAACGTCTACCTCTCGCGGGTCGAGATGGGCCGACGGCTGGCCAAGGAGGCCCCGGTCGAGGCCGATCTGGTGATACCGACCCCGGAGTCCGGCACCCCGGCCGCGGTCGGCTACGCCGAGGCGAGCGGCATCCCGTACGGCTCGGGCCTGGTGAAGAACTCGTACGTGGGCCGGACCTTCATCCAGCCCTCGCAGACCATCCGGCAGCTCGGCATCCGCCTGAAGCTCAACCCCCTCAAGGAGGTCATCCAGGGCAAGCGCCTGGTGGTCGTGGACGACTCGATCGTCCGCGGCAACACCCAGCGCGCGCTGGTCCGGATGCTCCGCGAGGCGGGCGCGGCCGAGGTCCACATCCGGATCTCCTCGCCGCCGGTGAAGTGGCCGTGCTTCTTCGGCATCGACTTCGCCACCCGCGCCGAGCTGATCGCCAACGGCATGACCGTCGAGGAGATCGGCAAGTCGCTGGGCGCGGACTCGCTCGCGTACATCTCCATCGACGCGATGGTCGAGGCGACCACGATCGCCAAGCCGAACCTCTGCCGGGCCTGCTTCGACGGCGAGTACCCGATGGCGCTGCCGGACCCGGAGTTGCTGGGCAAGCAGCTGCTGGAGACCGAGCTGGCCGGCGGCCCCGACGCGGCCGACGCGCTCCGTCGCCCGTAAGCATTCGACGCAAGGACACAACACAGCCATGTCCGAGAACACCGGTGCCAGCTACGCCGCGGCGGGAGTCGACATCGAAGCGGGCGACCGCGCGGTCGAGCTGATGAAGGAATGGGTGAAGAAGGCCACCCGCCCGGAGGTCGTGGGCGGTCTCGGCGGCTTCGCCGGGCTCTTCGACGCCTCCGCGCTCAAGCGCTACGAGCGGCCCCTGCTGGCCTCCGCCACCGACGGCGTGGGCACCAAGGTGGACATCGCCCGCCGCATGGGCGTCTACGACACCATCGGCCACGACCTGGTCGGCATGGTCGTCGACGACCTGGTCGTCTGCGGCGCCGAGCCGCTCTTCATGACCGACTACATCTGCGTCGGCAAGGTCTTCCCGGACCGGGTGGCCGCCATCGTCAAGGGGATCGCCGAGGGCTGTGTGCTCGCCGGCTGCGCCCTGGTCGGCGGCGAGACGGCGGAGCACCCGGGCCTGCTGGGCGAGGACGAGTTCGACGTCGCCGGCGCCGGTACGGGCGTGGTCGAGGCCGACCGGCTGCTGGGCGCGGATCGCATCCGTAAGGGTGACGTCGTGATCGCCATGGCGTCCTCGGGTCTTCACTCCAACGGGTACTCGCTCGTCCGGCACGTGCTGTTCGAGCGGGCCGGCTGGGCGCTGGACCGGGAGGTCCCGGAGTTCGGCCGCACCCTTGGTGAGGAGCTGCTGGAGCCCACCCGGATCTACTCGCTGGACTGCCTGGCGCTGACCCGTACGACCGAGGTGCACGGCTTCTCGCACGTCACCGGCGGCGGCCTGGCCAACAACCTGGCCCGGGTCGTCCCGGACCACCTGCACGCCACGGTGGACCGCTCGACGTGGACGCCGGGCGCGGTGTTCGCCACCGTCGGCGAGCTCGGCGGCGTGCAGCGGCTGGAGCTGGAGAAGACCCTGAACATGGGCGTCGGCATGGTCGCCGTCGTGCCCCAGGAATCGGTGGACGTGGCCCTGACCACGCTGGCCGACCGGGGCCTGGACGCCTGGGTGGCCGGCGAGGTCGTGGAGCGCGGCGAGCACGCCGAGGCCGTCGGGCTGACCGGGGACTACGCGGGCTGACCGGTGGGGGGCAGCACGAAGCCGCCGGGCAGCACAAAGCCCGGTCCGGACGATGCCCGGACCGGGTCAGTGGTCAAGCTGGAACGGAATGTGTTGCGTCAAGCGCGACGGCGTTGTGATGAGGACTGGGACTCGTCGTCCTCGTCGTCGTCCTCGTCGTCGCCGTAGAGATCCGCGTACCGTGCGTACGGGTCGTCTTCCAGCTCGTCGTCATCGTCGTCTTCCTGTACCTCCGGATTGACCGGCAGTGTCGACGATGCGCCCAGCTCTTCGGCCAGACGTGACAGGTCCGTACCGCCGCTGTTGTACTTCAGCTGGCGGGCGACCTTCGTCTGCTTGGCCTTGGCCCGGCCGCGCCCCATTGGCTCGACCCCCTCAACGGTGGGGCTCGACGGCCCCGAGTCTTGACACGCGTTCACGATGTGGAACGGGCCCTCGGATGAGAGTCCCGGTCCGTAGGACTTCAACGGTACCTGCTTCCGAGGCCGCACGGTACGTCGCCCGCACGACGCGCGTCGGAGCAGGGGCCCGCGATGGCCCCGTCCTGGCTGGTCAGTCGCGATTTTACCTTCTTCCGCCACCGTCTGGCTGCCGGGGCGTGGTAACGGTCGGATGTCCGGCCCGCCGTCCTCGTCGCGGAGGCCCGCCGGGGGCCGCCCCGACTCGCGAGGACGCGCGCACACCGTACGTCGGCGGCACCCCGTGGGTGTCCGCTTTGTGACGGAAGACACGCCCCCGCCCGCGTGCGGACAGGGGCGTGCCGGTGGGACCGCGGCCCGGCCGCGGCCCCGCGGGTCACGGGCGCAGCCAGCTCTCCGCCGGGGTGCGCTCGGCCATGCGCTGCTCGGCCAGTCGGTCGGCGGCGGCGGCCGGCGGGATACCGTCGGCGGCGGCGCGCTCGAAGATCGCGAGCGTGGTGTCGAAGATCTTCGTCGCCTTGGCGCGGGCCCGTTCGAAGTCGAAGCCGTGCAGCTCGTCCGCGACCTGGATGACGCCGCCCGCGTTCACGACGTAGTCGGGCGCGTAAAGGATGCCGCGGTCGGCCAGGTCCTTCTCGACGCCCGGGTGCGCCAGTTGGTTGTTGGCCGCGCCGCACACGATCGAGGCGGTGAGGGCCGGCACCGAGTCGTCGTTCAGGGCGCCGCCGAGCGCGCAGGGTGCGTACACGTCCAGCGGGGTACGGACCAGGACGTCAGCGTCGGAGACCGCGGTCACCTGCGGATGACGGGCGATGATCCGGTCGACGGCCTCACCGCGGACATCGGTGATCACGACCTCGGCGCCGTCCTTGAGCAGGTGCTCGACCAGGTGGTGGCCGACCTTGCCGACACCGGCCACGCCGACCCTGCGGCCGCGCAGCGTGGGGTCGCCCCACTTGGCCTGGGCGGAGGCGCGCATGCCCTGGAAGACGCCCCAGGCGGTCAGCACGGAGGAGTCGCCGGCGCCGCCGTTCTCGGGCGAGCGGCCGGTGGTCCACCGCGGGGCGGTGCGGGAGACCACGTCCATGTCGGCCACATAGGTGCCGACGTCGCAGGCCGTGACGTAGCGGCCGCCGAGCGAGGCCACGAAGCGCCCGTAGGCGAGCAGCAGCTCCTCGGACTTGTCCATGTCCGGGTCGCCGATGATGACGGCCTTGCCGCCGCCGAGGTCGAGCCCGGCGAGCGCGTTCTTGTACGACATCCCGCGGGCGAGGTTGAGCGCGTCCTCGACCGCCGCCTCGTCGGAGGAGTACGCGTGGAAGCGGGTGCCGCCGAGGGCCGGGCCCAGGGCGGTGGAGTGGATCGCGATGACGGCCTTGAGGCCACTGGCGCGGTCCTGGCACAAGACGACCTGCTCGTGACCACCCTGCTCCGATCGGAACAGCGTGGAGACGATGCCTGGTGTCTGACGTACGTCGGTCACTGTGGTGACTCCCGAATGTCCAGAGGTCGCCCTCCGGGTGGGTGGGGGAGGGCCGGTTGGCAGAAGACTAGAACCACCCGGCCGTGAACATCTTCCCAGTGTCGTGGATCACTCCCCGTGCTGGAAGCGACGTGGGACGATGCCAGGGCGGAAGCCGTCACGAGGGAGCGGGTGTGGGCTTGTCATCGGTGCTGGTCCCGTACGCGGCCTATCTGCGGGTGTACGAGCCGCTGGCGGCCTTTCCGGAGCCCGACCGGGGGTACTGGTACCGGTACGCCGCCCAGGGTGCGCAGCGGACCGCACAGGACGAGCTGCGCCAGTCGCTGGCCGGTCTGCTGTCCGTCCCGCCCGTCGCCGTCCCGGTGCGCGAGAGCGGGGACGCGTTCGTCGCCGTCGTGGACGGTGTGACGCACGTCTGCCCCTGGCGTACCCGGTTGCGCGGCTGGCTGGCCCTGTCCGAACTGGTCGAGGAGTTCCCCGCCCCCGTGGTGGACGCGGTGCTGCCGCCGGTCGTGCGCGAGCAGGCGGAGGCGGACTTCGCGGCGTGGCGGGCGGAGAAGCCCGAGAACGCCGACGCCCGGCCGTGGATCCGCGGGGCGACGTGGCACGTCCCGGTGCGCTGGTTCGTGCTGTTCGACGACTCCGAGCGTGAGTACGAACCAGCGGGCGCGGGCGAGTCCAAGCAGCCGGTGATGCGTTACCGGACGCCCATGGTGCAGGCCCGCCGGCGGACGGCCCGGGCGCTGCGGGTGCTCAAGGATTCACTCGAAGAGGGACCCCTGATCGACGGCCTGGTAGATGTAGGGCGTTGGCTCGAGGAGTTCCACCCGCGCTCCCTGGTCGAACTCGACTACGGCGGGCTCGTCCACGCCATCGCCCACGACTCCCTCGCGGAGGACCGGTCGGCCGCCGACGTGGCGGAGGCGCTGGCCGCGCTGCGGGACGAGGACGGCACCCGGGCCGGCGAGGCGTACGAGCGGCTCACCGACCGGTGGCGGGCCGTCAGGGAGCTGCAGTACGCGAGTTGAGGGTCCGTCGGGAGCGGTCGCCGGGGAGGGACTTTGGTCCTGAGTCCGGCTGACCGGTACCTTTGGCCTAAGCGTGACCTAAAGCACGTTTAGGGGTCTTGCCCTCATCCCCACCCCCCATGACAATATGGGACATCGGGTCCAGAAGGACCTCTTTCCACTCGCTCTGGGTGGAATGTCCGGGATTGCATGCCCTTGAGGTGGGGCTGTGGCTCGTGGGTTGGCTGTGACTGATCGTCACTCAGGTGTGACTGTCCGTTATGGCCCGGTCCATCGGCTTCCGTCGAGCTTAGACACCTCAGAGGGCAAATCCATCGGTTTGGCCGACACGGCTGGACAGATGGTGTAGTTGTAGTGCCAAGGACAAGCCGTTCGTCCTATTACCGACTCGGCCCGCGTCCGCCATTTCGGGCAACGCGGGTCAAGGTGCAGAATTTAGAGGAAAGAACCGTGTTGGTTCGGTTCTCTCGAGGAGGCCGCTCATGACCGCTCGCACCCCTGATGCCGAGCCGCTGCTGACCCCCGCTGAGGTCGCCACGATGTTCCGCGTGGACCCGAAGACGGTCACGCGCTGGGCCAAGGCTGGCAAGCTCACGTCCATCCGCACGCTCGGCGGGCACCGCCGCTACCGCGAGGCGGAGGTCCGTGCACTGCTCGCGGGCATTCCGCAGCAGCGCAGCGAGGCCTGACCTGATCAAACGGGCGTCCACGCGAGGCCCCCAACTCGCCATGACGTCCGCTCCGATGGGTCCCTGCCCCCATCAGGGACACCCATAGGAACGTCGATCGCACCGGAGTCCGCCGGCTCCGGTGCGATCTTTTTTGTGCGTGTGATGTGTCCGTCTTGTGAGGGCTGGGCCAGGACTGGGCCCTCTGTCGTGAGTGCAATTGCACATATTAAATTGACGGTCCCACAGGAGGCCCCAAGTTCCCCCAGAGAGCGAACTTTTCGCGTGACTCCCGTCACATGTCGGAGTCTTGTTCCTCCGCCGTCTCGTGGGGTAGCGGGGCGGCCGTGCGCCGCGGGGTCAGCCGCATCAGGCCGGTGGCACACCGGACAGCGCCGGGTGAGGCCCCGCCGTCCGCCCCCGCCCCCCGCCGTCCGTCTCCCGCCGCGACCGCCAGGTGCGCGCGCGGCAGTTCCCGCGTCACGTCCCGGGGGAGTGCCCGGGTCCCTCGGCGTCGCGCTCATGTGCCAGGCGTACCACGCGGGAACGGCGGGAACCAGGGGACCGGCTCCCTCCGCCGTCGCATCCCGGCCACGCCGGCCGCCGCGCACGCAACAAAAAGGCCCGCGTCCTTCGCTGGACGCGGGCCTTGCTTCACTTGCGGTCCTGACGGGATTTGAACCCGCGGCCTCCACCTTGACAGGGTGGCGAGCACTCCAAACTGCTCCACAGGACCAGGCTTCGCGGCCGTCGTTCCCTGGCCGCGAGGAAGACTGTACAGCAGGTCAGAGGGTGATTGCGAACCCGATCAGCCCCAGGCTTCGTCGAGGGCCTTGAAGATGCGTTTGTCCGAGACGGGGAACGCCGTCCCCAGGGCGTGCGCGAAGTAGCTGACCCGCAGTTCCTCGATCATCCACCGGATGTCGCGCACCCGTTCGGGGACCGGGCGTCCGGCCGGCTGGGCGGCCAGGAGCTCGGCGTACTCGGTCTGGATCTCCCGCACCTTCTCCATGCGCGTGGTGTCGCGCTGGACGCCCGTGGGCATCTGCTGCAGCCGCCGGTCGACGGCCACCAGGTAGCGGAGCAGGTCCGGCAGCCGGCGCACCCCCGCGGCGGTCACGAAACCGGGCCCCACGAGGGCTCCCAGCTGCTCCTTGACGTCCGCGAGGTTCGCCACCAGGGCAAGGCTCTGGGTGGCCTTCACGCGGCGCTCACAGGCCTGCCAGGCGGCCAGCACCTGGCGCACCTGGGCGACCGTCCTGACCGTCAGCTCGACGAGGTCGGCGCGCACCGAGTCGTACAGCTTCCGGAAGGACTCCTCGTCCCAGACAGGGCCGCCGTGCTCCGACATGAGCCGGTCGGCGGCCGCGGTGACGCAGTCGTCGAACAGGGCGGTCACCGAGCCGTGCGGGCTGCGCGACAGGGCGAGCTTGTCCTGGTTGGACAGCCGGTCCGCGGCGAACTTCGCCGGGTTCGCCGGCACGTTCAGCAGGATCAGCCGGCGTGTGCCGCGCCACATCGCCGCGGCCTGCTCGGCCTCGGTGTCGAAGAGCTGCACGCCCACGCTCTCGCCCTCGTCGACCAGCGCCGGGTACGCCTTGACCGGCTGCCCGGACCGCCGCGTCTCGAAGGTGCGCGGCAGGGTGCCCACCGTCCACTGCTTCAGCCCCGTGCGCCGCTCGATGCCGATGGAGCCCGAGGCGTCGAAGGCCTTGCTGATCGCGGCCTTGGTCTTCGGCCGCAACCGCAGCTTCAGCGCCTCCAGGTCCTTGTCCTCGGCCAGCTTGCGGCGGCGCTCGTCGGTCACCCGGAAGGTGATCTTCAGATGGTCCGGGACCTTGGCGAGGTCGAAGTCCTCGGCGGTGACGGGCACGCCCACCATCCGCTGCAGCTCCCTCGCCAGCGTCTCGGGCATGGGGTCCCCCATACCGAAGGTCAGGGGAGGGTCCTGCACGGGGACGACACGGTCGAGGAAGGCCTTCGCGTAGTTCGGCGCCGGCACGTAGTGGCGGCGGATGGCCTTGGGCAGCGAGCGGATCAGCTCGGTGACGACCTCCTCGCGCAGGCCCGGGATCTGCCAGTCGAAGCCGTCCGGCGTGACCTGGTTGAGCACCTGCAGCGGGATGTGGACGGTCACGCCGTCCGCGTCCGTACCCGGCTCGAACTGGTACGTCACACGGAACTTGAGCTTCCCCTGCCGCCACGAGTCGGGGTAGTCGTCCTTGGTGACGGCCTCGGCGTTCTCGTTGATGAGCATGGAGTGCTCGAAATTGAGCAGCTCCGGCTCCTCGCGGCGCTTGTGCTTCCACCACGAGTCGAAGTGCGCGCCCGACACGACGTGTTCGGGGACCAGGCGGTCGTAGAAGTCGAAGAGCGTCTCGTCGTCGACGAGGATGTCGCGGCGCCGCGCCCGGTGCTCCAGCTCCTCCACCTCGGCCAGCAGCTTGCGGTTGTCGAGGAAGAACTGGTGGTGGGTGCGCCAGTCGCCCTCGACGAGCGCGTTGCGGATGAACAGCTCGCGGCTGGTCTCCGGGTCGATCTTCCCGTAGTTGACCTTGCGGTCGGCCACGATCGGCACGCCGTACAGCGTCACTTTCTCGAAGGCCATGACCGCGGCCTGGTCCTTCTCCCAGTGCGGTTCGCTGTAGGACCGTTTCACCAGGTGCTGGGCGAGCGGCTCGATCCAGTCCGGCTCGATGCGGGCGTTGACCCGGGCCCACAGCCGCGAGGTCTCCACCAGCTCGGCCGACATGATCCACCGCGGCGGCTTCTTGAAGAGCGAGGAGCCGGGGAACACCGCGAACTTGGCGTTGCGGGCGCCCAGGTACTCGTTCTTGCTGTCGGTGTCCTTCAGGCCGACGTGCGACAGCAGACCGGCCAGCAGGGACTGGTGCACATGCTGGAGGTTGACCTCGTGGTCGCCCTCGGCGAGGTGGATGCCCATCGTCTTGGCGACCGTGCGCAGCTGGCTGTAGATGTCCTGCCACTCGCGGATGCGGAGGTAGTTGAGGTACTCGGTGCGGCACATCCGGCGGAAGGCGGAGGAGGACAGCGCCTTCTGCTGCTCGCGCACGTACCGCCACAGGTTGAGCAGCGCCATGAAGTCGCTGGTCTCGTCGGCGAAGCGGCGGTGCTTCTCGTCGGCCTGCTGCTGCTTGTCCTGGGGGCGTTCCCGCGGGTCCTGGATCGACAGGGCGGCCGCGATGACCATGACCTCGCGGACCACGCCGTTGCGCTCCGCCTCCAGCACCATGCGGGCCAGTCGCGGGTCCACCGGCAGCTGGGAGAGCTTGCGGCCGGTCTGCGTGAGCTTCTGCCCGTCGAGCGCGCCGAGCTCCTGCAGCAGCTGGACACCGTCCTTGATGTTGCGGGCGTCCGGCGGGTCGATGAAGGGGAAGCGGGAGATGTCGCCGAGACCGGCCGCGGTCATCTGCAGGATGACGGAGGCCAGGTTCGTGCGGAGGATCTCGGCGTCGGTGAACTCCGGGCGGGACTCGAAGTCGTCCTCGGAGTACAGCCGGATGCAGATGCCGTCCGCAACCCGGCCGCAGCGGCCCTTGCGCTGGTTGGCGCTGGCCTGGCTGATCGGCTCGATGGGCAGCCGCTGCACCTTGGTGCGGTGGCTGTAGCGGGAGATGCGGGCGAAGCCCGTGTCGATCACGTACCGGATGCCGGGGACGGTGAGCGAGGTCTCCGCGACGTTGGTGGCCAGCACGATACGGCGGCCCGTGCCGCGCTGGAACACCTTGTGCTGCTCGGCCGAGGACAGCCGCGCGTACAGCGGCAGGACCTCGGTGAGGCGCAGCTGTCTCTTGTTCAGGGCGTCGGCGGTGTCGCGGATCTCCCGCTCGCCGGAGAGGAAGACCAGGATGTCGCCCGGGCCCTCGGCCTGGAGCTCGTCGACCGCGTCGCAGATCGCGGTGATCTGGTCGCGGTCGTCGTCATCGGCATCTTCGGCGAGCAGCGGGCGGTAGCGCACCTCCACCGGATACGTACGCCCGCTGACCTCGACGATCGGGGCGTCGCCGAAGTGCCGGGAGAAGCGCTCCGGGTCGATCGTCGCGGAGGTGATCACGACCTTGAGGTCGGGGCGGCGGGGGAGCAGCTGGGCGAGGTAGCCCAGGATGAAGTCGATGTTGAGGCTGCGTTCGTGGGCCTCGTCGATGATGATCGTGTCGTACTGGCGCAGCTCCCGGTCGGTCTGGATCTCGGCCAGCATGATGCCGTCCGTCATCAGCTTGACCAGCGTGCCGTCGCCGACCTGGTCGGTGAACCGGACCTTCCAGCCGACCGCGCCGCCCAGCGGGGTGCGCAGCTCCTCCGCCACGCGTTCGGCGACCGTGCGGGCGGCGATCCGGCGGGGCTGGGTGTGGCCGATCAGGCCGCGGACGCCGCGGCCCAGCTCCAGGCAGATCTTGGGGATCTGCGTCGTCTTGCCGGAGCCGGTCTCGCCCGCGACGATCACGACCTGGTGGTCGCGGATCGCCTCGAGGATCTCGTTCCTCTTCCGGCTGACCGGCAGCTGCGCGGGGTAACTGATCGCGGGTATGGCCGTGCGCCGCGCCTCGACCTTCAGCGCGGCCTTGTCGATCTCCGCCCGGATCTCGGCGAGCACGGCCGAGCGGGCCTCGGGCTTGCGGATGCGGCGTGCACCGTCCAGGCGACGGCCGAGGCGCTGCGCGTCGCGCAGGGTGAGCTCGGCCAATCGTGCGGCGAGCTCACCGAATACGGGGGAGGGGGGCTGCGTAGACATACGCGTCCCAGCATCGCATCCGCCGTGCGCGCAGGGCGAACCGATTACCGGTGGCACCCCGGTCCACCAGGGCGGCGACCAGGACGGAGATGTCCAGCACGATCACTCGCCCCTCCCCTCCCTTCGGGCGGCGGGGATGTCCTTCATCGACACGGTGCTCCGGAGCCCTCGGCGGGTCGGAGCGAGTCCTTCCTCGGCAGCCGGCTGTGCGGTTTCCTCCTCGAGGTGGATCGGCAGGCCCCTGGAGCGGCCGTCCTGACTCCTCCGCACGTCGACGCGGTACGGCGTAGGCGTCGTCGTTGGGGCTCGGCCCGCGGCCAGGGAAAGCGCGAGGCGCCGGGCCCCCGTGGAGGGGCCCGGCGCTGGGGATTGCAGGTCGCCCGCTTGACGACGACGCCGTCGCCCGGCCGTGCTCGCGCTGGTGGTGGAGCCGCCCGCGTCGTACCAGCGCCAGGAGCCACTGGTCCAGTGATCGTGGAGAGGGGCTCACGCCCTGGTCAGGGGCGCCGGTGGCCGGTGGCGGAACGGGTCGGGAGGCTACTTCCTCGGCAGCAGCTCCGGCCTCAGCATCAGCTCACGCAGCTGCTCACGACTCAGCGGCGGCGTCTTCAGCAGCGGTCCCAGCTCGTTCTTCCCCTCGAATCCGGTGCTGTCCCTTGCCGCCAGGACCTGGCCGTCCGGCAGCGTCAGCCGGCCCACGAGCTCCGGGCCCCAGGTCTGGGAGGCCCCGATGGGGCTCATGCTCGGGGAGACGAGGCCGGGGCCTGCCGTGGCGCCTTCCTGCCAGATGGTGAGCACGCGCCCGTCCGGCAGCTGCTCGCGCACGCAGTCGCTGTGGCCGCTGTCCGGTTGGCAGAGGTCGTCGGGCATTCCCTTGCCGCCGGTCTTGGCGTCGATGTACTCGCCGGTCATGATCCTGATGTGCAGGTAGCCGACGCCTCCGTCACGGCGAACCGCGTACTGGCCGTCCAGCGGCCCCACATGCGGCTCCTCGGCGTGCTTGGCGTCCGCCTGCTTGACCAGCACCGCCCAGGAGACCTGCTCGATCTCTCCCACTGCCGGAGGCAGCAGCTTTGCCAGCTTCTTTGCCTGGCCGCTGCCGCCCGTCAGCTCGACCGGAGCGGCCACCGACGTCCCGCCGGATTCCCGCCCCCCCGCCATTCCCGGAACGACCACCGCTCCCGCCGCGACGACGGCGAGTGCCGCACCGCTCACCACGGCCCGTCGCCGCCACCGGATGCGCGATGCCTTCGCGTATACAGCGTCCGTGCTGAAGGAGGGCTGCCCCGCCTCTTCCACGGCGCGTCCCAGCAGCGTCCGCACTTCTGTGGTGTCCATGCTCATACCAGCTCCTCCTGCATCTCGGCGCGCAGCGCCGCCAACCCCCGAGCCGTATGGCTCTTGACCGTGTTCACGCGCATACCGAGCAACTCCGCCGTGGCCTCGACGCTCAGGTCCTCCCAGTAGCGCAGCACCAGCACGGCGCGCTGTTTGGGGGTGAGGCGGGCGAGGGCCGCCCGGACCATCAGCCCGGTGTCCGAGTCGGCCGGCGGTGAGGCCGACTCAGGCAGTTCGCCGTATACGTGCTCGCGCCGCCAGAAGCGGCGCCGGGCGGCGATGAAGGTGTTGAGCAGGGTTTTGCGCGCGTATGCCTCGATGCTGTCGAGGCGGCCCAGGCGCCTGCCGCCGAGCACCACCTTCACCAGGGTCGTCTGGACCAGATCCTCGGCCTCGTCGCGGTTGCCGCAGAGCAGATAGGCGCTGCGGAAGAGCGCCGTACGCCGGCCCTCGACGAAGGCGCGCAGCGCGTCGTCGCCGGTCACCATTCCGCCCCTTTCCCGGTCCGCGCGGCGCGGACCGTCACACCACTCCAGTGCGGTGGGGCGGTCACCGGGTTGCGGTCGCCGGAAAGAACCTGACGGCACTGTCGGGGTCGGGTGGGTGTCGGTGTCGGTGTCGGTGTGCGACATGGCCGGTGCGGAACTCTTCCGTGCGCGCCCTCGACACGGGCTCGAAGCGTCTCAGGTACCTCCCGCCGGCTGAGACAAGGGATTCCCGCTCTCGGTTCGCGTGTCTGTGGATGTGGTGACGGCTGCGCCCAGGACCACGGGTGCGTCACGTCGTCCGGTCGCGATGAGCACTGCCCGGTCTCCGTTGCGTAGGTGGTGCGATCAGCCGGCTGGGTCCTGGGGCCGGAGCGATCGCAGGCGTTGCACGGTCGGCGTCTCGGGAGGAAGCTGCGTACGGGCGACTCTTGCGCCAACGCGAAACCCCCGCCGTCGGCGGCGGGTGAGAACTTGAGCCCGGCGGCCAGGAGACAGCCGCCGGGATTCAAGCCCCGTTCCCGATCCGGATCATTGGCGTAAGGGGCACGAAAGAGCCCCTCTCCAAAGATCGTGGAGAGGGGCTCTTGCCCTGATGGGCGCTGGTGGCTGGGGCCGGGGTCGAACCGGCGACCTATCGCTTTTCAGGCGATCGCTCGTACCAACTGAGCTACCCAGCCAGCGCGGTCCTGACGGGATTTGAACCCGCGGCCTCCACCTTGACAGGGTGGCGAGCACTCCAAACTGCTCCACAGGACCTTGCTCTGCGCTCCGTGCGAGAGACAGTCTCCCACACGTTCGTGCGTGCTCCCAACGGGATTCCGCCGCGCTGCGCGAGGGACGGATCGCCGGGTACGGGGCTTCCGGTCGGTGATTCTCGGTGACCGGTCGGACACGCGCTGGCGGGCCGATCTCGCTGGACCAGCGTATCAGACCCGGGGTGCTGCCACGCACGCGTGACCTGCGGGCCTGCGCCAGGGAGGGCACCGGCCGGGGCCCGGAAACACAGAAGGCAGCGCCGCCGGTGACCGGCCGCACTGCCAACGCGCATGGTCTGCGGGATGACGCAGACGTATGTGCCCCCAACGGGATTCGAACCCGTGCTACCGCCTTGAAAGGGCGGCGTCCTGGGCCACTAGACGATGAGGGCTGAATGACCCGCCGGGCGGATCTTCGGCCGTCGGGACGCGTCAGCAGCATATGGGATGCGAGGGGGGATCGCCAAAACGGTTTACGGGCTGCTCGTCGCCGTGGCGGAGGGTGTCCCCGAGGAGGTGGGAGAGGAGGCCCCGGGGCGGCCCGGCTCCACCTCCTCCGGGAGGTGACGGGAGACCTCGGCGGTGGACAGCCCGAGCCCGCCGAGGGTGATCTCGTCCCAGGCCTGCAGCGCGTGGGTGTCCTGGTCCAGATAGAGGACGGAGGCCTCCACCTTCTGCGGGGTGTCGCCCTCGACGGCGCGCAGTCCGCCGCCGCCGGTCGTGCCCTGCACCATCAGCCGGCTGCCCTCCCCCAGGACGCTGACGTCCCGGGTGTGCGTGTGCCCGGCCAGGATCAGCGGGGCGACACCGTCGGTCTGGGCGGCGGCGATCGGGTTGTGGGCGACGGCGATGTCGACCTTGGCGCCCGTGGCGTTCTGCCGCCGGACGGCCTCGGCCAGCTTCCGCCCCGCCAGCCGTTCCGACGGGTCGCCGGCCGCCTCGACCGAGCGGTCCGGGGTGAACTGCGGGTCGCCGATGCCGGCGATGCGCAGCCCCCTGACGACCACGGACCGGCCGTCGTCGACCACGTAGGCGTTGGCCCGGCCCGCGACGGCGCGCTGGCTGTCCATGGAGTCGTGGTTCCCGCGGACGAAGACGTAGGGCGCGCCCAGGTCGGGGATGGCGGAGGTGAAGCCGTTCTCCGCGGTGGTGCCGTGGTCCATCAGGTCGCCGGTGTCGACGATCACGTCGATCTTGTACTCGGCGACCACGGACTCGATGATCTGCCAGGCCGCCGGGTTGAGGTGGATGTCCGAGACGTGCAGCACGCGCAGCGTGGTCGGATCCGGGTGGTACGCGGGCAGCGTGGACGTCGCGTCGTACAGCCGGGTCATGTTGGTCACCAGGCGGGCGAGTTCCTGCTGGTAGATGTCGAAGTCGCTGACGATGCTGCGCGCGTTGCCGACCACCGAGGGGGCGCTGCTCAGCAGCCCGGAGAACCTGGGCTCCAGGACGCTGCGCGGGTTCCAGGTGCCGTACGCGGTGCCCGCGCAGGCCACCAGCACCGCGAGGGACAGCCCGCCCGCGGCGAGGGCGCGGCGGGGCCTGCGGTAGACGGCCAGGCCCAGGGCGGTGGCGCCGGTCAGCGCGGCCACCGAGGACCGCAGCGCGAGCTCGGCCGTGCTGTGCTGGACGTCGGCGGCGACCTGGCTCTGCAGTCCGCTGATCCGCTCCGGGTGCCGCACGAGGGTCCGGGCCCGGTCGGGGTCGAGGGTGTCGACGTCCACGACCAGACGCAACGGGCCGTCGTGGCTGTCCAGTTGGAGGGAGCCCAGCGGGGAGACGTTGACCTTGGTGTCCCCGGTCCAGGACGGGTGCAGCGACATCCGGGTGTTCATCGGGCCGACCGGTTCCTCGATGCCGCCCAGCACCACCAGGCCGAGCCAGCCGCCCACCAGCGTCACCACGAGCAGCCCGAGCGCGCCCAGGTACGGGCCGGCGGGGGAGACGGGGAGCGAGGGGGCGGGCGGTGCGGCGGTGCGGCGGCGCCAAAGGTCACGGATACGGGGCACACGAGATCGAACGCGGACCATTGCCGACGTATGCCCTGGGCCGTCGCGGGCCATGCGCCGCAGGGCGGAGTGCCCCCGCGCGCCCGCGGGGGGTCATCGGGGCTCAGCCCCAGCCGAGTTCGTGCAGCCGCTCGTCCTCGATGCCGAAGTGGTGCGCCACCTCGTGGACGACGGTCGTGGCGACCTCGTCCACGATCTCCTCCTTCGTGGCGCACATCCGCAGGGTCGGGCCGCGGTAGATCGTGATCCGGTCCGGCAGGACGCCCGCGTACCACTCACCGCGCTCGGTCAGCGGCGTCCCCTCGTACAGGCCCAGCAGCTCCGGATCGGCGGGGTCGGGCTCGTCCTCGACGAACACCGCCACGTTGTCCATGACGCGGGTCAGCTCGGGCGGGATCCGGTCCAGCGCGTCGCTGACCAGTTCCTCGAACGCTTCGCGTGACATCTCCAGCACACCGCCATTGTCCGGGACGGAAGGCCGTTCGGGCAGCGTCCGACGCGGATTCCGGTGCCGGGCGCGGGCCAAGGGGTCGCCGGGCGGGAGGCGTTCGGTGACCCGCGCCGGGGGCGGTCCGGCCGCCGCGCGGCCGCGCTCCCGCCCGTACGGGCGTGTCCCCGAGGGCCGTGGGCCCGTTGGGCAGCGCGGAGCCCGATCCCGCGACGCCCCCCGCCGGACCCACCGGTCCCGCCAGATCCACCAGAGGTGCCCCCGTGACCCCTGCCACCGCCCGCGCGCGTACGGCGGCCGTGCTGCTCCTGCCCGTGCTCGCCCTGGGCTCCGCGTCCGGCTGCATGAGCGTGGGCGGCGCGGGCGGCGACGCCCAGCCGAAGGGCGCGTCCTCGGGCGTCGCCGGGGAGGCCGGCGACGCCGGGGGGACCTGGGAGGACGGCGGGATGGTGATGCCCGGCGGCCCCGGCGGGGTGGAGGGGCGGCCCGGGGCGCCCGCGCCCGGCGCCGGCTCGCCCTCGGCGTCGGCGCAGGAGTCGGTCCCGGGGCCGACGCAGGGCCCGGGCCGCTCCCACAGCCAGAAGCCGTCCGGGCGCCCTTCGTCCTCGGGACGGCCCTCGCAGTCCGCGCCGCCGTCCGACCGGCCGTCGACGACGTCCTCGCCCGGTGACGGTTCGCCGTCGCCGTCCGGGGGCGGGGAGTCGCCCGAGCCCTCGCCGTCCAGCGCGCCCTCGGTGAACGGTGCCGCGTGAGGGGCACGGGGGACCGAGAGGACCGAATTGGCCAAAGCGGTCTCGTATGCGTATGCTGGTAGATCGTTTGATCCCACTGCCCGGCGCCGAACCGAGACGCGCCGCGTTGGCGCGTTCCTTTTCTCCTGTGGCTGACCGCATCGAGGCGGTTGTAAGCAACCTCCGGAGCTGGCGCGTGCCGAAATCTCCGAGAGGTTTTAGCTTCAGCATGTCTATTGACACTGCCGACCGTTCCGCCATGCCCATCGACACCGACGGCACCGACGAGACCGTCACCGAGGAGCACACCGCTCCCGAGACCCCCACCGTGACCTTCGGCGACCTCGGCCTTCCCGAGGCGATCGTCCGCAAGCTGGCGCAGAACGGGGTCACCACCCCCTTCCCGATCCAGGCGGCGACGATCCCCGACGCCCTGGCCGGCAGCGACATCCTCGGCCGCGGCCGCACCGGCTCCGGCAAGACCCTCTCCTTCGGTCTGCCGCTGCTCACCTCCCTGGCCGAGGGCCGCACCGAGCGCAAGCGCCCGCGGGGCGTGATCCTCACCCCGACCCGCGAGCTGGCGATGCAGGTCGCGGACGCCCTGCAGCCGTACGGCGACGTGCTCGGCCTGAAGATGAAGGTCGTCTGCGGCGGCACCTCCATGCAGAACCAGATCTACGCCCTGGAGCGCGGTGTCGACATCCTCGTCGCCACCCCGGGCCGGCTGCGCGACCTGATCGAGCGCGGCGCCTGCGCGCTGGACCAGGTGCAGATCGCCGTCCTCGACGAGGCCGACCAGATGGCCGACATGGGCTTCCTGCCCGAGGTCACCGAGATCCTCGACCTGGTCCCGGCCGGCGGTCAGCGGCTGCTGTTCTCCGCCACGCTGGAGAACGAGATCGACACCCTGGTCAAGCGGTACCTGAAGGACCCGATCACGCACGAGGTCGACCCCTCGGCGGGCGCGGTCACCACGATGACCCACCACGTCCTGGTCGTGAAGCCGAAGGACAAGGCCCCGGTCACCGCCGCCATCGCCGCCCGCAAGGGCCGCACGATCATCTTCGTCCGCACCCAGATGGGTGCCGACCGGGTCGCCGAGCAGCTGCGTGACGCGGGCGTCAAGGCCGACGCCCTGCACGGCGGCATGACCCAGGGCGCCCGCACCCGCACCCTGGCGGACTTCAAGGACGGTTACGTCAACGTCCTCGTCGCCACCGACGTCGCGGCCCGCGGCATCCACGTGGACGGCATCGACCTCGTCCTCAACGTGGACCCGGCCGGCGACCACAAGGACTACCTGCACCGCTCGGGCCGCACCGCCCGCGCCGGCCAGTCCGGCACGGTCGTCTCGCTCGCCCTGCCGCACCAGCGCAAGCAGATCTTCCGGCTGATGGAGGACGCGGGCGTCGACGCCTCGCGTCACGTCGTCGGCGGGGCCGGGGCGTTCGACGAGGACGTCGCCAAGATCACCGGAGCCCGGTCGCTGACGGAGGTGCAGGCGGACGCGGCGGGCAACGCCGCCCAGCAGGCCGAGCGCGAGGTCGCCGACCTCACCAAGTCCCTGGAGCGCGCGCAGCGGCGGGCCGCCGAACTGCGCGAGGAGGCCGACCGCCTCACCGCCCGTGCCGCCCGTGAGCGCGGCGAGGACCCGGAGGCCGCCGTGGCCGCCGCCCAGGCCGAGGCCGCCGAGGCCGCCGCCGCGGCGACCGTCCCCGCCCCGGCCGCGGAGGCGTCCGCACCGGAGCAGCGCACGTTCCAGCGCCGCGACGACCGGGGCAACTACGAGCGCCGCCGTGACGACCGCCCGTCGTACAACCGGGACCGCGGTGACCGGGGTGACCGGGGTGATCGCGGTGACCGCGGATACGAGCGCCGTGACGACCGCCCGTCGTACAACCGGGACCGCCGTGACGACCGCCCCTCGTTCAACCGGGACCGTCGTGACGACCGCCCGTCGTACAACCGGGACCGTCGTGACGACCGCCCGTCGTACAACCGGGACCGTCGTGACGACCGCCCCTCGTTCAACCGCGACCGTGACCGTGACCGCGGTTTCGACCGCCGTGACGAGCGCCCGGCGCGTTCGTACGACCGGCGTGACGAGCGCCCGGCGCGCCCGCACGAGTCCCGTGACCGCCACTTCGGTGGCGACCGCCCCTTCAACCGGGACCGCCGCGACGACCGCCCGGGGTTCAACCGCGACCGTGACGCCAACGACCGCCGCCCGTACGGCCGTCGTGACGACCACCACCGCCCCGGCGGCTTCGACCGCCGCACGGACAAGCCGCGCTGGAAGCGCAACGGCTGACGCCCGCTGAACAGCTGAACGAACGAGAGCCCGGCAGCACTTCGCTGCCGGGCTCTCGGCGTTCGTTCGGCTCGCCTGGCACCTGGCCGGGGGGAGCCTCGGCGGCCGCGGTCGACGATGCCGTCTGCGAAGAAACCGTCCTCCAGCAGGAGGGCGCGCTCGCCGTCGTGCGCCCGCGCGACCGCCACGCCGTGGCGGCCCGTGGCGTCCACCGCGTCGGGCACGGTGATCACGCCGGGTGATCGCGGCGCGGCCCAGCAGCCGTACGGCGCTTGTGATCCCGGTCACGGGAGTTTCCGTCCACTTCCGGACAGGACGTGACGCATGCCGTGCCCTCTGCCGGGGAATCGCTGGGGGCATGACAAATCCGCCGTCCGTGCCCAGCGTCTCCGACGAGGAACGCCTCCGCCAGCTCGGCTACACCCAGGTGCTGGCCCGCCGGATGTCCGCGTTCTCCAACTTCGCGGTCTCCTTCACCATCATCTCGGTCCTCTCCGGCTGCCTGACCCTCTACGCCTTCGGCATGAACACCGGCGGCCCCGCCGTGATCACCTGGGGCTGGCTGGCCGTCGGGCTCATGACGCTGGTCGTCGGCCTGGCGATGGCCGAGATCTGCTCCGCGTACCCCACCTCCGCCGGGCTGTACTACTGGGCCCACCGGCTCGCCCCGCCGCGCGGCGCCGCCGCGTGGGCCTGGTTCGCGGGCTGGTTCAACGTGCTCGGCCAGGTCGCCGTCACCGCCGGCATCGACTTCGGCGCCGCGAGTTTCCTCAACGCCTACCTGGACCTGCAGTTCGGCTTCAGCAGCACCCCGGGCCACACGATCGTCCTGTTCGCCGCGATCCTGGTGCTGCACGGGCTGCTCAACACCTTCGGCGTGCGCATCGTCGCGCTCCTCAACGACATCAGCGTCTGGTGGCACGTGCTCGGCGTCGGCCTGATCGTCGGCGCGCTCGCCTTCGTGCCGGACCGGCACCAGTCGACGTCGTTCGTCTTCACCCACTTCGTCAACAACACCGGCTGGGGCAGCAGCTTCTACGTGGTCCTGCTCGGCCTGCTGATGGCGCAGTACACCTTCACCGGCTACGACGCGTCCGCGCACATGACCGAGGAGACCCACGACGCCGCCACCGCAGGGCCGCGCGGCATCGTCCGGTCCATCTGGATCTCCTGGATCGCGGGCTTCGTGCTGCTGCTCGGCTTCACGTACGCGATCCGGTCCTACGACGACGTCCTCGGCACGCCGACCGGCGTGCCCCCGGCGCAGATCCTCATCGACGGCCTCGGCGACGTCGGCGGCAAGCTCCTGCTGCTCGTCGTCATCGGCGCCCAGCTCTTCTGCGGGATGGCCTCCGTCACCGCCAACAGCCGCATGATCTACGCCTTCTCGCGCGACGGGGCGCTGCCCTTCTCCGCGGTCTGGCACCGCATCAACCCGCGAACCAGGACGCCCACCAACGCCGTCTGGCTGGCCGCGCTCGGCGCGCTCGTCCTGGGCCTGCCGTACCTGATCAACCTGACGGCGTACGCCGCCGTGACCTCCATCGCGGTCATCGGCCTCTACATCGCGTACGTCATACCGACCTTCCTGCGCCTCGGGAAGGGCGAGGACTTCGAGCGCGGCCCCTGGCACCTCGGCCGCTGGTCCCGTCCGATCGGCGTCATCGCCGTTTCCTGGGTCGTCTTCATCACGGTGCTCTTCATGCTGCCGCAGGTCAGCCCGGTCACGGTGAACACCTTCAACTACGCGCCGATCGCCGTCCTGGTCGTCCTGGGTTTCGCCGCGACATGGTGGTTCGTCTCCGCCCGCCACTGGTTCCTCCGCGACCGGGGCCCCGCCTCCGCCGACCTCCCCGCCCCCGCCCCGGCCGACACTCCGGGCTGACCGCCCCGCCCCTTCGCCGGCGGCGGCCGCGCCGCACGGGCCGAATGCGCTCGGAGCCACGGCCGCCGTCCGGCTATGCTGCGGGGTGCGGGCCGTTAGCTCAATTGGCAGAGCAGTGGACTTTTAATCCATTGGTTGTGGGTTCGAGTCCCACACGGCCTACGGAAGAGGCCCAGGTCAGACACGTTCCGACCTGGGCCTCAGGCGTTCGGGGATCGCTAGCTCCCCCCGTGCTCCCCCGAATTGCGCGGTTCGTCAGGTGCCACGCGGAGCGCTCGGGTACCGCGCGCGGCCCGGGGACGGCCGTCCGTGGGCGCCTGTCAGCGCGTCGCTGGCGTCTTCTCTTCGAGCACGCACGGGCCGGGTCTCGGTGACAGCGACCGGCTCGGCGCCATCCCCGGGTCGCCGGGGTGGCACCTCCCCCGCATCGCGGCAACCGCGCACGTGTTCGACTGTAGGGCGGGCGGGAGGGAGCAGCCCACCCCGGCCGGGCGCGCTCACTCCTTCGAGTGGCCACCGCCCTCGACGGGCCCCGGCTCGCCACGGCGCCACGTTCACAGATCATGAGCACAGATCGGGGCCCCTCCCCAATGGCTCGGCGAGGAGGACATCACGGACGAGAAGACCCGCATGCATCGCCCCGGCGAGAAAGTACCGGTCGGCGGCATCCACGAATGCGACTGCGGCCAGGGCCACCAGTTCAGCGTCACAGACGAGGAGGGCCCTAGCCGGTCCCAGAGGACTGCACCGGCACTGGCTGGAACCTGCGCGGGCGCCCCTGCTGCCCGCCGACCCGCCCGGACAGCACCGGGGAGCCAGAGGCCCAGCGCAGCGGCCGACCTGCTGGCAGGATGAAAGGCTGAACGAACCCCAATCCGGCCCCGCCGAACGCGCTGGCCTGTCTGCCGCGGCGGGGCCCCCTACTGCCCGGCGCTGTCAGCCGCGGGCCCCCGCCCAGCCAGCCGCACACCCCGGCCCCCACGACTTCATCTGCTCAGGTCGCATCGGTGTGAACGCCGCGCCGCGAACTACGCGTGCCATCCTCAGCAGCGGGCACCCAGTTCTCCCCCGGACTTTCCGTTTGCCGGGCGGGGTGGTTTTTGTCACCAGGCGCTGGCGCCGCCGTCGACCGCGTAGTTCGCGCCGGTGATGTACGAGGCCCGGTCGGAGGCGAGGAAGGCGGCCAGTTCGACGATCTCCTCCGGCCGGGCGAAGCGCTTGAGGAGGGTCTTGCTGGTGATCGCGTCGCGGGCTGCCTGGTCGTTTCCGAGGTCGCGGTCGCTGGCGGGGGTCAGGACGGGGCCGGGGCTGATCGCCACTGCACGGATGCCGTGCGGTGCGCCCTCGAGGGCGAGTTGCCGTGTCATGCCGATGACGCCGGCGTTGGCGGCGGTGTGCCCGACCATCGGGGGGTTCGCTCCGGCGATCATGCCGGCCATGGAGGCGACGTTGATGATGACGCCGCCGCCGCGGCGGACCAGGTGCGGCCAGGCGAACTCGGATACGAAGAAGGGGATGTCGAGCTCGCCGGTGATGGTGGTGTGCCAGTCCTCGACCGAGAAGTCGGGCAGTGGGCCGAAGCGCAGTGAGGCGGCGTTGTTGTAGATGACGTCGAGCCCGCCGTAGGCGCGTGCGGCGTCTTCGACGAGGTGGCGCGCCTGCTCGGGGTCGGTGAGGTCGATGGGTGCGATGCCCGTCATCTCGCCTCCGATGCGGCGTACGAGTTCGGCGGTTTCCTCGTTGGCGTCTGTGTGGATGTCCGCACCCACGACCTTCGCGCCCTCTCTTGCGAATACCTGCGCCGCGACGCGGCCCATGCCGCCGCCGGTGCCGGTGATCAGTACGACTTTGCCGTCGAGAAGGGGTGCCATGGGACTCTCTCCTGCCAGATGAATGCGGTGAACGGGTTGTGTTGCGGTGGTGTCCGCCGGGCGGTCCCCGGGTGCACCGGGTGAGCGGTGCACCCGGGGTGCCGTGAATGCGCCTCGGTCGGCGCCCTTCGACGGAGCCGGGGCGCGGCGGCGCTAGTTGGTGCTGGGGTGCACGGTGCCGGGAGGGGTCTCGCCGCGCAGTTCGTCAAGGAACACGCCGAAGTTGCCCTCGGACCAGTGCTCGACGGACTGGCCGTGTATGACGCGGTCGATGGAGATGCCGCTGAGCTGGACCTCACGACCTGAGGCGGGGATGCCGAAGATGGTCCCGGTGTGCCGGCCGCCGAAGCTCCAGCGGGTGACCACCTTGTCGCCCTCGACGATCTGGTCCAGGACGGTCATCTTGAAGCCGGTGAGGCCGGCCTTGATGTCGAGGTCGCCCTTGATCCAATCCTCGCGCCGCTCTGGCCCGTTGAAGCCGTGCAGGACCAGGTCCTTGGAGATGTAGCGGTCGAAGCCGGCGGCCAGGTCGCCGTTGTAGCTGGCGTAGTAGGCCGAGGTGACCTGCAGTGGCGACAGGTAGTGGTGATGGGCCGCATGGCCGGTCGAGGCGGCGTGCGGTGCCTGGCTCTGCGCGGCGGCCGGGACGGCCGCGGAGGCCACGGCGGCGGCCACCGCGAGGCCGGTCATGGTGCCGATCGCCTTCCTGCGCCGCATGAAGGTGGAAGCGGTGGGGACGTTCGCGGTCTCAGGGGCCTTGCTGAAGAACATGGAGCACTCCTCAGGTAAGCATCGGTGCCCGACGCGGAATGATTGACACGTCAAGCATCCTTCGAAGCTTGACAACCGTCAAGCAACTTCGGGCAGGCAAGCCCTGGGGCGAAACGGGAGAGCACCGCATGGAAGACTGGGAACGTCAGCGACCGCTTCGCCGCGCAACCCGGTGATTCGACGTCGACATTCCAGTGACCTGCAACGATGCGCCAGTCCTGGAGGGCGTGAGCACCTTGACCGGCGAGGAGGCGCCGACGACGTCAGGCCAGCCGGCGCCGAACGGAGCGATGCCAGAGTGACCGACGGAACACCGCGACAGACTTTGGCGGCGACGGCCCGCGGCAAGTATGCCCCCGTCCAGATGCACGAGAGCGAGATCCTCCGGCGAGGCTTGGACACCTTCGCCGAGCTCGGCTACGCCGGCACCACGATGCGGGAACTGGCCCGGCGGCTCGGCGTGAGCCACAACTTCATCCACGAGCGATACGGGTCGAAGCACGATTTCTGGCGCGCGGTCGTGGACTTTGCGCTGCGCGACGCCCAGCCGGCGCTCGACCGGCTCCTGGCAGGGTGCCGCGACGACGACGAACGCCTGAGGAGCGTCATCGTCCACCTCTACCGGCTCGCCGCCAACGACTCCGCCATGAACCGGTTGCTGACCGACGAATCGTCCCGGGACTCAAGCCGCTTGGACTACCTGCATCAGCAGTTCATCAAGCCGTTCTGGGACAGCATCGAACCGACCGTCGCCAGCCTCATCGAGGCTGGCCGCATTCCCGGCGTCCCAGCCCACATCCTTTACTTCGCCGTCACGGGCCCCGCTCTCGCCCTTGCACAAGATCCGGTCGCCGACCGGCTCAGCCCCGACAACCTGCCGACAGCGGAGCACGACAGGGACGCCATGGCCGACGCGCTCTCTGCAGTCGTCCTGCACGGCTTGCTTCCACCACGCCAATGACCATCACCTCTCGCTCGCCCCGGCGGAGGTGCGACGCGCCCGTCGGCACCAGCCGGTGTATCCCACCCGCACGCCGTCATCTCGGCCCGCGCGCATGGCCTGGGAGCTGGCCGACCGCCTGAGGGCTTGCTGGCCCCAGGCGGACAATGATCACGCACCGATGTCCTCGGCGTTACGAGGAGATCCTTTGCATTGCCGCGGCCCGCGCCTTGAGGCCCAAGCCCTCGAGGTGGTCGATGAAACGGCGACGCACAGAGCGCCTGTCACCGTTCCGTGAACCGTGACCCCTATCGGTCGATGAAAAGTGACCCCTCCCGTGATCGAGTGATCAGTCTGGCTCCATGGGGGTCAGGTGGAAGAGGTGATCGGTGTGGAGGACTGGGTTGAGACCCGTCGGCTCCACCGCGCGGAGGGCATGTCGATCAAGGGGATCGCGCGGCATCTGGGGATCGTCCGGAACACCATGCGGCGGGCTGTGGCGAGCGACGAACCGCCACCAGGCAGGACCGGCCGTCCTCGGTGTGCTTCTGGCAGCGCGCACACGTGCCTGTGACGCGCTCTCCGCTGCTTCCGGCTGTCATCGGGCACCCCCGTGGCAGGAGCAGCCGCAGCGGGGCGTCAGGACGATCAGCGGTTCGGCGGGGTGGCGGCAGGTGTACGCGCTCATGGAGGAGCGCATCGCGGACGGCACATACCCGCCCGGCGGCCGGCTGCCGTCTCTGATGGAGCTGCAACAGGAGTTCGGGATCGCGGTGGCGACGGGGCAGAAGGTGCTGCGCCAACTGCGCGACGACGGCCTCGCCGTCATGTACCCGGGGCTGGGCACCTTCGTGACCGAGCTGCCCAAGCCGTCCGGGGCCTGAATGCGCGAAAGCGCCCCCTGCCCGACACGTGCTGCTCGGGTCGCCGAAGACCTTCGTCATGTCCAGCGACAGCGCGGCGGCGACAGATGGACGGTTCCTGCCGCGGGCCTCCGGCGGAGTGCATCCGGACGGGGGCCCGCGGCGTTCGGGGGGCGGACGGTGGCGTCAGCCGTCGCAGAACTTGAGGCGCTTCAGGGCGTCGTTGATGGCCTTGCCCTGGGCTTCGGTGAGTTCGTTGCCGTGGTACGTGAAGCTCCTGGCTGCCTCCGCGTCCGCCTGGGGGCTGTTGCTGTTGATGGCGCCGCACAGCTTGCGGGCGGCGTCGATGGCCTTGTCGGGGTCCTTGGCGAAGTCGGGGTTGACGGCCTGCAGGGCCGCGATGAGTGCGGCCCGCTCGGCCCCCGTGGGGGAGGCCGGGAGCGAGGACGGGACCGAGGACGGGATCCCCGCGTCGGTCAGGGCCTTCTCGGGGTCGTCCTGGGACACCGCGGACGCGGACGACACGGCGGTCTCGGGTGCCGTGGCGGCGGTGTCCTTGGAGGAGCTGCAGCCGCTGAGGGTCACGCCCGTGACAGCGAGCAGCAGAGTGCTTGCGGCGATGTGTGTGCGCATGTCGGGATTATGGCCATATGCCCCGCCTTGGGTGGTGGAGGCGGCCTGCGGCAGGGGTGTGACATGCCGGGCAAGCCCTCGCCCCCGGGGTGGTGGTGACGGACGGGCAGGGTCCCGGGGGCCGCTACGCCGGGGTCGCGCCGCAACGGCGGGCCTCGTCGGGGATGGGGAGTTCGAACCAGACGACCTTGCCCGTGCCCAGACGGCGGGCGCCCCAGTGGGCGGCGAGGCGGTCGACGACGTACAGGCCGCGGCCGTTCTCGTCCTCCGCTCCGGCCCGGCGTACCCGCGGGACCAGGGGGGAGTCGTCGCCGACCTCGCAGCGCAGTACGTCGGTGCACAGCAGGCGCAGGGTGATGGGGCGCGAGGCGAAGCGGACGGCGTTGGTGACGACCTCGCTGACGAGCAGTTCGGTCGTCTCCAGCATCGGGTCGAGGCCCCAGCGGTGCAGGGCGCGGCGGGTGAGGCGACGGGCGTGGCAGGCCGTCTCGGGCTGCGGGGCGAGGTACCAGTAGGCGACGCTGTGCGTCGGGAAGCCCTCGCAGCGGGCGGCGAGCAGCGCGATGTCGTCGTCCCGGGAGCCGCCGGGGCCGAGGTCGCCGAGCGCCTGGTCGCACAAGGCCTCCAGGGGCGGCGGGAGGAGGTCATGGCCGGGGGTCTGGACGCGGGCGAGCAGGTTCTCGATCCCGGTCCAGATGTCGTGGCCGCGGGATTCGACCAGCCCGTCGGTGTAGAGGAACAGCGTGGCCCCGATGGGGGCGGGCATCTCGACGGTCTCGAAGTCGACGTCGCCGACGCCGATCGGCGCGCCCGCCGGCACGGGCAGCACCTCGCCCTTGCCGCCGGGGAGCAGGACGACCGGCGGCAGATGGCCGGCGTTGGCGATCAGCAGCCGGTGCGATATGGGGTCGTAGACCGCGTACAGGCAGGTGGCGATGTGCTCGATGCCGAGCCGCTGGGCCTGTTCGTCGAGGTGGTGCAGGACCTCGTCCGGGGGCAGGTCGAGCCCGGCGAGGGCCTGCACGCTGGTGCGCAACTGGCCCATGATCGCGGCGGAGGTCATCGAGTGGCCCATCACGTCGCCCACGACGAGCGCGACGCGGCTGCCGGGCAGCGGGATGGCGTCGTACCAGTCGCCACCCACCCGCGCGGTCTCGGAGGCGGGCAGGTAGCGGCTGGCCAGCCGGACGCCGGTGGGCTCGGGGAGGGAGGCCGGGAGCATGGTGCGCTGCAGCGCGTCGGCGACGGAGGCCTCGTGGCCGTACATCAGGGCCTTGTGGGCGCCGAGCGCGGTGTGCGTCGCGAGTTGCGAGGCGACGAGGAGGTCGTCGGCGGTGAAGGGCGCGCGTTCGGGGTGGCGCAACAGGGAGAGGGTGCCCATCAGGCGGTTGCGGCCGTGCAGCGGGGCGATGATCAGGCGGCGGCCGGGCGGCAGCGTGCCGGGCGGGCCGGCCACCGGGCCGAGCAGCTCCCTGGTGGCGGGGGCGATGCCGGGGGCGTCGCCGAAGACCGGGCGGCCCTCCCGCAGCAACCGGGTGAGCCGGCCCGTGGTGCTGAGCCGTACGCATTCCGACACCCCCTGCGGCCCGGGGCGGTTGACGCACCGCAGCGCGATCTGCGGCGGCTCGGGCGCGGTGGCCTCCGCGTCCGGCGACGGCAGCCCCGGGGGTGGCCGCTCCGTGGCGCGCCGCCGCGTGGGGTGCAGGTGCAGGACGACGGGATCCACGGTGTCCCGGTCCTCCGTCTCCTCCCCGGTCAGCAGCGGGTCGTGCAGATGGACGAAGATCGCGTCGGCGAAGGCGGGGACGGCCGCCGTGTCCAGCTCGCGCAGGGTCTCGTCCAGGTCCATGCCGGCGGCGATGCGCCGGGTCGCCGCGTCGAGGTAGCGGAGCCGGTCGGTCTGCGGCTGCCCGGGCCCGCGGGGCGCCTCGGCATCACGGGGCCACAGGGGCTGTCGCGCCTGCGGTTCCGCGATGCCCCCGGTCCCGCCGGGGTCTTCGTCTGGGGTGCGGTGCCGCGCCACGTCCTGGTCCCGTCCCGCCTCAGTCGAGTCGCCGGCAGCAGAGGAAGACCTGTTCCTCCGGCGGTACGTCGCTGAAGGCCGGGGCGTAGGTGTACGAGAACTCCTTGACGATCTCGAAGCCGCCCGACTCGATGACGTGCAGCAAATCCTCCCGGAGGTAGCCGGAGACGCGGATGGTGCAGCCGAGGAACGGGATGGCGAAGTCGTCCACGTCGGCCTCCACCATCGACAGGGCGAACAGCCCGCCCGGGACCAGCAGATGGTGAATCGTGCGGAGGGCGTGCGGGATCTCGGCGCGCGGCAGCATCAGCAGCGAGAAGAAGGCCGCGACGGCGTCGAAGCGGCCCAGCGAGACCGGGCCGCCGGGACGCAGGTCGGCGATGTCGAGCTGGTGGAAGGTGGCGTCGGGGACGTAGGTCCGGGCCAGTTCGAGCATGCCCTCGGACAGGTCGATCCCGACGACGTCGAATGCCGCGTCGCTCAACTGCCGGGCGGTGGGGAGTCCGGTGCCGCAGCCGAGGTCCAGCACGCGGGACCCGCGCGGCAGGGTGTCCACGAGCCACAGGCCGGCGGAGGACTGCCCCTCCTTGTGCGGGAAGGCCTCGTCGTACCGGTCGCCGATGGCGTCGAATGCCTCGGCCTGGCCGCTCCGGTCAGGCCGGCCACTCTGGTAACCGCCCCACACGGTCTTGTCGATCACGAAAAATCCCTTTCGTGTCCACTTCCAATTATCCCATAGCGTTCTTTTGTCGCCTCTTGATGGAATCTGTCCCACTGCGCGCGGGAGTCGCAGGAGTCCCGGAACGACACCGGGGTCACATGGGGCATCCGGCCCATCTCTCTGTGTGCAGGTGTGGGACTGCCGTGCCCACCGTTACGGACGGGGCACGTGCGCCGGGCTGTGCCGCGCCCGTATCGTGGGGCCACCGCGAGCACCCCGGCCCGGCCCGGGGCCGATCCGCCGCGCGTACGCCGCCGACGCCCACCGCACTTGCCAGGAACCGGACCTCATATGACCGCACCCTCCTTGCACAGCACCGCCGACATCGCCTCCCTCCCCGCGGAGGCGCGCGACGACCTGCGCGCCTACGCGGAGCTCGGCGGCTTCACGCTGACGACCGAAACCCACGCCTGGTACGCCGCCGTGGACACCGTCGCCGGCCCGGAGGAGGCCCGCGCCGCCTCCACCCTCCTCGCGGAGCTGCGCGGCCGTGACCTGCCCGCGCTGCGCTCCGCCGCGCTCCGCCTGGAGGAGGCCGAGGCCCTGGGCATCGACGCCCCCCGCACGGTGGCCGAGGCCGGCCGGGCCATGGCGCTGCTGCTGCGGGTCCGGCTGACGCTGCGCACGCTGAGCGCCGACGTCTACGACGTGGCCGAGACCGAGCTGGACGAGCTCGTCGCCGCCACCGCGAGCGGCGCCTGGCGCCGGGACCGCGGTGTGAAGGTCGCCTGGCTGCGCCGCCGGTCGCTGCGGGGACGCATCCGCGGGCTGGCCACCGGGCGGCCGCGGCGCGACGCCGTGCACACCGCCCTGGCCTCCGCGGCCTCCGAGCGCACCGACTGGGCCGCCCTCGGCGGCGCCGGCCGCCCGGCCGTCCCGGCGGACGCGGACTTCCTCGACGACGCCTCCCGCGCCGCCGAGGCCGCCGTCACCGGGCTCACCGAACTGGGCCGCCTCCTGCGTCCCGAGGCCGCGCTGGACACCCTGCCCTTCGAGGAGCTCGCGGAGCTCCTCGACCGCCTTGCCGCGGACGAGGGCACGCTGTACCGGCTGCCCAACCTCAAGGCCACCCGAGACCGCCTGGAGGCGCAGGGCCTCGCCGGGGTGCTCGCGGAGCTGACGGAGCGCCGGGCGGACACGGCCGAGGTCGTCGCTCTGCTGGGCGAGCCGGAGACCCCCGTCGTCCCCGAACCGCGCACCACGTCGGAAGCGACGGAGGGGGTTCCCGCGGAGGCGGAGGCGGAGGCGGAGGCGGAGGCCGCGCCCGCGGAGGCCGTTGCCGAGGCCGCGGTGGTCGAGGCACTTGCGACTACGGAGGCAGAGGCGGAGGCGGTCGCCGAGGCCGCGCCCGTCGAGGTCGTGGCGGAGCCGGTCGCCGAGGAGGCCGCTGCTGCGGAGCCCGAGCCCGAGCCCGAGGCCGCGCCTGCCGAGGTTGAGCCTGAGGCGGTCGTGGAGCCGGTCGCTGAGGAGCCGGAGCCGGTGGCTGAGGCTGTGGTGGTTGAGGGTGCTCCTGCCGAGGAGCCTGAGGCGGTCGTGGAGCCGGTCGCTGAGGAGCCGGTGGCCGAGCCGGAGCCGGTGGCCGAGGCTGTGGTGGTTGAGGAGGCTCCTGCCGAGGAGCCTGAGGCGGTCGTGGAGCCGGTCGCTGAGGAGCCGGAGCCGGTGGCCGAGCCGGAGCCGGAGCCGGAGCCGGTGGCCGAGCCGGAGCCGGTGGCTGAGGCTGTGGTGGTTGAGGAGGCTCCTGCCGAGGAGCCTGAGGCGGTCGTGGAGCCGGTCGCTGAGGAGCCGGTGGCCGAGCCGGAGCCGGTGGCCGAGGCCCGGGAGGCGAAGCCCGCCGCGGTGAAGCCGGCGATCACGCCGGGGAAGGCCGTGACGGCGTACTCGGCGGAGGAACTGACCGCGCTGGTCCGGTGGATCGACGGCGACGGCCAGGAGCGGTCGGACGACGAACTGCTGCGTGCCGCGATGAAGGAGCTGGGCTTCGCCCGGCTGGGCCCGCGCATCAAGGAGGCCCTCGGGGCCGCCGTGGCCGAGGCGCGCGGCTGAGGGCCGCGCGTCATCCGGCGCGCGGCAGTGGTTTGGCGACGACCCGCACCAGGACGGTGCGGGTCGTCGCGTTGCCGCAGGCGTCGGTGATGGTCGCGGTGAACGCGTCGGTGCCGGAGAAGTTCTCGCGCGGGGTGTAGGAGAAGAGGCCGTTGGCCTGCTGGACGAGGACGCCCCGCTCGGGTTCGCTGTGGGCGGTGACGGTCGTCCCGCTGCCCCTGACGCCCTTGAGGACGTCGCCGGTGGCGTGGCCGTGCGGGCCCGAGGTGACGCGCAGCCGGCCCGGTACGAGGACGGGCCGGGCGACGACGTAGACGCGGTGGGCGGCGTGGTCGGAGACGTAGAGCCGCCCGACCGGCGCCAGGGCGGTGCCCCAGGGGCGCTTCAGGGGGCCCGTCCCCGGGGTGCGGGCGAGCGGGGAGGGGTAGAAGAGGGAGCCGTCCTCGGTGACCGCCAGTCCGCGGACGTCGCCCGTGGCGACCCGGGCGGCGCCCGGTACGGGGGTGACCCGGCCGTCGTCGTCGATGCGCCGGACGCGGCCGTCCACGACGGCGTAGACGTTGCCTGCCCGGTCGGTGGCGAGGGCGCCGACGGTGGCGCCGGGGAAGAAGCGGACCGGGGCCTTGCCGCCGGGTGGGATCCGCCGCAGTCCGCCGGCCGTGCCGCCCGAGACGTACACGGAGCGGTCGCCGCCCACGGCGACGGCGTCGTGCCGGCCGGCCTCGGCGAGCAGGGTGGTCGTGCCGCGGCCGTCGGCGCCCACGGAGACGACCTTGCCCTCGCCGGAGACGTAGACCGTGCCGTCCGGGCCGACGGCCAGGCCGTACGGTGCGAAGTCGGTGGTCGCGAAGGTCGTGATGACGGGCGCGGCGCCCTCCGCGCCCGCGGTGACGCGGCGGACGGCGTGGTTGGCGGAGTCGGCGATGTAGAGGCGGCCCGCGGTGTCGGTGGCGAGTCCGGCCGGGCCGTGCAGGCCGGCCGCGACGGCGGCGGCGCCGTCCCCGCCCCGGCCGGCCGCGCCGGTGCCGGCGTAGGCGACCGGGGCGCAGCCGGCGGCGGGGACCGGGGCGGCCGCGCCCGGGGCCGGGGTGAGCAGGACGGTGGCGGCCGCCAGCAGGGCGGGGGCGAGGGCGAGGCGGCGGCGGCCGGGCCGTCCGGGGGATGGGCGCACGTCGGGCTCCGCGAGGGTGAGATGGTCGACCGGTACTGACGGGACGTCACCAATGTGGCAATCTCCGCCGGTCCCGGCGCGCCGGGTGACCCATCGGGGGGTCGCCCGATCGGTGACGCGTCCGATCCGGGGGCGTCCGGCGGCGGGTCCGGTGTCGCGGTTGCGCCACGGCGAACTCGCAGAATTAACCTCATCGCCCTTGTCATGTCAGTTTCTACGCGCGTAACTTGAGCCGGTCCGCCGTGCGCCGCCCGTGTTTGACGGGCTGTTGGACCCCGATTGGAGAAACCCTCGTGCCGATCGCCAGACCGAGCCGACACCGCAGCCGCGTCGCGGCGCTCGCGCTCATATCGACCGGAATCGCCGCGTCCGTCGTACTGACCGGGCTGCCCGCGGCCCATGCGACCCCCTCCGGCGAGGCGGTCGTCGCTGAGGTCTACGGCGGTGGTGGCAACTCCGGCGCGACGCTGACCAACGACTTCGTGGAGCTGGCGAACGCCGGCTCGGCCGCGTACGACCTGTCCGGCTACAGCGTGCAGTACCTGCCCGGTACGCCGTCCGCCTCCTCCAAGTGGCAGGCGACCGCGCTGACCGGGTCGATCGCCCCCGGCGGCCGCTACCTGGTGTCGGAGTCCGCCGGCACCGGCGGCACGACGCCCCTGCCGACCGCCGACGCCGGCGGCTCGATCGCGATGAGCGGCACCAGCGGCACCATCGCCCTGGTCAACGGCACCACCCCGCTGACCTGCATCACCGCCGCCGACTGCACCGCCGACCCGCGCGTGGTCGACCTCGTCGGCTTCGGCACCGCGGTCGTGCGCGAGGGCAGCGGCCCCGCGAGCGGGGCGAGCAACACCGCCTCCGTCGCCCGCGGCGCGTCCCTGGCCGACACCGACGACAACGCCGCCGACCTCACCGCCGGCGCGCCGACCCCGGTCAACGCCGCCGGGCAGACCCCGGGCGGCGGCACCCCGGACCCGACGCCCACCCCCGAGCCGAGCGAGCCCGGCACCACCCGGATCCACGACATCCAGGGCACCACCCGGGTCTCCCCGCTCAAGGGCCAGACCGTCACCCGGGTCCCCGGCATCGTCACCGGCGTCCGCACCGCCGGCTCCAAGGGCTACTGGATCCAGGATCCGGAGGCCGACGCCGACGCCCGCACCAGCGAGGCCGTGTTCGTCTACACCGGCTCCGTCACGCCCACCGTCGCCGTGGGCGACAAGGTTCTGGTGACCGGCAAGGTCTCCGAGTACTACCCGAGCACCGGCAGCCAGTCCGTCACCGAGGTCACCGGCCCGGCCACCACCGTCCTGTCGGCCGGCAACGCCCTGCCCGCGCCCGTCACGCTGGACGCGTCCACCGTCCCGGCGGCGTACGCGCCCGACGCCGGCGGCGGCAGCATCGAGGGCCTGCCGCTCGACCCGGCCCGGTACGCGCTGGACTTCTACGAGGCCCACGAGGGCGAGCTGGCCCGGTTCTCCGACGCCCGCGTCGTCGGCGGCACCACCCGGTACCACGAGGTCTGGGTGACGGTGAAGCCGGAGGAGAACCGCACCCGCCGCGGTGGCACGGTGTACGGCTCGTACGACCGGCCCAACACCGGGCGCATCAAGGTCATGTCGATCGGCGCGGGCGCCGACGTCCCGACCGCCGACGTCGGTGACGAGCTGGCCGGCACCACCACCGGCCCGATCGACTACGACGGTTTCGGCGGCTACAGCCTCCAGGCCACGCAGCTCGGCACCCTGGTCGACAACGGCCTGGGGCGCGAGGTGACCCGCAAGCAGAAGGGCGGCGAGCTCGCGGTCGCCACGTACAACGTGGAGAACCTCGACCCGGCCGACCCCGCGGACAAGTTCGCGCGGCTCGCCGACGGCGTCGTCACCAACCTCTCCTCACCCGACATCGTGGCGCTGGAGGAGATCCAGGACGACAACGGCGCCACCGACGACGGCACCGTCACCGCCGACCAGACCGTGCGGAAGTTCACCGACGCGATCGTCGCCGCCGGCGGCCCCCGCTACAGCTGGCGGTCGGTCGACCCCGCGAACGACACCGACGGCGGTGAGCCCGGCGGCAACATCCGCCAGGTGTTCCTCTTCAACCCGCACCGCGTGCAGTTCACCGACCGCGCCGGCGGCGACGCCACCACCGCGGTCGAGGCGGTCAAGACCCGCAAGGGCGCGGAGCTGTCGGTCTCGCCCGGCCGGATCAACCCCGGCAGCGAGGCATGGAAGGCCAGCCGCAAGCCGCTGGTCGGCGAGTTCCGCTTCCACGGGAAGCCGGTCTTCGTCATCGCCAACCACTTCAACTCCAAGGGCGGCGACCAGCCCCTGCACAGTGTCAACCAGCAGCCGGTGCGCGGCTCCGAGACCCAGCGGAAGCTGCAGGCCACCGAGGTCAACACCTTCGTGAAGTCGCTGCTCGCGGCCGACCGGCAGGCCAACGTCGTGGTCCTCGGCGACCTCAACGACTACGAGTTCTCCGACACGGTGTCCACCCTCACCTCGGGCGGCGTGCTGAAGGACCTGCTGACCACGCTGCCGAAGTTCGAGCGCTACACCTACGTCTACGAGGGCAACTCGCAGTCGCTGGACCACATCCTGCTCAGTCCGGCGCTGCGCGACTTCGACTACGACGTGGTGCACATCAACGCGGAGTTCGCCGACCAGGCGAGCGACCACGACCCGCAGATCGTCCGCGTCAAGCCGGACGGCTGCTGACGCGTCCGTGGTGAGGGCGGCACCGGCGTGACGCCGGTGCCGCCCTCACGGCGTCACCGGGGGTCGGGCTCCGGGTCGGGGAAGCTGCCGGTCGACGTGTCGGAGCCGGTCCACGCGGCCAGCAGCTGCAGGGCCGCCTCGGAGGTCGAGCCGGGCTCGGCCGTGTGGATGCACACGAGCTGGTCGCTGTCGCCGGGGAAGAGCGCGTGCTCGTACGACAGGGTGAGGTCACCGACGACGGGATGGTGGTAGAGCTTCACCCCGTGCGACTTCTGCCGCACGTTGTGGTCGGCCCACCAGGCGCGGAACTCGGCGCTCTTGATGGTCAGTTCGCCGACCAGCTCGGTCAGCCCCGGGTCGTCCGGGTGGCGCGCCGCGTCCAGCCGCAGGGCGGCGACCGTCTCGGCGGCATGCTTGTCCCACTCCCGGTACAGGTCGCGCGCCGCGTCGTCGAGGAACATGAAGCGGGCGAGGTTGCGGTCGCGGTGCGGCAGCGCCTCGAAGTCGGTGATCAGTGTGCGGGCCAGCCGGTTCGCGGCCAGCACGTCCGTGCGGCGGCCGATGACGAACACGGGGGTGCGGTCGCCCAGCAGGTCCAGTACGCGGTGCACCTCGGGGCGCACCCGTTGCGGCCGCTGCGGCCTGCGGCGGGGCGGGGTGCGCTGCCGCGCCAGCTCGAAGAGGAACGCGCGTTCGGCCGCGTCCAGCCGCAGGGCGCGGGCGACGGCGTCCAGCACCGCCTCCGAGACATTCTGGTGCCTGCCCTGCTCCAAACGGGTGTAGTAATCGGTGCTCACCCCGGCCAGCCGCGCCAGTTCCTCCCGCCGCAACCCCGGCACACGGCGCGGCGCACCGCTGACGGTGATGCCGGCGTCCTGCGGTCTCAGCCGGTTCCTGCGGGCCCGCAGGAAGTCCCTGAGCTCGGCGTTGTGCTCCATGTGTTCCAGTATGGGCGGCCGATCATGAGGCGGCCCGGCACGGCCGGACCCGCCGGCGGCCACCCGGGCGGAGGGCTCTCCTCCAGGCGGTCCAGCCGTTCCAGCCGCTCCTGGAAGCGGTCCGGCATCTCCCTGAGCCGTTCCGCCTCCGCCGGCAGTCGCTCATGGTGCGGCTCCTCGGCGGTGCCGGGTCCCGGAGGCTCCCCGGTCATGTTCACCCAGGGCCCGGCCGGCCGCGCGAACTCCGCCGGCCGCGGCACGCACAGTCCCGCCGCGCAGCGGCGGCAGGACGCCGTCGAGGCGCGCCGGCCCGGCAGTCCGGTGCCGTCGCGCACGAAAGACCCGGGCGGCCCGCCCGCAGCGGCAGGCGCCCCATGCGCACGGTGCGCACCCGCTGCCGGGCGTAGCGCGTCCCGCGCTCGTAGCGGGTGTACGCGCCCAGCACGCTCACCTGGAGCACCAGCGCGTCGCGGCGGTCCGTCGCGCAGGTCAGGGCCTGTGCCTCGGCAGCCGTGTGCAGGCAGTGGAAGCCGCAGTCGCAGCCCGGCGCCGGGCTGCGGTGCCGCTGGCGGTGGCCGCAGACGGCGTCGAGGGCGCCGTACACGATCCGCCCGCCCCGGCAGACGCCCCGGAGGCCCACGCGGGCGCCGTCGTACGCCGGCATCGGGAAGGCCGGCTTGTACCCCGTGGGGGGGGCACCGCCGGCCGTTCCTCGGGCAACCGGCGGCCGAACCTCACCGTGCCGCGGCCTCGGCGGGCTCCGCCGCGGGGGCCGGCACGGTGCCCGGGGTCCGGCCGGTGAGGGCCTTCTCCTCGTCCACGAGCGGCTCCCGGCCTGTGAGCTCCTCGTCCGTCTCCTGTGCGCAGCCGTTCGCCAGTGCCCTGCCCAGCTTCATCGCGGCCTCCGGGGTCGGGCGAATCCCTCGTTCCGGGGTACTCGGGCATCCTGCCGCACAGGGTCGCCGGCGGGGTGGGGCGCCTCGCTCCGGGCCGCCGCGATTTCCTGCTCGGTACACACAACTCTCCGCACAGGGCCTGTGAATGACGACACGTCAGCGTAGGCTGGGAACGAGGGGAGGCGTCATGGAAACGTACGTGACCATCGAGCTGGAAGGCGGCACGGACGCGGCGGAGGACCTGCGCAGACTGGAGGTCTGGCTACGGGCCGACGAGGAGCTGGCGCCGCTGGTCGTCCGCCGGGAGCGGCCCGCCGACGAGAGCATGGGCGTCGCCTACGACCTGCTCCTCATGATCCTTCAGGAGACCCTGCAGGCCACCGCGCTCACGCTGCTCCGCGCCCTGCGCAACCACCTGCGCAACCAGCCCGGCGACTCGCTCAGCGTCACCGTCCGCGCCGGGGACGTGGAGTGCGTCCTCACCGGCCGGGACGCCCTGACCCGCGGCGAGCTGGAGGCGATGGCGGCCCGCATCCGCCAGACGCTGGAGAACTAGATCCGGAGGAAGACGGCCCTGGGGAGGTCCGGCGGGCATGCCGTACGAACCGTTCGCGTCCCGGTCGCGGGCGGTCCTGATCGGGGTGTCCCAGTACGAGCACTCCCGTGACTTCTCCAACATCCCCTCGGCCAGGGCCAATGTCGCGCGGTTGCGCGCCGTGCTCGTCTCCGGCGGACTCGGCCGGTTCATCCCGCGCACCGTGGAGACCCTCGCCGAGGCGCGCACCCGCGACCGCGCGCTGCGGCTGATCGGCACCGCCGCCGCCCAGGCCCAGGACCTGCTGCTGGTCCACTTCACCGGGCACGGCTACGTCGACCTGGCCACTGGGGAGCCCGAGCTGTACCTGATGACCCGGGAGTCCACCAAGGACGGCGCCCGCCTCGACGGCATCCCGTACCGGGACCTGCTGAGGCTGCTCGCCTCCTCGCGCGCCGAGCGCGTCGTCCTCGTCCTGGACTGCTGCTACTCCGGCAACGCCGGCCTGGTGCCGCTGCCCGAGCGGCCGTTCTCCCTGATCACCTCCTCGGCCGTCGGCTCGCGCATCCACAAGGGCGACGGCATCGACCCGACGCCCTTCACCGGCGCCCTGGTCCGGGTGCTGGCCGAGGGCACCGACCCGTACGAGCCGGTCACCGTGCAGCGCCTCGGGGTCCGGCTGCACGAACTGGCCGGCGAGTACGCCGCCACGCTCGACGAGCGCGCGGACTACGACCCCTGGTTCCCGACCGAACGCTCCAGCAACAGCGCCGGCGACACCGTCCTGTCCCAGGCCCGGCTCACCCCGCGCCCCGCCCGCGGGACCCGCTGGCTGGCACCGCTGCGCCGGCTCGCCCAGTACGCCGGCTTCGCCTGGACGTGGACGGCGGGCCCCCACCAGCCGCTCTGGCACCGCGTGGTCGGCGCCGGCACCGCCCTGGCCCTGGTCGCGGGCGGCGTCACCGGCTGGACATGGGCGCACCGCCCGGCACCGCTGTGCCCCGCCCCGCTCGAACTGCGGGTGCTCACCTCACCGGAGACGCGCGCCGCGCTCACCTCCGTGCTCGACACCTTCCAGGACAGCGAAGCCGCCGCCACCAGCGCCTCCCTCGGCGGCCGGCCCGAGGGCTGCGGCCAGATCAACACCACCGTCTACGCGGCCCCCACCGACCGCACCATCGCCGCCTTCCGCGCCTCCGCCGCCTGGGCCGAACCGGAACGCGCCTGCCAGGACGGCGGGGACTGCGCGATGCCACTGCGGGACGTCGGGCCGCACCCGGACGTGTGGATACCGGCGGCCGGCACCGCCCGCACCCAGGTCCTGGCCGAGACCCGGCGGCCGGAGAGCGTCGTCGTCCTCGGCCGGCCGGTCACCCTCGCGCACTCGCCCGCGGTCCTCGCCACCACGACCTCGCTGGACGGCGTGGCACGCACCGGCAGCACCGCGCAGCAACTGGTCGACGCCGCCCGCGCCCAGGGCGTGGTCGTCCGCAGCGCCGAACCGCACTCCTCGGACGCCGCCCTGGACCAGCTGCTGCACCTGGCGCCGGGCACCCGGGTCACCACCGACGCCGTGCCCCCACCGGACGACCGGGCCCTGGCCTGTTCCGCCCGGACCTGGCTGGTCGAACGACGCGGCACCCAACAGGCCCTGCTCACCACCGAGTCCACTCTCGCCGGCCTCGTCACCCCGGCCCTGGAGTCCCGTCCCCCCTGCCTGGGCAACCAGTCCGACCCCTACACCGCCTACTACCCCGCCGACGTGCCGCCCCTCGACCTCACCCTCGTACCGGTGACCTGGGAGACCGGCCGGGCCGACCGCGTCGAACGCGCCGAGGCTGTGCACCGCCTCGGGGAATGGCTCCGCTCCCGCCCGGGGCAGTGGGCGCTGGCCGCGCAGGGTTTCCGTACGGACGTCAGCGGGACGACCGCGGCCGGGGACACCCCGCTGGACAGCGCCGTCTTCGTCGCCGACCCCCCGGCTGGCGGCGAACCGCCCACCCGGCAGGACATCGAGGCCGCGCTGCGGGACCACGGTGAGGCCGCCGGCACCCGGCGCGACGTCCTGTTCGCCGTCGACGTCTCCAGCTCCTCCTACTCCGGGGCCAACGTCCCCGTCGTGCGTTCCGTGCTGGCCCGAGCCTCCGGCTACCGGTACGGCATCGCCGCCGTGCCCGGCCGCACCCTCCTGCGTCCCGGGCCGAACGACGCGGCCGCGCGGGACGCCGCGATCCGCGCGCTGGCACCGGTCGAGCGGGACGCCCCCGTGGCCGCCGCCCTGCGGCAGTGGTCCCGGGCCCTCGCCGATTCCCCCGGCGCCCTGATCGTCCTCATCACCGACGACGAGGACAGCGCCCGCGTCGACCCGCCGGACGTGGACGTCCCCGTGCTGGTGGTGTCCCTGGAGGGCTACGGCTGCTCGCTGCGCTTCAACAAGGCCGTGACGGAGGGCGGCGGCGCCTGCCTCACGGCCACGCAGGACCTGCCCAACCGGGTCGCGGAGACCATCACCCGCCTCACCTCGGGAGGGTCATGACAGCCACCGGGCCCCGAGGCGTGGACGGCACCCTCCGCCCTCCGCGCCCCGTCCGCCGCCGGCGCGCGCGCCGCGCGCTGGGCGCCCTGCTCCTGCTGGCCGGGGCGGCCTGCAGCGGCCCCGCCGCCGCCCCGGCGCCGGAGCCCGACCGCTCCCGGCCGCTGATCGTCGCCAGCGACGCCGACCTCACCGCCGGCGGCCGACCCGGCGTCCGCCGCGCCCTGATCGAGGAGTGGAACCGGCGCAACCCGTCCCGGCCCGCCCGGCTCGTCGAGCTCCCCTCCGCCTCCGACGAGCAGCGCAGCGAGCTGATCGGCGCCTTCCAGTCGGGCACCGCCGCGTACGACGTGGTCAACCTCGACATCAGCTGGATCCCCGAGTTCGCCGACAGCGGGCTGCTGCGCCCGCTCGCCCCCGCCCTCGTCGACGGGGACTTCCTGCGCCAGGCCGCGGACGCCGGGCGCTGGAAGGGCCGCACGTACGCGGTGCCCTTCAACACCGACGTCGGCCTGCTCTACTACCGCACCGACGACCTCGCCAAGGCCGGGCGCCGCCCCGCCGACCTGCGCGGATACGCCAAGATCGGCGACCTGCTCGCCGACGTCCGCCCGCTCGGCCACGCCGCCTACACCACCCAGCTGCGCGCGTACGAGGGCCTGACCGTCAACACCCTGGAGACCTTCTGGACCGCGGGCGTCGAACTCGTCGACGGCGACGGCCGCTACATCGGCACCGAGGACGGGCTGCGCGAGGGCCTGGACGAGCTCGGCCGGCTGGGCGCCGCCAACAACCTCAACCCGGTGTCCCTGGAGGCCGACGAGTCGGTCACCCTCGCCCAGTTCACCGAGGGGCAGAGCGTGCTGATGCGCAACTGGCCTTACGCCTACAACCGGCTGGACGCCGCCCTCGCCCCAGGCGTCCGCTTCGGCGTGGCCCGGCTCCCCGGCATCGCGGCGCTCGGCGGTCAGAGCCTCGGCGTGGCGGCGAACAGCGACCGCCCGGACGACGCCGCGGACCTGATCCGCTTCCTGACCGGACGCGACGCCCAACATGCCCTGCTCCGGGCCGGCTTCGCCCCGGCACGGCGGTCGGCATACGGAGCCGGGAATGTCAACTGTGACGATCCTCACGACCCCCGCGCCTGGTTCTACGACCGCCCCACGGGACGCGGCTCGGAGCCCCCGCCCTCGCCGTCCGCCGCGACCCCCGCTTACACGACCCTGCTGTGGTGCGCGCTGCAGGCCGCCAGGGCCCGTCCGGCGACCGCGCATTACGTCACCTTCACCCGGGTCCTGCAGCGTGAAGTGCACGGAATGCTCGCGGCGCACCGCGGCGCCGACGCCTCGGCGGAGCGCCTGGACGGCCGTCTGGGGCGCGCGCTCGGCGGCCGGGGTCCGGGGTGACCATCACTCCTCGTGAGCGCGACACTCCCTTCCGCATAACGACTGATGCACACTCACATTTCCCATAGGTCACGGCAGTCACGACCCAATGTCCGCTTCTGTCCCGTCCATCCCCATAGATTCCCGTCATGAACTCGCTTGAGTGGCTTGGAATTGGCGGGCGCCTCTATTAACGTTCGATAACGCAGCGCGGTCGTCCCACCGCCGACAGGGCGGCGCCGTGCGCTTGCCGAATCCCGTCCGCGGGAACCGGGGAACCACTTCCTGGGGTGAATCGGGGGCCCTCCGCGGTCCTCGTAGGAGACCTTCCTGCTCCGAACCCGTCAGCTAACCCGGTAGGCGAGAAGGAAGGAAAGGAGTGCGCCCGCGTGGCGTCGAACGAGCCTGCCCTGATACCCGGACAGCAACAGGGGTCCGTCAGCGCATACCCCGAGTGGGACACCGCCGAGTGGAACATCGCCGCCGGCTGGAACCCCCCGGCAGCCGAGCAGGCACCGCCGACGAAGAACGCGATCGACGGCTGGGACACCGGCCAGTGGAACATGGCCGCCGGCTGGCTCGACGCGGCCGCCGCCGCGGAGACGACCTCCCAGGACGCCACCGTCGCGGAGCACGAGGCCGCCGGGCACGAGGCGTACGAGGCCGCCGCCACCACCGCCACCGTCGCCACCCACCCGCTCCCCGAGGACATCGAGGCCTTCGCGGACGCCCGGCACAGCGAGGACGCCGAGGACATCGAGGCCTTCGAGGCCTTCGAGGGCGCGCCCCACGAGGGCCCGCCGGCCGAGCCGTGGAACCCCACCGAGGAGTCCGCCGGGCCCGTGCGCGGCCGGCACCGCGTCGCCAAGCAGCGCTCCCTGGGCCGCGGTTCGGCGGTCTTCGGAGTCGCGGCCGTGGCCGTGCTGGGTGTCGGAGGGGTCGCCGCCGCCGAGGGCAAGAACCCCCTCCCCGTCTCCCTTCCCCATCTGCCCGAGGCGTCCGAACTGCCCGGCATCGGCGCGCTCGTCGACGACGACAGCGCCCCCGAGGCCAAGCCCGTCGCCGAGGCCCTGAGCCCCGACGCGGGTGAGGCGCTGCGCAACCGCATCCTCGACCAGGCCCAGCAGCAGCGGAACGCCGCCGACCGGGCCGCCAGGACCGCCGCGCAGCAGGAGGCCTCGGCCAAGGCAGCCAAGTCCGCGGCGGCGGAGCGGGTCCGCGCTGAGGCCGCCGCCAAGAAGAAGGCCGCGGAGGAGGCCGCGAAGAAGCTCGAGGCCGCCCGCCTGGCCGAGCTCGCCAAGAGCTTCGTCAAGCCGGTCACCTCGTACACCCTGACCGCGGGCTTCGGCGAGTCCAGCTCGCTGTGGGCCAACACCCACACCGGCCAGGACTTCGCCGCCCCGACCGGCACCCCGGTCAAGGCCATCCACAGCGGCACCATCACCGAGGCGGGCTGGGCCGGTTCGTACGGCTACCGCATCATCCTGACCCTCGACGACGGCACCGAGCTCTGGTACTGCCACCTCTCCTCGATGATCGTCACCTCCGGCAAGGTCACCACCGGTGACACCATCGGCCGCGTCGGCGCCACGGGCAACGTCACCGGCCCGCACCTGCACCTCGAGGTGCGCCCCGGCGGCGGCGACCCGATCGGCCCGATGGGCTGGCTGCGCAGCAAGGGCCTGTCCGTCTGAGACGAGCGACCGGCCACGCACGACCACACGGACTCCGGCGGCCTTGGCGACACCCCCCGTCACCCAGGGCCGCCGGTCCGTGTCTACGGGACGACGAAGTTGTAGAGCTCCGAGATCCTCGGCGGCCCGCTCGGCTCCGGGAAGCCGGACTCCTTGGCGGCGGGCATCATGATCTCCATGAAGGCCTCGAGCGCCTGCGCGGACTGCCAGACGTTCACCAGCCGCAGGCCCTCGTTGGTGATCACGGCGGCGTGCGAGAGCAGCCCCGCGGGAGGGTGTTCGGGCCCGAAGCCCGCGCGGTGGTTCGCCTCCTCGTACTGCAGGGCCGTCACACCGGGGAACTCGACCTCCGTCAGGACCGGCATGGGAACCTCCCGCCTCCCACCGACACGCCTACGCCCCAATTTCCTCCGGCCGCACCCCGGCCGCAATCCGGAACGCGGCTAGAGAGCCTCCAGCCGTACGTCCGCGGAGTCGCAGGCCGCCGTCTCGTCGGCGTACACCTCGCAGACCGGCCGCCCGTCGGGGGTCATCGTGTGCTCGACCTCCCAGAGGCTGATCTCCTCGCCGGTCGCCAGCAGGAAGGCATGCTCGTACAGCGTCCAGCCGGCGACCCGGCCGGTGCCGATCCGGGTGTGCCGCCCGGTGACGTACGCGATGTCGTGGCCCACCGCCGCGCCCAGCCGGCTGCGCAGCTCCTCGCCCGGTACGTCCGTGTTCTCGGCACGCCGCAGCACCCGCCACGCGTGCTCCGCGGAGTGCTCCTCCGTGTACTGCCGAGGTCCGGGCGTCAGGTCCATCGCCAGCTGCGGCAACCGTGCCAGCCAGTCCGCCGCCTCCGCCTCCAGCTCCTCCGGCGAGGGCTCCCCGAAGCGCGCGTCGATCGCGTGCTGGGCGACGGCCAGCGCGTCCGGGTCGGAGTACACCTCGTACAGCGGTTCGTCGGCGCCGGGGCCGGTGTTGTGCTCGATCTCCCACAGCAGCTGTGTGCTGCCGTCGGCCAGCAGGAACGTGTGCCGCAACGTTCTGCGGCTCAGCCTGCGCGGCGGACCCTTGCGCTGGCGGAAGGACGCAAGCTCCGTGCAGCCCATCAGCGCGGTCGACAGCCGCCCCAGCACGCGGTCGTCGACGTCGAAGGCGTTCTGTGCCCTGGCCAGCACCACCTCGACGTCCGCCGGACCCGCCCCACCTGGTCGCGCGTTCCCCATGCGGCCCTCCTGCTCACGGCATTCCCCGCGCACCATTGCGAGCACTCAGCGTAGTGGCACCGACGCGCTGCGCGTCAGGACTCCCGGAAAAATGGTGCACCCCCACCCGTAGGAGGCGCGTAAGACGGGAAACGCACGCCCCCTGCTGCCACTATGCGCCCATGCGCGCACTCTTCGTAGGCCTCTGCACTCTCGATGTCATCACGCTCGTCGACCACGTCCCGGCCCCGAACGAGAAACTCACCGCCCGCGCCCAGACCATCGCCGCCGGCGGCCCCGCCACGGGCGCCGCCGCCACCTTCGCCCACCTCGGCGGCGAGGCCGTGCTGCTCACCGCCTTCGGCGGCCACGTCCTCGCCGGCGCGATCGACGCCGACCTCGCGGCCCTCGGCGTCGACGTCATCAACCTCACCGCGGACTCCCCCGAACCGCCCGCGGTCTCCACCATCCTGGTCACCGCCGCCACCGGCGACCGCGCCGTCGCCTCGACCAACGCGGCCTCAGGGACCTCCGTGTCCCCGCCCGGAGACCTCTCGGTCCTCGTCGGCGACGCCGACATCGTCCTCGTCGACGCCCACCACCCCGCCCTCGCCGTCCCCGCCGTCCGCCTCGCCCGCGCCGCCGGGGTCCCCACCCTCCTGGACGCGGGCAGCTGGCGTCCCGCCACGCCCACCCTGCTCCCCTACGTCGACGTCGCCGTCTGCTCCGCCGACTTCCACCCCCCGGGCACCTCCACCCCGGCCGACGTCCTCGCCTTCCTCCACGACGCCGGCGTCCGCTGGACCGCGGTCACCCAGGGCCCGTCCCCCATCCTGCGGCCCGGCGGGCAGATCCCCGTCCCGGCCGTGACCCCCGTCGTCGACACCCTCGGCGCCGGCGACGTCCTCCACGGCGCCCTCGCCCACCACCTCGCCGCCCACCTCACGACCCGCCTCACCCCAGCCGTCTTCGACGCCGCCCTCGCCTTCGCCGCGGACATAGCCTCCCGCGCCTGCGGTTCATTCGGCACGCGCACGTGGATGCGGGCGTGACGGGCGGGGCGGGTGGCTCACGACCGCCCGCGGCTCCGCCCGGCGAACAGCGTGAACAGCACGATGCTCACCCCGAGCACGGCCCACCCCACGGCGGTCTCCGACAAGGACGTCTGCGTCCGCTTCGGCAGCAGCGAGAGGCATCCGAGCACGACGAACATCGCCCCCAGGTAACTGAGCCCCGCCGTCAGCACCCACCGCATCAACCGGCCCGACCGCACGTTCGGCGACTTGTTGACCATGGGGATCCCGCCCTGTTCCTCGACGATGTCGCGACACCTGGGGGGCCGGTCACGCCCGCCCCCTCCGCAGTGCTTCAACGCTCGCCCACGGTCCCCGACACGGGTGTACGCAGTCACGAATTCACGGGTGTTGTGCACGGGGCTGGTGTGAATGGGCTACCGACAGCCGGCGTGGTGCCGTGGCCTCACCGCTCGCGCCGACTCCGAAGGGCGAGGGCCCCCGCCACGAAGATGACGACAGTGGTGGCCAGCACTGTCCAGAAGAATCCCGATTCTTGGAGAGAACGCAGGGCGTCCTGGGGAAGCAAGGCGAAGACGAGCAGGACCAGCCCGGTCGCGAGTGCATAGCTCACTCCCGCGCCCAGGAGTACGCGCAGCGCGCGGGAAGCCAGCGAGGGGTGCATACGTGAGGGCATGGTCGCTCCGGCTGTCACTCGGTGATGAAGTGGCATTGCGATGCGCGCCTGGTGCCAGCGACGAAGAAGTCCGCGCACGCCTTGCCGTAGTGCTTCAACGTGTGGTGCGTCGTGTCGACACGGCCGATTGAGCTGTGCAGCGTGCACTTGCGGTGCGTTTCGCCCCGGCTGATGAGGTAAGTACGGCCATTCGTGTCCGAGTAGCGCCAGTCGATACGCCAGTTGCACCAGTTCCCGCCGGCGCTGTCCATCCCGAAGCTGTCCTGCACGGACGCCTCCTGGCGGTTCACATTCCTGCCCGATCCGCGCACGAAGTGGCCAAGCGTGGTGGTGGGGAGGCAAACCGCCTGGCCCTTCGCGTCCAGGCAGAAGCCGACCACTTTCGCAAATCCCACCGCACTTGCCGATGAGGGAGTCGAGAAGCTGATCACCGTTGCGACTGCCGTGGACGTGGCCAGGGCGACCTGCGACACGTAGCGCGTCACCGCGTTGACTCGACCCATTGGGAACCCTCCGATGCTCGTGATGTCGTGACGCACCAGGAACGGCGGATCGGGTTCGGGTGATACGTGGTGTTGCATGCCGGTGACAGAAGGTCGCTCGGGGGGGTGGCGCAGGAACCTTAAAGCATCAGTTCAGTAACAGGAGTTGGGGCGTCAGCCTGCGGCGATGGCCGAGTAGGTCCAGACATCCGCCGGGAGTTCTTGGCGGAGGCGCCAGACGGCGCCCATCGGTTTGCTGCCCTTGTGTTCGACGTATTCGGCCGGGCCGAGGAGCTTCGTTGACGGCGCTCCAACCCTCGGCTTTGAGCGCCTTGATGCGTTCTTCGAGGCTGCCGGTGATGAGCCTTTCGTACAGCCCGGAGACGGGATCGAGGTCGTGGTTCGGATTCGTCACATAGGCCCCCCTGAGGCGAATCGGCGCGGTCCAGTTTTAACAGGAGCCACTGACACGTATGGCGTGCAGTGCGCGACGGGTGCGGCCTGCGGGCGGAGCATGGGGCCATGAGGCAGAGCGAGACGCCGGTCACGGATGGGTTCGAGCAGGCGATGGAGGCGTTGCGGAGGGCGCCGTACGGGGCGGTGGACGAGGCGTTGTGGGAGGTGGAGGGGAGCGTGTTGCGGGAGGTGCGGGGGCATTTGGAGGCGTGGGAGCGGGTGGTGCGGGGGCTGGAGGCGGGGCGGGAGACGGCGCGGGGGGAACTGGTGTGCCGGGACGGGGTGGCCTCGCTGGTGCGGAGGTTGCCGGGGCCGGTGGCGGAGCTGTTCGGGGAGTCGCTGGGGGAGGTGGACGGCCGGTACATCGAGCTGACCGTGGAGGACGAGGCCGCGCCCGGTGGTGAGAGCGGCTGGTGGTGGGGACGGCGGCCGCGCGCCGGGTGGGCGTGACAGTGGGTGCGGGCACACTGGAGCCATGTGCCGAAGCATCAAGACCCTGCGCCCGCCGATGACGCCTGAGGTCGGCGAAGAGGACATCCGGGCCGCGGCCCTGCAGTACGTGCGGAAGATCTCCGGGTTCCGGGCGCCGGCGGCGCACAACCGGGAGGCGTTCGAGGAGGCTGTGGATGCGGTGGCGGCGGCCACGCGGGAGCTGCTGGACGGGATCCAGGTGCGGGGCCAGAAGGCCTCGTAGTCCCTGCGGGTGGTTCCTCGTAACGGCATGACACTGAGTGGTTGATCGGTGACGGTAGGTTGTGGGCTGCTCGAACCGGTCCGTCGCTGCACTGAGGTGTGCCATGTCCGTTGTCCGTAGGGCCCTCGTCGTCACCGCTCTGACCGCCGTGCTGCTGGCCGGCGCCGTCGTGTGCCAGTCAGCCGAGTGACGTCTGCTGGTGCAGGCCGGGGATCGTGAGCCGCTGCGCGGTAAGCAGCTGGTTGTACGTCACGACCTGCGTGAAGAAGAGCGGGATGGGGATCGTCAGCCCGGGCGGCAGCGGGGGCGGCATGTCCGGGGTGAAGGTGACCGGGAGCAGGCCGAGGAGGTTGCCGCTGAGGGCGCGGGTGAGCAGGACGACCGGGCGTCCGGTGGCGGTCGTGGTGCTCAAGGGCCGGGCGTCCGATTCGAGCTCGCCCTGGCAGGGGGCCCACGGCGGCGGCTCGGGGGAGACGTGGCCGATACCGGGCAGCCCGATGTCCAGCAGCGGCAGGCCGAGCCCGGGCAGGCCGTGGAAGGGCGGGGTCCAGTCGCGGGCGTGGCGGCGGGCGCAGGCGGGGGAGAGCAGGCCCGCGGTCTGGCGGAGGCTCGCGATGTCGGCCCGCCAGACGGTGAAGACCAGGACGCGTTCGGCGCCGGCGTGCGTGGGGACGGCGGCGATGCCGTGGTACGTCAGCCCGGTCAGGATCAGCAGCGGGGTGAGCACCCGAAACGGCTGCTCGGCGGCGAGCAGGCGGTCGCGGTAGCGGGCCGCGCCGATGGACAGTTCCAGGGAGACCTTCGGCAGGCACCAGGGGGAGTCGGGGGTGCCCAGGCGGATGCGGGCGGGGAGCAGGGAGAGCGGTTCGTCCATGCCGCCGTCGGAGGGGCGGCGGGGGAGGACCAGGTCGAGCAGCGAGTCGGGGCTGATCTTGTTGCCGGACAGGATGCCGGTGGGGGGTGCGCCGGCAGACGGCGCGGGGACCTTGGGCGGCGTACGGCGGGCGGACCCGCCCGCGCGTGGGGCCGGCGGCGCGTACGGGGTGGCGCCCGGCCGTCGCGGTGCCGGTGCCTGGGACGACGGCTGCTTGCCCCGCAGGCCCAGCAGGTCGCCCACCGCGCCGAGCAAACCGCCCGACGACTGCTGCGGGGCCGCGCGCTGGGACGGTACGGGGCTCGGGCCGGCGCCCTTCCGGGCGCCGCCCGGCGAGACGTCGAGCGAGCCGCGGACGGGGAGCGGGGCCTCCGCATCGACCCTGGCGTGGAACCCGTCCGGGGCGCGGTTCCTGGCCTTGCCGGTGCCGGTGCCGGTGCCGGTGCCGGTGCCGGTGCCCGTGACGGTGCCGGTGCCGTGCACGGTGGGGTTGCGGGCGTGGTACAGGCCGTCCAGCACGTCGCACACGGCTTCGCCCGCGCTGCGGTATCCCTCGGTGGACTTCGCGGTGCCGTCGCCCTTGGCGGCGCCGGCGTCGTGGGCCATGGCCATCGGTGCCGTCGACTGCAGCCCGCCGGCGAGCAGTGCCCCGCCGACGGGGAGGGCGCCGATGGCCCTCAGCCGTACGGCCCGGTTGCGTACGGCCCGTTCGCGCACGGCCTGGCCGCGGACGGCTGGGTGGGCCCCCGTCGTGGAGGCGGTATCGCCGCTCGGGCCCGAGGCCGTGGGCGGTGCCGGTTCCGTACCGCCCGCGGGGGCGGCCGGCGGGGCCGCCGGGGGCGGGGTGCCGTCCGGGGTGCCGCCCTGCGGTGCGCCGGACG